>NC_002528.1 GCF_000009605.1 Buchnera aphidicola str. APS (Acyrthosiphon pisum) | reverse complement strand
GTAGTCTGAAGCATTGATTATAAAAGAACTTATTCTATTAATTAACTGTGTACAATTAGTGATTTTCATACGGATAACTTTTTTATATGTTATTATTTTAGAGTTAATTAAACTGAATATTTGTAATATTAAAGACGCTTATTGCATTCATGGTGAAAAAAACATTTCTGATCACAAATTGAATTGCAAAATAACTACATTTTTAAATTAAAAAATCACCTGAACTTAATAGAGATAAAAATGCTTAATATATCGAAAAAAAATATTATTTTCTTTATTTTATTTTTTCTTATCATTAGTCTTATTTTATTTAATTGGAAGTATTTTTCTTTAGTTAATAAGGAAAATTTAGAATCATTAAAATATGAAAAAATTATAAAAAAAATAAACAAAAAAAAATCTAAAAATTTATATGAAGTAGAAAATTTTATCGTTCAAAATACTAGTATTTATGGGACTTTAACAGCTTTATCTTTAGCAAAAAAATATGTTGAATGTAATAATCTAGATAAGGCCTTGCTGCAATTAAATAATAGTTTAAAATATACCAAAGAAGAAAATTTAAAGAACCTTTTGAAAATAAACATAGCAAAAATACAAATACAAAAAAATGAAAACAATAAAGCAATGAATATTCTTGAGACAATTCAAAACCATAATTGGAAGAATATAATTGAACACATGAAAGGTGATATATTTATTAATATAAACAATAAAAAAGAAGCAATAAAATCTTGGAAAAAAAGTCTTTTTATTGAAGATTCTAATGCATCTAAAGAAATTATTAATATGAAACTTAATGAATTAAAAGAACAAAATTAATTTAATATAGAAAAAATAAATGCAAACATGAAAAATATTAAATTCATCTATAAAAAATAAAATTATCAAAAAAATAAAGGTGTGTATTAAACATGATACCTATCATTGTATTAATCGGTCGTACTAACGTAGGAAAATCCACTTTATTTAACGTCTTAACAAAAACTAGAGATGCATTGGTAGCTAATTACCCGGGTATTACTAGAGATAGACAATATGGATATTGCAAATTACAATCGAATAAAAAAATCATTTTAATTGACACGGCAGGTTTGGATATCAAATTAAACGAAATAGAAAAACAAGCACAGGCACAGACATTAATAGCTATAAAAGAAGCTCATTTAATTTTATTTTTAGTAAACGCTCGTGACGGATTAATGCCTCAAGAATACGAAATTTCTAAAAATATAAGAAAATATCAAAAAAAAACCATTCTAGTAATTAATAAAATAGATGGCATTAACGAAGCATCTAAAATTAATGAATTTTATTCTTTAGGATTTGAAAAAATCCAAAAAATTTCTGCTAGTCATAATCAAGGAATAAATACTCTTATAAACAGATACTTAATTCCTTGGATAAGTGAAAAATTTAAAAAAAAAATCACAGAAAATCTATATAAAGACACGGAATTAAAAAAAATAGCAATAAAAGTAGCTTTTATTGGTCGACCAAATGTTGGAAAATCTACTTTAATAAATGGAATATTAAAAGAAGAAAGAATGATTACGTCTAATACCCCTGGTACAACATTAGATAGTATATCAACACCTATTAAATATAATTACGAAAATTATACTTTAATTGATACTGCAGGAGCATCTAAAAAAAAGAAAAAAATTAATGATTTTCAAAGATTTTCAATCATTAAAACACTTCAAACTATTGAAAAATCAAATGTAATATTGTTAATAATAGATGCAAGTCTTCAAACATGTCATCAAGATTTATCATTAGCTGACTTTATTATTCATTCTGGAAAGGGAATTGTTGTAGTAGTAAATAAATGTGATCTATTTAATTCAGTAGAATTGAAAAAAATAAAAGAACTTATTAAAAGTAAATTAAAATTTCTTTATTTTTCAAAAATACACTTTATATCAGCATTATATAAAAAAGGGATATTTCAATTATTTAAATCTATCAAAGAATCTTATGAAGATTCTAAAAGAAAGATTAGCACATCAACGCTTATAAAAACCATGCATATAGCAATTAAAAAACATCAACCACCAATTATAAAAGGACGTCGAATAAAATTAAAATATGCACATTTGGGCAGTTCTAATCCACCTAAAATTATTATACATGGCAATCAAGTTAAATATTTATCTTTACCTTATAAACGATATTTGATAAATTTTTTCTACAAAACTCTTAAGATAAAAGGTACCCCCATTCAAATACAGTTTAAAGATAATGAAAATCCTTACGTTAAAAATAAAAATTAGTACTCTACAGTATAATTTAAATTATATAGAGGAATTTCTACCTCAATATCACTCTTTCCAATAACAGCTTGGCAACTCAAACGACTTTCAGATTGAAGACCCCAAGCTTTATCTAAAATATCATCTTCTTTTTCAGACCATCCTGAAAGAGAAAAAAATCCTTTTTTTATGATACAGTGACATGTACTACAAGCGCATGATTGTTCGCATGCGTGTTCTAATTTAATATTATTCCGTAATGCTACAGTTAATATTGTTTCTCCTGTTTGTGCTTCACATTCAATACTCTTGGGTAATAGAATTTTATGAGGTAAAAATAAAACTTTAGGCATTATATGTTCTCTTTTAAAATATTTTTAATGGAAGAGCAATCAATGGCATTTTTTAATTGTAACGAAAAAAAATTTTTACTTACTTCATCTAATTTTTGTAAATTATTTTTCATAGAAAAATAGTCATCTTCTTGTATAGATTTTTGTAGTTTTTCTTGTGTATATTTTATTTTTTTCAGTTCTTTTTTACTAATTAATTTTAAATGTTTTTTTAAAGATTTGTTTAAAATTTCTAAAGTACGAACACATTCGATTTTTTTTTCTTCTTTTACTCTAAAATAATAGTCATCTTTTGAATGTTTTAATGAATCTTTCAATATTTGAGAAATATTTAAATTTTTTAATGTAATATTATTATCAATAATAATTTTTTTTTCTTTACTGCTATAATTTTCTAAAATCTTTACATGGATTAGTCCATCTGTATCAACTTGAAATGTAACTAAAATTCTTACTAATCCAGCTTTTTGTGGTTTAATATCTCTTAAAACAAAACGAGACAATGAAATACAGTCTTTTACTAATTCTCTTTCTCCTTGTACAATATGTATAAGAATCGATGTTTGATTATCTTTATAAGTAGTAAACTCTTTCGTTTTTGAAATAGGAAGTGAAGTATTTCGAAAAATAATTTTTTCAACAAACCCCCCCATAACTTCAATACCTAATGAAAGCGGCATTACATCTAACAATATAACTTTATTTTTAGTATTATTTTTGCTACTAAAAAGCATATCAACATGCATAGCAGCACCTATTGCCACAACTTGATCGGGATTAATCGATTTCAATAGATCTTTCTTGAAAAATTTTGAAACTTCCGTATGAACTAGTGGGATACGAGTAGACCCTCCTACCATGATCACCTCTTTAATTTGTTCAACTGATAAATTGATTTCTTCAAGAAGATCAGAGCAAATGAATAAAGTTTTTTTTATAAAATCAATGATAATTAAATTAAATTCTTCACGAGTAATGTAACCTTTCCAATCAAAAAAATGAACTTCAACTTTTTCATATTTTGTTAATTTTAATTTTGTTGACTTTGCAATTTGAAGCAAAGAAGTTTGGAAAAAATCATTGCATCTATTTTGTAAATTTGATTTTTTATAGATATTCTTTGCTAAAGCATCATCAAAATCATCACCACCTAGATTAGAATCTCCACTAGTAGCTAATACTTCAAATATTCCCTTATTTAAATTTAATATAGATACATCAAAAGTACCACCACCTAAGTCATATACAAGAACGATTCCTTTTTTTAGTTTTTGCAAACCATATGCTACAGCTGCTGCAGTAGGTTCATTTAATAATCTTATTAAATTTATTCCGGATAAAACAGCGGCTTTTTTGGTTTCTTTTTTTTGAAAATCATTAAAATATGCAGGAACTGTAATAACACTTGCATCTATTTCTTGATTAAATAATAAAACCGCTCTTTTTTTTAATTTTTTTAATATATGACTAGAAACATCAATAGGAGTAATATTACCAAAATTTGTACGAAAAAAAATTCCTTCATGGATGTCTTTTTCTATTAAATATGGAAGGATAGGAAATTTTTTTTTAACAAAATTAATAGAACGACCTAATAAACGTTTAACAGAACTAATCGTATTAGTAGGATCTTCAGTAATATTTTCTAGGGCTTTCCAACCAACTGATATTTTATTTTTCTTATAATGAACAACTGATGGTAATAAATAACGTTTTTTTTTATCTAGCAATAAAATCACACTTTTTTCTCGTACTGTAGCAGCCAAAGAATAAGTCGTACCTAAATCAATACCTAATAATAATTTTTTATCGTGTTTTTTTTTAAAAAAAATCATATAAAAATATCCTAATTTATTTGGCTTAAATATATATTGTATTCTTTTTTCAAAACGTCTTTTATTTTTTCAAAAAAAAGTAATTCTGAAATTATTTTAATGACTTTTTTATATCTTGTTTTTTCAAACTCTAATTCTATTTTTTTTTTGCAATATATAATTTTTTTTTGTATTATTTGTTCGAGATTGTTCAATTCTTTTTTATTAAAATTATTCTCTTTTAAATTATCTAATTGTTCATATAAAGAAAAATATCTAATTAAAAAATCATTATTTTTTAATAAAAGAGTTTCTTTTTTTACTTCATAACCATTTAGACAAAGAAAATATATTGCTCGATTTAAAAAATTCTTTAAGGTTTTATAACCTTTATTAATTTGTATTGATTTTTCTAGAATTATTTTTTTTTTAGATTCAGAATCATTTATAAATAAATCTGGATGAAATTTTAATTGTAGTTTGTAAAAATTTTGAGAAAGTAATTTTTTGTCAATGTTAAATTTTCTAGGCAAATCAAATAAAGTAAAATAATTCATAAGTCACCTAAATCAAATTCAATAATATAAGGTGTAAAAATAAAATATAATATGTTGAAAGAAAATATTCTTTCAACACCAAATAATTATAAAGTTAATTTATTTTTTTTCTCTTATAATCAGAAATAGCTGCTTTAATTGCATCTTCTGCTAAAATAGAACAGTGAATTTTTACTGGAGGTAGATCTAATTCTTCAACTATAGTAGTATTTTTGATTGATTCGGCTTCTTCTATAGATTTGCCCTTTACCCATTCAGTAACTAATGAACTTGATGCTATAGCAGAACCACAACCATATGTTTTAAAACAAGCATCTTCAATAATACCTTTTTCATTAACTTTTATTTGTAATTTCATTACATCACCACAAGCAGGCGCACCTACTAACCCACTACCTACATTAAGATCAGTACTAGAAAAAGATCCCACATTACGTGGATTTTCATAATGATCCATTACTTTTTTACTATAAGCCATTGTTAAATTACCTTGTATTAATTATTTTGTCTAAACATGATCCCATTCAATACTATTTAAATCAACTCCTGATTTAAACATTTCCCATAAAGGAGAAAGTTCACGTAATCTATGAATAGATTTGTGAACTAACTTTATTGCATGTATAATCTCTTTTTCTGTAGTAAACCTTCCAATAGAAAAACGAATTGAACTATGAGCTAATTCATCTCTAATTCCTAAAGATTTTAGAACATAAGAGGGTTCTAAGCTAGCAGAAGTACAAGCAGAACCGGAAGAAATAGCCAAATCTTTAAGAGCCATAATCAATGATTCACCTTCAACATAATTAAAACTAACATTCAATATATGAGGTGCACCTTGTTGTAAATCACTATTCAAATATACCTCTTCAATATTTTTAATGCCATTCCAAAGAATATTTTTTAATTTTGTTAAATGAATAAAATCGTCATGTATTTTTCTTTTAGCCAATACAAATGATTCGCCCATGCCTACAATTTGATGAACCGGTAAAGTTCCTGAACGCATCCCTCTTTCATGACCGCCTCCATGTATTAAAGATAATAATCGTACACGTGGTTTTCGACGAACATATAAGCCACCAATTCCCTTTGGCCCATAAATTTTATGTGCAGAAAAAGACATTAAATCTATAGGTATTTTTTTTAGATCAATTGGTATTTTACCTACACTTTGAGTTGCGTCTACATGAAAAAAAACACCATGATTTCGACAGATTTGCGATATACTATTAATGTCTTGTATAATACCAATTTCATTATTTACGTGCATTATAGAAACTAGAATAGTGTCTTTCTTTATGTTTTTTTTTAAATTATTTAAATCAATAATACCATTATTTTTGGGTGTAAGATAAGTTACAGTAAATCCTTTATTTTCCAAATACCTGCAGGTATCTAAAACAGATTTATGTTCTGTTTTACTAGTAACAATATGCTTTCCTTTATTCTGGTGAAAGCTAGCTATACCTTTTATAGCTAAATTATTAGATTCAGTGGCACCGGAAGTAAAAACAATTTCACGTGAATCTGCTCCAATTAATTCAGATATTTGATTGCGTGCAATATCAACAACTTCTTCCGCCTTCCAACCAAATTTATGAGAACGTGATGCTGAATTTCCAAATACTCCATCGATTGTTAAATAATTCATCATCTTTTTTGCAACTTCAAACTCTACTGGTGTAGTTGCTGCGTAATCTAAATAAATAGGAGTTTTCATAATAAAAATTTACCTTTCAATAATATTTTAAAAGATATATTCTAACATTTTAATAAAATTTTAGTTCTAAAAATTACTAAAATTTAATTTTTTTAGAAATTTTAAAATACACACTAGACTTTTATTTATATTAATAATATAATCATAATTGATAATAATTTATAATTATTAGGGGTGTAGTTCAATTTGGTAGAGCATCGGTCTCCAAAACCGAAAGTTGTAGGTTCAAATCCTTCCACCCCTGAAAAAATTCACCAATTGAAAATTTTTTAATAATCATTATTATTACAAAATAAATCAATATCACTATTATATAAATAATATAATTCCTACTTCTTCTTAATGCTAATTTCTAAAAAAATATATATTTCCAATAAAAATTTTCTATTACAATAAAAATAAAAAATTTATTCAAATACAAACTTTTTATAATATCATTCATATTAAATAGTTTTTGTAAAATTTTTATTTTTGGAGTTCTCTAAAATGCCTAAATATCGTTCTTTCACAACTACTCAGGGTAGAAATATGTCTGGAGCAAGATCACTATGGCGTGCTACAGGTATGACTGAGAAAGATTTTACAAAACCAATTATTGCAGTAGTAAATTCGTTTTCTCAATTTGTTCCAGGACATATTCACTTACAGGAAGTTGGTAAACTTATTTGCGGGGAAATTCAAAAATCAGGCGGAGTTGCAAAAGAATTTAATACTATTGCAATAGATGATGGAATAGCTATGGGACACTCTGGAATGTTATATTCCTTGCCATCACGTGAATTAATTGCTGATTCTATAGAATATGTAGTTAATGCACATTGTGCTGATGCAATGATTTGTATTTCAAATTGTGATAAAATAACACCCGGGATGCTAATGGCGTCTTTGCGTTTAAATATACCATCAGTTTTTATTTCTGGTGGACCAATGGAAGCTGGTAAAATACAAAAAAATAATAAAACAATAAAAATTGATTTAGTTGATGCTATTATTAATGGAGGAAAATCTCATATATCAGATGATTTTATCAAAGATATTGAGGCTTCAGCTTGTCCTACATGCGGATCGTGTTCAGGTATGTTCACAGCTAATTCTATGAATTGCTTAACAGAAGCAATAGGTTTGGCTCTACCTGGAAACGGCACACTATTAGCTACTCATATTGATCGCAAAAATTTATTTATCAAATCAGCTCAAATTATAGTAAAAATTACCGAAGATTACTATAAAAAAAATAATACAAATGTTTTACCAAGAAATATTGCTAATAAAGAGTCTTTCGAAAATGCAATGATGTTGGACATTGCAATGGGAGGTTCAACTAACACTATTCTTCATTTATTAGCAGCAGCTCAAGAAGCAAAAGTTGACTTTAAAATGTCTAATATCAATAAGTTATCTAAAAAGATACCTCATATCTGTAAAGTTGCACCAAGTACTTCACTTTATCATGTAGAAGATGTTCATCGTGCAGGAGGTGTTATGGGTATTCTAGGAGAATTGAATCGTTTTAATTTGCTTCATAAAAATACAAGAAACATACTACAATTAAATTTAGAAGAAACATTAGATGAATACGATATTTTTTCTACAAATAATCCTGATGTTATAAATATGTTTCAAGCAGGACCTGGTGGTATTCGTACAACAAAAGCATATTCTCAGAATTTTAGATGGACAAGATTAGATTATGATCGAAAAAACGGTTGTATTCGATCTTGTAAACATGCTTACAGTCAAGATGGAGGGTTAGCTATTTTATATGGAAATTTAGCGAAAAATGGCTGTATAATTAAAACTGCTGGAATAGATGCAAAGAATTATATTTTTTCTGGAGTTGCTAAAGTATATGAAAGTCAAGAAGAAGCAGCCAGTAGTATTTTAAATGGTGAAATAATTTCAGGTGATATTATTGTCATTCGTTACGAAGGTCCGAAAGGGGGACCAGGAATGCAAGAAATGTTATATCCAACTACATATTTAAAATCTATGAATTTAGATAAAACATGTGCATTAATTACTGATGGTAGATTTTCCGGAGGTACATCAGGTATTTCTATAGGACACATTTCACCTGAAGCTGCAAATAAAGGAATAATTGCCTTGGTAAAAAATGGTGATATTATTAATATAAATATTCCTGAAAGAACCATCCATTTAAACATAACAGAAAAAGAACTCTCTCATCGTATTCTTCAAGAAGAATCAAAGGGACCTTTATCTTATAAACCCCATAGTCGTAAAAGATATATTTCTTCTGCTTTAAAAGCATATGCTTTCTTTTCAACTAGTGCTGATCAAGGAGCAGTTAGAGATTACAAAAAAATATCTAATATTTAATATATTACTAGTTTAAAATATATTTTTAAAACATAGGAATTTTTATTATGAATTATTTTAATACACTAAATTTTACTCAAAAAATTAATCAAATAAATAAATGTCGTTTCATGAAAAAAGAAGAATTTAACAAAAAAAATGATATATTAAAAAATAAGAATATAGTTATTGTTGGTTGTGGTGCTCAAGGTTTAAATCAAGGACTAAATATGAGAGACGCTGGATTAAATATTTCCTATGCGTTAAAAAAAAATAGTATTGCCAATAAAAATCAATCTTGGATTAATGCTATTGAGAATAATTTTAAAGTAGACGACTATGATGCATTAATACCCGATGCTGATTTAGTAATTAATTTAACTCCGGATAAACAACATCATAGTGTCATTAAAAAATTACAAAAATTAATGAAAAAAAACGCTGTTTTAGGATATTCTCATGGTTTTAATATTGTAGAATTTGGAGAAAAAATACGAAAAGATATCACTGTTATTATGGTAGCGCCAAAATGTCCAGGAACAGAAGTACGAGAAGAATATAAAAGAGGATTTGGAGTACCCACATTAATTGCCGTTCACCATGAAAACGATATTAATAAAATAGGATTAGAAGTTGCAAAAGCTTGGGCTTTTTCTACTGGAGGGCATCGCGCAGGTGTGCTCGAATCGTCATTTATAGCTGAAGTAAAATCAGATTTAATGGGTGAACAAACAATTTTATGTGGTATGCTTCAAACAGCATCATTATTATGCTATGAAAAGTTGATTACAGAAAAATGTAATCCAGCATATTCGGCAAAATTAATACAAAATGGATGGGAAACTATTACGGAGTCTCTTAAACATGGAGGTATCACCTTAATGATGGATAGATTATCTAATTCCTCAAAAATAAGAGCCTATAAACTTTCTAAAGAAATTAAAAAAATACTATCTCCACTCTTTCAAAAACACATGGATGATATTATTTCTGGAGAATTTTCTAATGAAATGATGAAAGATTGGGAAAATCAGGATTTAAAGTTATTGAATTGGCGATATAAAACTAAAAATACATCTTTTGAAACTGCTCCTGTTTATAATGAAAAAATACCAGAACAAGAATATTATGATCACGGTATACTCATGATCGCAATATTAAAATCTGGTATCGAATTATCTTTTGAAAAAATGATTGAAACGGGTATCAAAGAAGAATCAGCTTATTATGAATCCTTACATGAACTTCCATTGATTGCCAATACTATTGCAAGAAAAAAATTATATGAGATGAATAAAGTTATTTCAGATACTGCTGAATATGGTAGCTATCTTTTTTCTGAATCTGCATATCCTATTTTAAAAGAATTTATATCTACTCTCAACAAAAGTGATCTTGGTTGCGCATTATCTCATCAATCAGTAAATAATATTGAACTTTATAGGATAAATCAAAAAATACAGAATCATCCTATAGAAATTATCGGATGCACATTAAGAAACTATATGAAAAAAATGAAAGCAATAACAGTTGCAAAATAAAAATTAAAATATATAAGTTTCTATTTATAAATTAAACAATACAATTCATCTATTAAATATTAATATTTTATGTCTCTAAATTTTTCTCAAAAAAATGCTGTTGAACTCACTAATGGGCCCTGTCTAATACTAGCAGGGGCCGGTTCTGGAAAAACAAAAGTTATTATTAATAAAATTATTTATTTAATTAATCATTGCCAATATGAACCTGATAATATTGCCGCAGTAACTTTTACTAATAAAGCTGCCTATGAAATGAGAATACGTCTTTCGAAATATTTAAATATTCCAGAAATAAAAAAAATAATTATTTCTACTTTTCACTCATTAGGACTTGAAATTATTAAAAAAGAAATTGATGCGTTAGAATTAAACAACAATTTCACTTTATTAGATGAAAAAGATCAAATACTTTTATTAAAAAAAATATGTAAAAAAGAAATCAAAAACAATATTCAATTATTAAAAAAATTAAATTTTATGATTTCTTATTGGAAAAATAAATTTCTTACTCCTTTACAAGTTCAATTATTAGCAAAATCTAGTCAAGAAAAAGATTTTGCATATGTTTATGAACAATATACTAATTATCTTTATAAAGCTAATATATTAGATTTCGATGATTTGATTTGCATGCCAACATTATTATTAAAAAACAACAAAAAAATAAAAATACGTTGGCAAAAAAAGATCTCTTATTTATTAGTGGATGAATATCAAGACACAAACAATAGTCAATACGAACTTATTAAAATGCTTGCTAATAAAAATTCTGATTTTACTTTAGTCGGTGATGATGATCAGTCTATTTATTCATGGAGAGGAGCAAATCCTCAAAATATTTTTTTATTAAAAAAAGATTTTCCTAATTTAAAAATTATCAAAATGGAACATAATTATCGATCTTCAGGAAGAATATTAAAAGCTGCGAATAGTCTTATTGCAAATAATATACATTATTTAGAAAAAAAACTATTTTCACAACTTAAATATGGAAATTTAATAAAAGTATTAATAGGTAAAAATGAAGAAAATGAAGCTCAAAAAATAGTTAAAAAAATTATATCTCAATATGCTAAAAAAAAAATAAAATACCGAGATTTTGCTATTTTATATCGTGGAAATTATCAATCTAGAATTCTTGAAAAAGCTTTAATAAAAGAAAATATACCATATAATATTTCTGAAAAATCCTCATTTTTTTCACGTCCTGAAATCAAAGATTTATTAAGTTATCTTCGTGTTGTTATTAATCGAGACGACAATCACGCATTTATGAGAATTGTAAATATCCCTTCACGTCAAATAGGAAAAACAACATTAAAAAAATTAGAAGAATGGGCTAATAAAAAACATGTAAGTCTTTTTCAAGCTAGTAATAATATAGAAATAAAAAAATTTTTAAATGAAAATACTATAAAAAAAATTAAAAATTTTATCTCTAAAATAGAAAAATTCACTGCGTGGTCTTGTTTGAAACCATCTAATATTATAGATGATATTGTTGATGATCTTGAGTATGAAAAATGGTTATCTAAATTTTTAAAAGATCCTAATAAAATTAAAAATAGTATAAATAATGTTCATACATTATCACAATGGTTTAAAAATATGATTAAAGGAGATGATTTTGAAAAACCAATGACTTTATTTCAAATTGTTACACGGATGACAATCCGTGATATTTTAGATGATAATATTATAAAAGAACAACAAGATCGAGTACAATTAATGACTTTACATGCTTCTAAAGGATTGGAATTTCCTGCAGTATTTATCATTGGCATGTGTGAGGGAATTTTACCTAATCAAAAAAGTATCGATAATGATAATATCGAAGAAGAACGAAGATTAACTTATGTTGGAATTACTCGAGCAAAAAAACAATTGTTTTTTACTTATTGTTACAAACGCACTCAATATGGTCAAATTTTAGATATGCTTCCTAGTAGATTTTTATTTGAACTACCTCAAGAAGATTTAAAATGGGAGAAAAAAATTTTTTAGATTCATCTAAAAAAAAGAAGATATAAAATTGAAAATATATAATTTAAAACAAATATTAAAAAAATAATTTTAAATAAAATTTTTTTAAATTTAGTTTTAAAAAATTATTAAAAATGATATTATCTTGGAATACACTTTTAAATTACAAAAATTTAAATTTTATTTATTTAACATTTCTTACGATCGAGCAAATACATTAAAATGAATAAAATAATCGAACTAACTGACCAAAATTTTGAAGAACAAGTTTTAAACTCAAAAAGTTTTTTTTTAGTTGATTTTTGGGCTCAATGGTGCAATCCTTGTAAAATTTTAGCGCCTATTTTAGAAGAAATATCAAAAGAATATTCTAATAAAGTTATTGTTGGAAAATTAAATATTGAAGAGAATCCAAATACTGCTCCAGTATATTCTATTAGAAGTATCCCCACACTATTGTTATTTAATAATAGCGAAGTACTTGCAACTAAAGTAGGTGCAGTTTCCAAACTAGAACTTAAAGAATTTTTAGATGAAAATATTAACTGAAAATCATTGAAATCAGTTAATTAGATACATCAAAAATTTCATTTTATTTAAAATTTTTCAATAAATTTTAAAATTATATCATAATTTTTATTTTGAGATATACCCCGATTTTACTAAGAACCCACCATTATGAATCTTACCGCACTTAAAAATATGCCAGTGTCTGAATTAATTACTCTTGGTGAAAAAATGGGGTTGGAAAATTTAGCGCGTATGCGTAAACAAGATATTATTTTTGCCATCCTTAAACAACATGCAAAAAGTGGAGAAGATATATTTGGCGACGGTGTTTTAGAAATACTACAAGATGGATTTGGCTTTCTACGTTCTGCAGATAGCTCTTATTTAGCTGGTCCTGATGATATTTATGTTTCACCGAGTCAGATTCGTAGATTTAATCTACGTACAGGTGATACTATTGCTGGAAAAATAAGACCCCCTAAAGAAGGCGAAAGATATTTTGCTCTACTTAAAGTAAACGAAGTAAATTATGATAAACCTGAAAATGCAAGAAGCAAAATATTATTTGAAAATTTAACACCATTACATGCCAATTCTAGACTACGAATGGAACGTGGAAACGGATCAACCGAAGATTTAACCGCAAGAGTATTAGATTTAGCATCACCAATCGGACGTGGACAAAGAGGATTAATTGTAGCTCCGCCAAAGGCAGGAAAAACAATATTACTGCAAAATATAGCACAAAGTATTGCTTATAATCATCCAGATTGCGTTTTAATGGTATTATTGATTGATGAAAGACCAGAAGAAGTTACTGAAATGCAAAGATTAGTTAAAGGAGAAGTAGTTGCCTCTACTTTTGACGAACCTGCATCAAGACATGTTCAAGTGGCTGAAATGGTTATTGAAAAAGCAAAAAGATTAGTAGAACATAAAAAAGATGTAATAATTTTACTTGATTCTATTACTCGTTTAGCAAGAGCCTATAATACAGTAGTACCTGCATCAGGAAAAGTATTAACTGGAGGAGTAGATGCAAATGCTTTACATAGACCCAAGCGATTTTTTGGTGCTGCGCGTAATGTGGAAGAAGGAGGAAGTTTGACAATCATTGCAACTGCATTAGTTGATACTGGTTCTAAAATGGATGAGGTAATATACGAAGAGTTTAAAGGAACAGGCAATATGGAGCTTCCATTATCTAGGAAAATTGCAGAAAAGCGTGTTTTTCCAGCTATTGATTATAATCGATCTGGTACTAGAAAAGAAGAATTATTAACTTTGCCAGATGAACTACAAAAAATGTGGATTTTAAGAAAAATTATTCATCCTATGAGTGAAATAGATGCAATGGAATTTTTGCTTAATAAACTTGCAATGACCAAAACAAATGATGAATTTTTTGATATGATGAAACGCTCTTAAATTTTAAAAAATTTTCATATTTATATCTAATAAAAAATAATTTATTTTTTTAAGAAATATTTTATTTTAAAAAAATAAAGTGTTTCATAATAAAATGATGAATAATATTTATTATATATAAATTTCCTAAAAAAAGCTGGACAATTAGGATTATTAATTTTAAAATCTAATTTGTTTCATATTGATGCGCTCGTAGCTCAGTTGGATAGAGCGCTACCCTCCGAAGGTAGAGGTATCAGGTTCAAATCCTGTCGAGCGCATTTTTTATAAAAAAATTTTTAAATTATTGGTGGCTATAGCTCAGTTGGTAGAGTGCTGGATTGTGATTCCAGTGGTCATGGGTTCAAGTCCCATTAGCCACCCCAAAAAAAATAAGAAAATTATATTTTTTTATTTGAAAACGGCGAATAGCGCAGCTTGGTAGCGCAACTGGTTTGGGACCAGTAGGTCAGAGGTTCAAATCCTCTTTCGCCGACCAAAAAATTAATTTTTAAAATTCGTTTCTTTTATTTTTTTGATAAAAGAATCATTATTAGCATATTTTGAAACTATTACATCATTCCATCCTAATTTTTTTGCTATACGAAACAATCTTTTACCGACAACAAAAATCCTGCATCCGAATAACCATTGAATCTGATTAGTACTAGAAATAATATTTTTTAACTGATGTAAAGATTCGCTATTTGTTACTACTAAAGTATCTATTTTATATGAACGCCATTTTTTTACCTCCATATTAGTATCTAAAATTTTGAAGACTCTTTTATAACATTCAATTAGACAAATTTTAAATCCTTCTTTTTCTAATCTTCTTTTTATTAATTTTCGTCCATTTTCCCCTTGTAATAAAATTATTCTATTATTTTTTATTTTGTCTTTATTGATTATTTTCAATAAATTCTCACTGTTTTCTTTTTTTTTAGGAAAAATAATTTTTTTTTAATATAATTAAAAAGAAAAAGAGCAGTGCTTTTTCCAATTGCATAATATTTTGCATGAAGAGGCCATTGTAAATTATTACTTTTTAAATATAAATTTGTATAATAGATAGCCTTTTTAGAAAAAACGAGAATAACTTTGGATTGATATAGTTCATTAATTTTTTTTGATAAACTAATTGGACTAAAACTTGGATAAAAATCAAATAAAGAAAAATGCCAAGAAGATATACCAATTTTATTTAAATTATATACTAATTCCTCTCCTGTAGGAGAAGGTCGTATTACTAGTATTTTCATATACAATAAGATTGTTTAATATGAAGATTATTAAGAATATTTTTAGCTCCATTTTTAAGCAGCTCATCTGCTAATGAATACCCCATTTTTTCTCCTGTATTATAACAACCTATTCGTTCTCCTTTTAATATAATCTTGCCATTAGGTGATCCCACCAATCCTCTTAACCAAATTTTATTTTTTTTCAAAATAGCATAACTTCCAATGGGAATCTGACATCCTGATTCTAGTTTTCTACAAAAAGCTCTTTCTGCATTTATTTCAATAAAAGTATTTATATGATTAAGACGAGACAAAAAAAATAATACTTTTTTATCATGCAATCTGGATTGAATTCCAATTGCACCTTGTCCACATGAAGGAAGAGATAATTCGGCAGGTATGATCTGAGTAATTCTATTTTTTAATCTTAATCTGTTTAATCCTTCAGTAGCTAAAATAATTGCATCATATTTTCCTTGATCTAATTTTGCTATCCTAGTTTCTATATTACCTCTTAAAGGAGAAATAATTAAATCTGGTCGATAAGTAATTAATTGACATTGTCTTCTTAAACTAGACGTACCGACTATAGCACCTTTGGGCAGCTGATTAATTGATTGATAATTATTAGATACTAGTGAATCTAAGGCATTTCCTCTTTTGCATATACTAACTAAACATAATTCTTTTGTAATTTTTACCGGAAGATCTTTCATTGAATGAATAGCAATATCTGCTTTATTTTCAAGTAAAGCAAGTTCTAGTTCTTTAATAAATAAGCCTTTTCCTCCAATTTTTGAAAGAGATTTATTTAAAATATTATCTCCATGAGTAACAATAGGAACTAATTTGATATTTAAGTCTGGATATAAAGATAGTATTTTTTTTTGAACGTATTTAGTTTGTTTCAAAGCTAAAGGACTTTTTCTGGTAGCAATTCTCAATGTTTTATTGTACATATTGGGATTCGTATTAATATAGATGCATTTTTTATAATTTTATTAAATAAAAATATTTTTTATTTTTAAAAGACACAAAAAATTATCTTTTTTGATGTTTATATATATTTTTTTGGATTTAATATATATTATTTTTTACAAAAAATTAAATCTTTATTTGATTGAATAGAACATGCGTTTTCAAATATCTCCCAAAAATTTTTATTACTACGATTACAAATCCATTGATTATTTTTATAATCAAAATGATACCCATTTTGCATTGTTGCTAGCCAAATTTGCTGTAATGGTTCTTGTTTGTTAATTATAATTAAAGTTTTATTTGAAAAAGTAATCGTCATGACATAGTCTTGAATTTCATAATCAATATCGATTTCATTTTCATACAAATTTAAATTATCTTCTATTTTTAAAAACAAATCATTTACTAATATATAAAAGTTGTTATTCTCTTTTTTGGTGTTTAATTTTTTTTTCATGAAACGAGTCCTTGATTTAATTTTTAATTATAACAAATTATAAAAAATAAAAATAATCAAATTTATATAAAAAATATCATCTTATTATTTTAATTAAATTAAAATATGAGATTTCATTATTAAAATGTTAGTATTTACGAATAAATATTTTCAAAAAAAACAATCTAATTATTATTTTGAGGAAAAAATGGATTCATACTATAAAAATAAAAAAAAAATCAATTTTTCTAAGATGCATGGATTGAAGAATGATTTTATGGTTATCAATTGCATTAAAAAAAATGTCTTTTTAACATCACATATAATAAAAAAATTATCTAATCGATATACCGGCATTGGTTTTGATCAATTATTACTTGTAGAAAAATCAAATTCTCTTCTAACTGATTTTCATTATCGAATTTTTAATGCAAATGGCAATGAAGTTGAACAGTGTGGAAATGGTGCTCGGTGCTTTGGTCTATTTCTATTGCTTAAAGGTTTGACTAATAAAAAGAAAATTTTAATTAGTACTAAAAAAAAACCTTTAACTATTGAATTTTTAACTGAAAATATGATCAAAGTAAACATGAATGAACCTGATTTTAAATTTTATAATTTATCTTCATTACAAAATGTTTTAGATAATAATTTTTCAATAAAACTTATGAATGAAAATTTGATCTGTAATCTAGTATCTATTGGAAATCCTCATTGTATTATTAAAGTACAATCTGTTAAAAATGCTCCTGTTAATATTATCGGCGATAGTATAGAAAAAAATCCTATATTTCCAGAAGGTGTTAACGTAAGTTTTATGGAAATTTTAAATAAAAAACATATTAAATTGAGAGTGTATGAACGTAATGTGGGTGAAACAAAAGCTTGTGGTAGTGCGGCTTGTGCTGCAGTTGCAGTAGGTATTGCGCAAAAATTACTTTCTGACACTGTTCATGTCGAATTATTGGGTGGAAAGCTGATTATAATTTGGAAAGGTTTTGGAACTCCTCTTTATATGGTAGGACCTGCAAAACATGTCTATGATGGTTATATATATATATAAAAACTATTTTTTTACTTACAAAGAGGCTATATTTTGACTTTATTAAAAAATAAAAAACAATTATTAGAAAAACAATATATAAAAAAAAACACAAAAAAATTTAATCAAGTAATTTTAGCTCTTTTTTCTGGTGGTTTTGCTACTTTTTCGATCTTATATTGTGTACAATCAATTTTACCAATGTTTTCCAAACAATTTTATTTGACTCCGGCAGAAAGTAGTTTAGCTCTGTCCGCTGCGACTATAACCATGTCTTTAGGCATGCTATTTACAGGACCATTATCTGATATAATTGGTAGAAAATCAATTATGTCTACTTCTTTATTTATAGCAGCAATGTTAACTATGATATGTTCAATGATGACTAGTTGGATAAGTATTGTTTTACTACGAGCATTGACAGGTTTAGCACTAAGTGGTGTTGTTGCTGTTGCTATGACCTATATTAGTGAAGAAATACACCCTAATTCTTTGTCTTTTTGTATGGGTTTGTATATTAGTGGAAATACAATAGGTGGTTTTTTAGGAAGACTCTTAAGTAGTATTTTAGCCGAAAAATTCTCTTGGAGCATTTCCTTAATGGTAATTGGTTTATTTTCTTTTATATCATCTTGTTTTTTTTTATATTTTTTACCCCCTTCTAAAAATTTTTTATCTGTTTCTATTAATTTTCATAAATGTTTACATCGTTTTTATTTACAATTAAAAAATAGAGTACTATTTTTTTTGTTTATCATAGGTTTTATATTAATGGGCAGTTTTGTTACTATTTTTAATTATATTGGTTATCGTTTGATGTTAGAACCATTTTTTCTTTGTCAATCCAGCATAGGATTGCTATCTACTATTTATTTAACTGGAGTATATAGTTCACCTAAAGCTGGTGTTCTGATTAATAAATATAATCGCAATAATATTCTTATTGTGTCATTAATGTTGATGATAATAGGTTTGTTTATTACACAGTATAATCAACTATTTATAATAATCTTAGGATTAATAATATTTTCAGGTGGTTTTTTTGCATCGCATTCTACAGCTAGTAGTTGGGTTGGTTCATATTCGAATATTGCTAAAATTCAAGCTACATCTTTATATCTATTTTTTTATTATCTTGGTTCCAGTGTATTTGGTACATTTGGTGGTTTTTTTTGGTTTCATATGCAGTGGCTTGGAATTTCTGTTTTTATTATAACAATGTTATTTTTTGGAGTTTTTTTATCTTTTAAATTAAAACAAAAAAATTTTAAAAATAAATATTTTTAATTTTTTTATAAAAATACTATTACGACTAAAATCGATACATTTATATTCTATAAAGTTTTATGTAAAATAAATTTGATATTTTACTTTCCTCAAACATAGTTTCTCACAGATAATAAACTTAGTTCAATTCATCAAAATGGCTTAAAGATTATGCTACATTTATTTTCTTATTCTGATTTGAATCATAGTTTATTAGTTTTTTTAGCTCTATTTTTTGTGTTATTTTATGAAGCCATCAATGGTTTTCATGATACAGCAAATGCGGTATCAACTTTAATATATACTCGAGCAATGTCTGCACATGTTGCAGTTATCATGTCAGGTATATTTAATTTTTTAGGTGTTTTACTAGGTGGTTTAACTGTTGCTTATACCATTGTACATTTATTACCAAATGATTTATTGTTAAATGCTACTTCAAAAAATGCCCTTGCTATGGTATTTTCAATGTTATTAGCAGCTATAATTTGGAATCTATCTACATGGTATTTTTGTTTACCTGCTTCAAGTTCACATTCCCTTATTGGAGCAATTATCGGAATAGGTTTAACTAATGCCTTCGTTACAGATTCGTCTTTAGTAGATGCATTCAACATTCCTAAAATGACAAGTGTTTTTTTATCGCTTGTTTTTTCTCCTATTATTGGGCTCATAATAGCTGGTAGTTTAATATTTTTACTACGATATTATCTAAATAATAATAAAATTTTTTATCGCATTCATATGACACCATTAGAGCGTAAAGAAAAAGATGGTAAAAAAATACCACCATTTCTAATTAGAATGGCATTAATTCTTTCATCTATTGGTGTAAGTTATGCTCATGGTGCAAATGATGGGCAAAAAGGCATTGGATTAATAATGCTTGTACTAATAGGAATTGTACCCTCTTCTTTCTTAGTAAATTTAAATACTAATAAATATGAAATAAACTGTACAAAACATACACTTAATCATTTAGAAAAATATTTTTTAGAAAAAAATATAAAAAAATCAAATATTATAAAAAATAAAGAGGAAATCAATAATTTAGTTGTAAGATCTCAATCTTACAATTCTATAAAAAATATTAAAAATACTAAATTATTATTAAAAAATATATCTAACTATAACGATTTAAGCATTAAAAAAAGATTTCAATTGCGTCATTATTTATTATGTATTTCTGATTCAATTGATAAAAAAGTAAATTCTTCTGATATCTGTTCCAAAGATAAACGTTTTCTGATACACAGTAAAAAAGTAATACTTAAAACAATTGAGTACGCGCCTATGTGGATTATATTAATCGTTGCGCTATCTTTATCAATAGGAACAATGATAGGTTGGAAACGTATAGTTGTTACTATTGGTGAAAAAATAGGAAAAAAAAGAATGACATATGCACAAGCTATGTCAGCTCAAATAACAGCTTCTTTTTCTATTGGAATTGCAAGTTATACAGGTATACCAGTTTCTACTACACATATTCTTTCATCTTCTGTAGCAGGAACTATGTTAATCGATGGTGATGGAATTCAAACAAAAACTATTAAAAATATTGCTTTAGCATGGATATTAACTTTACCGGTTTCTATGCTATTATCTAGCTTTTTGTACTGGATTGCATTATTTTTAATATAAAAATATTGATTTTTAGTATTTTTTTGTAAAATTATTTGATTAGATAGGAGTACGTGTTAAAGAAATGTACTCCTATTATTTTTTAAAAAGGTTGATATATATCAAAACGATGATTTCTTGTGGTAACAATATGATTCACTTTATCTTCAGATAAAGGTTTTGCATAATAAGGTCGTTTTACGATAATCCTATTTTTTGCTAATTTCCGAGAAACTTCTAATAATTTTTTAGAATCATAATTATGACCTATAAGTTGTCTAAAAAATTGCATATCTTTTTTAGGTAAAGATTTTTTATGATGAAAAGGATACATAGGATCTAAATAAATTACATCTGGTTGCAAAATAGGGATTTCTAACATTTTTAAACTATCATTGACAATTAAATGCAATCTTGTTTGTAACCAATGACCTATTTTTTTATCTTGATATCCCCTCTGTAATCCATCTTTTAATAAAGCTGCAACTATTGGATGACGTTCTATCATTATAACTTTACATCCTAAAAAAGAAAATATGAAAGCATCGTTCCCTAAACCGGCAGTAGCATCTAATATGGTAGGAAAATAAGAATTTTTTATTCCTGAAACTCTATATAAAACTTCATTTTTTCTACGAAAATGATGACAACGATAATGATTTTTTTTCGAAGTAAAATCAACTTTTATAGGTTTTTGATTTACATTGTCACGATTATATAACTCTAATGAGTTATGATTTATCAACAAACCCATCGAACAGTTTTGATCATGTTCTAATTTAAATAACTGAAGTAATTTACATATTCTTTTATTGTAAGATTTGAATTTTAAATATATTTTCATGTTTTCTATTTTTTTTATTTTTGAAAATTAATAATTGACTTTTAAAAAAAACTAATTAATAATTTACATTGACAATTTTTTTATATATTTTAAGTTCAAAAAAATATTTTATAAAAATATACTAAAAAATAATTTACAATAGGATCAAAATATTATGTTACACAATTTATTATTAAATCCCAATCAATCAAATAAAACACATCCTAATACGATAGATATTTACACAGATGCCATAAAAACAATGTTTGAAACAAACAAGAATCAAACTGTATCTAAAAAAAACGATCAAAATACTTATGATTTGGAAGATGAAAATAAATTGATAGATCTGGAAAATTCATACAAAAAATCCTTAATTTTATTAAATATACTTCAAAAAAAAATAGAACAGAACATTCTTGAAAAATATAATTTAGAAAAAAATAATAACAATATTACTGATAATAGTGATAATGAAATTATTCAAAATACACTTATAAAAAAAAATTCCTGAACAACACCATTCAAATTTTTTTGATAATGAAATAGAATTATCTAGTAAAAAATCTTTAGATTTTGACTTTTCAGAAATTGCAGAAAATATTATTAAAACAATCACTAATACTGTTATAACCACCTATCAAACTTTCAAAACAGAAACTATAAATCTTTTCAATGGTACAACATTCAAAAAAATATTTTTTTCATCAGACGAGAATAGAGCGAAAATAGATTCGAATTCTGAAGCGACTATTTCTTTATCTGAACATATCGAACAACTTAAAAGAGTTATTGAATCTTCGAAAGTTTATCTTAGAGCTATTATAGAAAGAATCAGATATCAAGGAAAAATCAAGATTGTTAATAAATTAAATAATAATCCACGGCATCCTGAATATCAAAGTTCATTTCCTGAAATTACCAATCCTATACCTGAACCTGAAGATGAAAATGATTTTTATCCTTTTAAAAGACTAGATGAGAATTTTGATTTGGAAGGCAGAAAAAGTATATTAAAAATGGATCAAAATTTTCGACAAAGAATGAATAAAAATATTCAAGAATCTTATGCTAATGATTTCATTGATGAAAGTACATGGACAGTTTCAGATCAATTAAATTCATTTAATAATATTCAATCTACAATTAAACACTTTCAAAAAAAATATGAATTTTTAAAATCATCTAATGATTTAGATAACGATTTTATGAACGATACTAATCCGTTTCTTTTTGTTGTAAACAATGCCTTAATTTCTGTTAACAATCGAAATAAAATGCTAAAAGATTTTAAGACAATAGTACCAAATGTCGAATTCCGACAATTGATTTCTACATATGCAAATCAAAAATTTCTGCGTCAGTCTTATCTTCAATTAATTTCTGAACATCCGGAAATTGATCAGTATCAAATTAAACATTCTCGGAATATTTATAAGATAAATTTTCTAGATGATGGTTCTGTTAAATTAGTTGCGACTAATTTATCTGATTTAGATGTAAAAAATGATAATTATATACAGAAATATAAATCTTTTGGTATACGTGCAACTATCATTCTTCCTCCAAATGCATCACCAATAATGAAATATTCATATTTTATGAAATAAATATTATATATTTGAAATAGACATATAATGTTAAAAATAAATAGTAGGGTATATAACATACCCTACTATATTTGATAAAAAAATCACTACTT
This sequence comes from Buchnera aphidicola str. APS (Acyrthosiphon pisum), assembly GCF_000009605.1. Taxonomy (NCBI): domain Bacteria; kingdom Pseudomonadati; phylum Pseudomonadota; class Gammaproteobacteria; order Enterobacterales; family Erwiniaceae; genus Buchnera; species Buchnera aphidicola. The sequence continues at coordinate 617,099 of NC_002528.1, read as the reverse complement.
AATCGAATCGTTATTTAGTTTTCTTAATAATGCAGAATGGGCTTCTTTTGGAAGATACGGTTTTATATCGCCTTTATATTTTGCTATTTCTTTAACAAAAGATGAAGATATAAAAGAAACTTCTTTAGAAGAAAGTAAAAATATACTATCTAAATCTGGATAAATTTGTTTATTTATAGCCGCTAATTTTATTTCATAATCAAAATCAAATATTGTTCTGACTCCTCTAATTAAAATATTAGCCTTCTCTTTTTTTGCTAAATTAGCAAGTAAATCGTTAAAACCAAGTATTTTTTTTACATTTTTTAAATGAAGTGTAACTTTTCGAGTTAATTCTATTCGTTCTTTTAAATTAAAAATGGGTTTTTTTGTAAAATTATTAGAAATTGCGATAGTTATACTATCAAATATTTTTGTTGCACGTGTTATAATATCTAAATGTCCGTATGTAATCGGATCAAATGTACCTGGATATATTGCGGTTTTGTTCATATTTTTTATTTTTTTTTGTTCTACTAGTAATTAATTTTATCAATTCGAATAAATTTTTAAAGAAAATTAAAATGAAAAAAAAAATCTGGAAATCAAGCGCTTCCATCGAGGATTTAATCAAAAGATCAAATATTATTTCTAATATTCGTTTATTTTTTTCTAAAAAAAATATACTTGAAGTTGAAACACCAATTTTATCACGTTCAACAGTTACAGATGTACATTTAACATCATTTGAAACAAATTATATTTCATCAGATAATATTGATGAGTTAAAATTATGGTTGACAACTAGTCCAGAATATCATATGAAGCGTTTATTAGCATCAGAAAGCGGATCTATATATCAAATTTGTCATAGTTTTAGGAATAAAGAAATAGGTCGTTATCATAATCCAGAATTTACTATGTTAGAATGGTATCAACCTTTTTGTTCGATGAAAAAATTTATTAAAGAAATAGATATATTCCTTCAAATTATATTAAAATGTAATAAATCAGATAAAGTTTCTTATCAAGATTTATTTATAGATTTTTTAAAAATAGATCCCTTATGTACTAATTTATTAGAATTGCATCAAATATCTAAAAAATTAAAATTAGACCATTTAACTCATTCTGAAAATAATTTAAATAAATTGATACAATTGTTATTTACGCTAAAAATAGAACCTAATATAGGAAAAGAAAAACCTTTATTTGTTTATCATTTTCCTGCAGAACAAGCGTCTCTTGCTGCTATTAACTTAAAAGATCCTCGTATATCTGAAAGATTTGAAATTTTTTTTAAAGGAATAGAATTAGGAAATGGCTTTTACGAACTTATAGATGTAAATGAACAAAAAAAACGTTTTATTAGAGATAATAAAGAACGTCGTTCCATGAATCTTCCAACACGAAAAATCGATAATTTTTTTTTAAGTGCTTTGTCTTATGGCTTACCTCCTTGTTCAGGTGTAGCAATAGGTTTAGATAGATTAATTATGTTAATTTTGAATAAAAAAAGTATTCATGAAGTTATCGCTTTTCCGGTAGATCGTTGTTAGAATTTAGAAAAGGTATTTTACCAATAATTTTCCATGGTAATATGTCCTTTTTTTCGACGTAAATGCTTTTCCATATTTCTATTATTTTTTAAAAATAAAAACGTATCTTTTACCATAAAAGGATTTCCACATAACATAACATGTGAAGTCTGAGGGTTTATTGAAAAACCAACATGTTTTTCTAATATTTTATTTCTTAATAAAAAAGGAATTCTTCCATTTAAAGAATTTTTATGTTTTTCTCTACTAGTAATAGTTTGAATTTGTAATTTTCCATTATATTTCTGACGTAATTCTTTCATGAGTGGTAAATAAGTTAGTTCATTTTGATATCGTACTGCATGTGTTAAAATAATATGATTAAATCTATTAATATTTTTTCCTTCTTGTAAAATTGAACAATAGGGACCTATTCCAGTGCCTGTAGCGAACATCCATAGTATTTCGCAATCTGGTATTTCATCTATAATAAAAAAACCAAATGATTTTTTTTTGATAAAAATTTTATCGCCACTATGAAGATTATATAGTAGATTGCTTAGTTGTCCATTGAGCACACGAACAATATAAATTTCTAAGTTTTTTTCACTAGGAGCGTTAACATATGAGTATGCCCTCTGAATTTTATTTTTATTTAAAGGATTACTGTTATATAGAGCTAATTTATTAAATTGTCCTGCAAAAAAAGGTTCTATAGGAGCATTTAAAATAAGACTGAATAAATTTTTAGTCCATTTTTTTACCATCAAAACGTCTGCATTAATCCATGGATTCATTATTTATTCTCAATAATTTTTAGTTAGATCACTGTGCTTATTTTTATAAGCGCAGTGATTTTATATTTTTTTAATTTTATTTTTTATCAATTTTTTTAGTATCATTAGGTACATTAATAGAAATTTTTTTAGGTTTTTCCTCTTCCGGGATATTGCATTCAAAATCTAATTTCAATAGACCTAAAGATAACTCTGCTTTTTTTACTTTAATTTTATGGTCTAAATTAAAATTCAAAGAAAAATTATTAAACACTATACCTTTATGTAACCATTTATTACATTCTTGAGTATCACTATTTTCTTTTTTTCCTTGAATAGATAATTGGTTATTGTGAACAGATATATCTAATTCTTTTTCCTGGTATCCAGGAATACTTAGTGTTAATTGATATTCAATTTCATTTATTTGACATAGATTATATGTCGGTGTATCAGATATTGGTTTTTCTCCTGTAAGAGTACTAAACATTTTATCAATTTGATTGAATCTATTTGAAAAAACATTATGATCATTAAAATTTGGTATAAATGAGAGAGAACGATAAGACATAAAAAATCCTCTAATATTTTATGGTTTGAAAAATATTTATAATTTAAATATTTTTTACGTTATAAAAAATTAAAAATGTTTTATTTTAAGGTAAGGTCTTATTTTTTTTTTTCAATAGTAATTTGAGAATTAATTTAAATATTTTTTAAAAAAATATTCATCCATTTTAATAAAAAATAATAATGGATAAATATTTTGAATAAAAATTATAAAATAAAACGACCAAGATCTTCATTAGATGTTAATTGATCTAAATGTTCTTCTACATAGTTTGAATTGATTTCAATCGTATTACCTTTATTATCGCTAGCATTGAATGATATATCTTCCATTAATTTTTCTAATACAGTATGTAATCGACGAGCTCCAATATTTTCTATAGATTCATTAACTTTCCAAGCAGCTTCTGCAATATTACGTATCCCTTCCTTTGTAAAATTAATATAAACACCTTCTGTTTCCATAAGTGCTTTATACTGTGCTGTAATAGATGCTGTAGGTTCAGTTAAGATTTTTTCAAAATCATCGATGGTAAGTGCTTGCAATTCTACTTTTATTGGAAGACGTCCTTGTAGTTCAGGAATTAAATCAGAAGGCGTAGATGTTTGAAATGCTCCAGATGCTATAAATAAAATATGATCTGTTTTAACCATTCCATGTTTAGTAGATACAGTACATCCTTCAACTAATGGGAGTAGGTCTCTTTGAACACCTTCTCGAGAGATATCTGGACCTGAAGAATCACCTCGTCTGCATATTTTATCAATTTCATCAATAAAAACTATGCCGTTTTGTTCAACTGCATTAATTGCTTCTTTTTTAATCTCTTCTTGGTTAATTAATTTAGCAGCCTCTTCTTCTGTTAGCAATACAATAGCATCTTTAATTTTAAGACGTCTACTACTTTTTTTATGTCCTCCTAAATTTTGAAATAAAGATTGTAATTGATTAGTCAATTCTTCCATACCTGGTGGTGCCATTATTTCAACACCCATAGTAGTTGATAATATGTTTATTTCTATTTCTTTCTCGTCTAAAACACCCTCTCGCAATTTTTTTCGAAATGTTTGAATTGTTTTTGCAAGACTTTCATTTTTTTCACTTTCTGTCCAGTTTTTTTTAGGTGTAGGCACAAGAACATCTAATATTTTTTCCTCTACTATTTCTTCTACTCGAACTTTATTTTTTTTAATATTTTTAATTCGAATCATTTTGATTGCAGCATCAGTTAAATCACGAATAATTGAGTCTACTTCTTTCCCAACATATCCTACTTCCGTAAATTTAGTTGCTTCTACTTTAATAAATGGAGAATCTGCTAGTTTAGCTAAACGTCTTGCTATTTCTGTTTTACCTACTCCTGTAGGACCAATCATTAAAATATTTTTAGGGGTCACTTCATAACGAAGTTCACTGTTTAACTGCATACGACGCCAACGATTTCTTAATGCAATAGACACGGCTCTTTTTGCTTTTTCTTGACCAATAATGAATTTGTCGAGTTCAGAAACAATTTGAGGAGGAGTCATTTCAGACATAGAGAATAATCCTTATTTTTCTGAAAATAGTTCTTTTATAGTGAAATTATGATTTGTATATATACAAATATTAGCTGCAATATTTAATGATTTTCTTACAATTTGATTTGCGTCTAAATGCGTGTTTTCTATTAATGCTCGAGCAGAAGATTGAGCATAAGAACCACCTGATCCTATAGCTATTAAGTCGTCTTCAGGTTGTATAACATCGCCGTTTCCTGTAATAATCAAGGAGGTTTTTTTGTCAGCAACTGCTAATAATGCTTCGAGTTTTCTTAACATTCTATCAGATCGCCAATCTTTTGCTAATTCAATAGCTGCTCGTTGTAATTGGCCTTGATACATAGCTAATTTTTTGTCAAACATTTCAAATAAAGTAAATGCATCTGCAGTTCCTCCTGCAAAACCAGCAATAACTTTTTCGTGATATAAAGATCTAATTTTTTTTACATTACTTTTCATGATTGTATTGCCTAAAGTTGCTTGTCCATCACCTCCAATTACTACTTTATTTTTTAATCTCACACTTAATATTGTGGTCACAAGAAAAGCCTCTTTAAAATAATATTTTTGTTTCTTATATATTCTTGCTAATACAAAAATACTTTATATAAGATGTAATTATCTATTTTATTAAAATAGCATATGATTTTTACTTATATTATTTTTTTAAAATATTTTTCTCAATACTTTTTCAAATAATTTATTTCATCATATAAAATGTTACTCATTAAACCTAATAAATTTTTTAAAAATATGTTTTATGAATTTTCTAATTTTTCAATATATTTCCATTTTTCTTTTGGTTTAGGAGGTAATACATCATTATTTTTGCTTTTTTTTATAAAATTTTTATCTTTTATTTCAGAAGGTTTTTTTAAGTTTATATTTAAATAAACAATAAAAATTAATGTAGACATTAAAATAAAACATATACATGTTAATTTATTTTTTTTTTTTATTTTTTTTGTTTTTTTATTAAAATACGCAGAATTGATTTTATATTTATCATTATACATATATTTTCTTCATGTCTTTTTTTATAAATAAAAATTGATAATTTTCTAATATTCATATATTAATAGTTGTATCCGAATGTAGATACTCTAAATTAATTTGAGAATACTTTTATGAAAAAAAAAATTCACCCTCGTTATTCCAAGATAACAGCTACTTGCTCTTGTGGAAATATAATTGAAATTTTTTCTACTATCAATCACAATCTAAATTTAGATATATGTGCAAAATGTCATCCATTCTATACAGGTAAACAAAGAGTCATTGATACTGGAGGTCGTGTTGAAAGATTTAAAAAACGCTTTAAGTTTACTAAGCAAGAATTAAATTAAAAACTATCTTGTATTTTTTAATTGATTTTTTTAAGATTTAAGCATCTTGATTTTCTGATATGTTTAGATGCTTAATAATAATACAATTAATATTTTTTAAAAAACTTTTATTTTTTTAATATATAAGACGATTTTGTAAAATAATTTTTGAGACCTAGATAAATAGAATTAGCAATTTTGTTTTGGTAATTAGTAGTTTTTAATTTTTTCCCTTCTAAAATATTTGTAATAAAACCGGTTTCTATTAATATGGAAGGTGTGTTAATAGAGCTTAATATGCCTAGACTAGCATAATTTGGATATTTTTTATTTAATTTTGTATTTTTTTCAAGTTGTTTTAGTATTTCTTTAGATAGATCTAACTCTATTTTTTGAAAATTATTAGATTGTAAATCTAGAATAGTTTTTTTTAAAAAAAAATCGTTTTTATTTTGCTTAAATATGTTTTCAATTTTTTTAGAAAAAAGAAGAGTGGATTTGTTTTTTAAATAATTATTAATTTCACGATTTATTCTAGTCTTTGAAACTATCCAAATAGATGCTCCGGATACATTTTGTTTTCTGGAAGAATCAGCATGAATTGATATTAAAAAATTCACCTGGTTTTTTTTAAGTAACTGCTTTCTTTTTTTCAATGAAAGATAAGAATCATTGTGTCGTGTGAGGATTGTACAAAACATCTTGTCATGATTGAGTAATTTTTCAAGTTTTAGTGCTATTTCGATATTAATATTTTTTTCTTTTAATCCTCGAATTCCAATAGCTCCTGGATCATATCCGCCATGTCCTGCATCTATTAATATCGTAATTTTTTTTGACAATATATTATTATTTTTTTGATTTTCAGACAGTTCTTTTTTATAATAAAAATTATTTTTTTTAAAAAATTTTTTTTTCTGATATAATATTTTATTACTTTTTTTTAAATAGTCGGTATTAAAAAAAAATTTTGTATTTTTTTGGGATTATTTTTTTTAACGAAAATACTATTAGCTTTGATGTGAAATGAAATTAAAAATATAAAAAATATTATCCATTTGCAGGAATTAAAAATCATAAATTTTCCTTTATATCAATTATTTTTAAACAATATTTTTGGATAATATGATTGGAGCGGGAAACGAGACTTGAACTCGCGACCCCAACCTTGGCAAGGTTGTGCTCTACCAACTGAGCTATTCCCGCAATAATAAATATATATAATAGTTTTTTATACTATAAATTTATTTTATATATATAAAATAAATTTTTCAAGTTTTCTTTTGTAAAAAATTATTTTTTCTTAAATTTTAAAAAGTTTTTTTTATAAAAATTCAATTCTACTACAGATTCACGGATATCTTCTAATGCTTTATGATAATGATTTTTTTTAAACTTATCTAGTATTGATGGGTTCCATCGATAAGCTAATTCTTTAATCGTACTAACATCTATATACCGATAATGAAAATAATTTTCTAAATGTGGCATATATTGAAATAAAAACCTTCTATCTTGCGCAATACTGTTTCCACACATTGGAGACACTTGAATGGGTACCCATTTTTTTAAAAAAAGAATAGTTTCATGTTCGGCTTTTTGTTCGTTATAAAGACTTTTTTCAACACGTTTTATCAATCCATTGTTTTCATGGATTCTCTTATTCCATTCATCCATGACTAAAATATGTTCCTTCTTCTGATATATAGGAATTACCGGACCCTCTGCAATTATATTTAAATTAGTATCTGTTATTAAAGTAGCAATTTCAATAATACGATGTACTTTAGGATTCAGTCCAGTCATTTCTAAATCTATCCAGATTAAATTTTTTTTATTGATTTTCATATTTTTTCATAATTATTAAATATTTTTTTATTAACATTAAACTTGATTTTAATAAGATAAAAATAGAATTTTTTTAATTATTAATTAATGATTTTTTTTATTTAATTTCTATATTATATATGTTAATTATATATAAAAATTTTTTGATTAGAATATATTATTCTAGAAAAATTTAAAATATTTTATATACACATTAAAAATAAAATAATTTTAAATTTTTAAAATATTTAAAAATATATTTTTATTTTTTAGATATATAACAATTTCTTTATAAGAAAATTTTTTATACATTTTACGAGAGATAAATTCGTTAATGAAAAACATCAATTTTAATAACACTCAATCTTATCAAGATTTAAAAAATCATTTTAGAAAAATAAAAAATATTCACTTAAGGGATCTATTTGCATCTGATTTGAATCGATTTAAAAAATTTTCAATAATTTTTGAAAATGAAATGTTAATTGATTTTTCAAAAAATCGAATTACTGATGAAACTTTAATTTATTTATTAAATCTAGCTAAAGAGACTGATGTAAAATCTGGAATAAAATTAATGTTTTCTGGAGCTAAAATTAATAAAACAGAGAATCGTTCTGTTTTACATATAGCACTACGAAATCGAACTAATCGTCCTATCATATTAAATAATTGTAATATTATGTTAGAAGTTAATGCGTTGTTGGAAAAAATGAAAAATTTTTCAAAAATGGTTATTCATGGAGAATGGAAAGGTTATACGGGAAAATCTATTTCTAATGTTGTAAATATTGGAATTGGTGGATCTGATTTAGGACCATATATGGTTACTGAAGCATTACGTCCATATAAGAATCATTTAAATATGTATTATGTTTCAAATATAGATGGTACGCATTTGACTGAAGTTTTAAAAAAAATAAATCCTGAAAACACTATTTTTTTAATCGCTTCTAAAACATTTACAACGGACGAGACTATAACTAATGCACACAGTGCTAAAAAATGGTTTTTACATTATTCACAAGATCAAAGTGCTTTAGATAAGCACTTTTTTGCTTTATCAGCTAATATAAAAAACGCTTTAAATTTTGGTATTAATATTAATAATATTTTTAAGTTTTGGGACTGGGTAGGTGGACGTTTTTCATTATGGTCTTCAGCAGGATTGTCGATTATGTTATCGATTGGATTTGACAATTTTGAGAAATTTTTAGATGGAGCTCATGCTATGGATAATCATTTTTATCATACAAATTATAAAGAAAATATTCCGATATTATTAGCCTTAATTAGTATTTGGTATACTAATTTTTTTGGTTCTGAAACAGAAGCAATATTTCCATATGATCAATATATGCATCGTTTTTCTGCATACTTTCAACAGTCTAATATGGAATCTAATGGCAAGTCAATTAATCGAAATGGTCAAAGAATAAATTATCAAACAGGTCCTATTATATGGGGTGAGCCCGGTACTAACGGTCAACATGCATTTTATCAATTGATACATCAGGGTACCAGATTGATTCCTTGTGATTTTATTGCTCCAGTTTTTTCACACAACGATTTAAATAATCATCATATGAAATTAATATCTAATTTTTTTGCTCAAACACAAGCATTAGCTTTTGGCCAATCTCGAGATTCTATTTTACACCGATTAATTCTATCTAAAAAAAATCAAGATGATATTAAAAGAATTTTACCTTTTAAAATATGTAAAGGCAACCAACCTACTAATTCAATTTTAATTCGAAAAATTACGCCTTATAATTTAGGAGCGTTAATTGCTTTATATGAGCATAAAATTTTTGTTCAAGGTTATATATTAAATATTTTTAGTTTTGATCAATGGGGTGTTGAATTGGGAAAAGAATTATCTCAAAATATTTATAATTATTTAAATATTAACGTCAAAAATAAATCTTACGATGCTTCTACTGAAGGTTTAATTAATTTTTATAAATCTTTTATGATCTAACAATTTTTTTTAAAACATTACAACTAAAAAATACATTGAAATCTTCTTCAAAATACGTATATTTTAATCAAAATATTTATTTTTTAAAAAATTAAAATAATAATTTAATTATTAATATTTAATTTGAAGATTATTTTAAAAACTGTATTTTTTTAAAGAATATGAGTGGTTATTATGTTGACATTAATTAAATTAAAAATACAAAATTTTGGTCGATTTTTAAGTAATATGATAATGCCTAATATAAGTATTTTTATTGCATGGGGAATGATGAATGCTTTATTTATGCCATTAGGATGGCAACCTAACAAAACTTTAGAACAATTAATATCACCTATGATTTTTTATCTTTTACCTATTTTAATTGGATATACTGGAGGTAGTTTGATTTCGGGTTCTAGAGGAGGCTTGATCGGCAGTATAACTACTATAGGTGTTATTACTAGTACTAACATACCAATGTTATTAGGAGCTATGATTTCAGGACCTTTGGGCGGATGGACCATAAAATATTTTGATAAAAAGATAGAAAATAAAGTAAAAAATGGTTTTGAAATGTTAGTAAATAACTTTTCTCTTGCTATACTAGGCATATTATTGGCAATAATTTCATTTTTTACAATTGGTCCATTTATTGAATGGGTCTCTTATTTTTTAGGAACATTAATACAAATTATTTTATCTTATAATTTGTTACCCCTTACATCTATTATTATAGAGCCGGCTAAAATATTTTTTTTAAATAATGTTATTAATCATGGAATTTTTTCTCCTTTGGGAATTCAAGACGCATTAGATAAAAATCATTCTATATTTTTTTTAATTGAATCTAATCCAGGTCCAGGATTAGGCTTATTAATAGCATGGTTTTTTTTTGGAAAAGGCGAATTATCTAAATCTTCTGGAGGGGCGGCATTAATTGAATTTTTCGGAGGTATTCATGAGATCTACTTTCCTTATGTTTTAATCAAACCAAAATTAATTATCCCCCTTATTTTAGGAGGTATGAGCGGTATTTTTATTCTTGTTTTACTGCACGGTGGTTTAATTTCTACAGCATCACCGGGTTCGATTTTATCTATTTTAGCCATGACACCGAAGGGTTTATATTTTTCTAATATTATTTCTGTTGCTTGTTCTTTTTTAGTTTCTTTTATAAGTTCTTCTATATTATTGAAATACGATTTTAATACGATTCAAAAAGATAGTAACTATACTGTAAAGCAAGGTAAAAATTCTTTTAATTCAAAAACATCAAGAGAAGATTTTAATAATTTCAATTTTAGTAAAATTAAAACAATTATCGTGGCTTGTGATGCAGGGATGGGGTCTAGTGCAATGGGTGCAAGTATTCTTCGTAAAAAAATAAAAAATGCTAATTTAAATCATATTTCTGTTTTAAATATGGCTATTAATGCATTACCTCAAGACGCAGATTTAATAATTACACATCAAAACTTAACAAATCGAGCTAAAGATAATGCACCATTTTCTCAGCATATATCTTTAAAAAACTTCCTAAATAACCATTTTTATGATAATTTAGTAAAAAAATTAGTAGAAAATATGGTTTTTTTATACGACAATCACACTGATTCTGTAAACAAATATACCCAACAAAAAAAAGATGCTCTGTTTCAGTTGAACGAAGAAAACATTATTCTTAATCAATATGCAAGTAATAAAGAAGAAGCAATTAATATTGTCGGTAAGCATTTAGTAAAACAGGGTTATGTAAAGTTTGATTATATTGATTCAATGTTAGAAAGAGAAAAAATGGCCTCGACTTGGTTAGGAGAATCAATAGCATTACCGCATGGAACTATTGAAGCAAAAGATTCTGTTTTAAAAACTGGAATAATTTTTTGTCAATTTCCAAAAGGTGTTCGTTTTGGAGAAGATGTAGACGATATCGCATATCTCGTAATTGGTATTGCAGCTAAAAATAATGAACATATTATGGTGGTTAGCAATATTACTAATGCATTAGATAAAAAAGATACCATTCAAAGATTATCTCATACTACTAGTATAAAAGAAGCACTATCACTTTTAACGATGGAAAAAATTTAATTTATTATTAATTTTAATATAAATTTGAATTGGACTTAATCATGAAAGCACTACAATTTGGAGCTGGCAATATTGGTCGTGGTTTTATTGGAAAAACACTATCAGAATCAGGTTTTAGTGTTATTTTTTCTGATGTTAATCAAAATATAGTAGATGCTATTAATTATAATAGAGAATATTTTGTTAAAATAATAGGTTCTAATCAAAATAAAACCGTCAATATCAAAAGAGTCAGTGCTATAAATTCAAACGATTCAAATATAAAAAAAATAATTTCTTCAGTTGATTTAATTACAACTGCCGTAGGTCCCACTGCATTAGAAAAAATTGCTTTGATTATTACGCAAGGAATAATATTCAAAATTAAAAATCAATTTACAAAACCACTCAATATTATTGCTTGTGAAAACAAGATTAAATCAAGTTCTTTTTTAAAACAAGTAGTTCTCAAAAATTTACCTATAAAATATCATGATTATTTAAATAAATATATCGGCTTCATAGATTGCAGTATTGATACAATTATACCTGCAATTAATAATAAAGATGATTTGTTTTTAACTGTTGAGGAATTTAAAGAATGGATTGTAAATATTAATCAATTTAAAGGAGCAGTCCCAAAAATAGTTGATATGAAATTCAGTAATAATTTAGATGCTTTTATAGAGAGAAAATTATTTACATTGAATACAGGACATGCTATAGCGGCTTATCTTGGTTTAATAAAAAACTATAAAACTATACAGGATGCTATATCAGACAAAAAAATACGTGTTATCGTAAGATCTGCCATGGAAGAAAGTGGATCAGTGTTAATAAAACGTTATAATTTCAACAAAAATGATCATTTAGATTATATTGAAAAAATTTTTTTGCGTTTTGAAAACCCTTTTTTATCAGATAAACTTGAACGTATAGGAAGAAATCCATTACAAAAATTAAGAAGAGAAGATCGCTTAATTAAACCTTTTTTGGGTGCCTTTGAGTACAATCTCCCTTATTCTAATTTAGCAAAAGGTATTGCAGCAGCATTTTATTACCATAATAAAAATGATTTGGAATCAATAGAGCTTTCATCTTCAATAAAAAAACAAGGTTTAGAAAGTACTATAATTAAAATTTGTGATTTACCTGTAAATAGCAAAGAAGTCTATTCTATTATTTTAGAATATAATTTAATTAAAAAAATAATTAGATGAATTTTAAAATTATTTATAAAACTTATTTTTTACAAAATTTGAAAGAATGCTATTCTTTTTTTATAAACAGCATTTTAAATAAATTTAGAGAACAAGGTAATGCCTATTCGTATATTACCATCTGATTTATCTAGTCAAATTTCTGCTGGAGAAATTATCGAACGTCCTGCTTCAGTGGTTAAAGAAATTATAGAAAATAGCATAGATGCTGGATCGAAAAATATTAATATCATAGTAGAAAATAGCGGATTTCAATCTATTATATTAAAAGATGACGGTTGTGGTATTGATAAAAAAGATTTATTATTAGCAGTTTGTCATCATGCTACTAGTAAAATTAACTCATTATCAGATTTAGATAAACTGACCACTTTTGGTTTTCGAGGAGAGGCTCTAGCTAGTATTAGAGCCGTTTCAAGATTAACTTTAATTTCTTGTACTCGATTCAACGATGTTGCTGCAAAGATATATTTAGAAGGATTTTGTAGTAAAAATATCATTTTGCAACCAATCGCTCATCCAGAAGGAACGACTATTATAGTAGATAATTTATTTTATAATATACCAGTTCGTCTTAAATTTTTAAAAAACAAAAAATTAGAATTTTCGAAGATCTGTGAAGTTGTAAAAAAAATAGCTTTATCTCATTTCTATATAAATTTTTCTCTTAAACATAATAATAAATTAATTACACAATACAATTCTATAAATAATAGAAAAAATAAAATTAATAGATTAAAAGATATATTTGACACACTTGATACGAGTGAATTTTTAGAAATAAAAGAAAAAAAATATAGAATGGTATTATTTGGCTGGATATCTCATCCTTATAATTTTAAAAAAATAAAAAATATTCAGTATTGTTATGTTAATAATAGATATCTTTATAATAATATTTTTGTTAATGCTGTTCGTGCTGCTTATTCTAAAATAGAACAAAAAAAAAATATATCATTTGTTTTATACCTAACTATTGAATCTTTTAATATTGATATTAATATTCATCCCACTAAGAATGAAATTAAATTTCATAATCCTGATGTAGTTTATACATTTATTTATGAAGCTGTTTTTTCTTATTTAAAAAAAATTAAAGAAAAATATTATTTTAATTTTTCATGCAAAAAACAAACACAGTTAAATAAAGAAAAAGAATTTTATTTTTATGATTCAGATCCTACTTTTTTAACATTGATATCTTCAATTTTTTTAAAAAAAAAACAGATTTGCAAAAATATAAAAAATAAAATAAAACATAATAATTTCATTTCAAAAAGCACTCCTTTAGAGAAATACGAATCTTCTATTGGGCGTTTGCTTATAATAATACACAAATATTATGGTTTAATTTATCATGATAATAATTTTTTATTACTTTCTTTTCCTGTAGCTAAGGGAATAGTGAGAAAACAAAAATTAAAAAACAATATTCAAAAAGAAAATATAATTGAGTATTTTTTAAGCAATATTAAAATTAATCTTACATCTCAAGAATACTTGATTTTATTTAATAAAAAAGAAATATTATCAAAATTTGGATTTCATTTAATTTTTAAAAAAAAATATGTTATTTTATCTTCTATTCCTGCTTTTTTAAAAAAATGCAATTTTCATATAATCATATCAAATTTTTTTGCTTTTTTATTTCTTAAAAAACAAGTCTTCATTTCAGACATAGTAGATTGGTTTTATATTAATGTTTTTATAGAATTAAAAAATTGGACTTATATTCGTGGAATTGAAGTGCTTTTAGAAATAGAATATTATTGTCCTTTATTACTAATAAATCCTCCATCAAAATTATTACAAAAAATAAATATTAATGCAGCATTATGTATTTTAAAAATATGAACTTTTATAAAAAAAAAAACCTGTTGTTATTTTTTTAATGGGACCAACAGCATGTGGAAAAAGTCAACTTGCTATTTGTCTTAGAAAATATTTGTCAATAGAATTAATTAGTGTAGATTCAGCATTAATTTATCGCGGAATGGATATTGGAACAGATAAGCCAAGCTTTTCTGATTTATATAATCATCCCCATCGTTTATTAAACATTAAAGATCCAGTTGAAAATTATTCAGCTGCAGAATTTCAAAAAGATGTTTTAAGAGAAATAGATGAAATTATTAAATTAGGAAAAATACCTTGTCTTGTTGGTGGGTCCATGTTTTATTATAATGTGTTATTACATGGATTATCTATTTTACCACCATCTAATATTAAACTTCGTGAATACTTGATACAAAAAAGCTATGAAAAAAATTATTTGTATAAAAAACTAAAATTAATAGATCCCATCTCTGCGAGTCGAATTCATAAAAATGATTTTCAAAGGTTAATAAGAGCTCTAGAAATTTTTTATCTTTCTGGAAAAAGTTTAACAGAATTAAAAAAAAAGAATAACTATAAATTACCATATAATATTTTTCAATTTGCAATTATACCTCCGAATAAAGAATGGTTAAACAATAAAATTGAACTTCGCATAAAAAAAATGTTGATGTTAGGTTTTCAAAAAGAAGTCGAAATATTATTTTTAAGAGGAGATTTACATAAAAATTTACCATCTATTCGATGTATAGGATATCGTCAAATGTGGGAATATCTTGAATATAAAAATAGTTATAAAGATATGTTCAATAAGATAATACATGCTACGAGAAAACTTGCTAAACATCAATTGACATGGTTAAAAAACTGGAAAAATATTAACAAAATAGAATACCATTCTACTTCTACTATTTTAGCAAAAAAAGTATTAGATGTACTTGAAAAGAACGATTTTTCTGTATAAATATTATCATATTTATAAAAAATTTATTTTTACTTATAAAAGTATAAGATGTTTTATTTTAATTATATCTTTTTTCAGATCTAATGATAAAAAAATATAACTTTTAAATTATTTTAAAATTTGTTTTAGTAAAAAAACTAATAAATGAGGTACACGATGGTTTGGAATAAACCAAATAATAATAAACCTGATTTTGATCCGTGGGGGAATAAGGACAGTAAAAGTAAAAACTGTTCAGATAACAAACATGAAAAAAAAACTACTGTATTAGATATAAAAAACTTTTTATATAATCTTAAAAATATTATTACTAAAAAAACTGATTCTTCAAATTCATCAAAAAAAATAACCTATCCCTTTTCAATAATAATATTTATAAGTTTTTTTATTTGGGGTGTTAGTGGTTTTTATACTATTACAGAAGCTGAACGTGGCGTTGTTACTAGTTTCGGTAAATTCAGTCATTTAGTACAACCAGGATTAAATTGGAGACCTGTTTTTTTTAATGAAGTTAAACCTGTAAATGTTGAAACTGTCCGTGAATTAGCTACGTCAGGTATCATGTTAACTGCTGATGAAAATGTAGTACGTGTTGAGATGAATGTACAATATAAAATAACTAATCCTGCTGATTATCTTTTTTCCGTTTGTTATCCAGATGATAGCTTGCGTCAAGCAACAGATAGTGCATTAAGAGGTGTAATTGGTCATTCAACTATGGATCGAGTACTAACAGAAGGTCGTACTTTAGTACGAAGTGATACTCAAAAAGAAATTGAAAACACAATTAAACCATATAAAATGGGAATTACAATATTAGATGTCAATTTTCAAACAGCAAGACCACCTGAAGAAGTAAAGGCTGCGTTTGATGATGCAATTGCAGCACGTGAAAATCGTGAGCAATATGTAAGAGAAGCTGAAGCGTACTCAAATGAAGTTAAACCTAAAGCTAATGGCAAAGCACAAAGAATTTTAGAAGAAGCTAAATCATATTCATCACGTATAATTCTACAAGCTCAAGGAGAAGTAGCTCGTTTTTCTAAAATCTTACCTGAGTATAGAATAGCTAAAAAAATAACATTAAAACGTCTTTATATAGAGTCTATGGAGAGATTATTAAGAAAAAATAAAAAAATATTTATTGATACAAATAATAACCCAATGTTTTTTTTCTCTTTAGACAATTTTTTTTCTAAAATAAAAATACCTAATAAAAATTTTAAAGATCATATAAAAATTAATAAAAATCATTCTCCTTTTAATAAAAAAGTAAAAAATACTAATTATTTTCCTTTTTTATCTCCTGATAACATTTCAGAACAACGCCGTATTAATTCTATTCGAAGCGATCTTAAGAAAATAGGAAGAGAATGAATATGAACAAAATTCTTATTTTTGCATCTAGTGTTTTATTCCTTATATTGTCTTCTTCTTTTTTTATTGTAAAAGAAGGAGAGCGTGGTATTGTTTTACAATTTGGAAAAGTTCTCCGTAATAATGAACTAAAGACAGTAGTATATAATCCTGGATTACATTTTAAATGGCCATTTTTAGAAACAGTGAAAATGTTAGATGCACGAATTCATACCATGGATAATCAAGCCGATCGTTTTGTTACGAAAGAAAAAAAAGATCTTATTGTAGATTCATATATAAAATGGCGTATTAATGATTTTAGTCGTTATTATCTGGCAACTGGAGGTGGAGATGTTTTCCAAGCTGAAGTATTACTAAAAAGAAAATTTAGTGATCGTTTACGTTCTGAAATAGGTCGTCTTAATGTTAAAGAAATTGTTACTGATTCAAGAGGTAGATTAACAACTGATGTTTTAAATTCATTAAATAAAGGTAGTATGAATTTAGAAAAGAGCTCTTTAATTAATGTTAACAGTATGAATGCACTAGGGATTCACGTCGTAGATGTACGTATTAAACAAATTAATCTACCTGTTGAAGTTTCTGATGCTATATACAATCGGATGCGAGCTGAAAGAGAAGCTGTAGCTAGAAGTCAACGTTCTCAAGGACAAGAGAAAGCGGAAAAATTACGTGCATCAGCAGATTATAAAGTATCTATAATATTATCAGAAGCACGAAAAGAAGCTTTAATAATAAAAGGTCAGGGAGAAGCAGAAGTAACTAAATTATTTGCAAAAAATTTTAATAAAGAACCAGATTTTTACTTTTTTATTCGTAGTTTGCGCGCGTATGAAAATAGTTTTAAAAATAATCGTAATATTATGTTAATTGATTCAGATAGTCAATTTTTTCGATATATTAAAAATATGATCAACATTAAAAATTTATAATTTCAATCATGATATTTAAAAATATTTAATAAATAGGCATTATACAAAAATGAATAAAAATATTGTAATATTAGGTACGCAATGGGGTGATGAAGGAAAAGGAAAAGTAGTAGATTGTTTAACCAAAGATAGTTCATATGTTGTAAGATACCAAGGAGGACACAATGCAGGTCATACTTTAGTAGTGAATGACAAAAAAATTATTCTTCATTTAATTCCATCTGGACTATTGCATAAAAATGTAATCGGAATTATTGCGAATGGCGTAGTAGTTTCTCCATTTGAGCTAATTAAAGAAATAAAAATGTTAGAAACACATAATATTTTTGTTCATAAACGTTTATTTATTTCTAATTCTTCTCCTTTAATTTTACAATACCATATCGAAATGGATATAGCTCGTGAAAAAAAATTAGGAATTAGTGCGCTAGGTACAACAGGTAGAGGTATTGGGCCTGCATATGAAGATAAAATCGCACGAAGAGCTTTGCGTATTGGAGATTTAAAAAATGAAAAAACTTTATCAATACGTTTAGAAAAAATAGTCAATTATTATAATCATCAATTAGTGTCTTTTTACAAACATAAACCTGTTGATTATAAAATTATTTTAAGAGACTTATTACCAACAATAGATTTAATTTATGATATGATTAAAGATACTACTAGTATTTTACACACAGCTATTCAGAGCAATAAAAAAATAATTTTTGAAGGAGCTCAAGGTAGTTTTTTAGATATTGATCATGGAACATATCCTTATGTCACCTCTTCTAATAGTACTATTGGTGGTGTTATTACAGGAACAGGAGTAGGCTCTAAAAGTTTAGATTACATACTTGGTGTAACAAAAGCGTACTCTACAAGAGTTGGTTATGGCCCTTTCCCTACTGAATTGTTTGATGATGTAGATAAACATTTTTCGAAAAAAGGTCATGAATTTGGCTCAACAACGGGTAGAAAAAGACGTACTGGTTGGTTAGATGCAGTCGCTTTATGTCGATCAGTCCGTATTAATTCTTTATCTGGTTTATGTATAACAAAATTAGATGTATTAGATGGATTACATGAAATAAAAATTTGTACAGCTTATAAAAATATTAATACTTTAGAAATTATATCTTTTCCTGATATAGATGAATGGAAAAATATAGAACCAATATATGAAACTTATCCCGGCTGGAATAAAAAAACTTTAGGTATTAAAAAACTTATAGATCTTCCTTATGAAGCACGTAATTATATAAATCGTATAGAAGAAATCACGCAAATTCCAGTTGATATTATTTCTACTGGACCAGATCGTTCTGATATTATTTTTGTTAGAGATATTTTTTTTATTAAAAAATGAAACTTTTACATCAAATATTGAATATTAATTCCTATTTTAGTTGCGTTCTCAATAAATATATAAGAAGAAATCGATTTAAATTTATTAGTGTATAATTATATTATAAACAATATACATGGAGAAGTAAATATGGTAGTAGATCCCTACCAAAAAAGAGAAGCTAAAAGATACAAAAATCCAATTCCAAGTCGAGAATATATCTCATCATGTCTGAGAACATCTCAAGATCTGATAAGTCAAAAAAATTTAGAAAAAAAATTCGGTATTAATAATCAAGAATCAAAAAAAGCATTACGTCGAAGATTAAGAGCAATGGAACGAGATGGTCAAGTAATATATACTAGTAATCGTTGTTATGTTGCTCCTGAAAGCCTCAAAATTGTCAAAGGAAAAGTTATAGGACACAGAGATGGTTATGGTTTTCTGAGAACAGAAACATTAAAAGAAGACTTATGGTTGTCATCAGAACAGATGAAGTCCTGTATTCATGGCGATATTATTCTTGCACATATAGTCGAAACTCATGGAAAAAGAAGGAGTTCAGCAAGATTTTTAAAGTTATTACAACCCAACAATATATTGATTGTTGGTAGATATTATATTGATGATAAAATTAAATTTGTAATTCCAGATGATACGCGTTTTAATTTTAAGATTTTTATTTTCTCAGCTATTAAAGACGATATTTCTATAGGATCTATCGTATCAGTAAAATTAAAACAACATCCTATAAGAAATAGCAGAGTACAAGGATTTATAGTAGAAATTCTTGGTAAAGAAATGGGTACTAATTTAGCTATAGAGATAGCACTGCGTACACACTTAATTCCTTCTTTATGGTCAAAAGAAGTAAAGAAACAAGTATACGAAATTAGTAGAAAAATAAATCAATATGATTTTAAAAATCGTACAGATTTACGACATTTCCCTTTTTTTACAATTGATGATGAAGATGCTCGCGATTTTGATGATGCTGTTTTTTGTAAAAGAAAAGCAAATCCAGAAGAAGGTTGGATTTTATGGGTAGCTATTGCAGATGTGAGCTGTTATGTCCAACCTAATACTCCTTTAGATAAAGCAGCATTAGAAAGAGGAACATCTGTATATTTTCCTTCATTAGTGATTCCGATGTTGCCAGAAAAAATTTCTACTGATTTATGTTCTTTAAAACCTAATGTAGAACGTTTATGTTTAATATGTGAAATGAGCTTATCAAAACAAGGAGAACTAATTAGTTATAAACACTATGAAGGGATTATATGTTCTCATGGAAGATTTACGTATAATGAGATTTTTAAAATCTGGAATGGCGATATTTTTCTACGTTCTAAATATAAAAAATTTTTAAAAGATATTGAAAATTTATCATGTTTACAGAACATTTTTAATAAAGATAATATTTCTAAAAAAGGTATTTATTTTGAAAATATAGAACCTAAATTTGTTTTAGATTCTAACCTTCGAATTAAAAGTATTTATCAAAATATTAGAAATGATGCACATAAATTTATTGAATCATGTATGATTTTAGCAAATGTAGCTTCAGCTCGCTTTGTTGAGAAATATAAATATCCTGTTTTATTTCGTAATCATGATCGTCCTAAAAAAGATAATGTTGTTAGTTTGCGTTTATTTTTAAATGAATTAGGTTTTACATTGTTAGGAGGGGATTCCCCTGAATCTGTCCACTATTCAAATTTATTAAAAAATGTTTCTGATCGTCCTGAATATGAAATGATACAAACTGTATTATTACGTTCTATGACGCAAGCTGTATACTCTCCAGATAATCGTGGACATTTTGGTTTATCTCTATCTAGTTATGTTCATTTTACTTCACCTATTAGACGTTATCCCGATCTTATATTACACAGAGTTATCAAATATTTGTTATTTAAAGATAAAAATACATCAAAAAGTAATTATAATTTTTATAGTGCTCATTTATATAGTACGGGTGAAATAAAAAAAATAGGAGCACACTGTTCTATAACTGAAAGACGTGCAGATGAAGCAAATAGAGATGTCATTGATTGGTTGAAATGTGATTTTATGTATAAAAAAATCGGTTGTATACTAAATGGTGTTATTTCTAACGTAACTACATTTGGTTTTTTTGTCCGCTTAAATCAGTTTTTTATTGATGGACTAGTTCATATCAATTCTTTAAATGATGATTATTATTATTTTGACTCTTTAGGATTAAAATTAATCGGTAAATCTACCAAGAATACTTATTGTCTTGGCGATGCTCTAAAAGTAAAAGTAATTTCTGTTAATCTGAATGAAAAGAAAATAGAATTGTCTTTATATAAATCTAGTTGATTTTCGTTTTTAAATTTATCAAAAATTATTGATTTTTTTAAAAAATTAAAATAGTATAAAATATTCATCTGTAATTTTAAAAAAGTTCCTTGTTTCCTTGAAAATTTGCATAAAATTACATTTCATATTATGAGGAAGCTAAATAAAACCAAAAGGAGCATTTTAATGCGTCATTATGAAATAATATTTATGGTTCATCCTGATCAAAGCGACAAAATACCACTGCTTATAGAAAAATATAAAAAAATTATTAATGATAACAATGGCATCATACATAGATTAGAAGATTGGGGGAGACGTCAGCTATCTTATTCAATTAATAAATTACAAAAAGCACATTATATTTTAATGAACATAGAAGTTTTTCCTAAAACTATCACACTTCTAGAAACAGATTTTCGTTTCAATAACATCATCCTTCGTAATATGATCATGTCTGTGAAAAAAGCAATAGTCGAACTATCACCTATTTTAAAATTAAAAGATGATAAAAAAGAGAAAAAATAGTTTCATATACCAGCCTTTTGTTAAAAAATATAAAACATATTAATAAAATTAAAAATTTACAATATGAATAATTAGAAAATAGTACAAAAATTTCATTATTCTAAATAATTTTAGAGGAAAAATAAATGGCTCGTTATTTTCGTCGTAGAAAATTTTGTCGTTTTACTGCAGAAGGTGTTCAAGAGATAGATTATAAAGATATTGCTGTTTTAAAAAATTATATTACAGAAAGTGGTAAAATTGTTCCAAGTCGTATTACTGGCACTAGAGCAAAATATCAAAGACAATTATCTAGAGCTATTAAACGAGCACGTTATCTAGCTTTACTTCCTTATACTGATCAACATCGTTAAAGATAATATTTTAAAATTATTACATTATAAAACAAGGGATAATAAATTATGGAAGTAATTCTTTTATCTAAAATAAAAAAACTAGGTGATTCAGGTGCAGTCATCAATGTCAAATCTGGTTATGCAAGAAATTTCTTAATTCCCAAAGGTAAAGCAATTTTAGCGAATAAAAAAAATATTGAATCTTTTGAAGCTCAACGTATAGCATTAGAAAAAGAAAAGATTAACGAGCTTCTTATAGCACAGTCAAGAGCGGAAAAATTAAAAAAAATAAATTCTATAACAATTTTATCTAAAGTTGGAAAGGAAGGTAAGATATTTGGTTCAGTAGGAGTCAGAAACATCATTAAAGAGATCATATTGTTAGGTATTAAAATTAATAAAAAAGAAATACGATTACCTAACGGTTTACTACGTCAAGTTGGTGAGCATATAGTTGTTTTTCAGCCGCACAGTAAAGTCTCTATTAATTTCATTGTGAAAATAATTGCAAAAAATTAATTTTTTTGATACTATTAATAATATATGGCGTAAAATGTTAGATAAAATTTGTCAATTAGCACGTTCTGCAGGTCATTGTATTATGAAACTTTATAATTCTCAAAAATTTATAAATGTTTCATATAAACCAGATAACACTCCCATCACCGATGTTGATTATGCAGCCAATAATATCATCAAAAAAGGACTTTCATTAATTTCTCCTCAAATTCCAATTATTTCTGAAGAAGAATCATATAATTTTGAAATATGTCGTAATTGGAATAGTTATTGGTTAGTTGATCCGTTAGATGGAACTAAAGAATTTTTAAAAAAAAATGGTGAATTTACAGTTAATATTAGTTTGATCGAATACGGTGTCCCTATACTCGGTGTAATATACGCTCCCTTTTTTGATGTTCTATATTCTGCTTTTTATGACAACGCGTGGAAAGAAGAAAAATTTGGATCAAAGAAAAAGATTAATGTTGCTCAAGCAGAAGCACCATTATTAGTGATTAGCCGTTCACATCCTAATGAAACCTTGAAAAATTATTTAGAAAAAATAAAATGTTGTAAAATAAAAAAAATGGGTTCATCACTAAAATTTTGCTTAATAGCAGAAGGAACTGCTCAAATTTATCCCAGATTTGGTGATACTCATATATGGGATACTGCCGCTGGTCATGCTATTGTTATAGCGGCTGGTGGAAAAGTACAAACATGGACAGGCGGCAATTTAAATTATTCATTGTCTTCACGTGTTTCTTTTATTAATTCTGGTTTTTATGCGTCCGCATTATAATTTTAATTTAACAATTTAATTTGAAGAAAGATATAATTTTATTATGAGCAATATTGAAATAAAAATTTTAGATTCACGTATGAAAAATAATTTTTCTTTACCTTCATATGCAACTTTAGGATCATCTGGTTTAGATCTTAGAGCTTGTTTAGATGAAACAGTAAAACTAAAAGCCCATAAAACTATTTTAATTCCTACTGGTATAGCTATATATATTGCTAATCCTAATATTACAGCGTTAATTTTGCCTAGGTCTGGACTAGGTCATAAAAAAGGTATTGTACTAGGTAATTTAGTTGGTTTAATTGATTCTGACTATCAAGGTCAATTGATGATATCTCTCTGGAATCGTAGTGATCAAGATTTTTACGTTAACCCGCATGATAGAGTGGCGCAAATAATATTTGTCCCAATCATTAGGCCGTGTTTTTTATTAGTAAAAAATTTTAATGAAACTTCCCGTTCTAAAAAGGGATTTGGTCATTCTGGAGTATCCGGAGTAATTTAGTAAAAAAATTTTTATATGCCGTATTTTTCACGGTATTTTATTAATTGTGGTATATGTTCTTTTAATTTTTTATCTTCTAATACATATTCTATTAGATCGTCGATTGTAATAATTGAAATTATTTTATAACTTTTTTGATTTCTAAAATGGTTGATAGTAGATAACTTTCTTATTCCTTTTTCTTTGCGATCTAAAAGTACGAATATCGAAGAAATACTTGCTTCTTGTTTCTCAATTATTTTAATGGAATGATGTATTGCAGTTCCCGATGTAATTACATCATCTAAAATAATAACTCTTTTTTTGTATATTGTGCTTCCAATGAGATCGCCTTTTTCTCCATGTTCTTTATATTCTTTTCGATTAAAAGAGTATGGTACGTTTAAATTATAGTGATTTTTTAAGGCTATGGAAGTGGCTACAGCTATAGGGATTCCCTTATATGCCGGTCCAAATAAAACGTCGAATTTATTTTTCGAATCTATTATAGAGCGAGCATAAAATAAACCAATTTTAATAATATCTATCCCTGTAGATAGTAGTCCTGAATTAAAAAAATAGGGACTAATTCGTCCTGATTTTAATTGAAAAACTCCAAACTTTAGTACTTTTTTTTTAAAAGAAAAATCAATAAATTCTTTCTTCCAGTCCATAAAAATTGAATCCTAATTAATTTTAAACATTTCCCAGCAAATTTTATATATAAAAACTTAAATTAAAAATTAGAATAATTTTATTTTTATTTATGGCCCTTGCTGGATTTGAACCAGCGACCAAGCGATTATGAGTCGCCTGCTCTTACCACTGAGCTAAAGGGCCATATTTTTCAACCTTATTACTATAAATCAATTTTTTATAATAATCTAGAATTCTTTTAGAAATTTTATTTTTTTTTAAAAAAAAATTTTTATATATTTGACACACATAAAAATTTTTGGTATATATATTTTAATTCCTCTGTAGTTCAGTTGGTAGAACGGCGGACTGTTAATCCGTATGTCACTGGTTCGAATCCAGTCGGAGGAGAAAAATTTTTATTTAATAATAAACTTTAATTCTTTTGATAAATTTCTTTTTTCCTTAGATAGCTCGGCATTTTTAACAATATAATCATCTATTCGGTCTTCATAATCACTTTTCATCATAAAAATTATTTTTTTGATTTCTTCATAATTCATGTCCAACGTAATATATTGGATAAGATTATCTAGAAGTAATATTCTCTTTTGATTATCTCTTATTTTTTTTTCAATATCACTAATTTCTCTTTTAATTTTATTTTTTCTTCTAAACTTATGTACGAATTCTAATACGTTTTTAAATGATTTTTTTGTATCTGACATGTTGAGAAACCTTTTTTATCAATTGAATTTATTTTCTAAGGATTCAATATTTTATTTAATTATTTTATTGAAATTTAAAATGATACAATTCCAAAAAAAAACACCTAATTTTTTATTTTATGATTATGAAACTTTTGGGATACATACAGCTTTAGATAAACCCGCTCAATTTGCATGTATCAGAACAGACATAAATTTAAATATAATAGATGATCCGCAGTATTTTTACTGTTTTCCGTCAGATGATTATTTACCTGACCCCGGTTCTGTTTTAATTACTCATATCACCCCTCAATATACAGAAAAAAATGGAACTAATGAATATAATTTTTCTCAAAAAATATATGATATTTTAATGCAATCGAATACTTGTGTTGTTGGTTATAATAATATTAATTTTGATGATGAAATTACAAGAAATATATTTTATCGAAATTTTTTTGACCCTTATGAATGGAGTTGGAAAAACGGAAATTCTCGTTGGGATATATTGAATTTATTACGAGCTTGTTATGCGCTCAGACCCACTGGTATAAACTGGCCTAAAAACGAATTAGGATTAACAAGTTTTAAACTATCAGATTTAACAAAGACAAACAATATTGTTCATTTAAATGCACATAATGCTGTTTCAGATGTTTATGCGACTATTGAAATAGCAAAGCTTGTCAAGAAAAAACAACCTAGACTTTTTGACTTTTTTTTTAAAATAAGAAAAAAAAATGAATTATATAAATTAATTGATTTAAGGAATTTTCAACCAATAATTTATATTTCCGCTTATTTTGGCGCTATCTATCATAATATGAGTTGTATACTTCCTATAGCATGGCATGAAAACAATAGTAATATATTAATCGCTATTGATTTATTTAAAGATATTAAAACACTAATAAATATGTGCAAAAAAATATGTTTTGATAGTATTTTTATCAAAAATTTACTCGATTCAGGGGTAGTATTATTGCACTTAAATCGTTGTCCTATTTTGGCTCCAATTCAAGTAATTAGAAAAGAAGATTATAATCGATTGAACTTTCATAGATTTTCATTAAATAAAAAGATTGAATTAATTAAAAAAAATATGTTTTTTATTCAAAATATAAAGATTATTTTCTCTAAAAATAATAATACTAATCAATTTTTTAATGTTGATTTAGAAATATATAATGGTTTTTTTAATTCAAAAGATAAAAAAAAAATACAAATCATCAGAAATACTGATCCAGTTTTTTTAAAACATATTTTTTGTAATTTTCATGATTCTCGTTTAAAAAATTTATTTTTCCGTTATCGTGCTCGTAATTTTTTTATACATTAGATGATAATGAAAAAAAAATATGGTTAAAACATTGTATGAATGTTTTAAATCCAGTTTCTTTTCAAGAATATAAAAACAATATTCAATTTCTATTAAAAAAATATTCTAATAATACAGAAAAAGTAGTGTTATTAAAACAATTATTAGATTTTTCTTTTCAAAAGTATAAAAAATTGTTTTTTGAAAAATATTAATTCAAATTAATATGTTTTATTACTGTAAATTTATATTGTTTTAAAAACGATAATAGTTTCTTTAAATTATTATTGTTTTTTGAATATAAAAAAATATTTTTTTTTATTTTTTGATTAACATTTGATGTTTTTAAATAACTTTCAATCTGAAAAATCACTTTTTTTATTGAATCAATAAAGTAAACTGATCGCGTTTTATATAGAATATTTTTAATTTCTTTTTCTAATAATGAAAAATGAGTACATCCTAATATAATAGTATCGGGACATGTTGGAAGATTTATCCACGGTCTAAAAATATTTTTTAATTTTTTTTGCGAGACTGCTACTCCTCGAATTTTTTTTTCAGCTATTACAGCCAATTTATTTGTACCTATTATTTTTATAGTGTTAGAACAAGAATATTCATATATTATCTTTTGAGTATAACTAGAATTAATTGTTGCTTTGGTTGCTATCAAACCAATGATTTTATTTTTAGTTATTTTTTCTGCAGCTTTTATATGAGGGAATATTCCAAAAATAGGAATATCAAATTTTTTTCTTAAAATAGATAGAGCTACAGTGCTGATTGTATTACAAGCTATCACCACAACATTAATAGGGTAAATTTTTTTTATTGTATGAATTATTTTTATACTTCTCTGGATGATAAAAAATTCTGTTTTATTCCCATAAGGAAAGGATTCATTATCTAACATATAAATATAATGAATGTTTGGTAGAATTTTTTTTATATTTTTTAGTATAGATAATCCACCGACGCCAGAATCAAATATAAGCACTGTAAGAATTTTTTTGTAAAATAATTAATATTAGACATTGTTTATGTTAGAAAATGTTTTAAAAATTCAAAGAAATTATTTTCTATTTGCTTTTTATTTTTTAAATAAAAATAATTTCATATACTTTTCAATTTTTTTACGATGTTCTAAGTTAAACATATTAAGATTTTCTTCATTAATTAAGATAGTTTGTTTTTCTATCCATTTCTCCCATGCTTTTTTTGAGATTTGGTCATATATTTTTTTTCCCAATTTACCTGGGTAGGATTGAAAATCTTGACCTTCAGACTTTTTTTTAAAAAATGTGCAAAAAATAATTCGATTCATAATTTTAATACTCCTTTTTTTAAAAAATATTTTTTTTAAAATTTTCAAGTATTTTCTGTACCGGTCTCGGTAGTCCTATATGTTGAGGATTTTTTAAGTTATACCAGATTTTTTTATGGTTTTCTTTAAAAAACTCTGAAATATAAGGTAATCTAATTAAGATTGGATTAATATGCAAAATAAAATGACTAAATTTATGAAAAAATGATATCATATTTTCACATGTATTTATATTTATTTTTTTTTCTTTCAACCAAATTAAAGCTTCCTCTTTGTTCTTAAATTTTGGAAAACAAAATAATTCTTTCCAAATTTCTTGTTCTGTATTTTTTTTTAGCCAAAAATTATTTTCATGTTTGATGATAATAAACCAAGATATTTTTTGAGGAAGTGTTTTTTTTATATTTTTTAAAGGGTATTTTTCCCATTTTTTTTCTATTTGAGCAATACATTCTTTTTTTAATGGACAAATTGTACATTTTGGTTTTATCGATATACAAATTGATGCCCCTATATCCATCATGCCTTGATTGAATTTACCAGTGTTATGTATTGGGGTAATCGATTCAATTATATTCCATAACTTTTTTTCGATTTTTTTATCTTTTAATAAACCTGAGATTCCATAGTAGCGTACTAGAATTCTTTTTACATTTCCATCTAAAATAGGATAAAAAAAATTTAATGATAACGATAAAATAGCTCCTGCTGTAGATCGTCCGATCCCAGGCAATTGAATAATATTTGAAAATTGATCCGGAAATATTCCTTTATATTTTTTCTTAATAATTTGCGCCGATTTATAAATATTTTTAGCTCTATTATAGTATCCAAGACCACTCCATAAATATAAAACGTCGTCTAATTTGCTATCATTTAAAGATTTAATATTTGGAAAATTTAGTATGAATTTTTTGAAATAAGGAATGGCAGATTTTACTGTAGTTTGTTGCAACATTATTTCAGATATCCAAACTGTATATAATGTTTTATTTATTTGCCATGGCAAGTCTTTTCTGCCATTTTTGTGGTACCAGTTTAAAACTAGTTGTGAAAAAATATATTTTGTCATTATAATATAAGCCGTTTTTTTATAAATATTTGAGTATGTGTTTTTTAAAAAAATATTAATATGCTGCTATTATTTAAATTAAATTATTAGATAAAATATGAAAAATAATATTATAACTCCGAGATATAATCTTGAAGGTGTTTTTTTGCGTCAAATTCATAGTTTTGTATGTAGAAAAGGTCGTACAACGACATCTCAATTAAGTGCAATTAAAAAATATTGGTCTTTAATTGGTGTTGATTTCCAATTAAATGCATTAAATTTTTCATCTATATTCAAGCATCGTGCTCCAATAATATTAGAAATTGGTTTTGGTTCAGGAGAATCTTTAGTTAAAACTGCTATGAATTTTCCTGAGAAAAATTTTTTAGGAATAGAAGTATATAAATCAGGAATAGGATCTTGTTTGCACTATGCATCTTCTTATCAAATTCAAAACTTAAGAATTATTTATTATGATGCAACTGAAGTTATGTACAATATGATTCCAGACGATACTTTGTCTAAAGTACAAATTTTTTTTCCAGATCCTTGGCATAAAAAACGTCATCATAAGAGAAGACTTTTAAAAAATATTTTTTTAAAAATTATTACAAAAAAATTAATAATAGATGGTATATTACATATTGCTACAGATTCAGAATCATATGCTTTTTATATATTAGACGAAATAAAAGATATTAAAAATTATAAAAATTTATCTGAAAAAAATAATTTTGTAAAACGTCCCGTTTCTCGTATAATAACTAAATTTGAAAAAAAAGGATTGCTACAAGGTAAAAAAATTTTTGATTTGATGTTTCAACTAAAAAAATAGTATTTTTTATTTTAAAAATATTTCTAATAGCGAATTTAAAAAATTCTTTCCCTTTTTTGTTGTATGCCAACAATCTGATTGATTAATTAAGAATCCTTCTTGTATAGCGATTTGAATATTTTTTTCTATAAAACTTTCTTCTATATTAGTGTTTTCTCTGAAATGTTTTTTGAAAATAGGTTTATATAGTCTAAAAACGTTCATAAAATATTCGAATATTTTATCTCTTTTAGACACTTGATATACAGAATTGATATATTTTCCACTTAAAAAATCATTTATGTTTTTGTTTTTAATAGTTCTAATAATTTCCCCATTTTTTTGCGTAATTTTACCATGAGAACCGCAGCCTATTCCTATATAATCTCCAAAATTCCAATAATTTAGATTATGTTGACATTGATAGTTGAATTTCGAATATGATGATATTTCATATTTTTTATATCCAGCTTTTTTTAATAGCTTATCTCCTTCAATCAACATATTAAATACTACATCTTGATGAGGTGTTTGTATTTTTTTTGCATAAAATACAGTATTAGGTTCGATTGTTAGTTGGTACCATGATATATGAGATGGGTTGCATTGAATTGCGATCTGTAAATCTGATAATGCCTCTTCTAATGACTGACCAGGTAAACCATACATTAAATCTAAATTAATATTATCACTAATTTTTTTTGATTCTATGATTGCATTCATCGCATCTTTTGAATTATATGTACGTTCTATTTTTTTTAGCATTTTTGAATTAAATGTTTGAATACCTAAAGAAAAGCGATTAATACCTGAATTTTTATATTGAATAAAATTTTGATATTCTAGCGTTTTAGGATTAGCTTCTATACTAATTTCTATATTTTTAGAAATTATCTTTCTTTTTTTAATACCATTCAATAAATTTTTTATTGATGTATTTTTTAATAAACTAGGTGTTCCACCACCAATAAAAATAGTATTAATGTTTCTGTTATTAATTAGAGATAGGTCCCTTTCAAAGTCTCTTAATAAATGTTCTATATATTTATTTTCAGGAATGATTTCTTTACTAACATAGGAGTAAAAATCACAATATCCACATTTTTTTAGACACCACGGGATATGAATATACAGACTAATAGGAGGCAATGTAAACATAATAATTTCATCTTTTTATATTGATTTAAACAAATAAATTTTTTATATATTAAAAATATTACGTCCAATTCTTACCATATTACTTGTAGCAAGTAGTGATTCTTTTATATCAACACTCGTTCCTAATGATAGAGTATCTACTGATGAATATTGTCTTTTAAATCGATTAAATATAGTTTTTATTTTTTCGTATTGTAAATTGTTTTCAATAACATTTGTTTTTATTGAAGGAACGGCCATAATCCCTCTTAAATTTAGATTAGGCATTGATAAGATTAGTTGTGCTAATTCTTGGTATTGATCTATATATCTATTATTTTGTAATTCTTTAAGATTATTAATTTGTATCAACACATTTATTGGTGGTAAATTTTTGGGTCTAAATTTGTTTAATAAAACCGCGATTTTTTCTCGGTCAACTGTTTGACACCAAGAAAAATTTTGAGCTATTTTTTTAGTCTTGTTAGACTGTATTTTTCCAATAAAATGCCATGTAATATTTTTGTACTTTTTTAAATTTTCTATTTTAATAAGACTTTCTTGTAGGTAATTTTCTCCAAAATTATTAATTCCAGATCGTATTGCTTCTTCAATATTATTGATATTTCGATTCTTGCTTACTGCGATGATTGTTATTTTTTTCAAAGGAAGATTATTGTTTTTTATAATATCTTGTATTTTTTTTTTATAGATTTAAAATTAAGATGAATACTATTCATATTCTTCTCCTGTTAAAATAGTTTTTTATAATTACATTTTAAATTAATATTGATTGAACCAACTTTCTAATATAATGACGGCAGCACAAGAGTGAATTTTTTCTTCTTTTAATCCTTTAAAACCATTTTTTTTGAATATTATTGATTTTGCTTCCACAGTAGTTAAGCGTTCATCATGCATTTTAACAACAATATTGAATTTATATTTTAATAAATTAGCAAATTTTTCTGATTTATTAGTAATTTTTTGTTTTGTGCCATTTATATTTAAGGGTAAACCTACAACGATAAATTGAGGTTGCCAATATTGTATTAAATTTTTTACGAGTTGCCAATTTGGACATCCGTTTTGAGCATTTAAAACACTTAAAGGTCTTCCTTTTTTAGTTATATTTTCTCCTACAGCTACTCCAATTTTTTTTATACCAAAATCAAATGCAATTACTATCATTTTATGATCTCTACAAACATACTTTTTTTTCAATATAATCTAACAACATTCCGGTAATAGAAATATTTTTTTGCGATTCTATTTCACAAATACATGTTGGACTCGTAACATTTATTTCTGTTAGTTTATCACCTATTACATCTAATCCAACAAGAATTAATCCTCTTTTCTTTAAAGTGGGAGATAAATAATTTGCTATTTTCCAATCTGTCTCACTTAAGGACTGTATTTTTCCTTCCCCCCCCGCGGCTAAGTTAGCTCTCGTCTCTCCAATTCGTGCTATTCTAGCTACACACCAAGGTATAGGTTTGCCATTGATAATTAAAATTCTTTTGTCACCTAACTTGATTTCTGGTAAGTAATTTTGAACCATGCAGTATTTTCTTTCATAATTTGTCATGTTTTCAACAATAACTGAAAAATTAGGATCGTTTTTTTTTATTCGAAAGATATTAGCACCACCCATTGCGTCTAATGGTTTTATTATAATGTCTTGATATTTTTCCCAAAATTGACGTATCTGAAATATATTTCTTGTTACCAAAGTATCAGTAATTAGATCAGGAAACCATGATGTAAATATTTTTTCGTTGCAATCTCGCAAACTTTTCGGTTTA
The DNA here is from genome assembly GCF_000009605.1 of Buchnera aphidicola str. APS (Acyrthosiphon pisum). Lineage (NCBI taxonomy): Bacteria > Pseudomonadati > Pseudomonadota > Gammaproteobacteria > Enterobacterales > Erwiniaceae > Buchnera > Buchnera aphidicola. Next base: position 584,062 of record NC_002528.1, on the reverse strand, counting down.
TTAATTATCAAAACACCTGTTTCTTCTGCACGTTCTAAAATATATGTTGAATAAATAAATTCAGTATTAAACGGTGGATCTTTACGCATTAAAATAACATCTAACTCACTCAAAGAAATACTTTGTTGTTTAATAAATTGATACCATTTTTGTGTATTTTTTATTAATTTTATTAAACGAGTCCTTGCAAATGCTTGTTCTTTTCTTAAATAAAGATCATTCATTTCCATGTAGTGAATAATATGATTTCTTTTTTGTGCTTCTAGTAAAATAGCAAAACTTGAATCTTTTTTAATGTTAATTGATTCAATGGAATCCATTAATATTCCAATCTTTAAACTTATTTTTTTAGACATATATTTTATCTTTTTAATTGAACAATTTTTTAAAAATAGATAATATTATTTTAATTATTTTTTTAAAATATATTAATGTACTTATTTTCATAAAAATTTTAATTTTATAAAATTTAATGGTCTTTAATATTTAAACAATGTATTAATTAAAAATTAATTCTTAATTATTAAATAATTAAAAAAATATTTTTTGACAACTATAATTTTTATTTTTAAATCATGAAAATATTTTAAAAATATTCATATTTAATCATATTTTTGACCAGAATAGTTGTCAAATCGAGACCAATGTCCATTAAAAGTTAGACGAACTGTTCCAATTGGTCCATTCCTCTGTTTTCCTATTATAATTTCTGCTATCCCTTTCAAGTCACTATTTTCATTATAAATTTCATCGCGATATATAAACATTATTAAGTCTGCATCTTGTTCTAAAGATCCTGATTCACGTAAATCTGAATTTACTGGTCTTTTATCAGATCTTTGTTCTAAAGATCGGTTAAGTTGTGATAATGCTATTACTGGAACCTGTAGTTCTTTTGCCAATGCTTTCAATGTTCTAGATATTTCTGCAATTTCAAGAGTACGGTTTTCGGATAAAGAAGGGACTCTCATTAATTGTAAATAGTCCACCATAATTAAAGTTAATCCATTATTTTCACGATAAATACGACGAGCTCTTGAACGGACTTCACTTGGAGTTAATGCTGATGAGTCATCAATATAGATATTCTTTTTCTTAAGAAGAATATTAATAGTCCCAGAAATACGCGCCCAATCTTCGTTGTTTAATTGTCCAGTCCTAATTCGTGCTTGATTGACTCTAGATAAAGATGCTAACATACGCATCATAATTTGTTCTCCAGGCATTTCTAAACTAAATATTAATACAGGTTTATCATAAAGCATAGCAGCATTTTCACATAAATTCATTGCAAATGTTGTTTTTCCCATGGAGGGTCTTGCTGCAATAATGATAAGTTCAGAACGCTGTAATCCTGATGTTTTTTTATTTAAATCTTGATATCCTGTATTAATTCCCGTCACGCCGTCATGAGGTGATAGAAATAATTTTTCAATACTAGCAACAGTTTCATCAAGAATTTGTTCAACATTTTTTGGTCCTGAGTCTTTTTTGAAACGTTTTTCTGCAATTTTAAAGACACTTGATTCTGCGTAATCTAATAATTCTTCACTTTTTCGTCCTTGTGTATCATATCCAGCATTAGCTATTTTATTTGCTACTAATATCATTTCTCTTACTATTGCGCGCTCTCTTACTATATCAGCATATGCAGTAATATTTGCAGTGCTAGGAGTGTTTTTTGAAAGTTCAGCTAGATAAGAAAATCTTCCTACACTTTCTAATTTTCCTTTTTGTTCTAAAGATTCAGATAGAGTAATTAAATCTATTGGATATCCTAGATCGAGAAGTTTTTGCATTTCTTGGAAGATCAAGCGATGGGGTTTACTAAAAAAATCATCAGCAACTACATGTTCTGAAACGCTATCCCATTGTTCATTATCTAACATCAACCCACCTAATACCGATTGTTCTGCTTCTAAAGAATGTGGTGGGATTTTTAATCTGTTAATTTGATTTAAATATAATTTATCTTTAGCCATATTTATTGCATATACCATTATTTAGTGAATCTATGTGAAATTATATCGTAATATTGCAATAATACACCATCTATGGATTGATCTATTTGAGTCATTTTTTGAAAATTTTTTTATTTTTTTTTGTCTAAATTATAAAAATAAAAAATCATTAAATATATTTAATATGAACTGTTAGTACTTGTTTTAAATGATTTTTTCTTTTTTTATTATTAGACTATAATGTATACAAATAATAGATTTTTTTAAATATTATTTTAATCAGAAATAGCTATTTTTTTATATAATATTTTAATATTCATCTTTTAAAATATTATATTTATATTTTTGATTTATTTTAGAAAGGAATATAATTTTAAAAATTATTAAACTTATAATAATGTTATTATTTAAAAAATTATAAATGTTTTAACAAAATTTATAGGTAATTTTTTACATTGAAACATCGAATTATTTTCAATACGAATATTATTTTTCAAATGTACGATGTAAAAATTATAAAATTTTTTTATTTTAAATTAATGACGAGAAATAATAAGAAGTTAATATTTAATATATTTTAAAGTTTTCAAAGAATAATATAGCATTTTTATAGATTAAATTATACTAAATAAAATATTTAACATGTATAATTTCATTTTACATATTGAAATGTATTTTAGATGAAATTTAAAAAATGGAGTTTTTGTTATGGCAAGTAGAGGTGTAAATAAAGTTATTCTTATTGGTCATTTAGGTCAAGATCCCGAAGTTCGTTATATGCCTAATGGTAATGCAGTAGTAAATATGACTTTAGCTACTTCAGAGAACTGGAAAGATAAAAATACTGGTGAAAATAAAGAAAAAACAGAATGGCATAGAATAGTTTTATTTGGAAAATTAGCTGAAATTGCTGGTGAATATCTTCGAAAAGGTTCTCAAGTGTATATTGAAGGATCGTTGCAAACTAGAAAATGGCAAGATCAAAATGGACTAGAACGTTATACAACAGAAATTATTGTAAATATTGGTGGTACAATGCAAATGTTAGGCAATCGTAATTCTAACTTGCAGGCAATGACGGTAAATGACAAAAACAGTACCGGAATAAAAATAAAAAAAACAGATGCAGTAGAGTTTGATAAAAAGATAGAAACACATGAATCGAATAAAGATTTAACTCATTCTCCTTCGGAAATAGATTTTGATGATGAAATTCCTTTTTAATGAAAAATTTTAATAATCAAATCAATAAAAAGCCCCAATTTTTTGGGGCAACGCATTTTTTCATAATCCTTATGAACTATTTTTGAAGAGTAAATTATTTTTTCTTCTTAATGTTATTCAAATCAGCATTAAGTGCATTTTATATTTTATATATCAATGAATTGAAGACTCTTTTTTTAATTATTTTTTAATTATTTCCAATTAGGTTTAGATAAAAAAATAATATATTTTTTCTGATCTGTTTTTCAATGTAAAAATATTTTTATTTTCTTTTAATATTATTTTTTTCAATCAATAAACTTTTTAGATATATTCTACTATAACAATTTAATTGTTTTATCTATCTTTGATAAAGATAAATTTTTATTTTATTTGTATTAAGTAATTTTTTAACATATACAATGTTAAGTAAAAATTTCATATTTTTAATAATAAAAAAATCAAATTCTAGATTTTTTTATCAACTACATATAATGATATTGATTTTTTGTGTTTTTATTAACTAAAGTATTTTCTTTTAAAGAAAATATTTATTTATAACTTAAATGTCTTGTTTTTTTTAATAAATCAGTAGTATAATCTATGAAATAAAAACTTTTTTAAATAACTATTATGATTAATATCTCCAAAAAAGCACAAGAACATTTTACATCACTTTTATCAAATGAACCCGAAAATACTCAAATACGTGTTTTTATAGTCAATCCGGGTACACCTAATGCAGAATGCGGTGTTGCATTTTGTCCAGAAAATGAAATAGAACTATCTGATATTCAATTAAAATACGATGGATTTTTTGTGTACGTAAATAAAGACACAATTTCTTATTTAAAAAATTCAGTGATCGATCTTGTTACTGATAAAATTGGATCTCAATTAACATTAAAAGCTCCATATGCTAAAAATAATTTTTCTAAAAAAGTTTCATCATCACTGGAAGAAAAAGTAAAATGTTTTTTAAATTTAGAAATCAATCCTCAGTTATCAATGCACGGAGGAAGAGTTGAATTAATTAAAATAGATAAAAATGGAATTGCTGCAATACAATTTAGTGGAGGCTGTAATGGCTGCTCAATGATTGGATCAACTTTAAAAGAAACAGTCGAGAAGAAATTATTATCTTCTTTTTCTGAAATAAAAAAAGTTTATGATGAGACACATCATCTGCACGGACAACATTCATTTTATTAATTTGAAAAATATTGCTGATGCCACGAAATATGCGTGAATTCACTAATTAAATTATTTTTTACTGTAATATAAATTTTTTTAAGATGTTTTAACCGAAAAGCAATGCAATTTAGTTAAAGAAAATTCTTCTGTTAAATAAATCCCATCTACTAGTTTTTTCAACTTTTGTAAGATCCTTTTTTTATATATCGATTCATATTTACTCTTACAGATACAAATTGTGTCAAATTTATAAGCATAATAATGTTTTTTATGTCCAGAAAGATATTGTTCTTTCAAAAAACTTCTACTTTTAGGTGCGTTTCTTTTTCTTTATATATATGAAATCAATATTTTTACGGCTATAAAAGATTTTGAATTACCTTTCTGGAAACGCGCGGATAAATTGTGATTATGCTAATAAGTTAAGGTGCTATTTTATATTCTTTGATTTTGTTTTGCTTGTTATTTTACTTTTTATAAATGTAACTAATATTTACTTCTTCTAAGAGTGTTTTTCATAACAGAAAAAAGAATCAAAAATATAGGTAGACGATGTAGTTATTCTATTTTTTTATTTAATAGTTCTTAATGAAAAAATAAAGTTGCTGTATTAATAGGATAGTTTGAAACTATGAGAGAAATGGGTTCAACGCATTCTCACGACTATCAGATTATATTTCTGATAGAGAAATTTGTAAACTAGTTTATATATAATTACTAATTTTTTTAAGTTTTTTCTGTGTCATCTGAGATGATTTTTTCATTTTGCTCATGATATATCAGGAGAATTAATTAATAGTTAACATTCTTTTACAATAAAAATTAGTCTTTTTCTACTATAAAAATTCGGTTTTTTTAGGTTTTTTAAAATATTTAAGAAATAGAAAGACGCCTATATTTGTATTTTTTTTATACTGTTAGTTCGATCTGTATATGCAATATATATAAGTTTTTTATTTATTCATTAACTCTTATTTATGAGTATTATGTTCTCAAGATCATGAAAGTATTACATTTAATAAAATTAAAATTTAATTCTTAAGATTATTTCATTAGATAGATAATACTTTTTTATGTATTATATTTTATACGATGATTTAATATTAAGTGTTTTAAATGAGTATCTACATGTTTGATTCAAATCATGAACAGGAATTAAGTAAAAGAAGAACTTTTGCAATTATTTCTCATCCTGATGCTGGAAAAACTACTATTACTGAAAAAATGTTATTTTTTGGAAAAGTAATTCGTGTTCCTGGAACAATAAAAGGGAGAGGAAGTGGAAAATACGCTAAATCAGATTGGATGAATATTGAAAAAGAACGTGGAATTTCTATAACAACTTCAGTTATGCAATTTACATACAAAAATATTTTAATGAATTTATTAGACACCCCTGGTCATCAAGATTTTTCGGAAGATACATATCGTATTCTTACTGCCGTAGATTGCTGTTTAGTCGTAATTGATGCTGCTAAAGGTATAGAAGAACGAACTAGAAAACTAATGGATGTTGCGCGTATTCACAACACTCCCATTATTACTTTTATTAATAAATTAGATCGCGATAGTCGAGATCCAATAGAAATTCTTGATGAAATTGAGAAAGAATTAAAATTACACTGTATTCCTATTAGTTGGCCAATAAGTTGTGGAAAGAATTTTCGAGGAGTTTATCACATTTATGATAAAATAATTCATTTATATAAAAGTAAATTTAGAAAAAATTTTTTAACTTTAGATAGTTTTTTAGATGGTTCATTAAATGAATACTTAGGAGCCGACTTATCTATACATATTCGTCAAGAATTAGAATTAATCATGAATGTATATTCAAAATTTAATAAGGAAAAATTTTTAAAAGGTATTACTACTCCTATTTTTTTTGGTAGTGCTCTTGGTAATTTTGGTATTGATCATTTGTTAGATAGTTTAATAAAATGGGCCCCTTCTCCATTATATCGTCAAAGTAACAAAAGGATAATAAAACCTCAAGAAAGAAAGTTTACAGGTTTTATATTTAAAATTCAAGCTAATATGGATTTAAAACACCGTGATAGAATAGCATTTATGAGAATTGTTTCAGGACAGTATACAAAAGGAATGAAATTAACACATGTAAGAATAAAAAAAAATATAATCATTTCCGATGCTTTTTCTTTTTTAGCTGGAGAGAGAATATCAATAAATAAAGCTTATCCTGGTGATGTTATAGGTCTTCATAATCATGGTACAATTAAGATCGGAGATACTTTTACACAAGGGGAAGAAATAAAGTTTATTGGTATACCAAGTTTTGCACCAGAAATTTTTCGTCTTATTTATTTAAAAAATCCTCTCAAACAAAAACAATTAAAAAAAGGTTTAGTTCAATTGTCTGAAGAAGGCACTGTTCAAGTATTCCGTCCGATTCTTAATAATGATTTAATTTTAGGTGCTATTGGAATATTACAATTTGATGTTGTTATTGAACGTTTAAGAATAGAATATAATATTGATGCAGTATATAAAAAAGTAAATATTGTTCTTGCACGCTGGATTAATTATGGAAATCATCACAGCCTTTATAATTTAAAAAAAAGTTACAGTTCTTATTTAGCATATGATATTTCTAATAGTTTAATATATTTAGCACCTAGCTCTGCTAATTTAAATATAGTCATGAGTCAGAATTCTGATATTTCTTTTAATGCAACACGAGAGCAGTAGTATTTAAAAAATCAAAAAGATAGCTATTTTTTTTGATAAATTTTTGGAATTTTAATTATGAAGAGAGTTTTTTTAATTGTTTTGGATTCTTTTGGAATAGGATCGAGTCCTGATGCTGATAAGTTTAATGATGTTGGTTCAAATACATTTGGACATATAGTAGAAAAGTGTTTTTTAGGCGAAGCAAATGTAGGAAGAAAGGGTGTTTTATGTATTCCAAATTTAGTAAAATTAGGAATAATTAATGCAGCTAAAGAATCTACGGGACAATATCCTCTAGGATTTAATTATAGTTCTAATGTTATTGCTAGTTATGGTTTTGCTAGCGAGATTTCTTCTGGAAAAGATACCACGTCAGGACATTGGGAAATTGCAGGAGTTCCAGTTCTAGATGATTGGTATTATTTTAAAGAAAAACAGAATAGTTTTCCTGAAAGTTTGCTAGAAAAAATTATCATAAGGTCTGAATTAACAGGTTTTATTGGAAACTGTCATGCATCAGGAACTGATATTATAAGTCGTTTAGGAGAAGAACATATTCAAACAAAAAAACCTATTGTATATACTTCATCAGATTCTGTTTTTCAAATAGCATGTCATGAAGAGTTTTTTGGTTTATCAAATCTTTATAAATTATGCAAAACTGTTCGTTTTATTTTAGATCGATACAATTACAAAGTAGCAAGAGTAATTGCAAGACCTTTTATTGGAAATGATAAATTACAATTTCAACGTACAGGTAATAGACGTGATTTTTCAATAAAACCTTTCGCTACGACAGTAATAAAAAAATTAATAGATGAAAAACAAGGACAAGTAATTGCAATTGGTAAAGTTTCTGATATTTATGGTGGAATAGGGATAAGTAAAAATATAAAATCTACTGGACTTTATGAACTATGTAGTACAACTATTCATGAAATGAAAAAAGCTTTAAACAATACCATTGTTTTTACAAATCTAGTAGATTTTGACTCAAACTGGGGGCATCGTCGTGATGTTTCGGGATATGCCAAAGGTTTAGAACTTTTTGATTCTAGATTATCTGAAATAATAAGTTTAGTTCAAAAAAATGATTTATTAATTTTAACTGCGGATCATGGGTGTGATCCAACATGGATAGGAACTGATCATACTCGAGAAAACGTTCCTGTATTAATCTATTCACCTGGTATCAAAAAAAATTTTTTAGGTCATCGTAAAACTTTTGCGGATATAGGACAAACTATTGCAAAATATTTTCTTTTGACTGATATGTCTTATGGTCAAAATATGCTTTAAAATTTTCAAGTATAGTTTTTTATATTGAAAAAGGAAAAAATTAATGTCTACTCCACATATTAATAGTAAAAAAGATGATTTTTCAGATATAGTTTTAATGCCGGGAGACCCAGTTCGTGCAAAATATATTGCTGAAAAATATTTAAGTAATTTTGTTCAAGTAAATGATACTCGTTTAATGTTAGCTTATACCGGATTTTATAAAAATAGAAAGATTTCAATCATGAGTCATGGTATAGGAATACCATCAGCTTCTCTCTATACCAGAGAGTTAATTATTGAATTTAATGTAAAAAAAATTATTCGTATAGGAACTTGTGGTGCTGTACGAGATGATATAAAGTTACGTGATATAGTAATCAGTATGGGAGCTTCTACTGATTCTAAAGTAAATAGAATAAGATTTAATGATCATGACTTTGCTGCCATTGCAGATTTTGATATGATTTATAATATAGTCTCAATTTCAAAAAAAATGAAAATAAAAGTCTCCATTGGTAATTTTTTTACAACAGATTCTTTTTATAATGATGATAAAAAAATGCTAAATATTTTAAAAAAATATAATATTATTGGAGTTGACATGGAGACTGCGGGAATATATGGAGTGGCTTCTGAATTAAAAGTTCAAGCATTATCGATATGTACAGTATCTGATCATATTACAAATAAAGAGTTTCTTTCATCAAAGGAAAGAGAGTCAAGTTTTAATGATATGATTGAACTAGCCTTGGAATCTGTTTTATAAAAGTGTTTTATTTTTTTTGGTGAGAAAGGGATTCGAACCCTTGATACGTTTCCATATACACGCTTTCCAGGCGTGCTCCTTAAGCCTCTCGGACACCTCACCATTTTTTATATATATATTTACTATAATAGAAGAATAGTAAAAATAACCTTTAATATTCTAATATAAAAAGAGAAACTACGTCAAGTTTTTACTGATTTTGTATTATATCTTTATTGAAAGATATCTAATATTTTTTTTATAGTAAGTAGAAAAATTGTTTTTATTTAAAATAAAAATAGAAAAAATTATACTGATTCTGATAGAATATATTTTTTAAAAAATCATTATTTTTATCTTTTTAGTGTACTAATAAGAAGGATTAAATTTATTAATGAAAAAATAATACAATTTTTTTAAAATATACATCACTCGTTAATTTAAAATAATTTTATTAATGTTTTTTAATATAGAAATTTACATAATATTTTTACATTTTAAAATGATTTTTAATTTATTTAAAAAATAATTAACTTTGTTCTATTTTCAACGTGTGTTCATGTCCTGCCAGCAAAGTATGCTGAGCATTGGTATTATTAACGAATTATCTTAGTAATAAAAATATGGCAGAAAAACGAAATATTTTTCTAGTTGGGCCCATGGGTGCTGGGAAAAGCACTATTGGTCGTCAATTATCTCAACAACTTAATATGGAATTTTTTGACTCCGATCAAGAAATTGAAAAACGTACTGGTGCTGATATAAGTTGGGTTTTTGATGTAGAGGGTGAAAGTGGTTTTCGTTTGAGAGAACAAAGAGTTATTGATGAATTAACTACTAAACAGGGTATTGTTCTTGCTACAGGAGGAGGTTCAGTTAAATTTAGAGAAACTCGTAATTTTTTGTCATCTCGTGGTATTGTAGTTTATTTAGAAACTACTATTGAGAAACAATTAGCACGTACTAAGAGAGATAAAAAAAGACCCTTGTTGCAGAATGCTGATTCAAATCGGATGATATTAGAAAATTTAGCTTATGAAAGAAATCCTTTCTATGAAGAAATTGCAGATATAAAAGTTAAAACTGATGATCAAAGTGCTAAATCTGTAGCTTTTAATATAATTCGTTTATTAGAAGAAATATAATAAAGAATTTATGGAGTATGAAAATTGTGGAACGATTGCAAGTTGTTCTAGGAGAACGCAGTTATCCTATTAGTATAGGAGCTGGTATTATTCAAGAAGATGATATTTTCTGGCCTTTAAAACCCGGAGATCAAGCAATGCTAGTGACCAATAAAACACTAGCTAATCTTTTGAAAGATAAAGTTTTTTATCATTTAAGAAAATCCGGAATTAAGATAGATCAAGTAATTTTATCAGATGGCGAACAATATAAAACATTAAATGAGATGGAGTTGATTATTTCTGCTTTATTAGAAAAAAAGCACGCTCGTGATACAACTTTAATTGCATTAGGTGGAGGTGTCATAGGTGATTTAGCTGGCTTTGCTGCTTCTGTTTATCAGAGAGGTGTACGTTTTATTCAAATACCGACTACTCTTTTATCTCAAGTTGATGCATCTGTTGGTGGAAAGACAGCCGTTAATCATTTACTTGGAAAAAATATGATTGGCTCTTTTTGGCAACCGTCTTCAGTGATTATTGATATTGATTGTCTGAAGACCCTACCATATAATGAATTAGTATCTGGTATGGCAGAAGTAATCAAATATGCTATTGTTTTTGATAAAACGTTTTTTTGTTGGTTAGAAGAAAACATTGAATCTATTTTATCTCTTAATCATACAGCCATGTCTTATTGTATAAAGAAGTGTTGTGAATTAAAATCACAATTAATTGCTTTAGATGAAAGAGAAAATAATTTAAGAGCATTATTAAACCTTGGTCATACATATGGTCACGCTATTGAAGTTCACGCGGGTTATGGCAATTGGCTTCATGGGGAGGCAATATCAGTAGGAATGGTTATGGCTGCACGTACATCCGAATTGCTAGGACACTTAAAAACAATAGATTTTAAAAGAATACTTGTATTATTAAAAAGAACCGGTCTACCCATAAAGGGACCGAAAAACATGTCTGCTGCTTCATATCTTCCCTATATGATGAGAGATAAAAAAGTAATTTCGGGAGAAATGAGATTAGTTTTACCACTTTCTATTGGAAAAGCAGAAATTTATAGCAATATAGATAAAAATATTATTTTAACCGCTATTAAACATTCTCAATAAATTTTGACCATCTAAACTATTAAAATTATTTATATATCATATATAATTATGTAGCTTTTACTATTTTGCTCTTATAGTTTTATTCTTTTAAGAAGAAATTACATAATTTTATAATTAATATATTTTAAACTATAAAAATAAAACTATGGAGAGTAAAAACAATATTTTTTAAAATATTGCTATTTTAAAACAATTAATATAAGTATGTAAATACTTTATAAAAATTCTCTATTTTAAAGTTAGCAAGGAGAAATTGTGGAATATCAGACGATACTATTAAAATTTTTTTAGAAAAAAGTACATTTGATATACTATTTACATTTTCTACATTATGATTTTACACATTAAATATAATTATTATCTTTATATTTATTCTATACTTTTTTATATGTTAAATAGTAGCTTTAATAATTATAATGCACAAAAATATATCTGCATTTAAATAGATACTCCTAATAGCAGATGATATCAACATGAAAATGAAGTTTGGTGTCTGTTTATCAGGGTTATAAAAAATTATAACAATTGTTTGAAGATATTTAAAATCAGTTTTTATCCATCCTTCTTATGATACTAAATTAAAAATAAAAATTTATTTCTTGATATCCTCGAATCTACTTTTTTTATCTAAATATAAGAATTATACTAGATAGAATATTAATTATTTTTATTTTTATAAAAAAAGATTAGTATTATTTATGGAATCTATTTAAAAATCTACTTCTTTTTTTGATTAAATCAAGATGTTTTTGACTAGCTCTTGTATTATATAAAAATTTTTTAATTTTATAAAATCCCAGTGTTCTATTTTTTTATACTGAAAAACATTAGAAAAAATCATTATTATAATAACTTAATATAAGTTAAAGACAGGACAATTAAGATGAATAAGTTTTTTTTAGCTCCATCAATTTTATCCGCTGATTTTGCACGCTTAGGAGAAGATATAAAAAAAGTAATAGATGCAGGAAGTGATTTAATACATTTTGATGTTATGGATAATCACTATGTACCAAACTTAAGCATGGGACCTATGATCTTAGAATCATTACGTAATTATAATATTACGGCACCAATCGATGTTCATTTAATGGTGAAACCAGTGGATAATTTAATCCCTCAATTTGCTAAAGCAGGAGCAACTTTTATTACCTTTCATCCAGAAGCTACACTTCATATTGAACGAACATTAAATTTAATTAAAGAAAACGGATGCAAAGCGGGATTGGCATTTAACCCTGCTACACCTCTTAATTTTCTTGATTATATATTAGAAAAATTAGATTTAATTTTATTAATGTCAGTAAATCCAGGATTTGGAAATCAATCTTTTCTACCATCTACATTTAATAAATTACGTGAAGTAAGAAAAATTATTGATGCTAATTTTTCTGATATTCTTTTAGAAGTAGATGGTGGTGTAAAATTAGACAATATTGCAGATATTGCGTGTGCTGGAGCTAATGTTTTTGTTATGGGGTCTGGATTGTTTAAATATTCTAATTATAAACTTGTTATTGAAAAAATTCGAAAAAAATTGGAATACGCTCATTCTAGGTCTATTCACTAACATTTTATTTAGGAAATATAAAATGATTTTATCGAAACCTATTTTACTTAGTGCTGTACAACCTTCCGGAAACTTGACTATTGGAAACTATATAGGAACAATGCGTCATTGGTCGAAAATGCAAAATAATTATGAGTGTCTGTACTGTATTGCTGATTTACATGCGTTGACTATACAGAAAAATAAAATTCATTTAAATAAATCTATACTAGATACAATATCTTTTTATTTATCCTGTGGTGTAGATCCCCAAAAAAGCATTATTTTCATTCAATCTCATGTTTACCAACATAGCCAACTGAATTGGATTTTAAATTGTTTTAGTCAATTTTCAGAATTACTTCGTATGACACAATTTAAGATAAAAAGCAATTGTTCAAAAAAAATAAATGCAGCTTTATTTAATTATCCGATTTTGATGGCAGCAGATATTTTACTATATCAAACTAATTTTGTTCCGGTAGGGCAAGATCAAAAACAGCATGTAGAATTAACACGAAATATAGCTCATCGTTTTAATTCTTTATATGGTCATGTATTCACATTACCTAAACCATTAATTACTCAACATGGTTCTAAAATTATGTCTTTATTAGAACCAAGTAAAAAAATGTCTAAATCGGATATAAATAAAAAGAATGTAATTTTTTTATTAGACGATATAAAAACTGTTATCTCAAAAATACAAAACGCTTATACTGATTCAGAAACACCATCGAAAATATACTATGATATAGAAAAGAAACCAGGTATTTCAAATTTATTAGAAATTCTTTCAGCCATTACTAATAAAGATATTGATATTTTACTCAAAGAACTAGAAGGTATGCTATACTCAGAGTTCAAAAATATTGTTGCAGATCACTTGTCTAAATTTTTATATAAATTACAAAAATCTTATAATGATTATCGTAATGATGAAGTTTATTTAAAAAAGATAGCTTATGAAGGCGCCATGAAATCTCAATTAAAATCTAATAAAACTTTAACAAAAGTATATGATAAATTAGGATTAATTCCATTATTTTAAATAAACCAGAATTTTCTTCTAGTTTATTTTTAATGCAGATATTTTTTATTATAAATAATTTTTATATAACTCTTTCGTATTTTTTGTTAAAATAAATCAAAATAGATAGAAAAAATACTATACCATATAATATATTTGAACTAATTAAAGTAACGTATAATCCCTTTGCTTCAACTATCGGACTAGTTATAATAAATGTAAGAAATGTTCCAATTGTTCCGAATAATAAAATTAAGTTTATTAATTTTGGAGAAGGATGTTTAGTTTGCAAAGATGCTAATGTAATAATTATAGTATAAATTGCACTCGAGAAGAAACCTAAACTAATAATTATATATTGCTGATTTAAAAAATTTTCACTTTTAATAAAACAATACATAAGTATTGTAGACATGCTTGTAAGAAAAATAAACATACGATATAGATTAAAAAATTTAATTATAAAACTAAAAAACCACATTCCAAGCATATAAGACATCCAAAAACCACTCACTAAACTACCAGTTTTTTTTATATCAATATTCATGATTTCAGTAGCATATTGTGGTACCCAGGAAATAAATCCTAATTGTCCTAATATATACAATAATGCTGAAATCGACAATAAAAATACATTAAAGTTCCATTTTTCTTTTGTTTCTTTAGAATTTTTCGTATTAGTTTTGAATTTTTCAAAACTGGAATTAATTGTTAATAGAAAAATTAATAAATATATTGCTCCTATGCATATATAAGACCAATACCAAATAATTTTTTTTTCTAAAAGATACGCTGTAACAATTGGAAATATCATACCAGACATACTAAAAAAAGAGTCAGTTAATAATAATAGAGAACCTCTTTTTGATCCTGAATATAGATGAGTAATAATAAATGTTCCAATTGACATAGTAATACCGCTTACCAATCCAAGTATAAACATATTTATTGAAAATAAAAATATACTGTTACATAGAACTATTCCTATTACGGCGATAATAGTAAGTATAAAACTAAATATTAGTTGTTTTTTTAATGATATAATTTCTATTAACCAAGAATTTATAAAAATCGATACTAATATTCCTGCATTTAAAAAAGTAAATATGTTACTCATCTGAGAAATAGATAAATGAAAATAATTAGAAATATTCCCCATTATCATCCCTGTGACAACAACTAATGCACCGGTAAATGCATATGACAAAAAACTAATCCATGTAAGTCCTATTCGATTGATGTTTGTCATTTTTTATCACCTTTTCTGATAAATTTTCGTAAAAATATAATTTATATATATTATATTTTTTTTATATTTTTCAATATATTATGTAATATTGTATAAAAATTAAATATATAATGCGTATTATATAAAAATACTCTTTTACACATTAAATTTAAATAAAAAATTAATATTTCTTTTGGTCTTGTCAAGAAAATAAGTTTAATTGTAATAAAATATAATGTATATTTTCTTTTAAAAATTTTTATAAATTTCTTATTTATTTATCAAAATAATTTTTAATAATATTTTTATTGTAACAAATATATTTTAGGAAGTTTAATGATATCAAAAAAAACCTTAATTACACGCGATAATTTCGATAAGTTGATTTTACCTATTTACAATCCAATTCCTTTTATTCCTATAAAAGGTAAAGGCAGTCGTATATGGGATCAAAAAGGAAAGGAATATATTGATTTTTCTGGGGGTATTGCAGTTACATCGTTAGGACACTGTCATCCTATATTAAATAAAACATTAAAAAATCAAAGTAAAATGTTATGGCATCTCAGTAACATTTTTACCAATGAACCAGCTCTTAGATTAGCTAAAAAGCTACTTTCTTCTAGTTTTGCATCACGAATATTTTTTGCAAATTCTGGAGCAGAAGCGAACGAAGCTGCTTTTAAGCTAGCACGTTATTACTCATCTAAAATATATAATTTTAAAAAAAATAAAATTATTTCTTTTTATAACTCATTTCATGGACGGACTTTTTTTACTGTTTCAGTTGGAGGTCAATCAAAATATTCTAATAATTTTGGACCAAAACCTGCAGGTATAGTACATGCTTCATTTAATGATATTAATAGTGTAAAAAATTTAATTGATCATGATACATGTGCAGTAGTTGTAGAACTAATTCAGGGAGAAGGTGGAGTAATACCAGCAAATCTCACTTTTGTGCAAGCATTAAAAGAGTTATGCAAACAATATAATGTACTTTTAATTTTTGATGAAATACAAACTGGAATTGGTAGAACTGGAAAATTATTTTATTATGAATATTATGCTATTACTCCAGATATTTTAACTATTGCTAAATCTTTAGGCGGTGGGTTTCCGATAAGTGCCATGTTAACTACAAATGAAGTTGCTTCTGTAATTGCGCCTGGAATACATGGTACCACATATGGAGGAAACCCTCTTGCTTGTGCGGTAGCAGAATCGGTTATTGATATTATTAACACTAAAAAAGTTTTGTCTGGAGTCGAAAAAAAATCTAAAAAAATAATATCTGAATTAAATATTATTAATAAACGTTTTAAATTATTTACAGAAATAAGAGGAAGAGGGTTATTAATTGGTATTGTATTAAAACCAAATGTTTCTCGTAATATTCATAAAATATTAAATTTTTCACTTTCAGAAGGTGTGATTTTTCTTACAGCAGGTAATAATGTTATTCGTTTAGCACCTTCATTAATTATTAAAGAATTAGATATTATTGAAGGTATGAAACGTTTTTATCGTGCTTTAGAAAAATATTTATCTAGAAAAGAGTAAATTTTATTTTTACGATTACTGAAAATTTATTTTATAAAAAATAATTTCTTCAAAATTAATCATGTGATCATAATCAGACTCCTATCATTATTATTTTTCTCGAAAATGATTAATATGTTTTATCATCTTTTAGTGAACTTTAATGACATCTCATTTCTATATTATTTTTTCTATGAATCTTGTCTTTTATTTGTCATCACAACAGTCTCGTAAATGTTTTTTGCAGTGCTAGTTAAAAATTTTTTTAAATTTAAAGGGAAAATAATAATAAAATGAATTAATTTTTTTTTTTGAAAGAAAGTATTTAATATTTATTATTGTTGTATTTTAAAAAAATATTTAAAAATTTTTTAAAAAAATATACTATATAGAAAATATATTGATAATAAAATATTTAACATTTCATGTTTTTTGGAGTTATAAATGATTTTTTTTATTTTCAAAAGAATAATATTATTTTTGATGATATTATATGTTCCAAAATCTTTTTCAATTTCAGCGCCTATATCAGATATACATTTGCAATCTGTTTTAGAAACAAAAAATACATTTCATAATAATAATGAAAAGTTAGGTTATATTTTAGGTCTATCCTTCGGTAATTATGTAAACCAAACTTTTGAAAAACAAAAAAAAATAGGAATCGAGTTAGATAGGAATAGTCTTTTAAAAGGAATACAAGATGCTATATCTGGAAATTTAAAACTCTCGCATCAAGATATTTCTTCGGGTCTAAAAGAACTAGAAAAAAAATTAAAACATGCGACTAAAATTCAATTGAAAAAAAACGCAAAAGAAAATTTTATTCAAGGAGAATTATATATGAAAAATTTTTCTAAATTAAAGGGTGTAAAAAAAACGTCTAGTGGTCTTCTATATCTTTTAGAAAGAGCTGGAGAAGGAGAAGCATTAAAAGACGAGACGAAAATCACTGTTCATTATAAAGGTACACTAATTAATGGTTTGGAATTTGATAATTCTTACAAAAGAGGTAGACCTGTATCTCTAAGATTAAAAGATGTTATCTTAGGCTGGAAAGAAGGATTAAAATATATAAAGAAAGGCGGTAAAATAAAATTAGTAATACCTCCCAACTTGGCATATGGAACAGAAGAAGTTAATGGTATTCCAGCAAATTCTACTCTCATCTTTGATATAGAACTATTAGATGTAGTTAATGGAGTATAGTATACTTATAATAACTATTAAATTTTAAAATATGATATAATTAAATATTAATTTTCTAAGTTTTTGGTACAAGATTTTTAAAATGAATTATACAATATTAGTAACTGGTCCACCTTATGGAACACAAAATTCAAGTACTGCTTTTTTATTTTGTCAATCTTTATTAAAAACTAAACATATATTACATAGTGTTTTTTTTTATTGTGATGGAGTACTTAATGCTAATAATATGACTACACCAGCTATTGATGAGTTCAATTTGATTAACGCATGGCAAGGATTAAACAAAAAACATCAAGTAAAATTATATGTTTGTAATAGTGCAGCTTTAAGAAGAGGTGTAATAGAAGATGAAAAATTATTTAATATGAATGTTAAGAAGGGTAATTTAGCGCTTTCTTTTCAATTAAGTGGTTTAATAGAATTAGCTAAATCTATAAAAATATGTGACCGCATAATACAATTTTAATTTGGTATATTTATTAAAATGAAAATGGTAGCTTTTGTTTTTTCTCATGCACCACACGGGATTAGTTTAGGTAGAGAAGGTTTGGATGCCATTTTTAGCATTTCATCAATTTTTAAAAAAATAAGTGTTTTTTTTATTGGTGACGGTGTTTTGCAATTAATAAAAAACCAACAACCAGAACATATTTTAGCTCGCAATTATACTTCCTCTTTTTCTATACTATCTTTATATAATATAAAAGATCTTTATTGTTGTAAGGCATCATTGCTTGAACGAGGATTAAATAATAATAATAATTTTATACTGAATATAGATGTATTAGATTCGTATAATTTGCGTTTAAAACTAGATAATTATGACGCAATTATCAATTTTTAAGGTTGATAAACATGTTGCATACTTTAATGAAATCTCCTTTTGAGACTAATGTTTCTCTTGTGATAAGTATGTTAAAAAAATCAGATGATTTTTTAGCTCTTCAAGATGGTGTGCTAATTGCATTAAAAGATAATATTTTTTTAAAGAGTATAATTATGTCTCCAGTGAAATTATATCTTATAAAAGAAGATGTTTATGCGCGAGGAATCAGAAAAAATATTTCTAGAGAATTTATTTTAATCAATTATATCCATTTCGTTTCATTAACACTTAAACATAAAAAACAAATGACTTGGTAAAAAATACTGAGTTAAATTTGATTTAATTTAAATATCCAATCTTAAAATTCTTCATGATAATAAAGAATAATTTTTTATTTTATATTATTTTGACAATTTTTCAAAAATCCATTGAAATAATAGGAGTTTTTTTATGGCCACAGTAAATCAATTGGTCCGTAAACCTCGTGTAAGAAAAGTCATCAAAAGTAACGTTCCTGCTCTGGGAAAAAGCCCTCAAAAAAGAGGTGTTTGTACTAGAGTATATACTACTACACCTAAAAAGCCTAATTCAGCATTACGTAAGGTATGTCGTGTAAGATTAACTAATGGTTTTGAAGTAACTGCATATATTGGAGGTGAAGGTCATAATTTACAAGAACATTCTGTTATTTTAATACGAGGTGGTCGTGTTAAAGATTTACCTGGTGTTCGATATCATATTGTTAGAGGCTCCTTAGATTGTGCAGGTGTTAAAGAGCGTAAACAGGGTCGTTCTAAATATGGTGTTAAAAAACCAAAAAAATAAAAAATTTTTCTTTTTATACTTTTCATTAAATGGAGCTTTTTATGCCACGTCGTCGTATTATTGGTACTCGAAAAATTTTACCAGATCCAAAGTTTTCTTCAGAATTACTAGCTAAATTTATTAATATTCTCATGATAGATGGTAAAAAATCTATTGCCGAAGTTATTGTATATACTGCATTAAAAAATTTATCTAAACGTACAGATAAAAAAGAATTAGAAGCTTTTGAAATAGCTTTAGAAAATGTACGTCCAACAGTCGAAGTAAAGTCTCGTCGAGTTGGCGGTTCAACATATCAAGTTCCTGTTGAAGTTCGTCCAGTACGGCGCAATGCTTTAGCGATGCGTTGGATTGTAGAATCCGCCCGCAAGCGTGTCGATAAATCTATGTCTTTACGTTTATCAAATGAACTTTATGATGCTTTAGAAAATAAAGGAACAGCAGTAAAAAAAAGAGAAGAAGTACATCGAATGGCTGAGGCTAATAAGGCTTTTGCTCATTATCGTTGGTGATAATATTAGATTTTTATATCGTTTTTTGTATTACTTATAAATTATATTGAGGCAATTATCTCAATTGAGTTTATGAGACTCAATTTTTTAAAACCTAAAAATAAGAGAAAGATAATGTCTCGTACAACACCTATTTCTCGATATCGTAATATTGGTATAAGTGCACATATAGATGCAGGAAAAACAACTACTACTGAAAGAATCTTATTTTATACAGGAATTAATCATAAAATAGGGGAAGTTCACGATGGCGCAGCTACTATGGATTGGATGGAACAAGAACAAGAAAGAGGAATTACTATTACCTCTGCAGCTACTACTACCTTCTGGAGCGGAATGGCTAAACAATTCAAACCCCATAGGATTAACATCATTGACACACCTGGACATGTTGATTTTACTATAGAAGTAGAACGTTCAATGCGAGTGCTAGATGGCGCTGTTATGGTATATTGTGCAGTTGGAGGTGTGCAACCACAATCAGAAACTGTATGGCGTCAAGCGAATAAATATAATGTTCCTCGTATAGCATTTGTGAATAAAATGGATCGTATGGGAGCTAATTTTTTAAAAGTAGTAAAACAAATTAAAATACGTTTGGGTGCTAATCCTGTTCCTTTACAGTTAGCAATTGGAGCAGAAGATACTTTTGTTGGTGTTGTTGATTTGATTAAAATGAAAGCTGTTCATTGGAAAGACTCTGATCAAGGTGTAACCTTTGTTTACAACGATATTCCTCCGGAAATGATCGAATTATCGAAAAAATGGAATCAAAATTTAATTGAGTCTGCAGTAGAATCTAATGAAGATCTTTTAGAAAAATATTTAAACGGAGATCGATTATCTGAAAGTGAAATTAAATCTGCATTACGGAAACGAGCTTTAAATAACGAGATTGTATTGATTACCTGTGGATCAGCTTTTAAAAATAAAGGGGTACAAGCATTATTAGATGCAATAATTGAATTTTTACCTGCTCCTAATGATATCCAGGATATCAAGGGGATTTTAAATGATGTTGAACAAACTCCAGCTATTAGAAATTCAGATGATAAAGCACCTTTTTCTGCTTTAGCCTTTAAAATTGCGAGTGATCCTTTTGTCGGTAATTTGACTTTTTTCCGTGTTTACTCAGGAGTGGTAAAATCCGGAGATACTGTATTTAATTCTGCAAAGTCTCAGAGAGAAAGATTTGGTAGAATTGTTCAAATGCATGCCAATAAAAGGGAAGAAATAAAAGAAGTATATGCAGGAGATATAGCTGCAGCTATTGGTTTAAAAGATGTAACTACTGGTGATACTTTATGCGATTTAAATGATCCGATTATATTAGAACGTATGGAATTTCCAGAACCAGTGATATCTATTTCTGTGGAACCTAAAACTAAAGTTGATCAAGAAAAAATGGGTTTAGCATTAGGACGACTAGCAAAAGAAGATCCTTCTTTTCGAGTGCGAACTGATCAAGAATCTAATCAAACAATCATTTCTGGCATGGGGGAATTACATTTAGAAATTATTATTGATCGTATGAAACGAGAGTTTAGTGTCGATGCTAATGTCGGTAAACCTCAAGTAGCATATCGTGAAACTATTCTTAATAAAGTTGAAGATATTGAAGGTAAGCATATTAAACAGTCAGGTGGAAGAGGTCAATATGGTCATGTTGTTATAGAACTATTTCCATTACAGCCAGGAGGTGAAGGATATTTATTTGTTAATGATATAAAAGGAGGAGTTATACCTAGCGAATATATTTCAGCAATTGATAAAGGAATTCAAGAACAATTAAAATGCGGACCTTTAGCTGGTTATCCTGTAGTTGATATTGGAGTACGTCTTTATTTTGGTTCTTATCATGATGTTGATTCATCTGAATTAGCTTTTAAATTAGCAGCTTCTGCGGCATTTAAAAAGGGTTTTAAACAAGCAAAACCAATTTTATTAGAACCAATTATGAAAGTAGAAGTAGAAACGCCAGATGACTATATGGGAGATGTTATAGGTGATTTAAATCGCCGAAGAGGTATTATTGAAGGTATGAAAGATTTGTCTATTAGTAAAATAATTAATGCATGTGTTCCTTTATCTGAAATGTTTGGTTATGCTACTGATTTACGTTCTCAAACTCAAGGAAGAGCTTCTTATTCGATGGAATTTTTAAAATATATAGAAGCTCCATTTAATATTTCTAAAGATATTATTGAAAGAAGAGAAAAGTAGAAGTTTAATTCTATATTGTATACAATATTCTTATTTAAAAACAGATATTTTATATAAGGAAAAAAAAATGTCTAAAGAAAAATTTCAACGTTTAAAACCCCATATAAATGTGGGTACTATCGGTCACGTAGATCACGGAAAAACTACTTTAACAGCAGCCATTACGACTGTTTTATCTAAAAAATTTGGTGGTTCTGCACGTGCTTTTGATCAGATAGACAATGCACCAGAAGAAAAAGCAAGAGGTATTACAATTAACACTTCTCATGTAGAATATGATACTGAGTTTAGACATTATGCTCACGTAGATTGTCCAGGTCATGCCGATTATATAAAAAATATGATTACGGGCGCTGCTCAAATGGATGGTGCTATTTTAGTCGTAGCAGCAACTGATGGTCCAATGCCTCAAACTCGTGAACATATTTTACTCGGAAGACAAGTAGGCGTTCCATATATTATTGTTTTCCTTAATAAGTGTGATATGGTAGATGACGAGGAATTACTTGAATTAGTCGAAATGGAAGTTCGTGATTTATTGACACAATACGATTTTCCTGGAGATGATACTCCTATCATTCGTGGTTCAGCATTAAAAGCATTGGAAGGCGATCCTGAATGGGAATCAAAAATAATTGATTTATCTAAATTTTTAGATAGCTATATCCCTGAACCAAAAAGAGCAGTAGATCAGCCTTTTTTATTGCCAATAGAAGATGTTTTTTCTATATCAGGAAGAGGCACAGTAGTAACTGGTCGAGTAGAAAAAGGTATAATTAAAGTAGGCGAAGAAGTTGAAATCGTAGGAATTAAAAAAACAACTAAAACTACTTGTACAGGCGTAGAAATGTTCAGGAAATTGTTAGATGAAGGTCGCGCTGGAGAAAATGTAGGAGTTTTACTTCGTGGTACAAAGCGTGATGAAATTGAAAGAGGTCAAGTTTTAGCTAAACCAGGTAGTATTCATCCACATACAACATTTGAGTCTGAAGTTTATGTTCTATCCAAAGAAGAAGGTGGGCGTCATACTCCATTTTTTAAAGGATATCGTCCTCAGTTTTATTTTAGAACTACTGATGTAACAGGTTCCATTGAACTCCCTGAAGGTATCGAAATGGTTATGCCAGGAGATAATATAAAAATGACTGTTACTTTAATTAATCCTATTGCAATGGCCGATGGATTGCGATTTGCTATACGTGAAGGTGGTCGTACTGTTGGAGCAGGTGTAGTTTCTAAAGTTTTACTTTAATAATTTATATTTAGGCTATTTTATACTAACATCAAAGTTGAATTTATTAAGAAAAGAGTATAAGATGCTCTTTTCTTGATTAATATGTATTATATTATAGTATAAACAACTAATTAGTTTTTTTTAATAAATTCATATATTAATAATACATTTATATTTTTTTAAATAAATCATAAAAAATTTATATTTTACATAGACAAGTAAACCTTAAAACAACACTCCTGATATAGGGGCCACATAGTCGTATTTAATTACATCTACTCTTGAGTAATATAAATTTATTCAGAGAAGGTTAAATTTTCAATGTGTAAATAATTGGAGTTCTGGTGTGATGCAGAACCAAAGAATTCGTATTCGTTTAAAAGCTTTTGATCATAGATTAATTGATCAATCAACTACAGAGATTGTTGAAACAGCAAAAAGAACTGGAGCACAAGTACGTGGACCAATTCCTCTTCCGACTCGTAAGGAACGTTTTACTATTTTAGTATCTCCACATGTAAATAAAGACGCACGTGATCAATATGAAATTCGAACACATAAGCGCTTAATTGATATAGTAGAACCTACTGAAAAGACTGTTGACGCGCTTATGCGATTAGATCTTGCTGCGGGTGTGGATGTGCAAATTAGTTTAGGTTAATCAGATAGACATGATTAAGGTGTGCAATCAATGATTGGTTTAGTTGGCAAAAAAATTGGAATGACTCGTATTTTTACTGAAGAAGGAACTTCAATTCCTGTCACTGTAATTGAATTAAAAGAAAATAGAATCACACAAGTAAAAAATATAAATACTGATCTCTATTGTGCTATTCAAGTAACAACTGGAATAAAAAAATCGAATAGATTAAACAAACCACAATCCGGACATTTTTTAAAATCTGGTGTAACTCCTGGTCGTGGTTTATGGGAATTTAGAACCGATAAAAATAACAATTTTAAAATTGGACAAAGTATTACAATTAACATTTTTAACAATGTCAAAAAAGTTGATATAACAGGTATTTCCAAAGGAAAAGGTTTCTCTGGTACAGTAAAACGTTGGAATTTTCATACACAAGATGCAACACATGGAAATTCTTTATCCCATAGAGTACCTGGTTCTATCGGTCAAAATCAAACGCCCGGTAGAGTATTTAAAGGCAAAAAAATGGCAGGACAATTAGGAAATACTCGCGTTACTGTACAAAGTTTGAATATAGTACGTATTGATGAACATAGAAATCTTCTTTTGGTGAAAGGTGCTGTTCCCGGTGCTACCGGTAGTGATCTTATCGTTAAACCAGCTATTAAGGTTTGAGCAGTGAGGAGTAAAGCATGGAATTAGTAGTTAAAGACGTACAAAATGTTCTTAGTGTTTCTGAAATCATTTTTGCTCGTGATTTTAATGAAGCTCTAATTCATCAAGTCGTTATTGCTTATTCAGCATCTACCCGTCAAGGTACTAGAGCACAAAAAAGTCGTGCCGAAGTTTCTGGATCAGGTAGAAAGCCGTGGCGTCAAAAAGGCACTGGTCGTGCACGAGCAGGATCTTTTAGAAGTCCAATTTGGCGATCAGGAGGTGTTACATTTGCTGCAAAACCGCAAGAACACAGTCAAAAAGTTAATAAAAAGATGTATCGCGGTGCATTAAAAAGTATTTTTTCTGAATTAATACGCCAAAAAAGATTAATAGTTTTTGAGAATTTTTCATTAGATGCACCTAAAACAAAACTTTTAGTACAGAAATTAAAAGATATAAATTTAAAAAATGTTCTTATTGTTACTAATAAAATAGATAATAATTTATTTCTTGCATCTAGAAATTTATATTCAGTAGACGTGAAAGATGTGCATTCTATAGATCCTGTTAGTTTGATTGCTTTTGATCATGTGGTTATTACTGTTGAAGCAGTGAAAAGAATAGAGGAGATACTTTCATGATTTCTGAAGAACGTTTACTTAAAATACTTCTGTCTCCACACGTATCTGAAAAAACATCTATATCTATGGAAAAATTTAATACCGTTGTTTTAAAAGTATTAAATAACGCCACTAAATATGAAATAAAATATGCAGTAAAAAAAATATTTGATGTCGATGTTGATAGTATAAAAACATTAAAAGTTAAAGGAAAAAAAAAGCGTCAATCAAATCGTATTATTCAGAGAAGTCATTGGAAAAAAGCTTATATTAAAGTTAAAAAAGGGTGTAATTTAGATTTCATAGGTAATACAGAGTAGTCGGAGGACAAAAAATGGCAGTTGTTAAGTGTAAACCGACATCTCCGGGTCGTCGCCACGTTATTAAAGTTGTTAATAATGAGTTGTATAAAGGAAAACCTTATTCTTTATTATTAAGAAAAAAGAGTAAAAGCGGAGGACGTAATAATAATGGTAGAATTACAACTCGTCATATTGGTGGTGGACATAAAAGAGCATATCGTATTGTAGATTTCAAAAGAAATAAAGATGATATAGGAGCTACCGTAGAAAGATTTGAATATGATCCTAATCGTTCTTCTAATATTGCTTTAATATTATATAAAGATGGTGAAAGAAAGTATATTTTAGCTCCAAAAGGTATAAAGATAGGTGATACTATAATTTCTGGTTTGCGTGCACCTATAAAAACAGGAAATACTCTACCACTTAAAAATATTCCAGTAGGTACTTTTGTTCATAATGTAGAATTAAAACCTGGAAAAGGTGGTCAAATAGCTCGTTCTGCAGGAAGTTATGTTCAACTAGTGGCATTCGATGAAGAGTATGCTACTTTAAGATTACGATCAGGTGAAATGAGAAAAACTCAGTCTAATTGTAGAGCCACTATTGGTGAAGTAGGTAATTCTGAACATATGCTAAAAGTTTTAGGTAAAGCAGGAGCTTCTCGTTGGATAGGTATACGTCCAACTGTTCGTGGAACAGCCATGAACCCTGTTGATCATCCTCATGGAGGTGGTGAAGGACGAAATTTTGGTAAACATCCAGTTACTCCATGGGGTATTCAGACAAAAGGTAAAAAGACTCGTAAAAATAAACGTACTGATAAATTTATTTTACGTCATCGCAGAAAATAATTATTGTAGGGATCACTTTATGCCACGTTCTCTTAAAAAAGGTCCTTTTATTGATATAAGTTTATTAAAAAAAGTAGAAAAATCAGTAAAAATAAATGATAAAAAACCTATTAAAACTTGGTCAAGACGTTCAACAATTTTTCCGAATATGGTCGGTTTAACAATATCTATTCATAATGGTCGTAGCCATATCCCTGTTTTTGTTACTGAAGAAATGGTAGGACATAAATTAGGCGAATTTTCTTTAACTCGTACTTACAGAGGACATACTGCTGATAAGAAAGTAAAAAAACGTTAATTTAAAAGAAACACGAAAGATAAAAAGAGGAGTAAATGGAAACTTTAGCTCAACACCGTCAAGCACGCTCTTCAGCTCAAAAAGTGCGTTTGATCGTAGATTTAATTCGCGGTAAAAAAGTGCCACAAGCATTAAATATTTTAACTTATACCAATAAAAAAGCCGCTTTTTTAGTAAAAAAAGTAGTCGAATCAGCTGTAGCTAATGCAGAACATAATGATGGCGCAGATATAGATAAATTGAGAATTAAAAAAATATTTGTTAATGAAGGTTCAACAATGAAAAGAATGATGCCTCGTGCTAAAGGACGTGCAGATCGTATTTTAAAACGTACTAGTCATATTACTGTAATTGTGTCTGATCGTTAACATCGAGGAGAATCAGTAATGGGTCAGAAAGTACATCCTAATGGTATGCGATTGGGTATAATAAAAAAATGGAATTCTGTCTGGTTTGCTAACACTAAAGACTTTGCGGATCATTTAGATAGTGACTATAAAGTTCGTCAGTTTTTAATGAAAACATTAGAAAAAGCTTCAATTTCCAGAATCATTATCGAAAGACCAGCTAAAAGTATTCGAGTGACGATTTATACTGCTAGACCAGGTATTGTTATTGGAAAAAAAGGTGAAGATGTTGAAAAGTTAAGAATTTCTATTGCTAAAATTACTGGAGTGCCGGTTCAAATTAATATTTCTGAAGTGCGTAAACCTGAATTAGATGCTAAACTTGTTTCTGATAGTATTACCTCTCAACTTGAGAGAAGAGTAATGTTTCGTCGTGCTATGAAACGATCTGTTCAAAACGCAATGAGACAAGGTGCAAAAGGCATTAAAGTTGAAGTTAGTGGACGTTTAGGAGGAGCAGAAATAGCTCGTAGAGAGTGGTATAGAGAAGGAAGAGTTCCTCTTCATACATTACGCGCAAATATTGATTATAGCATTTCAGAAGCTCATACAACATATGGGGTGATAGGCGTAAAGGTTTGGATTTTTAAAGGTGAAATATTAGGTGGAATGGAAACTGTTGAAAGATTAGATAAACCTTCTGTCCAAACAAAAAAGCAGTATCGTAAAAATAGAAAGTAAGAAAGAGAGAGAAGCTAATAATGTTGCAGCCAAAACGTACTAAATTTCGTAAAATGCATAAAGGTCGAAATCGTGGTTTAGCGTCTGGTACTGATATTAATTTTGGCACTTTTGGATTGCAAGCTATTGATAGAGGGCGTTTAACTGCTCGTCAAATTGAATCTGCAAGAAGAGCTATAACTCGCTGTATAAAAAGACAAGGCAAAATGTGGATTCGCATATTTCCTGATAAGCCTATAACTCAAAAACCTTTAGAAGTTAGAATGGGAAAAGGCAAGGGTAATGTTGAATATTGGGTCGCTTTAGTACAACCTGGTAAAATTCTTTATGAATTAGAAGGAGTTACTGAAGAAGAATCTCGTGCAGCATTCAAACTTGCAGCTGCTAAGTTGCCAATTAAAACTACTTTTGTAAATAAGATGGTGATGTAATGAAGGCATTGGTAGAATTTAGAAAAAAAAATAAAAAAGATCTTTACACAGAACTTTTACAATTATTGAGAGAACAATTTAATCTTCGTATGCAATCTGTTTCTGGAAAATTAAAACAACCTCATTTATTACGAAAAGTTCGACGAAACATTGCACAAGTAAAGACTTTGCTAGATTCAAAGGAAGAGATAAAATAATGGAAAAAATTCGAACCTTACAAGGTCGTGTGATAAGTAATAAGATGCAAAAATCTGCTGTTGTAGCAATTGAACGTTTTGTAAAACATATTATTTATGGAAAATTTATTAAACGGACTACAAAACTACATATTCATGATGAAAAAAACGAATGTACCGTAGGTGATTTAATAGAAATTCGAGAATCTCGTCCGATTTCTAAAACAAAATCTTGGGTCCTAGTTCGTATTATTGAAAAAACAGTATTTTAAAAAAAAATATCAAAACATGAACAAACTCACGTCTGCTCATGTTTTATGTTCATAAAATGTCAGTAATATGAGGATTAAATTATTTTTAATTAGAATAATTGAGGTTTTAAAAATATGATTCAAGAACAAACAATTCTTCATGTAGCTGATAACTCTGGCGCACGATCTGCTATGTGTATTAAAGTTTTAGGTGGTTCACGTCGTCGCTATGCAGCGATAGGTGATGTAATTAAAATTACAATTAAAGAAGCAATACCTAGAGGAAAAGTAAAAAAAGGAGAAGTTCTTAAAGCGGTAGTAGTAAGAACTAAAAAAGGGGTTAGAAGATCTGATGGTTCTGTTATTCGTTTTGATACCAATGCTTGTGTTGTATTAAACAATAACGAACAACCTATCGGTACTCGTATTTTTGGTCCTGTTACACGTGAATTAAGAACAGAAAAATTTATGAAAATTATTTCACTAGCTCCTGAAGTTCTTTAGTTATGAAATTTTTAAGGAATAAAAAATGGCATTAAAATTACGCCGTAATGATTCAGTTGTTATATTAACAGGAAAAGATAAAGGAAAAACAGGTATTATTAAAAATATTTTATCTTTAAATCAAGTAATTGTTAAAGGTTTAAATTTAATTAAAAAACATCAAAAACCAGTTCCATCTCAAAATAAAAGTGGTGGTATTATAGAAAAAGAAGCACCTATTCATATATCAAATATTGCTATTTTAAATCCTGAATCTAATAAAGCAGATCGTATTGGTTTTAGGTTTGAAGAAGGGAGAAAAGTTCGGTTTTTTAAATCTACTGGTAAAACGATTCAATAGTTTGGAGTAATATGATGGCGACATTATATGATTATTACAAATCAAAAGTTATAACTCAGCTTATGCATGAATTAAATTATAGTTCCGTTATGCAGGTTCCTAAAATTGATAAAATTACTTTAAATATGGGTGTCGGTGGAGCTGCTTCTGATAAAAAGATTTTAGATAATGCTATTTTAGATTTAACTGCTATATCCGGACAAAAACCACTAATTACTAAAGCTCGTAAATCTGTTGCTGGTTTTAAAATCCGTCAAGGTTATCCTATCGGATGTAAAGTTACATTGCGTGGTCAGAAAAAATGGCATTTTTTTGAACGTTTAATTATTATTGCTGTTCCACGTATTCGCGATTTTCGCGGATTATCAAGTCACTCTTTTGATGGTCAAGGAAATTATAGTTTAGGAATACGTGAACAAATTATTTTTCCTGAGATTGATTACGATAAAATTGATCGGGTTCGCGGGTTGGATATAACAATTACTACTACTGCAAAATCTAATCATGAGGCTCGTTTATTATTATCTGCTTTTAATTTTCCTTTTCGCAAGTAAAAAAATAAGGTTGCTCAATGGCTAAACAATCAATGAAAGCGCGTGAAGTTAAACGTGTAAAATTAGCTAATAAATTTTATACACAACGTCATGAATTAAAAAATATTATTTCTAATATGAGTATATCAGAGGAAGAGCGTTGGAATGCGGTGCTTAAATTACAATCTTTTCCGCGTGATTCCAGTCCGTCACGTCAAAGAAACAGATGCCGTCAAACAGGTCGTCCTCATGCTTTTTTGCGTAAATTTGGATTAAGTCGTATTAAAGTAAGAGAGGCCGCTATGAAAGGTGAAATACCTGGTTTAAAAAAAGCAAGTTGGTAAAATATTTTTCAGGTTTTGGAGCGTAAAAATGAGTATGCAAGATCCAGTAGCGGATATGTTAACCCGTATTCGAAATGGTCAATTAGCAAATAAATATTCTGTTAAAATGCCTTCATCGAAATTAAAAAAATCAATTATTCAATTATTAAAAGAAGAAGGTTATATTAAAGATTATAATGTTACGGGTGATACTAAACTAGAATTGGAAGTATTTTTAAAATATTTTCAAGGGAAGTCAGTAGTAGATATGATTCAACGTATTAGTAGGCCTAGTTTGCGTATATATAAAAACAAAAATAATCTACCTAAAGTAATGTCCGGTTTAGGAATAGCCGTAATTTCTACTTCTAAAGGGGTTATGACAGATCGTATGGCTCGTCAAGAAGGTCTTGGCGGTGAAGTTATTTGTTATGTGGCTTAATGGAGGAAGCATGTCTCGTGTTGCTAAATGTCCAATTGTTATTCCTTCTGGCGTTAATGTTCAGTTAGATTTGCAAGATATATCAATTAAAGGAAAATACGGTCATCTTTCACGTACTATTCATCAATCAGTTAAAATTGAATTTTTAAACAATCAAATAATTTTTTCACCACGTTTAGGTTTTTCTAATGGTTGGGCACAAGCAGGAACTTCAAGAGCTCTCGTAAATTCTATGATTATAGGCGTGTCTGAAAAATTTAGTAAAAAATTACAATTATCTGGGGTTGGATACCGTGTTTCAATAACAAAAGATAATATAATTAATATGTCGCTAGGTTATTCACATATAATTACATATCATTTGCCTAAGGGTATTAATGCAGAAAATTTATCTCCTACAGAAATTATTATTCAAGGTATAGATAAACAATTAGTTGGTCAGATTGCAGCTAATTTGCGTTCTTATCGTACACCAGAACCTTACAAAGGAAAAGGCATACGATATTCAAATGAAGTTGTACGTATAAAAGAGGCTAAAAAGAAATAAAATGATTTTTTCTAATAAAAATAAAATAATTTCTCGTATACGCCGATCTATGAAAACACGTTGTAAAATCAAAAAACTAGGTGCTATTCGACTAGTAGTACATCGTACTTCACGACACATGTATGCTCAAAT
The DNA here is from genome assembly GCF_000009605.1 of Buchnera aphidicola str. APS (Acyrthosiphon pisum). Lineage (NCBI taxonomy): Bacteria > Pseudomonadati > Pseudomonadota > Gammaproteobacteria > Enterobacterales > Erwiniaceae > Buchnera > Buchnera aphidicola. The sequence continues at coordinate 552,408 of NC_002528.1, read as the reverse complement.
CATTTCTTCTAAAGAAGCAAAAGTTTTGGTTTTTGCCTCAACATTAGAAAGAAAAATAAATTGTAGTTTGAAATATACAGGAAATAAAGAAGCTGCGGCAAAAATAGGTAAAATTATTGCAGAACGTGCCCTTTCAAAGGGAATATCTCATGTTTCTTTTGATCGATCTGGTTTTAAATATCATGGGCGTGTACAAGTTTTAGCTGAATCTGCACGTGAAGTTGGGCTGAAGTTTTAAGGCGAAAATTATAGAATGGCTAATATTGAAAAAAAAAATCACAATGATTTACAAGAAAAATTAATTACAGTAAATCGTGTATCAAAAACCGTCAAAGGCGGTCGAATATTTTCTTTTACAGCATTAACTGTAGTAGGAAATGGAGACGGAAAAGTTGGTTTTGGTTATGGAAAAGCACGTGAAGTACCCGCCGCTATTCAGAAAGCTATGGAGCAAGCAAGACGTAATATGATTACTATACCATTAGTCAATAAAACTTTACAACACTCTCTCAAGGGTTCTCATACTGGATCAAATGTGTTTATGAAACCTGCTTCTGATGGAACTGGTATCATTGCAGGAGGCGCTATGCGAGCAGTTTTAGAGGTAGCAGGAATACATAATGTTTTAGCTAAAACTTATGGTTCAACTAATCCAATCAATGTAGTTCGAGCTACTATGAATGGTTTAGTTAATATGAAGTCTCCAGAAATGATCGCTGCTAAAAGAAATAAACGTATTAAAGATATATTAGGATAAATTTTTTTAATGAAAAATATAAAAATTACTCAAATAAAAAGTGCTATAGGTAGATTGCCTAAGCATAAAAAAACTTTAATCGGACTTGGATTACGTTATATTGGACATACTGTCATACGTGAAGATACGCCATCTATTCAAGGAATGGTTAAGAAAATTTCTTATATTTTAAAAATACAAGAGGAATAGAAACATGCGTTTAAACACTCTTTCTCCAGCAAATGGAGCACGTCATAGTCGAAAAAGATTAGGTCGTGGTATCGGATCAGGTTTCGGAAAAACTTCTGGTCGAGGTCATAAAGGTCAAAAATCTAGATCAGGAAGTAGTATTCGTCGTGGTTTTGAAGGGGGTCAAATGCCGTTATACAGAAGACTTCCTAAATTTGGTTTTAATTCCAGAAAAAAAAATATTACAACAGAAGTTCGTTTATCAGATTTATCAAATTTGTCTACAAATATTATTGATCTTAACGTATTAAAACAAGAAAATATTATTAAAAAAAATATTAAATATGCCAAGATAATTCTTTCAGGAAAACTAACAGTTCCTTTGATAATACGAGGTCTACTTGTCAGTAAAGGTGCTCGTTCTGAAATTGAAAATACTGGTGGAAAAGTTGAAGGATAAGCGGTAAATAATGGTTAAGAAATTAGGATTAAATTTTAAAAATACTAAAACAAGTGTCAGTGAACTCAAGCAGAGAATCGTTTTTCTAATCGTGGCTATCATTGTTTTTCGTATTGGTTCTTTTATTCCAATCCCCGGCATTGATACTACAATTTTATCTAAAATATTAAATAATCAAAATGGTACTATTGTTGATATGTTTAATATGTTTTCTGGTGGAGCTTTAAGTCGTGCTTCTATTTTTGCTTTAGGCATTATGCCTTATATATCAGCATCTATTATTATTCAATTACTGACATTGGTATACCCAACTTTATCTGAAATTAAAAAAGAAGGAGAATCAGGACGTCATAGAATCAATCAGTATACTAGATACGCTACCTTAATATTAGCTCTTGTACAGTCTATTGGGATTGCTATGACTCTTCCTAATATAGCTGGAATTCGTAGTATTATAATAAACACTGATTTTTATTTTTATTTAATTGCTATTATAAGTTTAGTAACTAGCACTATGTTTTTAATGTGGTTAGGGGAATTAATCACAGAATATGGTATTGGTAATGGTATTTCAATCATTATTTTTATAGGAATAATAGCGGGTTTGCCTTCAGCTATCGGAAATACTATTGAAAAAACACGACAAGGAGATTTACATATTTTATTGTTTTTATTTATTTTGTTGTTAATTTTTTCGGTTATTTTTTTAGTTGTTTTTATGGAAAGAGGACAGAGAAAAATCGTTGTACATTATGCACAACGTCAACAAGGTCGTCGTATTTATGAAACTCCAAGTACTCATCTACCTTTAAAAATTAATATGGCTGGTGTTATACCTGCAATTTTCGCCTCTAGTATTGTTCTATTTCCTGCTACTATTATATCTTGGTGTAAAGTGAATCATGAATGGTTGACAAAAATATTATTTTATTTACAACCTAATCAGTTTTTATATTTGATTTTATATATATCTGCAATAGTGTTTTTTTGTTTTTTTTATACGGGATTGGTATTCAACCCTCGTGAAACAGCAGATAATTTAAAAAAATCAGGGGCTTTTATTTCTGGAATTAGACCTGGCGAACAAACAGCAAAATACATTAATAAGATTATGTTAAGACTCACTTTAGTTGGTTCTTTATATATTACATTTATTTGTTTAATCCCGGAATTTATGCGAAGTGCTATGAATGTTCCTTTTTATTTCGGTGGAACTTCATTATTGATTGTTGTTGTAGTTATTATAGATTTTATAACTCAAATTCAAACATTAATAATGTCTAATCAATATGAATCTATGTTAAAGAAAGCTAATTTAAATTAAATATTTTATACTAGAAGGAAATATGATGAAAGTACAAGCTTCTGTGAAAGTACTTTGCCGTAGTTGCAAAATTATAAAAAGAAATAATGTTGTAAGAGTAATTTGTAGTAATGATCCTAAGCATAAACAGCGTCAGGGTTAATCATTTTTGTCAATTAAAATATTTTTAAATATAAATTGTTATTATCTTTAGTATTATAAATTTGTTTAAAATACATTTATAAGGTTTTATAATATGGCACGTATTGCAGGTATCAACATTCCAGAAAATAAGCATACTTTGATTGCATTAACCGCGATATATGGAATAGGTAAAAAACGTTCTAAATTTATTTGTTCCATTGCAAACATTCCTGAACATTCTAAAATTGTAGATTTAAATGAAGAACAAATTGATCTTCTAAGAACTCATGTTGCAAAATATGTTATTGAAGGTGATTTAAGAAGAGAAAGAACTTTAAACATTAAACGTTTAATTGATTTAAGTTGTTATCGTGGTTTACGTCATCGTAGAAGTCTTCCAGTACACGGCCAAAGAACTAAAACTAATGCTAGAACTTGTAAAGGTCCTCGAAAACCAATAAAAAAATAATTTAGGTAAGATTAATTATGGTAAAGAATTCAACGTCTATTCGAACACGAAAACGTGTAAAAAAACAAATTTTAGATGGAATTGCTCATATTCATGCATCTTTTAATAATACTATTGTTACAATTACAGATAGACAAGGGAATGCTTTAGGATGGGCTACTTCTGGCGGTTCTGGTTTTAGAGGTTCTCGAAAATCTACTCCTTTTGCTGCACAAGTTGCTGCTGAACGTTGTGCAGAAATAGTAAAAGATTATGGTATAAAAAATTTAGAAGTAATGGTTAAAGGCCCTGGTCCAGGTAGAGAGTCTACTATTCGAGCTTTAAATGCTGCTGGATTTCGTATTACAAATATTACTGATGTGACACCAATTCCTCATAATGGTTGCCGTCCTCCTAAAAAACGTCGCGTGTGATTTTTAGGAATTTCTGGAGAATAAAATGGCAAAATATTTAGGTCCAAAATTAAAATTAAGTCGACGAGAAGGCACTGATTTATTTCTTAAATCAGGACTTCGTTCAATAGAATCAAAATGTAAATTAGAACAACCTCCTGGACAACATGGTATTCGAAAACCTAGATTATCTGATTATGCTATTCAATTACGCGAAAAACAAAAAGTGCGTCGTTTATACGGTGTCTTAGAACGTCAATTTAAAATATATTATAAACTAGCGGCTAGTTTGAAAGGCAATACTGGAGCAAATTTATTACAATTATTAGAATCTAGATTAGACAACGTAGTTTATCGTATGGGTTTTGGTTGTACTCGTTCTGAATCAAGACAATTAATTAATCACAAGTCTATCATGGTGAATAATAAAGTTGTTAATATTGCTTCATATCAAGTTTCTCCTAACGACCAAATTTCCATTAGAAATAAATCTAAAAATCAGTCTCGAATTAAAGCTGCTTTAGAACTTGTAGAGCAACGAGAAAAACCAATTTGGTTAGAAGTGAATTCAACTAAAATGGAAGGTATTTTTAAAAGATTTCCTGAGCGTTCCGATTTATCTGCAGAAATTAATGAATACTTAATTGTTGAACTTTATTCTAAATAATAAAGTTTACTATTAAAGAGAGGAAAATATGCAGAATTCTATCATGGATTTTTTAAGACCACGTTTAGTTGATATTGAACAAATTAGTGCGACTCATACTAAAGTCACATTAGAACCATTAGAAAGAGGATTTGGTCATACACTTGGAAATGCACTTCGTAGAATTCTCTTATCTTCCATGCCAGGATGTGCGGTAACTGAAGTTGAAATTGATGGAGTACTTCATGAGTATAGTACTAAAGAGGGAGTGCAAGAAGACGTTTTAGAAATATTGTTAAATTTGAAAGCGTTAGCGGTAAAAGTTTATGGAAAAGATGAAACCCTTCTCACATTACATAAATCTGGTATTGGTTCTATTACTGCCGCAGATATCATACATGATGGAGATGTTGAAATCATCAAGCCGCAGCATGTAATCTGTCACTTAACTGATGAAAATGCTTCTATTAAAATGCGAATAAAAGTGCAACGTGGAAGAGGCTATATTCCTGCATCTTCGAGAGTTCATTTAGAAGAAGATTCGCGACCAATAGGTTGTTTGTTAGTAGATGCTTGTTATAGTCCAATTAATCGAATTTCTTATAATGTAGAAGCTGCTCGAGTAGAACAAAGAACAGATTTAGATAAATTAGTTATTGAGATGGAAACTAACGGAACTATTGATCCAGAAGAAGCTATTCGACGAGCAGCTACTATTTTAGCAGAACAACTAGAAGCATTTGTTGATTTAAGAGATATTCGTGAACCTGAATTCAAAGAAGAAAAACCTGAATTTGAACCTATTTTGTTACGTCCAGTAGATGATTTAGAACTTACAGTTCGTTCTGCTAATTGTCTTAAAGCAGAAGCTATACATTATATTGGTGATTTAGTCCAAAGAACTGAAGTAGAACTTTTAAAAACTCCGAATCTCGGTAAAAAATCTTTAACTGAAATTAAGGATGTCTTAGCTTCTCGTAGCTTATCTCTTGGTATGAGATTAGAGAATTGGCCTCCATCAAGTATTTTAGATGAATAATTTATATTTTATATATTAACAACTTGATAAGAAGAGGTAAATTTATGCGTCATCGAAAAAGTGGTCGTCAATTAAATCGTAGCAGCACTCATCTTAATTCCATGCTGAAAAATATGGCATGTTCATTATTTACACATGAAGTGATAAAAACTACTTTATCAAAGGCAAAAGAACTACGTCGTATTGTTGAACCTATTATTACTTTATCTAAAATAGACACCGTTTCACGTAGAAGATTAGTTTTTTCTCGTATTCGTGATAATGCAATAGTAGCGAAATTATTTAAAAAATTAGGGCCTTGTTTTTTTAGTAGACTAGGTGGTTATACTCGTATTTTAAAATGTGGATTTCGATCTGGAGATAAGGCTCCAATGGCTTATATTGAATTAGTAGATCGTGTGAAAAATAACAAAAAAAATGAAATTTTAAAGAAATAAAATTTATACTATTTTTTATTAAAATATAAAAAATATAATTTTAAAGCAAACGGAAATATACCGTTTGCTTATTTTTTTTAATTTATATGATTTCAACAAAAAATATAAAATAAATTAAATATTTTTTTATAAAATAGTTCCTATTTTAAATAATTTTTTTTTAGAAATAATCACATTTTTAACATCTATTATTTTTTTTCCAGGAAATTGTAATTTTTTAATATTTAATATTTGATGCGATGTATTGATTTGAATTCCATTTTTATTATAGGAAATAATTTCTCCTACAGAGCGGTTATTTTGTGTTATAGGAATTACTTCTGATTGCCATACTTTTATATTTTTATTTTGTGATAAAAAATAACAGATTGGCCATGGATTAAATGCTCGTATTAAACGTTCTAATTTTTCGGCTGATAAGTTCCAATCTAATAAAGCATCTTTTTTGTATATTTTTTTTGATAAAATTACGTTTTTTTCGTTTTGTTTTTTATAAATAACTGTGTTCAATATAATTTTTTCTAAGACTTCTAGTAATGCTTCTATTCCTATTTTTATCAATTTTAAAGATAGGGTTTTAGTAGTATCTTTCGATGATATGCTGCACGTGATGGAGTGCATTATATTGCCGGAATCAATTTCATCATTCATTTGAATGATACTAATGCCTGTTTTTTTATCACCATGCAGAATTGATGATTGAATCGGAGTTGCTCCTCTCCATCTAGGTAAAAGTGAAGCATGCACGTTAATACAACCCTTTGAAAACATATTAAGTATTTTTTTTGGTATTATTTTCCCATAGGATACAACTGTCATGATATCTGCATTAAGTTTTAATAATTTATTTTGAAAATCCGTATCATTTAAATTTTCAGGTTGAAAAATAGGAATTCCATTATTTAAAGATAATATTTTCACTGGAGAAAAGGTGATTTTCTGTCCTCTTCCAGAATAACGGTCGGGTTGAGTGATAACTGAAATTACATCATGTGAAGAAGTGATTAGTGCGTGTAAATGTTCAGCAGAAAAATATTCTGTTCCAGCAAAAACAATTTTTAATTTTTTCAAATTTTTTTTATTCCTTTATGGAAAATTTTTTATTTTTTTTATTAATTTTTTCAAATTTTTTTTGAATTCTTTCTCTTTTAAATTTTGATAGATAATCAATGAATAACTTTCCTTTAAGATGATCTATTTCGTGCTGTATGCAAATAGACAATATTGATTTTGCTTCTATTTCTATTTTTTCTCCATCAAGATTTACTGCTTGCACCTGTATATAATTAGATCTTGGAATAGAAGCTTGATACTCTGGAATTGATAAACATCCTTCTTCAATACTAATATCACCTTCTTTTTTGATAATTTTAGGATTAATAAGTACTAAATTGTTTTTTTTTTGTTCCATTGTGTTAACTACTATGATTTGCAATGGAATATTTACTTGAGTTGCAGCTAAACCGATTCCTTCTTCTTGATACATTGTATCTATCATATCATTAGCTATTTTTTGTATTTTTTTATTAATTTCTTTTACGGGTTTAGCAAGAATTCTTAAACGTATATCAGGATAATAGAGTATTTTTAACAAAGACATATATATTTTAGATATAAAATAGTTGAATTTTATGTATTAGTATAGACTTTTTTATTATAATTAAAAGTTTAGTGCTATTATTTTTTATATTTTTAATAAAAACTTATTATATTTTTTAGTAAAAATTTTTTTCATTATATTACAATATTTTTCATATTATATTATTAATAATACTCACAATAAACTTATTTATAGAATATATTACTCAATATTTAAATTTTTTAATATATAATTGAGGACGTAATGTTTGATATATTAATATATTTGTTTGAAAATTATATACATAACGAATCAAGAATATCGATTGATTATGATAGTTTGACTAATGATTTGTCTGATATAGGTTTTCAAAGACGAGATATTTATAATGCTTTAAGTTGGTTAAAAAATCTTTCTTGTTACAAGAAAAATATTATTCCATCTATTAATCCATTATCCAATAAGATTACCATTCGAATTTATACACAAGAAGAATCACTAAAATTAAATGTCGATTGTCGTGGTTTTATTCTTTTTTTAGAACAGTTGGAGATATTGACATTAGATACACGAGAAGTAATTATTGAAAGAATCATGGAATTAGATATTAATGAACTGAATCTTGAAGATTTAAAATGGATCGTATTAATCGTTTTATTTAATGTACCTGGGTGTGAATCAGCATATCATAAGCTTGAAAATTTATTATTTAATTTTAAAGAAGACATAATTCATTAAAATATTACTTATAGTCAAGCAAACAATAATAATTTTTTATAAGAAGATGTTAATGGATAAACATTGTTTTTTAAACTCACTACTATATTGTATAAAAATGTTACATAATGATGATGTGATCGCATATCCTACAGAATCAATGTTCGGACTCGGATGTGATCCTAATAGTAAAAAAGCTGTAAAAAAATTGCTTAATTTAAAAAATAGAAGTATAGAAAAAGGATTGATATTAGTAGCTTCAGATTTTGATCAAATAAAAATGTATGTCAATGAAAATATTTTATCAAATAAACAAAAAAAGAAAATTTTTTTTCATTGGCCTGGACCATTTACCTTTTTACTTCCAGCTAAACCTAATACTCCTTATTGGTTGACTGGTAAATTTAATACTGTGGCTGTACGTGTAAGTGCCCATTTTGAAATAATAAAATTATGTAATGCTTTTGGACAAGCAGTTGTATCTACCAGTGCTAATATTTCAAATATGACGCCATGTTTTACTTCTGAAGAAGTGTTTAAATGTTTTGGTAAAGATTTTCCATTATTGAATGGAAAGATAGGAAATGAAAAAAATCCTTCTAAGATTATTAATATTATTAATGGAAAGTTAATTCGTTATGTTTAAATGCAAAAATTTTAATTATGCTGTATTTGGAAATCCTATAAATCATAGTAAATCTCCTGAAATTCATAGTTTATTTTCAAAACAGACAGGTATTTCTCATTTTTATAAATCTTGTAATGTTCCATTAAATAGCTTGTATGCTGTTTTACAAGATTTTTTTAAAAAAGACGGTCGAGGTGCAAATATTACCGCACCATTTAAACAAGAAGCTTATTTTTTTTGTAATAAGTTAACTAAAAGAGCAGAAGTTGCTCAATCTGTTAATACGTTGAAAAAAATAGATAATTGTAATATTTTAGGAGATAATACAGACGGAATTGGTTTGTTATCGGATTTAATAAGATTGAATTTTATAAAAAAAAATTATTCAATATTGATAATCGGTGCAGGTGGTGCTGCTAGAGGTGTTCTTTTTCCTCTTTTATCATATGGGTGTTCGATTTGTATTTTTAATAGAACTGTTTTAAATGCCGAGAAATTAGTCTTACAATTCCATAAATACGGAAATATAAATGTTTTTAATACAAATTCGTTACATGTAAAATCTTTTGATTTGATTATTAATGCAACATCGCATTTTATTCAAGATAAAGATAATTTTATTCCTTTTTCTTGCGTATCTTCTAAGACATGCTTTTATGATATGAATTATCAAACAGATAATACATTTTTTTTTGATTGGTCTCGTAAAACAGGATCTAATTTTTTTTCTAACGGAATAGGTATGTTAGTTTTTCAAGCAGCCCATTCTTTTTTTCTATGGCATAATGTGCTTCCAGAAATAGATTATATTATTGATCTTTTAAATAAATAATTTTTTTAAAATAATAAACAATCAAACTTAATTTACTAATTTTTTCATATTTTTTTAATATTTTAACTAATAATACAGAAATCACTTGACTCTTTTTTTTTGATCTGTTATTTATTATATCGTTAAATTAAAAAATAATTTTATTCAATAGTCCCCTTCGTCTAGAGGTCTAGGACATCGCCCTTTCACGGCGGCAACAGGGGTTCAAATCCCCTAGGGGACGATAAATAAAAAATATTTATAAAAATATTATATACTAATTTAAATTATTGTGTTATCCTCAAAATAACTTTAAAAGAAAAGTTAACATTTAACACAAAAAGCTCTTTAAAAATTCGGAAAAACAAGCATATAACTTATTTTTTTAAAACACCTGTGGGTTGTAAGGTTAAGCAAATAAGCGTACATGGTGAATGCCTTGGCAGTCAGAGGCGAAGAAGGACGTGCTAATCTGCGAAAAGCGTCGGCAAGCTGATATGAAGCGCAATAACCGTCGATATCCGAATGGGGAAACCCGATGCAATATTGCATCATTATTAACTGAATCAAATAAGTTAATAAAGCAAACCAAGGGAACTGAAACATCTAAGTACCTTGAGGAAAAGAAATCAACCGAGATTCCCTCAGTAGTGGCGAGCGAAAAGGGAACAGCCCAGAATCAAAATCAATATAAATTATAGTAGAATGATTTGGAAATTTCAGCGATACAAGGTGATAGCCCCGTATACAAAATATTTTATATTGTGGATTCAAAAAGTAGAGCGGGACACGAGAAATCCTGTTTGAATATGGGGGGACCATCCTCCAAGGCTAAATACTCCTGACTGACCGATAGTGAACTAGTACCGTAAGGGAAAGGCGAAAAGAACCCCGGCGAGGGGAGTGAAATAGAACCTGAAACCGTGTACGTACAAGCAGTGGAAGCATATTTTAAAATAATTTGTGACTGCGTACCTTTTGTATAATGGGTCAGCGACTTGTACTCTGTAGCAAGGTTAACTTAATAAGGGAGCCGAAGGGAAACCGAGTCCTAAATAGGCGTTAAGTTTCAGGGTACAGACCCGAAACCCGGTGATCTAGCCACGGGCAGGTTGAAGGTTGGGTAAAACCAACTGGAGGACCGAACCGACTGATGTTGAAAAATCAGCGGATGACCTATGGCTAGGGGTGAAAGGCCAATCAAACCGGGAGATAGCTGGTTCTCCCCGAAAGCTATTTAGGTAGCGCCTCGTGAATTCATCTTCGGGGGTAGAGCACTGTTTCGACTAGGGGGCCATCCCGGCTTACCAAACCGATGCAAACTCCGAATACCGTAGAATGTTATCACGGGAGACACACAGCGGGTGCTAACGTTCGTTGTGGAGAGGGAAACAACCCAGACCGCCAGCTAAGGTCCCAAAGTCATAGTTAAGTGGGAAACGATGTGGGAAGGCATAAACAGCCAGGATGTTGGCTTAGAAGCAGCCATCATTTAAAGAAAGCGTAATAGCTCACTGGTCAAGTCGGCCTGCGCGGAAGATGTAACGGGGCTCAAACTATGCACCGAAGCTGCGGCAGCAAAAATTATATTTTTGCTGGGTAGGGGAGCGTTCTGTAAGCCAACGAAGATATATTGTAAAATATATTGGAGGTATCAGAAGTGCGAATGCTGACATGAGTAACGATAAAGCAGGTGAAAAACCTGCTCGCCGAAAAACCAAGGTTTCCTGTCCAACGTTAATCGGGGCAGGGTAAGCCGACCCCTAAGGCGAGGCTGAAAAGCGTAGTCGATGGACAACAGGTTAATATTCCTGTGCTTAATATTACTGCGAAGTGGGGACGAAGAAGGTTAAGTTATCCAGGTGACGGTTATCCTGGTTTAAATGTGTAGGTATGATAATTAGGCAAATCCGATTATCTTTAATCTGAGGCATGATGACGAATCATTAAGGTGATGAAGTAACTGATACCACGCTTCCAAGAAAAGCCTCTAAGCATCAGGTAAAATTAAATCGTACCCCAAACCGACACAGGTGGTTAGGTAGAGAATACTAAGGCGCTTGAGAGAACCCAGGTGAAGGAACTAGGCAAAATAGTGCCGTAACTTCGGGAGAAGGCACGCTAATGTTAAGTGAAAGGATTTACTCCTATAGCTGAAGTTAGTCGAAGATACCAGCTGGCTGCAACTGTTTATTAAAAACACAGCACTGTGCAAACACGAAAGTGGAAGTATACGGTGTGACGCCTGCCCGGTGCCGGAAGGTTAATCGAAGGAGTCAAAGGAAACTTAAAGCTCTGAACTGAAGCCCCGGTAAACGGCGGCCGTAACTATAACGGTCCTAAGGTAGCGAAATTCCTTGTCGGGTAAGTTCCGACCTGCACGAATGGCGTAATGATGGCCAGGCTGTCTCCACCTGGGACTCAGTGAAATTGAATTTGCTGTGAAGATGCAGTATATCCGCGGCAAGACGGAAAGACCCCGTGAACCTTTACTATAGCTTGACACTGAATTCTGAATTTTAATGTGTAGGATAGGTGGGAGGCCATGAAGTTAAAACGCTAGTTTTAATGGAGCCAAACTTGAAATACCACCCTTTAAAATTCGGTATTCTAACCTAGTGCCGTAATCCGGCACAGAGACAGTGTCTGGTGGGTAGTTTGACTGGGGCGGTCTCCTCCCAAAGAGTAACGGAGGAGTACGAAGATTGGCTAATCACGGTCGGACATCGTGAGGTTAGTGCAAAGGCATAAGCCAGTTTGACTGTGAGCGTGATAACGCGAGCAGGTGCGAAAGCAGGTCTTAGTGATCCGGTGGTTCTGAATGGAAGGGCCATCGCTCAACGGATAAAAGGTACTCCGGGGATAACAGGCTGATACCGCCCAAGAGTTCATATCGACGGCGGTGTTTGGCACCTCGATGTCGGCTCATCACATCCTGGGGCTGAAGCAGGTCCCAAGGGTATGGCTGTTCGCCATTTAAAGTGGTACGCGAGCTGGGTTTAGAACGTCGTGAGACAGTTCGGTCCCTATCTGCCGTGGGCGTTGGAAGATTGAGGGGGGCTGCTTCTAGTACGAGAGGACCGAAGTGGACGCATCACTGGTGTTCGGGTTGTCATGCCAATGGCATTGCCCGGTAGCTAAATGCGGGAAAGATAAGCGCTGAACGCATATAAGCACGAAACTTGCCCCAAGATGAATCTTCCCTGAAACAGAAATGTTTACTGAAGGGACGTTGAAGACTACGACGTTGATAGGCTAGGTGTGTAAGCATAGCAATATGTTGAGCTAACTAGTACTAATGACCCAAGAGGCTTAACCTTACAACACCAGAGGTGTTTTTAAAATAAACTTAATAAAAAAGCTTGTTTTTACTGAATTTGTTGCTTTATTAAAAAAGCATATTTTAATAACATAAAAAATTTATTAAATTCCTGGTAAAAATAGTGTAGTGGTACCACCTGAATCCATTCCGAACTCAGAAGTGAAACGCTATAACGCCGATGGTAGTACGGGGCCTCCCCGTGTGAGAGTAGGTCAAATCCAGGAAAAAAAACCCGAAATTTTTTTCGGGTTTTTTTATACTTGAAATAAATTATTTTTTAAAATATATTACTATTTTAATTTATGAATAGTATAGTATTTATTAAAAATAAAAATATTCTTATTAAATTTTATACAAATATTTTTAAAATCAAATTACTTTCTAGCTAAGAATAGATTTACATGTTAATCTATTGAGAATTTAAATTTTTTTATATTTGATTTTTAATCATAAGTAATTGTTGATTAATACTTTTTTCAATGTAGTATATTTTTTCATGTAAGGTAATATAGATGTCCAAGATTAAAGGTAATGTTAAGTGGTTTAATGAATCTAAAGGTTTTGGTTTTATTACTCCAGAAGACGGTAGTAAGGATGTGTTTGTTCATTTTTCAGCAATACAAAGCAATGGATTTAAAACTTTAGCAGAAGGTCAGAGTGTTGAATTCGAAATCACCGAAGGAGCAAAAGGACCATCTGCCGCTAATGTTATTAGTTTATAAAGTTATTCAATTGTTTTTAATATAAAAACAAATATGTTTTATAGTACAGCTCCTAAAGAGAGCTGTACCATATTAGTACAAAATATTTCACATATATTTTGATGTTTTATAAAACCATTCTTACTATATTAATTTTACTAATTTCATGATATAAACATTCAATTTGTTCAAAATTTTTAGCACATATTGTAATTGAAACAGAAAGATAGTTTCCTCTATTACTTGATTTTACTTGAGGAGTGTAGTCTCCAGGAATCTGAATTTGAATAACTTTAATTATTTGATCGATCAGTTCAGGCTGCGCTAAACCAATAATCTTATAAGTAAAAAAACAAGGGAATCTTAACATTTCTCGCAATTTTGTTTTCATTATTAACCCCTATTTTTTTTACAAAAAAATATTTTATTATTCTTTCAAAACATAAAATTTTGTCATAATATTAATTTTTTATTATGTATTTTATAATTAATTTCATAAATTTTATAAATAATTGTATGGTTTTATTTAAAAAATAAAATTTTATAAAAATTTCTAGTAAAAAATAATTTAATCATTTTAGCACATTGGTAATATAGAAAATAATATATTTATATTATTTTCTTTAAATATATTTTTACGGGATACAAATTATGTTAAAAATTTTTAATACACTAACTAGTACGAAAGAAATTTTTACCCCTATTAAAAAGAATAGAGTTAATTTATATGTATGTGGTGTTACTGTTTATGATTTTTGTCATATTGGACACGGACGTACTTTCGTAGTTTTTGATATGATAGTTCGTTATTTACGTTTTTCTGGTTTTCAAGTCAAATATGTTCGAAACATTACTGATATCGATGATAAAATTATTTCAAAATCTACTAAAGAAAAAAAGAAAATTAATACTTTTACTGCTTCTATGATAAAAGAAATGCATAAAGATTTTGATTTATTAGGTATATCTGTTCCTGATGAAGAACCTCGTGTTACAGATTATATTGATAATATTATTAGGATAATTACAACGTTAATAAAGAAAAAACATGCATATATTCACAAAAATGGTGATGTTATTTTTTCTATAGATAGTGATCCTAATTATGGGACTTTATCTCGTCAGTCTTTAACATCATTAGAATCTGGATCACGAATCCCTTTAAATAATATGAAAAAAAATCCATTAGATTTTATACTTTGGAAATCTTCTAATAAAGAAGAATATTCTTGGGATTCTCCATGGGGAAAGGGACGTCCTGGTTGGCATATTGAATGCAGTGCTATAACTAATGTTTTTTTTAATAATTCTATCGATATTCATGGAGGCGGCTCTGATCTTCTTTTCCCTCATCATGAAAATGAAAGATCTCAATCTATATGTTTTAATAATAAATCGATGATCAATTTTTGGATGCATACTGGCATGGTTATACTGAATAATAAAAAAATGTCTAAATCTTTAGGTAATGTTTATTTTTTAAGAAATATTTTAAAGGATTGTGATGCTGAAGTGTTACGTTATTTTTTTCTTTCAACACACTATCGTCATCCTATTTACTACTGTGAAAAAAATTTAGATCAAGCATATACTTCATTAAAATATTTATACACAGCATTGTATGATACTAATCCTTTTTTTAATAACGAAGAAGGCCTTAATTTTGAATTAGAATTTTATAATGCAATGAATGATGATTTTAATACTCCTGCAGTATTTTCTATTTTTTTTAAAATAGCACGTAAAATTAATTTTTTAAAAAATAAAGACATATTAAAAACAAATAAATTTGCTTTTAGATTAAAATATTTAGCAAATAATTTAGGTTTTTTATTTCAGGATCCAAAAGAGTTCTTACAAAAAAAAACTACATTAAATTTACTCACACTAAAAGAAATTCAATTATTAATAGAAAAAAGAAATATTGCAAGACAATCAAAATTATGGCAAGAAGCAGATAATATACGAAAAAAACTCATGTCTTTAGATATAATATTAGAAGATTTACCTGATAAAACAATATGGCGTAAAAATAAAAAATCTTAAATATCATCATGATTTTCACAAGCTTCTAATGTATTTTGTAATAATGTTGCAACTGTCATAGGACCAACGCCACCTGGTACAGGAGTAATGTAAGATGCTCGTAGATATGCAGTTTTAAATTCTACATCACCTACTACTTTTCCATTTTTTAATCTGTTAATACCTACGTCTATAACTATAGATCCTGTTTTAATCCAACTGCCTTTTAAAAAATTTGCTTTTCCTACTGCAACAATTAATAGGTCAGCATTCTGAACATGATCTTTTAAATTTTTTGTAAACCGATGTGTGACAGTAGTTGTACATCCTGCTAATAACAACTCTAAACTCATAGGTCTTCCAACGATATTAGATGCTCCAACCATAACCGCATGTAATCCATGAGTTTTTATCTTATTATATTTTAACATTGTAATAATGCCCTTAGGTGTACATGCTCTTAATTTTGGCGTTCTTTGGCATAAAGAACCTGTATTATAAGGATGAAATCCATCTACGTCTTTATCAGGAACAATACTACTTAAAATCTTCATGTGATTTATTTGTGGGGGAAGAGGTAATTGTATTAAAATACCATCTATATTTTTATTTTCATTTAATTTAGAAATAATATTTAATATTTCTTTCTCATTGATATTACTAGGTAAATTCCAGCATTCTGAAAAAAAACCAACATTTTTACATGATATTTTTTTTTTATTTACATAAATTTGAGAAGGAATATGATTTCCTACTAAAATCATAGCTAAACCAGGTATTCTTTCTCCATTTTTTTTTCTTTGTTTTACCTTCTTTAAAATTTTTAGTTCTATTTTTTTTGCTATTTTATTACCATCTATAATTATTGCTGGCATCAGTAAGTAACTCAATTTTTTTATATGTTATATACTAAAATATTATTACTATTTTTAATAGTATGATTAAATATATCAAAATTTAATAATATTCATAGTAATTTAGTTGCATATATATTATATTAGTGTTAGATTTTAATCTAATTATTTATGCGTTCTTAGCTCAGCTGGATAGAGCAACGGCCTTCTAAGCCGTAGGTCACAGGTTCAAATCCTGTAGAACGCAAAAACTATTTTTTTAAAATTGTTTCTAATTTTTTTCTAATAGATGAAAATGAAAGCATAGCATCAATTTGAAAAAATTTTATATTACCCCGTTTTTTTTCATGAATATAATATTGTACTAAAGGATCATGTACTTTTTTGTATTCTTCTAATCTTTTTTTAATGCCCTCTTTTGTATCATCTTTTCTTGTGATTAAAGTTTGTCCAGTTAGATCGTCTTTGTCTTTGATTTTTGGGGGCTTGAATTTTACATGATAGATACGTCCTGATTGTATATGTATGCGTCTTCCTGATATACGTTCTAATATATATTCATGTGGAATTATGAATTCTAATACATAATCTATTTTAATATTTTTTTTTGATAAGTACAAAGCTTGTTGGATAGTTCTTGGAAAACCATCTAATATAAAACCATTGATACAGTCGTGTTTTTTAATTCTATTTTTTATTAAATGACATACAATTTCATCAGAGACTAGTTTACCCTCTTCAATAATATTTTTAATAATCATTCCTATTTTATTTTTCAACACAACACTTTCTCGGAGCATATCACCTGTAGATATTTGAGGAATTTTATATTTTTCTGTAATAAATTTTCCTTGTGTACCCTTTCCTGTTCCAGGTGCTCCTAGCAAAATAATACGCATATTTATTTCTTATGTTTGTATAAGTTAATCTAAAGATTACTACTAATATAATAGTAGTAATCATGTTTTTTATTATTTAATAAGTAATTTATTCATTCTAGAAATAAATTTATGTGGATTTTCTAAATTACCTTTTTCTGCTAATAATGCCTGGTCTAATAATAATTTAATCCATTGATGCAATTCATTCTCATTATTAATAGTACATATTTTTTTTATTAAAATATGATCCGGATTAATTTCAAAAATGTATTTTAACTCTGGCACAGATTGTCCTGCTGCAGAAAAAAGTTTAGCCATTTGTGTAGTCATTTCGGTAGAATCACTAAGTAAAACACAAGGAGTTTCTGTTAATCTATGTGTTAATCTTACATCTTTTACTTGGTTGCCAAGTATGTTTTTAACTTTTTTTAAAAATTCAATCATTTCTGTTGAAACATCTTTGTTTTTTATTTTTTTTTCTTTTGTCAGCTTATTTAGAGAAATATCTTCTTTGCTAATAGATTGAAACTTTTTTCCTTCAAATTCAGAAAGGTAATTCATCATCCATTCGTCAATTCGATCCGATAATAATAATACATCAATATTATTTTTTTTAAATAATTCTAAATGAGGACTGTTATTTGCAGACGAATAACTATCTGCAGTAATGTAATATATTTTTTCTTGTTGTTCGTTCATATTTGATATATATTCTTTTAAAGACATCTTTTGTTCGGAATTATTACTTTTCATTGATGTAAAACGTAATAGATTAGCAATTTTGTTTAAATTTTCATGATCTTCTGCAGGACCTTCCTTTAAAACGAGACCGAATTGATTCCAAAAAATTTGGTATTTTTCATTATTTTTCTGTGCTAGTTTTTCTAACATACTTAAAGATTTTTTTATCAGTGATTTTCTTAATTTTTCTGTAATAGAATTATCTTGTAATATTTCACGAGAAATATTTAATGGTAAATCGCTAGAATCTATTAAACCTTTTATAAAACGTAAGTAATTAGGAAGAAAGGCTTGAGAATTATCCATAATATAAACACGTTTTACATATAATTTTAAACCGTGTTTATTATCTCTATTCCATATATCCCAAGCAGCTTTTTCAGGAATATATAATAAACTAATATACTCTTGATTGCCTTCTACGTGATTATGACTCCATATAAGAGGATCATTTTGATCATTGGTGAGATGTTTATAAAAATCTTTATATTCTTCTTCTGTAATAGAGGATTTATTCAATGTCCATAATGCTTTAGCTTTATTAATTTGTTCCCAAAAATATGTTTTATTTTTTTTATCATAATCTTGTATATGTATTGGAATAGTAATATGATCAGAGTATTTACTAATTATATTTTTTATACGCCAAGTTTCTAAAAATTCTTCTTCTTCTTTTTTTAAAAATAGAGTGATTTCAGTACCTCTAGTTTTTTTTACAATATTTGTAATATTGTACTCTCCTTCTCCTGAAGATTCCCATAATATTCCTTTATTAGATTCTAAACCAGCAAATCTAGTTCTAACTGAGACTTTTTCTGATACAATAAAAGATGAATAGAAACCAACGCCAAATTCTCCAATTAATTCATTTTTTTTATTTTGTTTTTGTTCTAGAGATTGGAGAAATGATTTTGTTCCTGATTTAGCAATTGTTCCAAGATTTTCAATGGTGTCTTCTTTTGTCATTCCAATGCCATTATCACTAATGATCAATGTTCTTTGTGCTTTATTTATAGATATTTGAATTTTTACATCACTATCATTTTCATATAATTCTGGTGATGATATAGATTCAAATCGTAATTTATCTATTGCATCTGATGAATTAGATATCAATTCTCTTAAAAAAATTTCCTTGTTAGAATATAGTGAATGAATCATTAAATGTAATAATTTTTTTGTTTCTGATTGAAAATTATAAACTTCTTTTTTTTGTGTTTTCATGCAGAAAGACCTCTTTTTAAATTAACAATAAAAGTAATTTTAAAAGTATAAAAAGTACTTTTGAATAAAATTATCATAGTAAAAATAAATTTATTCAATAAATTTATACTTATTTCGCATATATAATTTTTTTACTTTATTTTATTTAAACGGGCATATTAAATCCATTTGGAAGCTGCATGCCTGTAGATATAGCAGACATTTTCTTTTTTTGTACTTCAGATATTCTTCTTGTCGCATCATTAAATGCGGCTGCTGCTAAATCTTCTAGCATATCTTTATCGTCTTGAAGTAAACTAGGATCTACTTCCACACGTCTACAATTATGTGCACCATTAATTGTCACTTTAACTAATCCAGCGCCAGCTTCTCCTGTCACTTCCATTTGAGCTATTTCCTCTTGTATTTTTGCCATTTTTTCTTGCATTTGTTGTGCTTGTTTCATCAAATTACCTAAACCACCTTTAGTAAACATATATATTGATCTCTTTTTTGTAATGTGAAAGTCATATTTTTTATTTTTTATGCCAAAAATTTTATTTTAAAAATAAATAATTTTCTATTTTTTTTATCTATATGTTTTATTTAATGATTTGTTAAAATTACTATATATATTATTTTTTATCATGTGCATTTTTTTATATTATCAATTTATTATACTGTATTGGATATTTTTTTATCAGTTAAATATACATATCAAATACTTTCAATATGTTTTTATATGAAATATTAATTATTTCATATCTTTTATGATCTTGTTAAATTTATATGTTTTTATATTAATATTATATTTTTTATATTGCAGAAATAACACGTAATAAAGACATTTCTACTCCTATTTTTTGACTTGGAGCAAACTTTAGTTCTTTTCTTCCATTTAATAGTATTTGATAACATAATTGAATATTAGTTTTTTTATTATTTTGAGCTATTTTTTGAATTTGATTTTTGTATTTTTCGGTAAAAATTTTTTCCCAAACTAATGGAAAAGATTGCGATGTAGAAATATGATATAAAAAACGTAACATTTCTATCAAAATTTCTTCCCATTCTACTCCTATACTACTAATTTTATTTAACAACAACATTGTTTTTTTTGAATCTTTTTTTAAAACCGCATCAGTTAACAAAAAAGAATATTTTTCTGGTAGAAGTCCTAGCATATCTGTTACATTTTTTATATTAACATGTCCATTTCCTAGATTTATAGCATGTTCTAGTAAATTAAGTGCATCGCGTATACTTCCATGAGCATGATAAGCTATTTTTTTTAAAGAATATTCATCTGTATCAATAGATTCTTTAATTAAAATATACTTTAAAAATTTGAAAATTTTTTCTTCAGATATTATTTGCAATTTAAAATACAAACAACGAGAGATAATAGTTTTAGGGATTCTGTCTACATCTGTAGTTGCTAAAACAAACTTAACATGTTCAGGTGGTTCTTCAAGAGTTTTAAGAAGTGCATTAAAACTATGACGAGAAAGCATGTGTACTTCATCAATTAAATATACTTTAAAACGACTTTTAATAGGAGAATAATAAATACTATCTAAAATTTCTCGCATTTCTTCAACTTTAGTCCGAGAAGCTCCATCTATTTCAATTACGTCTAAACATAACCCTTTTTCTATTTCTTTACAAATAATACATTGTCTACAAGGATCTGATGTGATTCCATTTTGACAATTTAGACTTTTAGCAAGTAAGCGAGCGATAGTAGTCTTTCCGATTCCTCTAGTACCAGATAATAACCATGCATGATGAATACGACCAAGAGATAATCCGTTAGATATAGCAGTAACAATATGTTTTTGACCGATTATATCTCTAAAATATTGTGGACGCCATTTTCGTGCTAATATTTGATAGTTCATATAAATTTCATAATGTTTCATTAAAAAACTATTATGCTATCAATATTAATTGTATTGTGAAAGTACTCTTCTTGATTTTTCAAATATTTTTGAAATATAGTTTTTAAAAATAAATATTGGTTGTAAATTTTAAATTTCATCTATATAATAAAAAATCTAATTTTTTATTATGAAAATATAAATAAAGAGTTATCTGTTAGCTCCAAACACTGCAATATTGAATAGTTGGTCAGATTCGGAAGGAAGCAGCCAAATCAATTGATACAGGTGTTCTGATAAAGCTAACAGAAACTCCTAAAATTTACATGATTGAAATTTATACATTTTATAATAACAACTTTTTTTAGTTAATAATTGTTCATGAGTACCAAATTCAACAATTTTCCCCTTTTTTAAAACTATAATTGAATCTGCTTCGATAATAGTCGAAAGTCTATGAGCTATTATTATTAAAGTACAGTTTTTTCGTATCGATAATAGTGTTTTTTGAATTAATTGCTCTGTTCCAGAATCAATATTAGCAGTAGCTTCATCTAATATAAGTACTTTAGGATATGCAACCAATACTCTAGCAATCGCTAATAATTGTTTTTGACCAACAGATAAATTATTACCTTCTTCTCCTAGAAGGGAATAAATACCTTTAGGCATCGATTTGACTAAATCTGAAAGATGAACCGTATCTAATATATTCCAAACTTTTTCTTCAGGTATCTTTCTTCCCAATGTAATATTATAAAAAAAAGTATCAGAGAGAACTATTGGATCTTGTTGTACCATTAATACATTTCTTCTTAAAACACTATGACTTATTGAATCAATAGACTTGTCATCTAAATATATTTTTCCATTTTTTAGAGGATAATATCCCATGATTAAATTTGCTAAAGTGCTTTTTCCACTACCAGTATGTCCTACAAATGCAACAAAACTTTTAGAGGAAATTTTAATATTAATATTTTCTAGTATATTTTTATTGCAGTTTTTATGATAAAAACTAACATTTTGAATATTTATTTTTCCACTTTTTAATAAATCTTTATTTTTTCCATATTTTTGTTTTGGCGAATCTATTAGTGAAAATATTCTTTCTCCTGCAACAATAGATTGTTGTAATACTGACTGTTGGATTGTAATAGCAATTAAAGGTTCATTTAGTCGTCCAAGATAAGTAATAAACGCATATAGTACACCTACTTCAAAAGCTCCAACTGGAAAAAAACTAAATAAGAACATGAAGTTACATAATATCATAGAAGATAATAAACTCAGAAGTGGTCTTAATAAAAAACCGTCTAGTCTTAATATTTTCATACGTGACATGTAATGTAAATCACTACTTTTTTTTATTTTTTCCTGAAATCTACGTTGCTGACAGAATTGCTGAATTACATTCATTCCATTAATCGTTTCATTAAATTTATTATTAATTTCAGCTAAGTAATATCTTACTTTCCGTAAAAGTGGCGTACTATAATATTGATAAACCAGCATAATTGTAATGACTAATGGTAAAATAAATAAAGCAACAAGGGCCATATGCCATTCAAGAGTAAACATTGCAAATAATATAATAAAAATTAATATTATACTTCGAAACAATGTAGGTCCAACTGTGTCATATAGTTCTTTAACTGCTTCAGTATCATTCGTTACTTTTGAAATCATCTGTCCAATAGGTTGAGAATCAAATTCGCTAATAGGTTGTTGCAATGCAGCATACATAACATCTTGACGTAATTTGTTAATGCTTTCTACTGCTATTTTATTAAATAAAATACTTTGAAAATAATTCAAAAATACTGATAATATTTGTAATATTATAAATAATGTAATTATAGTTAAAATTATTAATAAATGTAGTTGATGTTTAGATAAAATATTATTAATAAAATAACTGATCAAGATTGGGCCTAAAACTTCTGAAGTTGATCCACTTAAAAGAAAAATAAACGCTAAAATTAATTTTTTTTTATGAGGTTTTACATAAATTAGTAGACGTTTTAAAATTGGCCAGAACGCAATTAAATGATTCATGTTATAAATTTTTTTCACCTGTTTTTTCATTATCCTCAAGTTCTATTTCTGATTGCTGATAATAGTACATAGATTTATACCAATTTTTTTCTTGAATTAATTTTAAATGATTTCCTCTTTGTATGATGGAACCACTCTTAATTACTATAATTTCATCTGAATTAATTAATGCTGATAGACGATGTGTTGTAATGATCAATGAATGTTTCTTTTTTTTCCATTCGTTAATATTTTTCAAGATATTATTTTCAGTTTGAGCATCAACAGCAGAGAGTGCATCATCTAATATTAATATTTCTGCATTTAACAATAGTGCTCTTGCAATACAAACACGCTGTTTTTGACCACCAGATAACATTACACCACGTTCTCCTACTTGAGTTTCATATCTTTCTGGCAAGTCGATAATATCTTTATGTACATCAGCTAATTTTGCTACTTCCTCGATTTCTTTTTGAGACGCATTAGGTTTTCCTAAAGAAATATTATTAGATATAGTATCTGAAAATAAAAAAGAAGTTTGATTTACAACAGCGATTCTTCTTCTCCAATCGTCGATTTTTATTTCTAGCAATGATAAAGAATGGTAATGTATTTCTTCTTTTTTAAAATTAAATTGTCTTTGAATAAGCATTAACAAAGTGCTTTTTCCAGATCCTGTAGGGCCGCAAATACCTAAAGTGTTTCCAGGTTTTATAAGGATGCGTATATCTTTTAAAGATGGTTTTTGATTATTTGGGTAGTAGAATTTTTTAATATTAATATTCAATATACCGGGATATGGTGGGATATTGTTCTTTCCATCTTCAATGTATAATTTTTTATTTATAATTGAATGTATTCTATCCCAAGCTGCACTGCCTCTTTCAACTATATTAAACATCCATGCAAGTGCTAACATCGGCCAAATCATTAATCCCAAGTACATAATAAAACTAGTTAATTGTCCTATACTAATCTGATTGTTCCATACCAACCATCCTCCACCGATAATCGCTAATAAATTAGAAAAAGCTACTGACAAATAAATTACTGGATCAAAACGTGCATCTATTTTAGCTACTTCCATGTTTTTTTTTCCTGTATTTCTTGTAATGATGTTAAATTTATTAGATTGATTTTTTTCTAAGCCAAATGCTCTAATCATTCTAATACTTGTTAATATTTCTTGTGTTTGATTATTTAATAAAGAAAAAGATATTTGAGCATGACGAAAAGTTTCATGTAATTCTTTTCCGTATTTTTTTATTAATATAGCCATTATTGGCATAGGTATTAAAGAAATTATTGTTAACAAAAAACTAATTTGAGTACTCATCACTATTAAGACAGAAAAGCCCATAACCAATGAATCAACAAGTGTTAGAACACCTTCCCCTGCAGCAAAAACTACACGATCAACATCGTTTGTTGCTCTGGCTATTAAATCTCCAGTTCTATTTTTTAAAAAAAATATTTGACTTTGCTGACTAAGATAAGTATAAAATTTTACTCGAAGTTCTGTTGCTAATTGATAAGAAGCACCAAATAAGAGTATTCTCCATAAATATCGTAATATATATACAATTACAGCTACTAAAAAAATAATTAAAATCCACGGTAATATTTGTACGCCATGCATATTTTTTTTTATAATTAGATCTATTAAAACACCAACTATTTTAGGGGGTAATAATTGCAAAGTTGCAATAATTATTAATAATAAAATTGCTCCTAAATATCTTTTCCATTCTCGCACAAAAAACCATCTTAACTGATTAAACAATTTCACAAAAAAATCCTAAGGTTTAGATATATTAAAAAAGGGTTTTTTAACAATAAAGTGTTTATTTTTAGATAAAAATGTTTTTGTTTTTTTGATCTAAAAATAATTTTTTTGATAACATTTGATTTATTCATAGTCAAAATGATAATCATTTATTGTATAAAATAAAAAAAATTTAAAGATTATAATTGATAAAAAAATACAATATCTTTCTTGTTTTTAATGATTAGATATAATTTAATAATTTATTTAATACATTATATACATGTATCCAAAGAAGTTTATTCTTTAACTTATGATATAAATTTGAAGAAATTTTTCTATTTTTATATTAAAAAATTTAAGTAGAAAATGTTATAATTTTAGAGGTTAAATATTTTTAAGTCTATTTTTTAGTATTTTAATGAAATATTGTATTTAGAATACTACTTTTTATTACATATTTTTTTTTAAATATGTTTTCTCTTTTTTTAATATTTTATTTTTTAATTTCAGTTTTATATATATGTATCATGAAAAAATAGATCTACTTTTTTTGAGTATGAATAAAATGTATTTTTCTTATTATTTTAAATTATAGAAATAAATTTTTTAAAATAGTAAACAATGTTATTAAATTAGATATTAATAGAAATATTAATTTTAAATATTTAAACTTACTTTAAATAATTTAGAAATATGGGTTTTATCAGACTAATAGAATATTATATTAATATAATTTTTAAATCAGGTATTTATTTTTTTAATAGTTTTGAATAAAGATATTATTTTTTAATATTAAAATTTATGTTTCTTTGACAAGAAGATATGAGATTAATAATAATTAAATTACGTTTACTATGTTCATATCGTTGAAATAAAAATGAAAAATATTATAGTTAATAATAAATATTTTTTCAATCAAGTTAGAATTTTTTTATAAAGTTATTCGAATTTAAAAAAATATACTTATATTGAATAACTTTCTAAAAGTATATGTTATTTATTTACTATGTTTTCATATTTTATTATTGATTTTTCTCGTAAATCTTTGAGAATAGAATTAAAAATTATTTCAGTATTATGTCTTGATAAATATTCAAGAATAACATTTTTTTCTTTTTCGGAGAAATTTGTATTGTAAACTTTTTCGAGTGATATAATTATAAAATTTTTATTTTTATCGTTATATAAAGTATATATTTTCTTACCTTTTTGTGGATGAGGTAAAGAAAAAACTATCGATGTAATAGCACTTAGATCGTAACGTGATATAATTTCAGGATCAGTGAAATAAAGATTTGATTGTTTAAATAATTTTTTTCTTCCTTGTGTTAAATCATAAATAATTTCTTCTGATTTTTTTTTGGTTTCTTTTATTGCTTTTATAAACCTTAATTTTTTTATAATATTTTTTTTAACATTTTCGAAATGTTGAATTTCTTTATTTTTAAATTTTTTAATTTTAATTAAAAAAGATTGATTTTTTTTTAAAACAATAAAATGAAACTGCGGTTTGACTGTTGTATCTTTTTGAAATAGTTTTTTGTTAAAAATGAATTGTTTTAATATAGGAATATTTAATACTTTAGGTATTGATTTTTTATCAAACCAATCAGTTTCTTGAATTAATATGTTATTCTCTTTAAGAATCCTCTCAATTTTTCCTGGATCGTTTTTAAGATTATTAGATATTTTATTTTTTAGTTCATTATATAAATCTAATGATTTTTTTTGTTTTATTTGTTTTTTAATACTATCAAATACTTCATATATTTTTTTTTGTGTCCCAATTTGAGTCTCATTTAATTTAACAATTAAAAATTCATTATGAAAGGGAATAACATCAGATATTTGATTTTTTTTATTTAAATTTGCATGTTTAATTTCATCTGGTATAAGATCTATTGATATCCAGCCAATATCTCCATCTTTTTTTGATGAAATTGGATCTGTTGATTGTTCTTGAGCTATTTTTGAAAAATCTTCTGGTGTATTATGCAATCTAGATAATATCGATATGGCTTGTTGTTTATTTTTGACTTGAATAATACTATATCTTCTTTTTTCTTTAGTTGAGTATTGTGTAATATTTCTTATATACCAATCATAAATCTCTTTATTTTCGCAATGTATTTTAAAGTTATCAGTTTTTAATTCAACAAAATTAATTTTAAATTTTTCTGGAATATAAAAATTATCTTGATTTTTTTTGAAATAAATTTGTGCTTCTTGATTTGTTATATTTTTTTTATAGATTGAAGGATCTATTTTAACAATTGCTTTTTTTATTATTCTTTTTTGAGATAATAGTTTTATAATATTTTTTTCTTCTTTTTTTAAAATAAAATTACTTTTAGAAATGGTATGTATTAAATTTTCTGTGTTTATTTTTTTTTTAATTATATTAATATATTCATGATTAGTTGAATTTATAGATGTAAGATAATTTAAATATCGCTCTTTACTGAATTTATTGTTTTTTTGAAAAATAGGAGAATTGTATATTATTTTTTTTATCGTATTATCATTGACTTCGAGATAATTCATATTTTTTGCATATTGTTCTAAAAGAACATTATTAATTAATTGAGATAAAACATAATTATAAGTTTCTTTTGTAAAATTTTCATTATGACTAAATTTAAAAAAATTTTTTCCTAGTATTTTTTTTTGTTTTTCTCTTTCAATAAAATACATTTTTTTGAAGAGATTAAAACTAATTTTTTCACCATTGACAGTTGCTATGTATTTTTCAAAATCTCTATTTATATAAATACTTATAGTACTTAATATCAAAGATAAAATAATTACTCCTAAAATAAATTTAACTATAATACTATTTAATCGTGCTTGTGAATATTTTGTCATGATATGACGATCCTAAATATTTTAAATATTAAGTAAAATAAAAAATATTGTTGTTTTTGTTATTATATTAAAATATATAGGCTGACGATTCTTTGTCAGCCAAGTTTTTTTTATTTATATTATGTTAATATTGGTCTTTATTTAAACATAAGGTATCTTTTCTAAAGATAATTTTAAAACTTCTTCTATTTTTTTAATTGGATGTATATTTAATCCTTCGATTATATTCTTAGGTATTTCTTCAAGATTACGCTTGTTTTCATAGGGTATCAATACTGTTTTAATCCCCCCACGATGTGCTGCTAATAATTTTTCTTTTAATCCTCCAATAGGTAGTATTTTCCCATGAAGAGTAATTTCACCCGTCATTGCAACATTCGATTTAACTGGATTATTTGTTAATGATGAAACAATAGCTGTACACATTGCTGCACCTGCACTTGGTCCATCTTTTGGTGTTGCACCTTCAGGAACATGAACATGAATGTCATGTTTTTCATGAAAATCTTTCTTAATACCTAATCTATCAGCTTGAGAACGAACTACAGTCAATGCAGCTTGAATAGATTCTTGCATAACTTCGCCTAAAGAACCTGTGTATGTAAGTTTTCCCTTTCCTGATACACATGTTGTTTCAATTGTAAGTAATTCTCCACCTACTTCAGTCCATGCTAGCCCAATAACTTGTCCAATTTGGTTTGTACCATGAATTTTTCCGTAATCAAAACGTTTAATTCCTAAGAATTTTTTTAAATTTTTACTATTTATTTCAATATGTTTTAAAGATTTATCTAATATTAAATTTTTTACTGCTTTTCTGCATATTTTAGAAATCTCACGTTCCAAACTACGCACGCCCGCTTCACGAGTATAATAGTGAATAATACTAATAATCGCAGAATCGGTAATTTTTATCTCATTTTCTTCTAGACCATTTCTTTCAATTTGTTTTGGGTATAGATATCTTTTTGCTATATTTAGTTTTTCATCTTCAGTATAACCAGAAAGACGAATTATTTCCATACGATCAAGTAATGGTGCAGGTATATTCATTGAATTAGATGTTGCTACAAACATTACATCTGAAAGATCATAATCTACTTCTAGATAGTGATCATTAAAATTCATATTTTGTTCTGAATCTAATACTTCTAATAAAGCAGATGCTGGATCTACTCTTATATCACGAGACATTTTATCAATTTCATCTAATAAAAATAAAGGATTTTTGACTTTTGCTTTAGCCATTTTTTGAATTAATTTTCCCGGCATAGAACCTATATATGTACGTCTATGACCTCTAATTTCTGCCTCATCTCTTATACCACCCAAAGCTATTCTTACGTATTTTCTACCTGTAGATCTTGCGATAGATTTTCCTAATGATGTTTTTCCTACACCAGGTGGCCCTATTAAACATAAAATAGGACCTTTTATTTTATTTTTTCTACTTTGTACTGCTAAGTATTCTAGGATTCTATCCTTGACTGTTTCAAGACCAAAATGGTCAATATCTAGAATTTTTTTAGCTTGTTGGAGATCTTTTTTGATTTTTGTTTTAAGGTACCAGGGTACCTGTATCATCCAATCTATATAACTTCGTACTA
This sequence comes from Buchnera aphidicola str. APS (Acyrthosiphon pisum), assembly GCF_000009605.1. Lineage (NCBI taxonomy): Bacteria > Pseudomonadati > Pseudomonadota > Gammaproteobacteria > Enterobacterales > Erwiniaceae > Buchnera > Buchnera aphidicola. The sequence goes on along the minus strand of NC_002528.1, from coordinate 522,971 downwards.
CTGTTGCTTCTGCTGACATAGGTGACATCATTTTTAATTTTTGTAATTCTAATTCTGTTTTTTCTCTTGCTTCTTTTGGCATTTTTGATGATTTAATTTTACGCTTTAATATTTTGTTTTCATCTGGAATTTCATCCATATCACCAAGTTCTTTTTGAATGGCTTTAATTTGTTCATTTAAATAATATTCTCTTTGACTTTTTTCCATTTGTTTTTTAACACGATGCCTAATTCTTTTTTCAACTTGAAGTAAATCTATTTCAGATTCCATAATAGCCATTAGAAATTCTAATCTATCATTTATATTACGTATTTCTAAGACTGATTGTTTATCATTTAACTTTAAGGGCATATGAGCAGCAATGGTGTCTGCTAGTTTTTCTGAATTTTTGATATTATTAAGTACATTTAATATTTCTAATGGAATCTTTTTATTAAGTTTAATATAAGATTCAAATTGATTCATTGTTGTACGAATCAATACTTCTTGATTTTTATCTAAAAGATTGGAGGAAGAAATTAATTCTACTTCCGCAATAAAATGTTCTCCGTTATTTGTTAAATTTTTAATATGGGCGCGTTGTAATCCTTCTATCAATACCTTTACTGTGCCATCTGGCAATTTTAACATTTGTAAAATTGCACTAATAGTTCCTATATCAAATAAATCTTTAGGAGTAGGTTCATCTTTAGATGCTTCTTTTTGTGCAATCAACATAATTTTTTTGTCATTACTCATAGATGTTTCAATACATTTAATTGATTTTTGACGACCTACAAATAATGGAATTACCATATGAGGATATATAACTACATCTCTCAATGGTAAAACAGGAATTGTAATGCGTTCAGAACGCTCAGAATTCATAGAGCTCTCTCTTTAGTTGAATTTTTTCCCGATATTTATAATATTTAAAAACTGCACGATATATAATAAAACATGCAAGTTGCACCTATAATCAGCCAAGTATATCGGGATGGTTGCTTGACGTTTAATACTAAGCGTTTGACAAAATAAAAGCTAACTACCTTTATTTTTTGGATCATCAAATGTTTTTTTTATTCACCTGATGCTTTTTTTGATTTGTTTTTTCCATATATTATTTTTGGCAATGAATTAGAGTTTACAACAGACTCATTAATTAATATTTTTTCTATGTTAACCATTGATGGTAATTCATACATTATATTAAGTAGTATACCTTCAATAATAGATCGTAATCCTCTGGCTCCAGTGTTTTTATTCATAGCTTTTTTTGCGATTAATTGAATAGATTCTGCGTTAAATTCTAGTTTTACATTTTCTAATTCAAATAATGTTTGATACTGTTTAATTAAAGCATTTTTAGGTTTGCATAGTATATTAACTAATGCATCTTCAGTTAATTTATTCAATATAGTTATTATCGGTAAACGACCAATGAATTCTGGAATTAAACCGAATTTTATCAAATCTTCAGGTTCTACTTGTTTTAATAAAAAATCTTCTGATTTTTTTTGTTTTTTTTCCTTAATGTTAGCTTTAAAACCTATTTCCGTTCCTGCATCCAGTCTTTTAGAGACAATTTTAGATAATTCTGAAAATGCGCCTGCACATATAAATAAAATATTTGAGGTATTTACTTGTAAAAACTCTTGTTGTGGATGTTTTCGTCCGCCTTGAGGTGGAATAGAAGCTAACGTTCCTTCAATTAACTTTAGTAGAGCTTGTTGTACTCCCTCTCCAGATACGTCTCTAGTGATAGATGGATTATCAGATTTTCTTGCTATTTTATCTATTTCATCTATGTATACAATTCCTAATTCTGCTTTTTTTACATTATATTTACATTTTTGTAGTAACTTTTGTATTACATTTTCAACATCTTCTCCTACATATCCAGCTTCAGTTAAGGTTGTTGCATCTGTAATAGTAAATGGTACATCTAATAATTTTGCTAGAGTTTGTGCTAATAATGTTTTTCCACTTCCAGTGGGACCTATTAATAAGATATTACTTTTACCCAATTCAACCGAATCTGTTTTTTTATTAAAATTATAAAGACGTTTGTAATGATTATAAACTGCAACAGAGAGGACTTTTTTTGTATAATTTTGTCCTATAACATAATTATCAAGATGTTTTTTTATTTCATGTGGTTTAGGTAAGTAATTTATTTTATTTTCAGTATCAGTTATATTATTTTGTTTGATAGTTTCTTCGGTGATAATATCATTACATAACCTTATACATTCGTCACATATATATACTTTTGGACCGGCTATTAATTTTTGTACTTCTTTTTGATTTTTTCCGCAAAAAGAACAATAAAGAAGACTTTTAGAATTGTCTTTACTCTTATCTGTCATATTTAACCTCTTTTTGTGCGCTTTTTATATTTTTGAGTAAATAGATTCTATATTTTTCCATAAAATATTTTAGTAAAAATTTTATTGATTTATTTTTTTTATTGACGCTGAGATAAAATAAAATCTATTAGTCCATATTTAATAGACTGGTTTGCTGATAAAAAACAATCACGTTCTGTATCTTTATTTATTTTTTTTATAGATTGACCAGTATGAAATGACATTAATTTATTTAATTTTTTTTTCATTTCCATTATTTCCCTGGCATGAATAGCAATATCTGAAGCTTGTCCTTGGTATCCACCTAGTGGTTGATGAATCATAACTTTTGAATTAGGTAAACAAAATCTTTTTCCTTTTGCTCCAGATGTTAATAATAAAGCAGCCATTGAACATGCTTGACCTAAGCAAATAGTACTAATTTCTGGTTTGACGAATTGCATAGTGTCATAAATGGACATGCCTGATGTAATAATACCACCTGGAGAATTAATATATAAAAATATATCTTTTTCTGGATTTTCAGCTTCTAAAAATAATATTTGAGCAACAATGTTATTAGCCATGTTATCTTCAATGGCACCTGTTATAAAAATTATTCGTTCTTTTAATAATCGTGAATATATATCATATGAACGCTCTCCCCTAGAATGCTGTTCTACAACCATAGGAATGAAAGTAGCGTATGAACTTGTTTTATTATTTTTAATTTGATCGTATAGCATTTTTATTCCTAAAAATATTTAATATTACTTTTCTGGTAATTTTACTTTTTAATTATTAAATAATATTAATTATCTTTCTTAAAAATTAATATTTTAGAAAAATTTATAATATCACAAGAAAATATTTTTATTAATTACAGCATTAATTCTTCATGACTTGCCCAATTATAATTTAAAAAGCGTTCAAAATTCCAATTTTGTTTTTCAATTTTAATACTTTTTTTTAATAACAACATGGCTTGTCTTTCTAATTCTATATTTTTCATAGTATTTTTAAGATTTTTATTTTTATTATATAATTTAATTATTTCCATGGGGTTTTTATAATTTGAGGATATTTTTTTGATTAATTTTTGGATGTTATTTTCATCTGCAAATAATTTATTATTTAAAATAATTTGTTCTATTATAATTTGAAAATACAATCTTTTTTTAACTTCTGAATCAAGACTCATGTGGTATTTTTTTTCTAAAATATTAGAATTTTCTTCTTGATATTGTTTTGTGTATTGTTTATATAAATTTTTTATTTCTTTTTGAAATAAAAGAGGAGGGAGCAATAGAATATTTTTTTCAACGATTTTTTGTATGATTTGATTTTCTAAATATTTATCAGTTATTATATTGATTTGTGAATGAAGATTATTTTTTATGGTTTGATAGTCCGTTTGAATCGTTTTTTTTTCCGTGATGTTTTTTTTATTACTTTTTTCTGATTCTAATTCTTGTTTTTTTTCAATTTTAATAATTTTTATTTTAAATGTTATATCTTTATTTTGTAGTTCTTTTTCTGGATGAAACGCATGAAATTTTATTTTAAAAAAAATAATGTCATTAACAAAATGATTGATTATTTTATAATTTAATTGGGGTATCAATGTGTTTTTAGATACAATAAAACTAATATTGTCTTTATCAAATTTTTTTATTTTTTTATTTTTTTCATAAATACAATAATTAATTGTTACACGGTCATATGATTTAACTGCTTTGTTGACTGGATTCCAAATATTTTTTTTATTTTTATTTGTTTCTATGTTTTTTTTAATATCTTCTTCTGTTATTTCGACGTTTATTTTATTCACTTTTATTTGTTTTATATCTTTTATTTGAAATTGTGGATATAGTTCGTAAATTACAGAATATTCAAAATATTCTTTTTTTTTATCTTCATCTTGATGGATATAAAATTTCGGAGAACCAATAATTTTTATTTTTTCTGTCTTTATAAATTCATGAAAAAATTTTTGCATTAGTTTTTTAAATATATCATAATAAATAGCACTACCATACTTTTCTTGTATTACTCTAATAGGAGTTTTTCCTTTTCTAAAACCATTAATTTTAGTTGTTTTTCTAATTTTTATAAATTCTTGAAGAAGAGAATTATTGACTGTTGTTTTTGGGATCTTAATTGTAACACGATGACCTGCATCTTTATTTTTTTCCATAAAAAAATTCATCTTATTACCTCAAAACGATTACTTTTATCAGTGTATTTTATATTTTTTACTATTTTTAAAAATGTTTTTATATATCTTAAGTATAATTATTTTAAAAAAATTATATGATTATGATCATAAATATTTTGATTAAATTCATAAAATATTATTTTTTTTTACACACTTAACATTACTAGTCTTTTTAAGTTTTTTATCTTTCCATTCATTTAATGTGTAAGTATTTAAAGTTAACGAATATATTTTTTTTTCTATCATTTTTGATAGCATTGAAAAAATTATTCGGTGTCTATTAATTAGCGTTTGATTAATAAAATCATCGCTAATAATAATTATTCTTAAATGTGTAAGACCTTTTTTAGAGTAATGATGAAATTGGCTATCGTCATAAATTTCAATAAATTTTATATTTATTTTAGATATTAAATATTTTTTTATTTTTTCTAGAGTCATTAATTGATATTATGTCCTTTTTATTAATAAAAAAAATAGATAAAATTTTTTTATGCTATTTTGATAGTATTATATTGTATTTTTTGATAAATAAATTTTTTAAAAAAATGTAATTTTTAATTTTAAATTTTAACAATTTTTAAAAAATAATTCAATTATTTCACAGATTATTACTTTTTATAAGATAATAATTTTCCTATAAAAATTTTTGATAATAACAGTATTATTAAAGATATTTGAATAAAAAATACATTATTTTTGAGGTTTTTGAATGATATTTTTAAACTATAATAATTTTATGAAAACATTATCATTGATATTAATATTTTTTTTTCTGAATGGATGCAACAATCCACTTCTTAATTCTCATGGAACAATTGCTACAGAGGAATATTCATTAATATTAATATCTTTTATAATGATGTTATTTATTATTATTCCTGTAATTTTCATGACTATATATTTTTCTCTTAAGTATCGTTCAACTAATGTTAATCAGATATACAAGCCTAATTGGTGTGATTCCAAAAAAATAGAAATTGTAGTTTGGACGATTCCTATTATAATAGTTTCTTTTTTAGCATTTTTATCTTGGAGTTATACTCATAAATTAGATCCTAAAAAATCTATAGTCTCTTTAAATAATCCTATAAAAATAGACGCAGTAGCGTTAGATTGGAAATGGTTATTTATTTATCCAGATTATAATATTGCTACAATTAATGAAATTATGTTTCCTGTGAATAGACCGATTGTTTTTCGAATTACTTCAAATTCTGTTATGAATGCTTTTTTTATTCCATCTTTAGGTAGTCAAATATATGCTATGCCTGGAATGACAACAAAATTAAATTTAATTGCTAATGATGTAGGTAAATATAAAGGAATATCATCTAATTACAGTGGACACGGTTTTTCTAATATGAAATTCACCGCAATATCTGTTTTAAAAAATTCAACTTTTTTAGATTGGGTAAAAAAAGTACAAGCATCATCTATAAAATTAAATACAATGAAAACTTTTGATATAATATCTATTCCAAATGAAAATTATTCTATTGAATATTTTTCAAGTGTTAAAAAAAATTTATTTAATAAAATTAAAAACCAATATTCTATAAAACATTTTATCTTAGATGAAAATCTTTCGCATGAAATTGTAAAGAAAAATTTTAATATGGAGAAATAGAATAATGTTTGGAAAATTGACGTTTGATGCCATACCCTATCATGAACCAATTATAATGATTACTTATATTGCGATTATTTTAATTGCATTATGCATAGCATCGACTATTACTTATTATAAAAAATGGAAATATTTATGGTATGAATGGTTTACTACGGTTGATCATAAAAAAATATCTATTATGTATGGAATACTTGCATTTGTTATGTTATTTCGTGGTTTTGTTGATGCTATATTAATGCGTACTCAACAAGTTGTTGCATCAGCAGGTTTTAAAGGTTTTTTACCGCCACATCACTATGATCAAATATTTACAGCTCATGGTGTAATAATGATTTTTTTTGTAGCTATGCCGCTGGTTATTGGTTTAATGAACTTAGTAATACCATTGCAAATTGGAGCCCGTGATGTTGCTTTCCCGTTTCTTAATAATCTAAGTTTTTGGTTAAATGTTAGCAGTGCGGTTTTACTTACTTTGTCTTTGGGAATAGGAGAATTTGCTCAAACAGGTTGGTTAGCTTATCCACCATTGTCTGGTATAAAATATAGTTCAGGTGTAGGGGTAGATTATTGGATTTGGAGTTTACAAATTTCAGGTGTTGGAACAACATTAACAGGAATTAATTTTCTAGTAACAATTTTAAAAATGAGAGCTCCGGGTATGTCTTTTTTTAAAATGCCGGTTTTTACTTGGACCTCTTTATGTACTAATATTCTTATAGTTATTTCGTTTCCAGTTTTAACTGTTACTCTTGTATTGCTGACTTTAGATCGTTATTTTAATTTTCATTTTTTTACTAATGATTTAGGCGGTAATGCAATGATGTATGTGAATTTAATATGGATTTGGGGTCATCCAGAAGTTTATATCTTAGTACTACCAGTTTTTGGTGTATTTTCAGAGGTAGTGGCTACTTTTTCTAAAAAACGATTATTTGGATATGTTTCTTTGGTATGGGCAACATTATCTATTACTATTTTATCTTTTATTGTATGGTTACATCATTTTTTTACCATGGGAGCAGGAGCTGATGTAAATACTTTTTTTGGAATTACTACTATGATTATAGCAATTCCTACTGGTGTAAAGATTTTTAACTGGTTATTTACAATATATCAAGGTCGGGTGCATATGCATTCTTCTATATTGTGGACTTTAGGTTTTTTAGTAACATTTTCTATTGGTGGAATGACTGGTGTGTTATTGTCTGTTCCTCCGGCTGATTTTGTTTTACATAATAGCTTGTTTTTAGTTGCACATTTTCACAATGTAATAATTGGCGGAGTTGTTTTTGGTTGTTTCGCTGGTATTAATTATTGGTTTCCTAAATTATTTGGATTTGTTCTAAATGAAATTTGGGGAAAACGTGCTTTTTGGTTTTGGATAATAGGATTTTTTCTTGCTTTCATACCCTTGTATTTTTTAGGTCTAATGGGTATGACTCGTCGTTTAAGTCAAAATATTGACTCCGAATTTCATATGTTGTTATGTATAGCTGCTATTGGCGCTTGTTTTATTGGTATCGGGATTATTTGTCAAGTTATTCAGTTTTTTATTTCAATAAAAGAACGCCGACACAATTTAGATTTAACTGGTGATCCTTGGGATGGTAGGACTTTAGAATGGTCGACCTCTTCACCTGCTCCACTATATAATTTTGCTATTATTCCTAAGGTTGAAGATAGAGACGATTTTTGGCGAAATAAAGAAGGACAACATTACAATAAATTAATTAATAGTATTAATTATCATGATATTCATATGCCTAAAAATACAGGTTTAGGATTTATGATAAGCATATTTTCATTGTTTTTTGGTTTTTCAGCGGTTTGGCATATTACTTGGTTGTGTATTTTATCTTTTCTTGCAATTATTATTAGTTTATTTATCAATAGTCTTAATGAAGATACTGAGTATACTATATCAGCAGAAGAGATAAAAAAAATTGAGCATCAATATTGGAAAAATATTCAAAAAGCAGGTTTAAAATGATAGAAAATAAATTTAATAATACTATATTAAATAGTAATTCTAGTACGCATGATAAAATATCAGAAACTAAAAAGTTATTTGGTTTATGGATATATTTAATGAGCGACTGTATTATGTTTGCGGTTCTTTTTGCCGTTTATGCTATCGTCTCTTCAAATATATCAATTAATTTAATTAGTAATAAAATTTTTAATTTATCTTCTATTTTATTAGAAACATTTTTATTATTATTAAGTTCTTTGTCATGTGGGTTTGTTGTTATCGCAATGAATCAGAAACGTATAAAAATGATTTATTCATTTTTAACAATAACTTTTATATTTGGCTTGATTTTTTTATTAATGGAAGTGCATGAATTTTATGAATTGATTATAGAAAACTTTGGTCCTGATAAAAATGCTTTTTTTTCTATTTTCTTTACTCTTGTTGCCACTCATGGTGTACATATTTTTTTCGGTTTAATTTTGATATTGTCAATTCTTTATCAAATAAAAAAACTAGGTTTGACTAATTCTATTCGAACTAGAATTTTGTGTTTTAGTGTTTTTTGGCATTTTTTAGACATTATATGGATTTGTGTTTTTACTTTTGTTTATTTAAATGGAGCTATTTAATGAGTAGTTTTTTAAACTTTAATATGAATAAAGAAATGAAGTCTTATTTATTAGGTTTTTTATTTTCTTCTCTATTAACTACACTGCCATTTCTATTGGCAATAGAAAAATTCTTTTGCAGCGAAGTTAATTACATTATTTTCTTGTTATGTGCTATTAGTCAAATTATTATTCATTTCGTATATTTTTTACATTTAAGTTTTGATCCAGAAGAAAGATGGAATCTGATTACTTTATTATTTGTGATCATCATTATTTTCATTGTAGTATTTGGTTCTATATGGATTATGTTTAATTTAAATCATAATACAATGTAAAAACTTAATTTAAGAAAATTTATTTATATGTTTAAAAATTATATAGAAATTACTAAACCTGGTATTATTATTGGAAATTCTACTTTAATTACAGGAGGTTTTTTATTTGCATCTAGACATGCTGCTTTCAATTATGTTTTATTTATATATACTATCTTGGGGGCGTCTTTAGTAATTGCTTCTGCTTGTGTTTTTAACAATTTAATCGATATTGATATAGATAAAAAAATGAAGCGTACAAGTAACAGAGTTCTATCAAAAAAATTGCTTCCTGTTTTTTCTGTATTCAATTTTGCTATTTTTTTAGGCGTTTTAGGTTTATCTATATTAGGTTGTTTAGTAAATTTTATATCAATGAGTTTAGCTGTTTTTGGTTTTTTTATTTATGTGGTTTTATATACCATGTTTTATAAAAGAAGATCATTTTATTCTACATTTATCGGAAGTTTTTCGGGTTCTACACCATCTGTTATTGGTTATACCGCAGTTTCTAATACCATTGATATATGTTCTATATTGTTATTTGTTATTGTGATATTTTGGCAAATGTCTCATTTTTATTCTATTTCTATTATGAGAATAAAGGACTATAGAGAAGCTAAAATTCCTGTTTTTTCTGTTGTGAAGGGTGTTGCTATAACAAAAAAACATATTTTTTTTTATGTTCTTAATTTTTCTTTTTTTAGTTCGTTATTTACTTTTTTGGGTTATTTAAGTTATAATTTTTTACTTCTCTCTTCTATTGTAAATTTTTATTGGTCGTTTTTATCTTATTCTAATATAAAAAAGAATAATGATAAGAAAAATGCTAGGAAACTATTTTATTTCTCAATTATTGTTATTGTTTTTTTTAATTTTTTGATATCAATCGATGTTTTTTTTTAAAATATTTTAATTTATTTTTTTTATAAGCATTTGACTGGTTTAGGTATTCCAGCAATTTTGCTGGCTTGTTTAGCAGGTCCTTTAGGAAAGAGTTTAAATAAATAAATACTATTCATTTTAGATTTTCCTATTTCTTTTTGGATGCTTTTAATTAACATTCTCATCGATGGTGTTATATTAAATTTAAAATAAAATTTACGTACAAAAATTATTACTTTCCAGTGATCAGAACTTAGAGTAATATTTTCTCTTTTTGCGATTTCTTCTGCTAATTTTATATTCCAATCTTTAGTTTTCTTTAAATATCCCTCTGAATCTTTTTCAAGATTTTCATATGTATATAATATTTTGTTATCAGTATTCATTTTTTTGATAAATATATTTTAATCTGGATATAAATTTTAAAAAAATATTAAATTGAGTATAAAGGATTATAAAATGAACTTTTTAGAATTACAAGTTACATTAAGTTTTTGCGTAATTTTTTTATTACGTATGTTAGGAATGTTTATGATTCTTCCTATTTTAAGTAAATATGGCATGCTTTTAGATGGTGGTAATAAATTTTTAATCGGGTTATCAATGGGTATTTATGGAATTTCTCAGGTAATTTTTCAAATTCCATTTGGAATATTATCTGATAAATTCAATCGAAAGAAAATAATTTTACTAGGTCTTTTTATGTTTTTTATAGGAAATATTATATCAGCTAGTATTCATTCCATTTGGGGTTTAATTATTGGTAGATTTTTTCAGGGTTCGGGAGCTATATCTGGTGTGTGTATGGCTTTTTTATCTGATTTGATCCGTGAAGAAAACCGTGTTAAATCTATTGCTGCTATAGGTGTTAGCTTTGCTATTTCCTTCTTAATTGCTGTAGTTTCTGGTCCTATAATTGTTCATTATTTTGGGTTTTTTTCTATTTTTTGGATATCTGCATTTTTATCTATTGTTTGTATGATAATTGTTTGTTTTTTTGTTCCTTTTTCAAAAAAAAATATATTAAAACAAAATAAAACTCTCCATTCATATAAAAAAGTATTAAACTTTGTTTTAAATAAAGTTTTTTTTAGATTTTATTTAGGAGTATTTTTTTTACATTTTTTATTGATGATTAAGTTCACGATGATTCCTAATCAGTTTGAAATATCTGGTTTTTCTTTAGACAATCATTGGAAAGTATATTTAGGTACTATATTAATTTCTTTTTTTGTTTTATTCTTATTTATATTTTATTGTAAATATAAATATATTTTAGAAAATATTATTGAAATTTGTATTTTATTTATTCTTTTTTCAGAAATTATTTTTTTATCAGCACAAAAAAATTTATTATTTTTAATAATTTCTTTACAGATTTTTTTTATATCTTTTAACTTTCTTGAAGTTTTTCTTTCTTCACATCTTAGCAGGCAATTATCAAATAATTATAGAGGTAGTATAATGAGCATTTATTCTACTAGTCAATTTTTAGGTATTTTTTTTGGAGGTGTTTTTAGCGGATGGTTATATAGTTTTTTAAACTTTTCACAGATATTTTATTTTGAATTATTTATAATTTTATTATGGTTGATTTTTAGTTTTTTTCTAAGAAATAGATTTTATTTATAGTATAATCAAATTTTTATATATAATAAATATTTATTTTTTTAGGTGCTAAATATGCATTTTTTTCATCTATATGAGAGATACAAACATCGTATTAATCAAAAATTATTTTATACATTAAATCAGTTGCCTTTTCAAAAATCAAGTCTTTTAAAAGCAATGAAATATAGTGTATTTTCAGGTAGTAAAAGATTGCGTTCATCTTTAATATATTCAACTGGAGATGTTTTTAAAGTTAATATTACTACATTAGATGTTATATCTACTGCCATCGAATTTATTCATTCATACTCTTTAATACATGATGACTTACCCTGTATGGATAATGATAATTTTAGAAGAGGAAAGATATCTTGTCATGTAAAATACGGTGAAAGTACTTCTTTACTTGCTGGTGATGCTTTGCAAAGTCTTGCGTTTAATATTCTATCAAACAGTTTTATGCCAAATGTATCTAATTTAAAACGTATAAAAATGATTTCTGAATTATCTTATTCCATTGGTTCATCTGGGATGTGCATGGGTCAAAATTTAGATTTAGAAGCAGAAAAAAAAGATGTAAATTTATCTGAATTAGAAATAATTAATTTATATAAAACTTCTTTTTTAATGCGTTCTGCTGTACGTTTAGTATATTTTTCTTCTAATAATTTTTCTAAATCTATATTATCAATATTAGATCTTTTTTCGATTTCTATTGGTTTGGCATTTCAAATTCAGGATGATATTTTAGATTTTAAAAAAGATAGTGTAAAAACAGACAATAAAAAAATTATTAAAAAACATACTTATCCATTAATAATAGGTTTAGATGAATCAAGAAAAAAAATAAAACAATTACATAAGAAATCATTTTTAGCATTAAATAGTTTAAAAAAAAAAATTTCAATACCAACATACTAGAAAAATTAATAAAATTTATCATCAAATGTATGAAATAAATTTAATAATGAGTATCTAATGAATTTTAATTTTAACAAATATCCAATTTTATCTTTTGCTAATTCAGTAGAAAATTTACGACTTTTAAGTGTCGAACAGTTGCCACAATTATGTTTTGAACTACGAGAATACTTGTTAGACGTAGTGAGTATTTCTAAAGGACACTTTGCTTCTGGATTAGGTGTAGTAGAAATTACTGTAGCTCTTCATTATGTGTATAATACCCCATTTGATAATTTATTATGGGATACAGGGCATCAGGCATATCCTCATAAAATATTGACTGGTAGAGGTGAAAAAATAAACAGTATTAGAAAAAAAAATGGATTACATTCTTTCCCTTGTCGAGAAGAAAGTGAATATGATTCTTTAAGTGTCGGTCATTCTTCTACTTCAATCAGCGCAGGTTTAGGAATGTCTATTGCAGCTGAAAAAGAAGGTAGAAATAGAAAAACTATATGTATTATTGGTGATGGTGCAATGACTGCTGGTATGGCATTTGAAGCTATAAACCATGCTGGTGAAATACAATCTAATTTATTAGTTATATTGAATGATAATCAAATGTCTATTTCAAGAAACGTCGGAGCTTTAAACAAGCATTTAAAAATTTTAAGAAGTGTTCAAAATACTCAAAAAAACCGAAAAAAAATACGTTTATTGAATAAGAAGCTATTTTTTAAAGATAAACGAATTCAAAATCATTCTATATCTTTTAATTCAATTTTTTCTAATTTAGGATGTAAGTATTTAGGACCATTTGATGGGCATAATATTTTTTCTATTATTAATACATTAAAAAAAATCAAGAATAAAAAAGGTACGTATTTATTGCATCTTGTAACTAAAAAAGGAAAAGGTTATCTTCCTGCTGAGCTAAATCCTATCAAATGGCATACAATATCTTCACGTGATTCATCAGTTTCAAAATCTCTTAGTTATTCAGATGTTTTTGGTACCTGGCTTTGTGAAATAGCTGCATTTGATAAAAAATTAATAGCTATCACACCTGCAATGTGTGAAGGGTCTGGAATGGTGAAATTTTCTCGTCTCTTTCCAAATCAATATTTTGATGTTGCTATTGCTGAACAACATGCAGTTACTTTTGCAGCAGGTCTTGCAATTAGTGGCTATAAACCAGTTGTTTCAATTTATTCTACTTTTTTTCAAAGAGCTTATGATCAACTTATACATGACATAGCTTTACAAAAACTATCTGTTTTGTTTGCTGTCGATAGAGCTGGGATTGTTGGGAATGATGGTCAAACTCATCAGGGAGTTTTTGATCTAGCTTATCTAAGGTGTATTCCAGGTATAGTTATTATGACACCTAGCAATGAAAACGAATGTCGTCAAATGCTTTATACTGGCTATATGCATAATAAGGGTCCTAGTGTAGTAAGATATCCTAAAGGATACGGTGTAGGAGAATTATTAATGCCTATGAATAGAATTCCAATAGGAAAATCTCTTATAAAAAGAAGAGGTAAAAAAATAGCTATTTTAAATTTTGGTATTTTGTTGCACAATGCTTATTGTGCAGCAGAAAAGTTAGATGCAACATTAGTTGATATGCGTTTTGTTAAGCCTTTAGATAAAAGTATGATTTTGAAATTATCTTCTCAAAATAAATTCTTTATCACTCTTGAAGAAGGTGTTATTTCTGGTGGAGCAGGCAGTGCTGTTAACGAATTCATTATGGTAAATAAGATTTTTCTGCCAGTTTTAAATATTGGACTACCGGATACATTTATCCCTCAAGGCACGCAAGAAGAAATTAGACATGTCTATAAATTAGATTCTGAAGGTATCTATAAACAAATATTTTATTGGCTAAGACAATAATATAAAAAATATTAATAGTATAGTATAGAATAGATATGATTTTTTATCATATGATTATGCGATAACAACTTTTTTGTTATATCCCATTTTAAATACTGCTTTATCTAAAACACCATTGATAAATTTATGACTATCTTCAGAACCAAATAATTTAGCTAGTTCAATACCTTCATTAATTGAAACTTTATAAGGTATATCATTTCTTTTATGTAATTCATAAAATGAAATTCTAAGAATTGCCCTTTCAATATGTCCTAATTCTTTTAATGATCTAAATAAATAAGGTTTCATTAAATTATCTATATTTTTACAGTCGTATGTAATTCCAATAATTAATTCATAAAAGTATACAATATCAATATTTTTTTTATTTTTTTCTTTTAAAAAATAGATGGCACTTTCTTTAATATTGTTATGAGATATTTCCCAAGAATACAATACTTGTAATGCACATGCGCGTGCTTTTCTTCGAAAAGATGGTTTCATAAATAAAATTTCTCTTATATATTTAATATATTAGTATTATATTTTTTTGGGAGATAAGATTAATCTTATATCGGGACCTATTTGACAAATATTTTTAAACTTGAATTGAAGAGAGTTCGATATTTTTAATTTTTCATAAATCATACATAATGGTTTTGCTTCATGTCCAAGTATTTTAGGAGCCATATATATAATTAATTCATCAATTAAATATGAATTTAATAAGAATCCCGATAAAGTACTGCCAGCTTCTATCCAAACATTGTTAATTTCTGACTGTCCTAAGAATTTTAAAAGAGAAAATATATTAATTTTTTTATTATGATCTTTTTCTATAATTTGAGTTGTATTTTTAGGCCATATTTTTCTATCAGATTTTAATCTAATTAACCAAATTTTCCCTTTTGTTTTAATAATATTATGTGACGGTTGAACACGATTTTTGCTATCTATAATTACTCTTATTGGATGTTGAAATATTTTATTAGGGAAAATAGATAGTGTTTTTTTATCAAGCTCTTTATATCGTACGTTTAATAAAGGATTATCACTTAAAATAGTAGAACTGCTACTTAGAATTACTGAACTTTTTGCTCGAAATTTTTGAACATCTTGACGCGCCTGTTTTGAAGTAATCCATTTACTATCGCCGTTTCTCATTGCAATTCTTCCATCGATTGATATAGCTATTTTAAGCTGTATTCATGGAAATCCAGTTTTCATTCTTTTAAAAAACCCTTTATTATATTGTTTTGATTCTTTTGATAGCAAACCTGTTTTTACACAAATACCGTGTTTTTTTAAATATAGTATTCCATTACCAGAAATTTTAGGATTAGGATCTATATTAGAAATGACAACACGATTAATTCCAGATTTAATGAGTGCATTACAGCATGGAGGGGTTTTACCAAAATGATTACATGGTTCTAATGTTACATAAGCTGTTCCTCCTTGTGCTTTTTCTCCAGCCATAATTAATGCATTAATTTCTGCATGATTTTTTCCTGCTTGTTCATGCCATCCTTCACCAACAATTATGTTATTTTTGACAATAACACATCCTACATTAGGATTTGGTGCTGTAGTAAATTCACCTAATTTACTAAGTTCTATTGCTCTTTTCATGTAAAATATATCGTTCATATTTAACCAACATATTTTTTAAATTTTTTATAAACTTTTAATCAAAGTGATTAAAACCTTTTTTTTTAAAGATAATTTTCTTTTGGTTATCAAATAAATTAAAACCTTGTTCAATAGGTGTAATGTATCCAATACATGTGAAATTTACTAAGAATTTTTTTTTGATTATTTTTAGTTTATCTATATTTTTTTTTGAGATAGTAAAACATAACTCATAATCTTCTCCTACATTTAATGCCCAATTCAGATAATTTTGACTTTGAAAGTTGTCAATTAAAACTTTTGAAATAGGAATTTTATTTAAATTAATATTTGCTCCGCATTGACTATCATTTAATATGTGATCTAAATCGGCAATTAATCCGTCTGATAAATCAATAGCTGCATTTGCAATTTTTCTAAGAGCCATACCTTCAGAAACTCTGGGTATAGGATTTAAATGTTTTTTAATCAAATAATTTCGTATATTTACGTTTTTTATAAAAATATTTTTTTTAAGTAAAAATAAACCGGCTGCACTTTCCCCAAGAGTTCCAGTTACATAAATCAAATCTCCTATATTAGCATTACTTCTTAGCAATGCAATCTGTTTTTTTAGTAACCCATACATACTTAAAGTGATGCTTAATGATCCGCGGTTTGTATCGCCACCAATTAATCGTACATTATACTTGTTTAATATTTTAAAAAAACTGCTACTAAATTTTTTTAGCCATATATTATTAGATTCAGGCATTGTAATAGATAATGTTGTCCACTTGGGTTCA
The DNA here is from genome assembly GCF_000009605.1 of Buchnera aphidicola str. APS (Acyrthosiphon pisum). NCBI lineage: Bacteria > Pseudomonadati > Pseudomonadota > Gammaproteobacteria > Enterobacterales > Erwiniaceae > Buchnera > Buchnera aphidicola. The sequence goes on along the minus strand of NC_002528.1, from coordinate 506,192 downwards.
GCACCCATAGCAGCAAGATCACTGAGATTAACTGCTACTGTTTTATATCCTAAATCTTCAGGAGATATATTTTTTAAAAAATGAGTTCCTTCAACTAGTGTATCAGTACTAATTGCAAGAATATTATTTTTTGGTATTTTTATTAAAGCACTATCATCTCCAATACCTTTAATTTCATTAACATCTTTTTTTTGATTACGTTTAAAGTATTTTGATATAATTTCAAATTCAGTATATTTCATTATAAATAGTTGAATATTAAAATAGATGTTTAATAATATATTACTTTTTTTAATTTTTTCATAACATTAATCATTTCTAATGCGGCTAAAGCGGCATCAGATCCTTTGTTTCCCATTTTTGTTCCAGATCTTTCAATTGACTGCTCAATGTTTTTAGTTGTTAGTATCCCTAGTGTAATAGGTAAAAAATATTGAGCGCTAATTCTAGAAAGACTACTACTAGTATCATTAGCGATATATTTAAAATGATCAGTTTGTCCTTTTATAATTGTTCCTATAGCGATGATCGCATCATATTTTCCAGATTTTGCGATATAACTTGCAATAGTTGGTATTTCATATGTTCCAGGAACATATATTTTTAAGATGTTCTCTTCGTGTACCTGACCTATTCTTTTCAAGGTATCTAGTGCTCCTAGTAATAAATTTTTATTAATAAATTCATTAAATCGAGCAATTATTATAGCAATAGATGAGTTTTCAGCTGTAATTCCTGATTGGATTATATTCATTTTTTATATTTTCTTATTATTTAAATTGATATAATTAATTATTTTTTATTCAGTATCCAAGCATATCCATAATGATTATAATAACCTGATAGTATAGATGCTTTTGTACCAATTCCTTCATAAATATCAAAATGATGGCCTTTAATTGCACCTCCTACATCTAAAGCAATTACTAAACGCATTTCATATTTATTTAAAAACACACCATTTTGATCAAGTATTGGTATTTTTAATAAAATTACACTTCCTTTTTTGATTATAGAATTATCAGCTGCTACTGATGTTTGCGCTATTAATGGTACAGCACTTGCTCCATATACCTGTTTTTTTTTTGTTTCTTTAAAGAACACAAAGGATTCATTTTTTTCAAATAAATCTTGTATTTCTTTGTTTGTGTGTTTTGTAAACCATTTATTAATAGCCTGCATAGACATATTTTTTTTTTCTATATCACCTCGATTTATAAGGATTTGTCCAATTGATTTATAGGGCCAACCATTTTTTCCTGCGTAGCTAAAAAATATTAATTTTTTCTTATTTCCATAATCTATAAATGCACTACCTTGAATTTCCATAATAAAGTTATCTATTAAAGAATTACTATAAGCTAAAATATATTTTTTATCTAAAACTCCATTATATATATCTTTTCTTTTTGGTAAAGGTTCATTTTTTTTTAGATGATAAGGCATAGAATATATCGGATATTTAAAGTTATTTTTTTTAATTTTTCTAGCTTGTACTATTGGGGTATAATATCCAGTTATTTTAACATTACCATAGTTATCTATCCCTTTCATTTGAAATAAATTGATTCCAAATTCATTAAGTTCATTAATATTAGAGTTTTTTTTCAACCATTTTAAAATTGTTTTATAAGTAGACTCATTTTTTAAATATAAAGATGGAGAAAATTTTTTTATTTTTTCCACTTGAATATAAAATGATTCTGCATTAATTATTTTTTTTTTAATATTTATTTGCTTTATTTTTGTCAAATTTTGAATGAGTTTTTTTTCATACTGTTGTCCTTGATTGATATTTATATATGCATATGATTTTTCAAATAAAAAAAATAAACTAAAAAATATTATTGTTTTAATGATTTTTTTTTGCATTTTTATATATTCAAACTTATTGATTAATAAAATATTTTTAATTAACAATTTTTTTATAAAAATTATTGCAATTTTTTTATAAAAGTGTAATATGTATATTAATACAGGCGCGGGGTGGAGCAGTCTGGTAGCTCGTCGGGCTCATAACCCGAAGGTCGTTGGTTCAAATCCAGCCCCCGCAACCAATATATTAAAATTATAATTATTAAAATTATAATTATTCTAAAAAAATTAATTCAACCCTGTCTTTTTTCAAATTATTCAAAAAAACCTTTCAGAATTTTAATATTATCTTGTCCGAGATGATAAAAATTAAATTAACAAAAAAATAATATATATATTGCATTAAAAATGCAAGAGGATTGATATGAAAGAACGTAATACTGAATTAGTTCAGGGTTTTCGTCACAGCGTTCCTTACATTAATGCTCATCGAGGTAAAACGTTTGTAATAATGTTAGGTGGTGAAGCGATCAAATATGGAAATTTTTATAGTATCATTAATGATATAGGATTATTACATAGTTTAGGCATTCGTTTGGTAGTTGTATACGGCGCTTGTCCTCAAATTAATACTAGTTTAAAAGAAAAAAATATCAAAATAATTTATCATAAATCTATACGTATTACTGATTTAGCATCTTTGGAGCAAGTGAAACAGGCTGCAGGAAAATTGCAACTTGACATTACCGCACGTTTGTCGATGAGTTTAACTAACACCCCTCTTCAAGGAGCAAATATTAGCGTGGTTAGTGGTAATTTTATTATTTCACAACCATTAGGAGTTGATGATGGCGTAGACTACTGTCATAGTGGCAGAGTTAGGAGGATTGATAAAAATGCAATTAATTGTCAATTAAATAATGGAGCAATAGTTTTAATTGGTCCAGTAGCTGTTTCTGTAACAGGAGAAAGTTTTAATTTAACTTCCGAAGAAATAGCTACTCAAGTTAGCATTGAACTAAAAGCAGAAAAAATGATAGGTTTTTGTGGTAATCAAGGAGTGATTAATGACGAAGGTAAAATTATTTCTGAATTACTGTCTAATGATATAAAAAATATAATTAAAAAATTGGAAAAAAAAGGTGATTATATTTCCTCTACTGTTCGTTTTTTAAAAGGATCAATAAAAGCCTGCAAGAGTGGAGTTAATCGTAGTCATTTAATTAGCTATCATAAAAGCGGAGCTCTTTTACAAGAATTATTTTCTCGTGATGGTATTGGTACTCAAATGGTTATGGAATCAGCAGAAAAAATAAGAGGAGCTAGTATTAATGATATTGGAGGAATATTAGAATTAATTCGTCCATTAGAACATAAAGGAATTTTAGTTCGTAGATCACGAGAGCAATTAGAAATAGAAGTAGATAAATTTACTATTATTGAACATGATAATTTAACTATTGCTTGTGCAGCGTTATATCCTTTTTTTAAGGAAAAAATAGGAGAAATGGCCTGTCTAGCTGTTCATCCCGATTATCGCAATTCTTCTCGTGGGGACGCATTGTTAAAAAAAATTAAAATGAACGCTAAAGACATGCACTTGAAAAGAATTTTTGTATTAACAACCCAGAGTATTCATTGGTTTCAAGAAAGAGGTTTTATTTTAGTGGACATTGAAGTTTTACCGGAAAGTAAAAAGAAGATGTATAACTATCAGCGTGGTTCAAAAATTTTAATGATTGATGTAATTTAAATATTTTCAGGAATTATTAAAAAAATAAATTACTAAAATTAAAATAATATTTTATTCGTATTTTTAAAAATAGTATTTAAAAAAATTTTTTTATCTGAAAAAATACTTAATATTTTTCGAGATCTTGTTATACCAGTATACAAAGTGTCTTTATTTAAAATATGAGAGTTGAAATTAGGTAGTATTAAAGCTGTATTCATAAATTCTGAACCTTGTGATTTATGAACAGTAATAGCCCAGGCAGTTTTATAATTTCTTAATATCTTTACAGGAATATTATTAATTGTATTGTTTTCTTTTAAAAAAGATACTTGTAAAATGCCATTTTTATTGATGTTAGTAATACCTATATTTCCATTTGATACATTTAGAGCACGATTATTATTAATAATCATAATAGGTTTCCCTATATACCATTCTTCTCCATCAATATAAAAATATTTTATAATATTTTTTTTATACATATTTTCTTCTAACTTTTTATTTATAATATTCACACCAAATAAACCATCATGCAATATGCACAAAACTTGATAATTTTGAAAAGATTCTATTATTTCTTTCATTGTCGCTTTTTTATATATTTTTTCCCAAAAATCTTCATAGTTTAAACATATATTTTTGATCATTTTTTTATATTGTTCAGAAGAGTTAGTTTCATAAAAAAAAATGTTTTTTATCGAATTATCAAATAGACTTTCAATGATCCTAGTTTTTTTCTTAAAAATAGCATTAGACAACGTATAAATACCTGAATTTTTATTAAATCTGTAGTTTTTATTTAAAACACATATATTATCACTAATAAAGTTTGTTGTTTTTTTATTTATTTTTTTACACAATTTATATTGTGTAAGTTTTTCAATACTAATCATAGATTTAAAGCTATATCCATCATTTGCGTAATAACAAATTTTTCTTAGAATAGAACCTGATTCTATTGGACCTAATTGATTATGATCTCCTATAAAAATTAACTTGGTATTTTTTGAAATTGAAGATAATATTTTTTCCATCATTAAAATGTCTACCATTGAGATTTCATCGATAATCAAAACATCTAAATCTAAACAGTTACTTTTATTAAAAAAACTTTTTTGTGATATTTTTTGAATACCCAATAGTTGATGTATAGTTGTAGCTGTAGATGGTAGAGAACACTTTTCTTTTTCAGAAAAATACAGATCAAAGATATTGTTTTTTAGAATTTCATTTAAATGTGTTGTCGCTTTTCCTGTCGGTGCAGATAACTGAATTTTTATTGATTTTTTTGAACTTTTTATTAATGCAATTATTATTTTCAATATAGTAGTAGTTTTTCCAGTTCCGGGCCCACCAATAATAAATGTTATATTATTTATTAAAGTTAATGCTACCGCTATTTTCTGAAAACTCATATTTTTTTGAGGAAACAAATTTTCCAATATTTTTGAGCATTTTTTTTGATTAATTTTATTTTTTTTATTTTTTGTATATAAATAGTTAAAAATATTACTTTCAGATTTCCACATTTTATAGAGATATATTTTTTTTTTATGTAAAACTAAAGGTGTAGAAGTACCACCATTACCAATAGATGCATGTTTTAATAACTCAACGGGCCAATTTATTTTTTTTTCTAAAAGAGTCAATATTTTTTTTATAAATACTTCATTTGAACTAGAAAAAAAATAATGTTTTTCAAAATATTTAATTGGCAGAGAAATATAACCTCTACTGCTTTCATAACTTACACAAGCAGCAACTAACATAACAATATTATTTTTTTGTGCGATAAATTGAGAAAAATAAAAATCAATTGGACGTATAATTTTCAATTTTACAGCTTTTTTTAATAAAATAAGCATATTTTTTATGAAATTAAAGTCATCGTTTTTTTTATTAGAGAATAATTAGGCATAGTATAAAAAATTCCATTGTTCTTTTTTGGACAATCTATAGCACGTAAAAAAAAGTAAAAAACACCTCCAAAATCATCTTTATAATTATAGTTTTTTAGTTTTTTTTGTAAATATTTATGAATCGCTATAGTGTATATTTGATATTGTAGATGATATCTTTTTTTAACTATTTCTTTGTTTATATGTATAGAAGAATAAAAATTATTATTTTTTCCTAACCAATTAGATTTATAATCTAATATATAATATTTTTTTTTCCAAATGAAAACTAAATCAACGAATCCTGTTAACATCCCTTTGACTGGATTGAAAGATAATTGTGGAGAAGTAATAGATGTTGGATTAATAGATTGAATAATTTTATTTAGTTCTGTACTATATAACATATTTTTTATCGGAAAAAAAAATTCTAGTTCTCTTATAGATGATTTTTCATCTATTCTGGATAAAATAATTTTTTCATCATTAAGAGGTGTATTTATAATATTTTTTATCCAATATATTAACACGGAAGTCCATTTTATATGAATATTATATTTTTCTAAGATACAAGAAAACCAATTAGAATTTTTATTCTTTAAAACATGTAAATTTTTTAATATATAATGAATCATTAAACCAGTTTTTTTTCCTTTTGGGAAATTATGTATTGTTAATAGAGATTGATTTTTTTTTTCTTGATTTTTTATACATAACTCTTTTAGAGCAACTTCTTTTTGATGATGTTTTGATAATTTATTTATTTTATTTAATTGACTAAAGCTTGTTATACTCCAAGTATTTCTAATATTTTTTTTGTTTAAAAATTTATTTTTACATATTAAACTAATAGTTTGTGGTTTTCTAGAAAAACTAAAATTATCTGTATTATTTTTTACTTCAATAAAATTGTTAATACTCAATTTTTTTAATTTTTCCAACAGACCTTCATAATTCATAGTCTTTCCACCTTGTATGGTGAATCCTAAACCACTTTGATGAATATCACTATTATTTCTATTTTTTATTATTTTTTTTATTAAACAAGCTAATCCAATACTACAATGAAGAATAGATCTTGTAAGTGCAACATATAAAAAACGTATATCTTCTGCTAACCTTTCCTCGTCTGCTATTTTTAAAAATTTATTGCTATAATTTTCATCAAAAAATGTTTTTAAACTTTTTTGATCGTGATAAATAGCTAGTGTTGATTTTTTAAAATCTATACTAAAAGGTATCCAAACAATAGGATATTCTAATCCTTTTGATTTATGTATCGTAATAATTTTAATCGATGGAGATTCATCAAAACACTTTATACTTTCATTATATTCAGGTTGTGTTTTTGTGGATATTTTTTTTTGAAACCAACGAATTAAAGATATTTTTTTATGAAAAAATTGGAATTGCTCTTGTAATAATTCTCCAATATGTAAAAAATTTAAATTTTTTATATGATTTTCATTAATTTCTGTGCAAAAAGAGTTTTTTTGATATTCTAATATCATGATTTTAATCATCTGAAAAACGCCAATTTTTTCCCATATATCATGATATTCATATAATTTTTCTATTATAAAATAAGAGTTTTTATTACTGATTGTTTTGTTTTCAACTACAAGGGATAATTTTTTTAAAATATGTGAAGCCATTGATTGTTGTAATAATATTTCGTTCTCGGGTTCTAAAATAGATTCTAGTATCCATAGTAATTCTTGAGCATCAAGAGTTTGAAATACACTATTTTTATTAGATGAATATATTGAAATTATATTAAGTTTTTCTAATTCATCTTGAATAAGATCAGCTTCTTTTCTATTTCTAACCAGTATAGCGATATCGTTAGCTGTAAGAATTTTTTCCCCATTTTTAGTAGTGATTTTTGCTTTTCCTGTTTTAGCACAAGTTAACCAAAAACTAATTTCATTTGCACATTGTTTAGAAATCCAAACTTGATAATCATCTATAGATACTTCTTTTTCTTCTTGTAAAAAAAAACTAATTGGAGTTTGAGCGACATCATTAATTGTAAAATTCATTTTTAAGTTTTTACTAGAAGGGACAACCGGTATATATGGAATATTTTTAAATATAAATGGATTTATATTTTGAGAAAATAAAAAATTGATGCTTTTACATATATTTATTGAAGAACGCCAATTAGTATCAAGATAATAGTATTTTTTTATTTTAGATTTTGCATATAAATAAGAAAAAATATCTGCACCTCTAAAGCTATATATTGCTTGTTTTGGATCACCAATAAGAAATAATACTGTTGTTTTGTTTTTTTTATATAAAAGATTAAATATTTTATACTGTTGAATATCAGTATCCTGAAATTCATCAATAAATGCCGCGGGATATTTTTTTATTATTAAGTCTTTTAAAAATTTTTCTTTTTTTATAGTTTTTAATAGTATACTTAACAAGTCATTAAATCCTATCAATGATTTTTTTTTCTTTTCTTTAAGTAGAAACTGATGAATTTTTTTTACAGCATAGATTATAATGACATTTTTCAATGAAAATTTCTTTTTTAATATTTTTTCACTTTCTTCAAATATAATATACTTTGAACATGTATTATTGATTGTATTTTTTTCTATATTTTTTTTTGTAAAGTATTTTAGTATAGAAGGAATAGTATAATCTTTAGTTTCAGATTTAGCCCATTCTGTTATCTTATTAATCCATTTAATTAGATTAAATTTACTATATATTTTCTTATTGATTTCTAAATCGTTAATTGTTTTTTGTATTATTTTATGATAAATCAACCACATTTCTTTAAAAAAAATTATTTTTTTTATATTTTCTTCATGATACATAATCAGTTTTTTATTATTTAATATTTTTGTAGGAAAATTAATGGATTTTATATAAAAAAATGGTTTTATCGTTTTTAAAAGATGGTCTGGGCTTTTATAATCTTGATAGATAATTTTGATAATATCTTCTGGTAGTGTATAAAAAAAACGTCTCCAAAAGTCTTGTGTCGCTTGTAAATATAAATTATCTTCATTCTCAATTATTTTTTCTTCAAAAATATCATTAAAATGAAAAGTATGTAATTGTAATATGTGTTGACAAAAACTATGTATTGTGTAAATAGAAGAGCTATTCATGTCATTTTGTGCTCTTTTTAAAACATAAATAGCTTCTTTTATATCATGTATTTCTTTAAAAAAAAACTGAAAAGAAGAATCTGAGGTCGTTTTATTAATACAAGTTAAATACATATTTTGAATTCCATCTTTGATACGTATATACAATTCTTCTTTGGCTTTATTAGTAAAAGTAACTACCAATATTTCATGAACTAATAGTTTTTTTTTATATATTTTTTTTTCTCCAATACCTAATAATAAACGCAAATATAATAGGACTATTGTAAAAGTTTTTCCTGTTCCTGCAGAAGCCTCGATTAATTTTATTCCATTAAGAGGTATTTTAAATATATTAAGTTTTTCTTTTAAACTATCAATTTTCAAATTGTTATTTTTTTTTTCAACCTTTATTTTTTAAAATGGGAATAAGCCACTTTTCAGCACTCTCACAAATTTTTTTGATGTTCTTTTTATTTGATATGGTAATTGTTTTTTTTAAATAATAATCTTCTTGTTCCCCTTCGGTGTAATTATCTCCTTTCCAGGTATATAATAATTTTTTATATGCTTTTATTTTTGTATAATAATCATTTTTAATACAATTATTTCTTTCATCATAAACCTGGTCAAGCCAAGATGCCCCTGATTTTGTTAAAAAAAGAGGTTCTTTCATGCCCTTTATATATCCTTTAATATACTCTAGTAGATAACTATGTGCTCTATGAGAATTTAAAGAAGAAAAAGACCAAATTTGACTTTTATAACCTATTATTTTGCTTTTCCCACAACCTCCTAATATAGAGTAAATTAAATGTTCTAACCATAAAGCAATACGATCGCTATATCTGATTGAGCTTGTTTTCCAACGCAGCAACCCTGTACTTTGTATTTCAGATAAAACGCCATATATTTGGTATTTTTCTATATTTAAATTAATCTTTTTTTCTTCTTTTTCAATTCTATATTGCATTACTTTATTTGCTATCAATTTCATTTCTTTAATATTTTTTATCCAAAATATTTCCCCGAAAAAATGATAAGGTAGTTTTCCAGAAAGAAGGTAGTGTTGGTATAATTTTGTTATATTTTTATTATGTATGATGTAATCTAGTAGTTTATTTTTTATTTTAAAAGAATTTAATGGATTTACTAAAAAAGTTTCTGTTGTATTGATTTTTTGTTTTTTTTGACGAATTTTAATTTTTAAATGAGAATTATAAAAATATCGTATTGGATGTTTCCAAAAATTTATCAAATCTTTCAAATTAATTTCATTATCAGTATTTTTTTTTAGTAAATTTTTATGAGATATATTTTTTTCTGTATGTTTAAAATCATTTTTTATATCATCTTGTATAAAAGATTCTATATTTTTTGTTTCATAGAAAAATTGTTTTTTATGTTTTTTGCACAGATATTTAGTGATTTTTTTAGAATTTTCTTTGTAACTTAAATTTTGATCGCCTATAAAACAAAAATTTAATGTTATATAATTTAATAACTGATCAACTAAAATTGAAGGATGTACTTTGCTTTCGTCTTTAACAGAATATCCGATATAACTAATATAAAAATATTTTTCGGCACAAGATAAGCTTTGAACAAACAAGTAAGAATATTTTTGATACAGATTAATATCTCCAATTAACGGATACTTTTTTAATAAATTAAAGTTATCTAAATAATTTGTTTTCGGAATACTTGTATGATCAGTTCCAATCATACATATTACTTTAAATGGAATATAACATACAGAATCAGGATAGCAAAAATTTACTACTCCAGGTAAAAATATTTCATGATTATTATCATAATATTTATAGAAAAAAATTTTTTTAAGTATATTAATTGAAATTTTTTTTAAATAATTTGATGATAAACTATCATCAATTATTTCTATCCATTTTTTTTGAATTATTTGAATAGATTTTTCTATTTTTGTGTTATTTTGAAAAAAATCACTAACTAAATCGCTATATAATGAACGCCAATATGTAAGGTATTGTAATTTTGATAGTTTTTTTTGCCATTTTTCTAGTATTTTTATAAATGAAATCAGTTTTCCTATCAATTCCGATCTGGAACCGTTAATAAAACTGCATGACAAAACACCATTCCAAATTTTTTCTGTATCATTCATTGCATAACTAAGAAGTAATTTTTCTATACCGTAAAACCATGTATTTTGTTTATTTTTAGGAAACAACAAATAATTTTTATGTTTTTCATTAATACCCCATCGAATATTTGTTTCTTCTATCCAATGGTATAAAATTTTTATTTCTTCTTCTGAAAAATTAAATTTTTCTGCTATTTCAGGAACATCGAGTAATTCTAATATTTCTTCGTTTTCGAACCGACTATTTGATAAATTTAATATTTTTTTAAAAGACCAAAGCATTATTTCTGTTGTTTTAGAAGATTTTTTAGCGATAAAAAAAGGAATGGTTTTTTTATTATCTATTGATTGAAATATTAAATTAATTGATGAAATATATGTATCTAGTGAAAAAGAAGTAACTACTATATCACCTGGTTTTATAGATGAGTTTTCATTAAGAAATATCAATAATTTTTCATATAACACTTCAATTTCATTTTTTTTATTAAAACAAATATTTATAGAAATTGAATGGTCACTTATTTCTAAAAATCTTTTTTTGCGTGTGAATTCACTATCGTTAAAAAAATTATTTTTAATCTGACTTAATAAACTTTTATTTTTATTTTTTTTAAAGCAATTGATTACTTTATTTTTTTTAGACTTAAGAATATAAAAATAATAAATTTCTTCATATTGTCCCCATAATGTTATTAATGAATCATTTAATATATTTTTTTTTTCTATTTTTATATCTGTAAAAATTTTATTATCTTGAATAAAATTAAATATATTTTTCTTAAATGGGGTAATATATAAGAAATAAATATCAGTATATATACTAATATTTTGAAAAATTTTTATATAAGAAGGATTCATTGAAAAAGAGGAAATAATAAAGAAACGTTTAGGTAAATATTTTTTTTTTATTTTTTTTTCTTTAATTATTTTCTGAATATTATAAAATAAATTAGCAAAATGATCACTAGATTGATTTATTTTTTTTGTATTATGTATTATTTCCATCCATAATTTTATTTGCCATTGTTCGTTTTTGTCAAAAATTGATATATTTTTTTCTATTTCCCATTGATTGATCCATTCAGGACGATATAAAATATATTTTTTAAATATACTGGCCATTAAAAATGAAAATTTAAATTTTTTTATCATATCTTTTTTTTTACTGCAATTTTCAAAAAATTTTTTATTATCTAAAATTTTTATAATTTCCCAAATAATCATAGAATGAGTAAATATATTTTTTAACTCTTTTTTAGATAAAATTATTTTAAATAATTTCCATATAAAATCATTGGGATGATAAAATTTAAAATTAGCAGAAATACCTTTTTTTTCAGCAATAAATATATTTAAGTATTGAAATAGCACTTTGTTATCATAAATAAATATCTCTTTTTCAAAAATATTAGAAAAAGGTTTTTCTTCAATAATATGATATGCTTTTAATAGTAGCGTATTAAGAGAATTTGACTTGTAAATGGTAAACATAGCAATTTATTTTTTAAATTAATTAATTTTTTTGAATTTTTTTGAGGATTATATTATCTTATTTTTTTTTATAAACATGTACATCTAGCTGAGGAAAAGGAATGTTGATATTATTTTTATCTAGTTCTTTTTTAAATTTAGCCATTAAGTCCCAATATACTGTATTTAAATCATGATTTTTACTCCAGCAACGTACTATAAAATTTAAAGAAGATGGAGCTAATTCACTAAGTCCAACTATAATGTCTTTATCTTTAATTACCCTTTCTTCTTTTTCTATCACGCTTCGTAATATTTTTATTACTAAATCGATGTCGCTGTTATAAGATACACTTATAATAAATTCATTACGACGTGCAGGTTCTCGTGAATAATTAATAATATTACCAGAAATAATTTTATTATTAGGAACCACTACTATTTTACCGTCTAAAGTACGAAGTGTGGTATAAAAAATATGAATATTTAAAACAGTTCCTGAAACACTTCCTAAATCGACATATTCTTCAGTTTTTAATGGTCTTAATGTGACTAATAACACACCAGCTGCAAAATTAGATAAAGATCCTTGTAAAGCTAAACCTATTGCCATGCCGGCAGCTCCTAATATAGCTATTACTGATGTTGTTTGTACTCCAATCCGACCTAATGCAGCAATAAATGTAAAAGTAATAATAATATATCGCATTAATGCAGAAAGAAATCCTGCAATAGTTGCATCAATATTTCGAGTAATTAATACTTGATTAGCTCCATTTGATATGATTTTAGATATAAACATTCCGACAACTAAAATAATAATAGCAGATGTTAGATTTATTGTATATCTAAGCAATAATTCTTGATTACGTATCAACCAAGTTCCTGCATGATTGATATTATTTACTACATTTAATTCATCCATTTTAATCTCTGTATATTTTTTATTAATAATTAATAAAGTTTTAGCAATTATTTCTATTTTAATAAATAAAATTTATTTTAATAAAGTTTTTTCGGAGAATATTTTATTTATTCCCCGGGATAAAATTAACAGTCTTTATAAAATATTAAAAGAGTTTAGTTCTTTAAATGATTGTTCTAATCTAATTGATATTGATTCCTGTGATTTTCTTATCCACGTTCTTGGATCATAGTATTTTTTATTAGGTTTATGTTTATTAGTTGTATTTCCTAATTGGTGTTGTAGAAATTCTTTATTTTGTTTATAAAAATCTAAAACACCTTTCCATGCGGCCCATTGTATATCAGTATCAATATTCATTTTAACTACTCCATATTGAATCGATTCTTTAATTTCTTTTAAATTGGAACCTGAACCACCATGAAACACTAAATTCAATGGATTTTTTTCTAGATTGTGTTTAGAACTTACAAATTCTTGTGAATTTTTTAAGATAATAGGGCGCAAATCAATATTTCCAGGTTGATAAACACCATGTATATTACCGAATGAAGCCGCAATACTAAAATTCTTACTAATTGTATTTAGTTCTTCATAAGCATAATTAACATCTTGAGGTTGTGTATAAAGTAATTTTTTATCTATCTTAGTATTATCAATACCATCTTCCTCACCCCCTGTACATCCTAATTCTATTTCCAGCATCATATTAATATTCTTAATTCTTTTGAAGTATTTTTTACAGGTACTAATGTTTTCTTCCAAACTTTCTTTTGATAAATCAATCATATGAGAAGTAAAAAGAGGTCTATTATTATTGAAATAATAGTTTTGACCAACTTCTAATAGTCCGTCAATCCATGATAGTGTTTCTTTAGGACAATGATCAGTATGAAGTATTACTGGAATTTCATAATGCTTTGCCATTAAATGTACATGTTGAGCTCCAGATACAGCGCCTTGAATTGCTTGTTCTTGATTCTCTGATAGTTTTTTTTTATAACCAGCAATAAAAGAAGCTCCTCCATGAGAAAATTGTATGATAATTGGAGATTTAACTCTAGCAGCAGTTTCCAAAACAGCATTAATAGAATCAGTACCTATGCAGTTCACGGCTGGTATTGCGAATTGTTTTTTTTTAGCCAACTCAAACACTATTCGAGCTTCGTCACCATTCATAACACCAGGTCTAATAACATTTAAAATATTCAATGTTTTTCCTATTAATTATTTTGATTTATTTTTAAAATTTTCTTCTAACATTTGTATTGCAGGTAGTTTTTTTCCTTCTATAAATTCTAAAAAAGCTCCTCCTCCGGTTGAAATATAAGAGATATTATTTTTTATATTAAACATATCGATAACAGATAATGTATCTCCTCCTCCTGCTATAGAAAATGCATTGCTATTTGCAATTGTCTTTGCAATCATCTCAGTACCTTTTCTAAAGTTTGGAAATTCAAATACCCCAACTGGTCCGTTCCACATAATTGTTTGAGATTGTGTAATAATACTAATAATTTTTTTAATACTTTCATCACCAAAATCCATTATTTCTTCATCTTCTTTGATATTATCAGGTGATTTGATTATAGCCTGTTCGTTCTTACAAAAATTTTTTCCAACACGAGAGTCAATTGGCACAATAATATTGTATTTATCACGTAATTTTTTAGCTTCAAATACAAAATCTGGTTCATATAATGATTTTCCTATTTTGTAATCAATAGCTAAAAATGTATTTGCTATACCACCTCCAACTATTATTGTATCTGCAATTTTAGACAATTTATTTAATACATTAAATTTAGTTGATACTTTTGAGCCTCCAACTATAGCAACCATTGGTCGTTTTGGTTTTTTTAATGCTTTTTTTAAAGCATCAATTTCACTTATTAAAAGAAGTCCAGCACATGCAATTTTAACAAATTTTCCAATCCCATAGGTAGATGATTGCATTCTATGTGCACTTCCAAATGCGTCCATTACAAATATATCGCAAAGATCAGAATATTTTTTAGATAATTGTTCGTCATTGTTTAACTCACCTTTATTGAATCGAGTGTTTTCTAAAAGTGCGATTTCTCCTGGATTCAGTTTAATACCATCTAAAAAATTATTGGAAAAATATATTTTTGTATTATTAAATTTTTTTTTAAAATATTCAAATATAGGAAATAAGGAATATTTTTTTGTATAATATCCTTCTTTTGGTCTTCCTAAATGAGACATAATAATGACTTTAGCTTTTTTCTGAAGAGCCAATTCAATGGTAGGTAGTGCAGCTAGTATTCTAGCATCAGATTGGATAATTCCATTTTCTATAGGGACATTTAAATCACTTCTTATTAAAATTCTTTTCTCTGTTATATTTAGTTCAGTCATTTTTCTTATAGTCATAATAATACCTTTTACAATTACTTATGTATAATTTATTTTTTTTATTCCATTTTTAAGTCGATTATTTTAACCTGTTATTCCATTAATAACAGGTTCTTAAAAAATAATATATTTTAATTTTTAAACCATGCTCTGATTCCATCTAAAAACATTTGGGTAGAAAGCATAATTAACACCAACCCCATAAGACGTTCTAACGCATTGACTCCTTTTGAACCAAATAATTTTAAGAACAAACTAGATGATAGTAATATTATAACAGTAAAAAACCATGAAATTAGTAATGATCCCACTAAATAAAACATATGATGTAAATATTGATGCGATAACAACATTAATGTTGCCAATAAAGATGGTCCTGCAACTAAAGGAATAGCTAATGGTACTAAAAAAGGTTCTTCAGATGAAGAGATCTCATTATTATTATCTTCAGAAGGAAAAATCATTTTAATAGCGATTAAAAATAAAATAACACCTCCAGATATCGAAACTGTTTCAGTTTTTAAATTCAGAATAATAAGTATCTTTTCTCCGACAAATAAGAATAATAACATTACAATTAATGCTATAATCATTTCACGTATAACTACGATTCTTCTTCGTTTTACGTCTAAGTGTTTTAGTATCGTCATGAATATTGGAAGATTGCCTAAAGGATCCATGATTAGAACTAGCAATATGGTTGTAGAGATTATTTCAGTCATTTTAATCTATTATATCCTTTTCAAGTGATAATCTTTATACATAAAATATTTTTTATAATGAAAAATTATAATTTTATAGTATATTTAAAATTAAAATTAAAAATAGAATTTTCTATTTGAATATTTTTCTTAAAAATTCCTTACATTTTTAAAAGCATATATTTTTCTTATATGAAATTGATGATTATTGATTAATTTTTTACTGATTATTTTAGGAGGCGGAAAAATTTTTACTTTAACTACATATCACTTTTGATAAAATTATTGTTAATGTAAATTATCCGTGTATTGATTTATGATAAAAATTGTTGGTTTAGTAGGTTGGCGTGGAATGGTTGGATCAGTTTTATTAAAACGTATGCAAGAAGAAAATGATTTTTCAAGAATTAAACCTGTATTTTTTTCAACATCTCAATTTGGTCAAGATGGTCCCATTATAAATAATATATCATATAATATTTTAGAAAATGCTTATAATATAGATGTATTAAAAGAAATGGATATTATAATTACATGTCAAGGAGGCTCTTATACTAAAGAAATTTATCCGACTTTAAGAAAAAATGGTTGGAAAGGTTATTGGATAGATGCAGCCTCTAATTTGCGTATGAAAAATGACTCTGTAATTATATTAGATCCAGTTAATTATAATGTTATAGAAGATTCTATAAACAAAGGAATTAGAACTTTTGTCGGAGGGAATTGTACTATTAGTTTAATGCTTATGTCTCTAGGAGGTTTGTTTCAAACAGAACTAGTTGAATGGATTGCTGTATCTACTTATCAAGCAGCTTCTGGAGCAGGTGCGCGTCATATGATAGAATTATTAAATCAAATGGGGATATTATATAAAAGTGTTGAAACAGACTTATTAAAAGGTTCTCATTCAATTCTAAGCATTGAAGATAAAGTAACTAAAATATCACGTAGTGTTAATTTTCCTGTAAAAAATTTTTCTGTTCCTTTAGCTGCAAGCCTGATACCTTGGATCGATACAGAAATGAGTAATGGTCAAAGTCGAGAAGAATGGAAAGGACAGGCTGAAACTAACAAAATTTTAGGCACTAAAGATACAATTTTAATTGATGGTACATGTGTACGAATAGGTTCACTTCGTTGCCACAGTCAATCATTTGTTATTAAATTAAAAAAGGATGTTTCTTTAGAAGATATTGAAGAAATTATTAGAAATCATAATAAATGGGTTGATGTAATTCCAAATAGCATACAAGATACATTGCTAAAATTAACTCCATCTTCTGTAACTGGTACATTAAATATACCAATAGGTCGTTTAAGAAAATTAAATATGGGGAAGAAATATTTATCTGCTTTTACTGTCGGAGACCAACTTTTATGGGGTGCTGCAGAACCTTTAAGAAGAATGTTGAATATATTGATTAATATATAAAATATTTTCTATTACTAATAGTAATAGAATTTTTTAATGTATACACTATATTTTCGTATATATAAAATTTCTATATATTAGATATACAGTGTATATATTAAACATTTGATGATGATAAAAAGTGTTTTTGATATTTTTATCAAAACCTATAATCCTTTTTTTAATAAATAACGATAAGGTTTAACTTTAATTTCATTTTTTAATAATTTATGCTCCATAAAATAACAAAAGTTCGGAATATCTCTCTTAGTTGCAGGATCATCTGATAAAATTAGTATTTTTTCATTATCTTTCATATCACGAATAGTTTTTCTTATTATCATAATTGGTTCTGGGCATCTAAGTCCAATTAAATTTAAAATAATGTTTTTTTTCATTTTTTTATCGAATCTATTTTAAATAGATTTTTTTTTATGTGAGATAAAAAATCAAAAGTATTATTGATTAGTATAATATAATTTTTTTAATAAAATATAATTATTTACAATAGACGGTAAGAGTGAATGAGAATTTTTTCCATAAAAATAATTTTTTCTAATTCTACTAGAAGAAATATTGATACAAGGTGCGTGTGAAAAAAAAATCAAACCACATGGTTGCTTATGTAGCAAATTGCAATCATATACAGTGTTCGAATGAATCCATTTTTCTAATTCATCATTTTTTTGTTTTTTGTGTTTTCTAGGATAAATTAATAAATGAGAATATAATAATATTTCTCTCCAATTTTTCCAAAGATAAAATGTTTGTAAGTTATCTTCTCCTATTATAAAGCATAAGGGTTCTAAATGGCTTATTTTTTTTCTAATTTTTTTTAGTGTGTCTATAGTATAAAAAATATTATTTTTTTTTGTTTCTAAATAACTTATTTCAAATAAAGGATTATTGTGAATAGCAAGTTTGATCATTTTTATTTTATCTGATATGGATGTTTGAGTTTTGTTCCTATGAGGAGGATAGTTATTGGGTAATAGTATTATTTTTTTTATAGAAATATCTTTTGCTAATTTTTCAGCTAAATTAATATGACCATAATGAATAGGATCAAAATTTCCACCAAAAATTGCACATAATTTTTTCATTTTTTTATTAATATATAAAATATTAGTTACATAATATTAAAATTAATTCTTGTAGTTGATTCCAAACATAATTATTATATTTTTTTTTGATATTTACTTCTATTTTTACAAGAATTTGAATAGCTTTTAATAAACTATCGTTGTTAATTTTATTAAATGCCTTGATAAAAAACTTACGTCTTGTTACAAAAATATTATATTTTTCTAACATTACATAAATACTTATTTTTTTTTCACGCTTCATATGAATCAATTGTAACAAATCTTTTTGCAAAGAACGTACTAAAATAAGAGGATTATATTTTTTTTTAAAAAAAATATTTAATATATAAAAGGATTTTTCTGTTTTACCTTGAAATATAGAATTGATCCAATATGATGGAGAAACATCAAAAAACTCAATGATAATTTTTTTTATTTTTTTTTCTGTAATACATGTATCGGGCCATATTATAAATAGCATATCTAAAATTTTATATATAAATAAAGTATTACCTTCATAATATTTACATAATAAAAAAAATGCTTTTTCCTCAATATTTATTTTTTTTTCTTGTATTTCATACTTAATCCAATTAATAAAATTTAAATTATACGGCGTAAAACAAGAAACTATATTGTAGTTTTTAAATTCTTTTAATGATTTATTTTTTTGAATAAAACGTGATAAATGATTGAATTTTAATATTATTAATATATCTGGATGCAATAAAGAAAACATTTTATTAAGATTTTGAATTAAAATAACATTTAACTTTTTTATAAGAAAGTTGATTACTAAAGTAGTTTTTTTAAAAAATAAATTATTAGTTTTATAAAATAAAATAATTTTTTTCCAATCTTGATTTTTTTCTACATCAATTATAATTTTTTCTAGGAATCCTTTTTTATATGCAAAATTCAATATCATATCTTGATTTTTTTCTAATAAAAAAAAATCTTCTCCTAAAAAAATATAAAAATAATGCAATTTTTGCATTAAACTTTTTTTTAGTTCATTTGGATATATATTTTTCATATTAGTAATAACGTTATTATTATCAGTATTTTAAAAAATTTATGTTACAAAGTTTATTATTTTTTTCGGGATATATATTATTTTTTTGATATCAACATCCTCTAAATATTTTTTTATTATGGGTTGATTTTGTATGTATAAAAATATTTCTTCTTTAGTTAAAGAATCAGATATTTTTGTAGCACATCGTTTTTTTCCATTAATTTGCGCAACAATAGTACTATATTTTTTTGATAAAATATCTTTTTGAAAGATAGGCCATTTTTCGTTGTCAATAGAGCTATGATTATTAAAATAGTTCCAGACAAAAAAACAAAAATGTGGTGTAAATGGATAAAGCATTTTGATGATACAAATTAAGGATTCTCGCATAATAGATTTATCTTGTTCTTCTTTTATCGGAGCTTTTGACAATTGATTAACTAACTTCATAATTTCAGAAATGGCAGTATTAAATGTTTGTCGGCGACCAATATCATCAGACACTTTAGCAATTGTTTTGTGTAATTGATAACGCAATTCACTTTGTTGATGGTTCAAAAAATCAAAATTTATTTTTTTATGTGTGTTTTTTATATCAATATAATTAAATATTAGCATCCAGAGTTTTTTTAAAAAACGATATATCCCTTTTAAACCAGATTCTTTCCATTCTAGATCAGATTCTACAGGAGCAGAAAACATAATAAATAAACGAATTGTATCTGCTCCATATCGTTGAATTATTAATTCTGGTTCAATTCCATTATTTTTTGATTTAGACATTTTAATCATACCTGCATAAATTAATTTTTCTCCTTTTTGAGTATGTGATTCAATAATTTCTCCTTTTGTATTACGTTTTATTAACACTGATGATGAATTAAACCACTTTCTTTGAGAGTTACTATCAATTTTATAAAAAGCTTCAGAAAGAACCATTCCTTGACATAGTAAATTTTTTACTGGTTCATCAAAATCAACTAATTTAAAATCACGGAGTAATTTATGATAAAATCGAAAATACATTAAATGCATTATTGCGTGTTCTATTCCGCCAATGTATTGATCGACAGGTAACCAATATTTTGATGCTATTGAATCAATCATACCTGTATTAAAATTTGGACAAGTATATCTTGCATAATACCAAGATGATTCCATAAATGTATCAAAAGTATCTATTTCTCTAATAGCATGTTTTCCATGAATAAAAATTTCAGCCCATTTAGAATTAAAATTAATAGCTTGCTGTAATAGATTTGTATTTTTTCTTATTTTGGGTAAAACTACAGGTAATTGGTTTTCTGGTATCGGTATCATTTTACCATTTTTAAATTTTGCCATTGGAATGGGTGTTCCCCAATAACGCTGTCTAGATATGCACCAATCTTGTAATTTGTAATTAATTTTTTCTTTTAATATTTTTTTCTTATACAGTATTTTTTTTATTTTTTCAGTACCATCTTTAAGATTCAATCCATTAAATTCTTGAGAATTAAATAATGTTCCTTTTATATCTAAAAAAGAAGTATATAATTTAGGTTCTTGATGATCGGGATTAAAAATAACATATTTTATTTTTAAATTATTTTTAACTGCAAAATTCCAATCATTTTCATTATGTCCTGGAATAGATAAGACTGCATTAGTTCCATATTCTATATGTGTAGCATTTGAAATCCAAATTGGTATTGTTTTCTTAGTAATTGGATGAACAACAAATAGATTTGTGTTAATTCCTGTATATTTAACTTTATATTGTTCTTCTTGTGAGATATATCTATATTTTTTTATAAATTTTTTAATAAGTTCATTTTTTTTAGATAAATTTATAGATAATTTATGACAAGAAGATATTGAAATATATGTAACACCCATTAAAAGATCCAATCTTTGAGTAAACACTTTTAATTTTTGACAAGTATTAAAAACATTCAGGGTGATTTCAAATCCTTTTATTCGTCCAATCCAATTTCGCTGCATATTTTTTACATTTTCAGGCCAGTGAGTTAACTTCTTTAAATCTTGGTATAAAGATTCAGCATAATTTCTTATTTTTATAAACCATTGTGGAATTTGTTTTATTCTTATTTTATTTTGACATCTCCAACAACAACCATCAATAACTTGTTCATTGGCTAAAACGGTTTTATCATAAGAACACCAATTGACTAAACTATTTTTTTTATAGACTAATTTTTTTTCATATAGCTTAGTAAAAAACCACTGTTCCCAATGATAATATTCTGGATGACATGTAGTTATTTCTCGACTCCAATCATAACTAAAACCTAATGATTGGAGTTGTTTTTTCATGTATTTTATATTTTTTTGGGTCCAAGAAAAGGGATCTGTATTATTTCTTATAGCTGCTTCTTCAGCAGGTAAACCGAAAGCATCCCAACCCATTGGTTGCAGCACATTTTTTCCTAGCATTCTTTGATATCGAGAAATAACATCACTAATAGTATAATTTCTAACATGACCCATGTGTAATTTTCCAGAGGGATATGGAAGCATAGGAAGACAATAATATTTTTCTTTTTTTGGATCTTCTTTGACTTCAAAAGTTTTGTTTTTTTTCCAAAACTCCTGTACGTAATTTTCTATTTTTTTTGGTGAATATTCTTTTTCCATATTTTTCTCTAAAAGAAATATTTATAAAATGTAAAACTTACAATGTTAATGAAAAAAAATAATTTTATTGTTTTATTTTTTCAATTTATAAAGATAAGCAGCATTATGCTTCTATTAAAACAGGTGTTTTATTTTCTGGAATAGTTACATGTATTTGTATAACCTTTCTACTATCTGCTATAGAAATTTTAAAAGAATAACCATCAATATTAATACTTTCACCACGACTTGGTAGGTGACCAAATTCTTTCATTACTAATCCTCCTATAGTATCTACTTCTTCATCACTGAAATTAGTATTAAACGTTTCATTAAATTCTTTTATTTCTGTAAGAGCTCTAATAGAAAATGTGGATTTTTGTATTTTTCTAATATTTAATGTTTCTTCATCATCATATTCGTCTTCAATTTCTCCAACAATTAATTCAAGTATATCTTCTATAGTTACTAAACCTGAAACTGCTCCAAATTCATCTATGACGATAGCCATATGATTTCTTTTTGAACGAAATTCTTTTAACATCCTATCTACATGTTTACTTTCTGGAACTACAACGGCCGGTCGTAATATATTTTTTATACAAAAAATATTTGCTGATTGTTTCATAAATGGAAGCAAATCTTTAGCGATTAGAAAACCTTCAACATAATTGTTATCATTACTCATCACTGGAAAACGTGAATGTGCAGATTCAATAATAACATCAAGACATTCGTTTAAATTATGATGTAATTTTAATGTAATCATTTGTGTTCTTGGTATCATGATTTCTTTTATTCTTTTTTTTGCAATATGCATAACTCCTTCTAACATATCGCAAGTATCTTGATCAATCAGTTCGTTTTGTTCTGAATCACGAATTAATACTAATAATTCTTCTCTATTTTTAGGTTCGTCATGAAAAATTTGATTTAATAGAATAGAAAAAAATCCTTTTCTATTTATTTTATCAGAGTTTTGTAAATGGTTATCACTCATGGTATTAGATTATCTATTTTAAAATATGTTCTACTATTCTATGGTAGAAATACTTAGGTTAAAATATTTTTTATAAAAGATTAAAAACTTTTTAAAATATGTGGTTTTTTGTAATTTAAAGACAACATGATTTTGTTTTCAAGTCGTTCCATAATATCTGCTTCTTTATTGTTTTGATGATCATATCCTAATAAATGCAGTGTTCCATGTATTGTAATGTGAGCCCAATGTGATTCCAATGATTTGTTATACTTTAAAGATTCTTTTTCTATTATATTTTTACACAGTACTAGATCTCCTAATAATTTATAATTGATTTTAATAAATTTATTAAAAGGAAACGACAAAATATTTGTTGGTTTATTTTTTTTTCTATAATTAAAATTTAATTTTTTAATTTCCCATTCATCTACAATACGGATTGTTATAATGTTTATATTTTTTTTTTACATAAAATTTTTTGTATCCATTTTTTAAAATATAATTTTTTGGGTATATTTTTATTATTTTTACAACAATATTGAATGTTTATTATAATATTTTTCAAATTTTTTTTTGAATGAATTACTTTTAAAATAATTCACCTTTTAATGAATGTGTGTGTACTTTTTTGATCTTTACGTTAACAAATTGTCCAATCATTTTAGATGAACCTTGAAAAGTAACAACTCTATTATTTTCTGTTCGACCATATAAGTCCATGATATTTTTATCAGATACACCTTCTACTAAAACAGATTGTATACTTCCGAACATTTTTCTACTCCAGAGCATTGTTTGTATATTTATACGCTCTTGTAAAATATATAAACGTCTTTTTTTTTCTTTTAGATCAAGATCATCATTCATATTAGAGGCCGGTGTTCCAGGTCGAGCAGAGTATATAAAACTAAAACTCATATCAAAATTAATATTTTTTATAAATTCTATAGTTTTTTCAAAATCTATTTCAGATTCTCCAGGAAATCCAACAATAAAATCTGAACTAATTTGAATATCAGGTCTGGCAATTGTTAGTTTTTTAATAATAGATGTATAATCTTCTGTTGTATATGAACGTTTCATTAAATTAAGAATTTTATTAGAACCACTTTGAACAGGAAGATGAAGAAAACTTACTAGTTTTGGTGTGTCTTTATATACTTCAATAATATCATCAGTAAATTCAAGTGGATTACTAGTAGTAAATCGAATTCTCTCGATTCCATCTATTTCTGCAACTAATCTTATTAATTCTGAAAAATAACAAACTTTTCCATTAAAGGTTGGACCTTGATATGCATTTACGTTTTGTCCCAATAAGTTGATTTCTTTTATTCCTTGTTTTGCTAAAAGTGATATTTCAAATAATACATCATCACATGGACGACTAATTTCATTTCCTCTTGTATATGGGACTACACAAAAAGAACAATATTTATTACATCCTTCCATAATAGAAATATCTGCCGTGTATCCTTTTTTTTTAGGTGCTAAAAAATATTTAAATTTTTCTAATTTAGGAAAACTGATGTCAATTGATAACTTGCGTTTTTTTTCTACTTCATCGATCATTTTTGGTAATCTATGTAAAGTTTGAGTCCCAAATATGATATCTACATAATTTGCTCTTTTAAAAATTTCTTTTCCTTCTTGAGTAGCTACACAACCCCCTACAGCAATAATGACTTTTGGGTTATTATTTTTTATTTTTTTCCATCTACCTAGTTGATGAAAAACTTTTTCTTGAGCTTTTTCTCTTATAGAGCAAGTATTTAATATTAAAATATCAGCATTTTCCGCTGACTTGGTAAGTGAGTATTGATTATTTTTTTCTAATAAAGTGATTATCATAGATGAATCATATTCATTCATTTGACAACCCCAAGTTTTTATATATATATATTTCATATGCTTAAAAATTAATCCAATTTAATTTGTAAAAAATATTATCTCTTATACAAGTCTTTTATTTTTTTATATAGATATTTCTCCTTTGATAGCAGGATAAGGATGATATCCAATAATTTTAAAGTCTTCGAAACAATATTGAAATAATGACTGAGGTTTTTTGAGGATGGTTAGTTTGGGAAGCGTTCGAGGTATTCTGAGTATTTGTTTTTTTGCTAATTCTATATGATTATTATATAAGTGAACATCGCCTCCTGTCCACAAAAAATCTCCAACTTTTAAATCACATTGTTGTGCTATCATGTGTATAAGTATTGAGTAACTAGCTATATTAAAAGGTAGTCCTAGAAACACATCACAAGAACGCTGGTACAATTGACAACTTAATGTATTGTTAAATACATAAAATTGAAATAGAACATGGCAAGGAGGTAATCTCATTTTATCTATATCTCCAACATTCCAACTAGAAACTAACATTCTACGGGAATCGGGATTTTTTTTTAATTGTATTAATACATTTTTTATTTGATCAATTTCGTGTCCTTCTGGTGTACTCCAATTACGCCATTGTTTTCCGTATATTGGACCAACATCTCCGGATTCATTTGCCCAATTATTCCAAATTGATATTTTATTTTCATTTAGATAAGAAATGTTTGTGTCTCCTTTTAAAAACCATAAAAGCTCGTAGATGATAGATGCAATATGACATTTTTTTGTAGTAAGAAGTGGAAAACCTTTTTTTAAATCAAATTTCATATTATAACCAAAAATAGATAAAGTTCCTGTTCCTGTGCGATCTTTTTTTTGGTTTCCAACCCTGATGATTTTTTTAATTAATTTGATGTATTGTTTCATAATTCCTCGGAATCTATTTTTTATAATAAGATTTATACATAATAATTAATCCAGCAATAATCATAGGAAGTGATAATATTTGTCCCATAGTAATTATATTTTTTAATAGTCCTATTTGTGGATCTGGTTCTCTAAAAAATTCTATAAATATTCTAAATAATCCATAAAAAATTAAAAATAAACCGCTAATACTACCTGTTGGTCTATCTTTTTTCGAAAAAAAATAAATTATAAAAAACAGAAGAATCCCTTCTAAAAAAAATTCGTATAATTGGGTAGGATGACGCGGCAATGCTCCGTATTGATCTAATAATAGTTGTAATTCGGGATATTTTTTTATTTCTTTTAAATCTTGATTTTGAGAATTGGGAAAAATCATTGCATATGAAAAATTGGGTGATACACGACCCCATAGTTCACTATTAATAAAGTTTCCTATTCTACCAGCGCCTAAACCAAAAGGTATTAGTGGAGTGATGAAATCAGATATTTCTAATATTTTTTTTTTATATTTAAAAGAAAAATACGACATGACGATTATAGCACCTATTAATCCTCCATGAAATGACATGCCTCCTTCCCATATATAAAATACAGATAACATATTTTGAGAATAATATGAAAAATTATAAAAAATAATATATCCTATTCTTCCTCCGATGCATGATCCTAAAAAAATAGAATATAATAATGTTTCTATTTTTTTTTCGTACCATATTTTTTTATTTTTAATACTGCACTTTTTTCCATACCACATAGCAAATAAAAAACTTATAACATACATAAAACCATACCAGCGAGCAGATACAGGACCAATCGTAAAAATTATAGGATTTAATTTAGGAAAAAAAATGTACATTTATTTTATATAATATCCTTTGATTAAAAAAATATTTTCATATGTATAAGTTATTATAAAAAATTTTATTTTTCTAGATTTAGTATTTCTTCAATTGTTTGACGTCTTCGAATAACAATAGAATCATTATTTTTTAGTAAAATTTCTGGAATAAGTGGTCTTGTATTATAATTAGACGACATTGCAGCACCATAGGCTCCTGTATCATGAAAAATTAAATAGTCTCCTACTTTTATAGTAGGCAGTTTTCTGGTTTGAACAGTACCTCCTTCTTTTTGCGTAAAAATATCTCCTGATTCACATAAAGGTCCTGCGACAACAGTATCAATAGTCTCTTTTTCATTCATCTTCCTATCATCTCCATAAATAACAGATATATGGTGGTAGCTACCATACATAGTTGGTCTCATTAAATCATTAAACCCAACATCTACTAAAACGAAATTTTTGTTACCCATTTTTTTTGTAGCCCATACTTTAGAAATTAAAATGCCTGATTCTGCAACCAAAAATCTTCCAGGTTCAATTTCTAATTCAATTTTTTCTCCTAAAAATTTAGATATTTTCTTTCTTGCTATATCCCATAACATAAAATATTTTTTTATATCAATAGGTTGATCATTGAATTTATAGGGTATAGGTAATCCTCCACCAACAGAAATAGATGATATTTTTTGATTTAATTGAAAAGCATATTTAATCATAGCTTGAGATACTTTTTTTAGATGCAAATAGTTGACTCCCGATCCTATATGCATATGTAAGCCTATTAATTTTAATTTATATTTTTTTATAATTGGTATTGCTTGCTCAGGATGCCAAATTCCATGTTTACTATTTTCCCCTCCAGTATTAGTTTTTTTACTATGACCGTATCCAAATCTTGGGTTAATTCTTAACCAAACATGATGACCTGGTGAAATTTTTCCTAATTGTTTTAACATATCTAAAGAACCAGCATTTACTGGTATTTTATATTTTGCTACTTTCAATAAAGTCTCTTCGTCTAAAATATCCGCAGTAAAAATTATTTCATTTGTACTTGGTTTAAATCCAGATAATAAGGCTCGTTCAATTTCGCCTAATGAAACGGCATCTATTTTGACATTTTTATTTTTCATTAATCGCAGTATATTAATATTTGAACAAGATTTTTGAGCAAATCTAATCACATCAAATTTTCTTAACAAATTAATTTTTTTATAGATAATATCGGCGTCATAAACCCAAAATGGAGGGCTATATTTTTTTATTAAATCTTTAATTCTGTTAGTATTTAAGTTATTTTCAGTGTTATTTAAAGGTTTTGGCATATGATATCTCATTAAAAGTCTAAAATTTTTTTATTTATCTTTAAAAAAACATTAATCAATTAAAACTATTTTTTAAATGGACGAAGTGTTGGAAATAAAATTACATCACGAATGCTGATTTGATTAGTTAATATCATAATTAAACGATCTATTCCTATTCCTAATCCAGATGTTGGAGGTAAACCATATTTTAACGCTTCTATATACTCTTTATCGTAAAATAGATTTTTATTATCTTCCTTATTTGATTTTTGAATTTGATTTAAAAATCGTGTTTTTTGATCTTCTACATCATTTAGTTCTGAAAATCCATTTCCTATTTCATATCCACCAATAAAAAGTTCAAATCTATCAGTTATATTTAAATTTATGTCATTACGTCTTGCCAATGGAGAAACTTCTACTGGGTATTGTGTAATAAAAGTTGGTTGAATTAATTTTTTTTCTACTGTCTTTTCAAATATTTCAGTTTCTATCTGGCCGCAACCCCATTTTTTTTCTACTTTTATTCCTATAGATTTTGCAAATTCTCTGATTTTATAAAAATCTTTTAAATCGGATGAGGTAATAGTTGAATTAAATTCAAGAATAGAATCTGTCATAGTTAATCTACGAAATGGTTGACTGAAATCAAAATTATTGTTGTTGAATATAATTTTATTATCTTGAAAAAGAAACTTTGTAATACTTTTAAAAAGATTTTCTGTTAATTCCATCATATCTTCATAGTTAGAATATGCAATGTATGCTTCCATCATAGTAAATTCTGGATTATGACGAGCTGATACTCCTTCGTTACGAAAGTTTCTATTCAGTTCAAAAATACGTTCAAAGCCCCCAATAATTAGTTTTTTTAAATATAATTCAGGAGCTATTCTTAAATACATTTGAGAATCAATTTCATTATGATAAGTAATAAAAGGACGAGCATTAGCTCCTCCAGGAATATTTTGTAGCATTGGAGTTTCGACTTCTAAAAAATCATTTTCTATCATGAAATTACGAATCGCTGTGATAATATTAGAACGATTTTTAAAAATACTATATAATTTATTATTACTAATTAAATCTAGATATCTTTTCCGATAACGTATTTCTTGATTAGATAAACCATGAAACTTGTCTGGTAAAGGTTTTAATGATTTATTAAGTATTGTTACATTTTTACAATAAATAGATAATTCACCTGTTTTAGTTTTAAATAATGTTCCTATCACACCCAAAATATCTCCGATATCCCACTTTTTAAAGTGAAAGCGATAAAAATCAGATGATATTTTTTTTTCATTTATATAAATTTGTATTTTTCCTTCTATATCTTGCAAGGTAAAAAAAGAAGCTTTTCCCATAATACGTCTTTGCACCATACGACCAGCAATGGAAACTTCAATATTTAATGATATGAGTTCATTTCTATTTTTTGTTTGGTATTTTTGATAAATTTTTCTTGAAGTAGTATTTTTTTTAAAACTATTCGGGAAAGAAAATCCTTCTTTTTTCATATTAACAAGTTTTTGTTCTCTTTTTTTTATTTCTTTGTATAAAATATTACAATCACCATGATTTCTTTTTTCTATTTCAGACATTTTTATTCCTCATAACCCCATAATTAAACTTTGTTCAATGAAATCATCTAGATCGCCATCTAAAACAGATTGAACATGATTTTTTTCAACTCCAGTGCGAAGGTCTTTTATTTTAGAGTTATCTAATATATATGATCGTATTTGATTTCCCCATGTTATATCTGATTTATTTTGTTCTATTTTTTGTTTTTCTTCTTGTTTTTTTCTCATTTGTATTTCGTATAGTTTTGATTGCATTTGTTTCATTGCTTGTTCTTTATTTTTGTGTTGAGAACGATTATTTTGACATTGGGTAACAATGTTCGTAGGCAAATGAGTAATACGTACAGCTGATTCCGTTCTATTTACATGTTGTCCTCCTGCTCCAGATGCTCTATACACGTCAATTCTGAGATCAGAATAATTAATATTTATATCAATTTTTTCATTTATATCTGGATATATAAAAATTGAACTAAAGGAAGTATGACGTCTCTTTCCAGAATCAAAAGGACTTTTTCTAATTAAACGATGTATGCCTGTTTCTGTTCTAAACCAACCAAAGGCATATTCTCCACTTACTTTAATAGTAGATGATTTAATCCCAACTATTTCACCGATAGATTCATCAATAATTTCAGTGTGAAATCCTTTTTTATCAGCCCATCTTAAGTACATTCTTAGTAACATTTTAGACCAATCTTGTGCGTCTGTACCTCCGGATCCAGATTGTATATCAATATAGCAGTCGTAGTGGTCATTTTTTTTTGAAAACATACGGTAAAATTCAAGTTTTTTTATTTCTTGTTCTATTTTTTGAATTTCTAATAAAGATTCTTTAAATACTAGGTTATCTTGTGTTTCTATTGCCAATTCTAAAAAAATAACTACTTCTTTAATGTTTTCTTCGATTTCATTGATATTTTGAATTATAGAATTCAATAAATATTTTTCTTTATTAAGTTTTTTTATAGATATCTGTTCTGTCCATGTTTTAGGTGATGATAATTCTAAATCAATTTCTAAAACACGGGATTTTTTTTTGTTATAGTCAAAGATACCTCTTAAGATCTTGTACACGTCTATTAAGACTGTTAATTTGATTTGTAGTCATATTATTTTCTATCATAATTTTATAGTTCTTCTGTTAATTTAATTTGATTAAAAATTTTTTAACCTTTTTAAGGTGTATTTTTCGAATGTTTAAAATTAGATTGTTATTATATCTGTTTAATTAGATAGGTGCATTTATTTTAATTTTGTGTAGTTTGTATTTAATTTATTTTAGGAAATAAAATATGCCATCCTTTATATCGATACAAAATATTATCTATCCTTCAAATGAATTATCATTAACAATGATTCTTCTTGAAGAATGGTCTTTAACTTATGTAGAAGGAATTGATAGTAAAAAGTATCTTCAAGGTCAATTAACTATTGATATAAATTTACTGCTTAAGACCCATCACACACTTTGTGCACATTGTAATTTTAATGGAAGAGTATGGAGTACTATGCATTTGTTTCATTATGAAAAAGGTTATGCTTATATTCAACGCAAAAGTGTTTCTCAAATTCAAATTAAAGAAATTTGTAAGTATTCCATTTTTTCGAAAATAAAAATTCGTGAATTAAATAGTATTTGTTTAATAGGATTTGCAGGTTGCAATGTTAGATCATTTTTATCCAGCTTATTTGTTAAAATACCAAATCAAAGTTGCCCAGTAATTCATGAGGATAATAAAACTATATTATGGTATGAGAAACCATCAG
The DNA here is from genome assembly GCF_000009605.1 of Buchnera aphidicola str. APS (Acyrthosiphon pisum). Lineage (NCBI taxonomy): Bacteria > Pseudomonadati > Pseudomonadota > Gammaproteobacteria > Enterobacterales > Erwiniaceae > Buchnera > Buchnera aphidicola. Next base: position 474,640 of record NC_002528.1, on the reverse strand, counting down.
AACGATTTTTATTAGTTTTACCTTTTTTAGATTTTTTAACTTTAAAAAGAAAAATTAATCAAAATATATTTTTAAACAATAGTAAACAATGGTTATTATTAGATATTGAAGCAGGGCTTCCTGTTATTGATAAAATATGTTCTAACAAATTTACACCACAAGCAATTAATTTACATAATCTTAAAGCTATTAGCTTTAAAAAAGGATGTTATTATGGACAAGAAACAATAGCACGAATATTTTTTAAAAAAACAAATAAGTATTTTTTATGTTTTTTGGTAAGTACAGGAAGTATTTTTCCTAAAATTGGTTCATTTATTGAAACTAAAGTTGATAGTGAATGGTTTAAAGTTGGTGTGTTATTATCTATAGTTCATGTTAAGTGTGAAGAAATTTATATACAAGTAGTTTTGCGTAAATCTGTAAATATAAATAATTTATTCAGAATACATGGGTTTGAAAATATTTTTTTAATAAAAAATTAGATAATAATACAAAAATTTTTTTATTTGCATGTTCTATGTTTTAAAAAAACAACATTTATTTTTTATAAAATTTTCGATAAAACTGTCTTTCAAAATATCATGTCTGAAGGTATTCTTTTTATTATTTCTGCTCCAAGTGGAACAGGAAAATCAAGTTTAATTCAAGGATTATTAAAGTCAAAAACTTTATATAATACTCGAGTATCTATTTCTCATACTACTCGAATTATACGACCCGGTGAATTACATGGAAAACATTATTATTTTATATCAAAAAAAGAATTTGAAATTATGATTAAACAAGAATATTTTTTAGAATATGCGAAAGTATTTAGTAATTATTATGGAACTTCGCGTAAATATATTGAAAAAATGCTGTTTTCTGGGATTGATGTTTTTCTTGATATTGATTGGCAGGGAGCTAAACAAATTAAATGTAAAATGCCAAAATCAAAAAGTATTTTTTTGTTACCACCATCTAAAGATACATTATATAAAAGATTAAGAGAAAGAGGCCAAGATAGTGATTCAGTTATTGCAAATAGAATGGAAAAAGCAGTAGATGAAATGCAACATTATTCAGAATATGATTATTTAATTATTAATGATGATTTTAAACAAGCAGTAAATGATTTAATAACAATTATTACTGCCGAACATTTGTGTTTATTTCATCAAAAGAACAAACATAATTTACTGATTTCTAATTTGTTAAAATGTTAATTTTTAAAAATTATTTCATAATTTAGGAACACTTTTATATAATTCTATTGAATAAATAGAATTATATAATTGAAAAAGATAATATTGATTTTTTTAATTTCTTAGTTTATAGTTTTGTTATTTTAAATAGATTTTTTATTACGATTAGCTCTTTTTCTTTCATTTTCTTTTAAATAAAATTTACGTATTCGTATAGAATGAGGCGTGACTTCTACAAGTTCATCATCGTTGATAAATCCTATTGCTTCTTCTAATGTGAAATGAATTGCTGTCGTTAAAACTATTGCTTCGTCTGTACCAGAAGCTCTCATATTAGTTAATTTTTTTCCAGTTAAACAATTAACCGTTAAATCATTAGAACGATTATGAAGTCCTATAATTTGTCCTTCATATACTTGAGCGCCATGTCCTATAAATAATTTTCCTCTTTCTTGTAAATTAAATAGAGAAAACCCTACTGCCATACCTGTACTATTCGATATTAAAACTCCATTTTTTCTTTGTCCAATATTGCTATTTTGGAGGTTATCATAGTGACTAAAAGATGAATAACACAGACCTGTTCCAGAAGTTATACTCATAAATTCCGAACGAAATCCGATTAATGCTCTGCTAGATAATATATATTCAAGGCGCACCCTTCCTTTTGAATCTGGAATCATATTTTTTAATTCCCCTTTTCTGATACCTATAAATTGCATAACACTTCCTTGATTTTTTTCTTCTATATCTAAAGTTACGTTTTCAAAAGGTTCTTTTTGAATCCCATTAATTTCACGAAAAATAATTTTAGGACGGGAAACTTCTAACTCAAACCCTTCACGACGCATATTTTCAATTAATATAGATAAATGTAACTCACCGCGTCCAGATACAGAAAAAATATTTGGATCCTTCGTTTCTTTTATCTGTAAAGCAACATTGTGCATGGTTTCTTTTTTTAATCGTTCTAAAATTTGACGAGATGTAATATATTTCCCTTCCTTTCCTGAAAAAGGTGAGGTATTTACTGAAAAAAACATATTTACAGTAGGTTCATCGATACTTAATGCTGGAAGAGGTTGTAGATTATCTGGATGACAAATTGTATCTGAAATTTTTAATTTATTAAGACCTGTAATAGCAATGATATCTCCAGCATATCCTTGATTGATTTCCATTCTTTTTAATCCAAAATAGTTTAATACTTTATTAACTTTACCACTACGATGTTTTCCAAATCTATCAATAATAGTCACTTTATCATTAGTCTTAATAGAACCTTGTTTAACACGTCCAACCCCTATGACTCCAAGATAACTATTATAATCAAGTTGTGAGATTTGCATTTGAAACTTTTGATCAGAATTAACGTTAGGAGCAGGAGCATATTTGATAATAGATTCATATAATGGAATCATGTTATTTTGCATATTCAAATAATCTGTCCCTGAGGTTCCAAGAACGGCAGATGTATATATAATAGGAAAATCAAGTTGCTCATCACTTGCATTCAAATTAACAAAAAGATCAAAAACTTGATCTACTACCCAATCAGGACGAGAGTGAATTCGATCAATTTTATTAATTACAACTATAGGGTTTAAACCATATTTAAAAGCTTTTTTAGTTACAAACCGAGTTTGCGGCATTGGTCCATCTAATGCGTCTACCACCAAAAGCACTGAGTCTACCATAGACATTACACGTTCTACTTCACCTCCAAAATCAGCATGTCCCGGAGTGTCAACTATATTTATTTTATAATTATTCCATTTTATTGAAGTATTTTTTGATAAAATTGTAATACCTCGTTCTTTTTCTAAATCATTAGAATCCATAATTCTTTCAGTTTTTTCTTCATGTTCTTCAAATGTTCCTGATTGTTGTAATAATTTATCAAGCAATGTTGTTTTACCATGATCAACATGTGCTATAATGGCAATATTTCTTATACTATGATGCATTTTTTTTCCTTTTAAAAAGTAGTAAAATATAGATGTATTACAGACTGGTTATGGATAGAATTACAAGATGAGATTCATTATGCGGAAATAGCATTTTATATATTAAGTTTTATGGGTATGTATAAAAAGTACTTCTTTTATAATCACAGAAGTTAGAGTAAAAATTCTAAATTAAAAAATTTTTTCATATAAAATAATTAAATTTTTATTTGAATAATTTTCTTGCAGATTTAACGACTAGGATTAAATTTTGAATTCATTAGATTACAATAAAACAAATTTTTTAAAAAGTTATTCAAAAATAACTGATATAGATATTCAAAACGGTATTGAAATTGCGTTTATTGGTTATTCTAACACAGGTAAATCTAGTGCCATCAATGCATTAACTAATCAGAAAAAATTAGCTCGTTTCAGCAAAACTCCCGGTAGAACTCAATTAATTAATTTTTTTGAAGTAGTTTCGGGTTTTAGAATAGTTGATTTGCCTGGATATGGTTATTCTCAAGCGCCTTTATTAGTTAGAAGTAAATGGCAAAAAAAAGTATATGATTATTTAGAAAAACGAGAACAAATTAAACTTTTTGTGCTTTTAATGGATATCAGATATCCACTGAAAAAACTTGATCAAAAAATAATTAGTATAGCTGTTCAAAAAAAAATTTCTATTTTAGTACTGTTAACTAAATGTGATAAAATAAAAATCAATCATCAAAAAAATCAAGCAGATATGGTATTTAAAAAGTTAAACGTTCTTTTGGATTCTTTTGAAATTATATTATTTTCGTCATATAAAAAAATTGGTATTGAAAAATTGAAATTAAGTTTAAATAGTTCGTATAAAAAGCATTTTATTTTAAATAGATAATGATGTCTACATAATAAATAAAAATATTATGAATACAACTGCTATAGAAATTTTTTTTATTTTTATGAAGAAAAATAATTTTTAAAAATTTGAAACGTATTTTTAGAACAATATTTTTTTAAAATGATGTCTTTTAATTTAATGTCTATAGGAATATCTAATTTTATTCTTGCTAATTTATATGAAAGTAAAGCTCTTTCCTTATTATTTTTTAGTTGAATAGAAATATTTTTAGCATTTCTTAATGGTAAAGATTTTATTTTTTCAATATTATTATATATATTTTCAATATTAGAAAATTTATTTATCAAAAATAGCGCCGTTTTAATCCCAATTTTAGGCACTCCTGGAATATTATCTGTAGCGTCTCCCATTAAAGCTAAGAAATCAATAAATTCTTTTGGTTTTATACCATATTTTTCTTGTATTATTTCTGATGTAATAATGCAATTATTTTTTTTATGGAATATGTTAATATTTTCTGTTACAAGCTGAAGCATATCTTTATCATGACTTAAAATTAATATTTTTTCTCCTTGTTTTTCGAGTTGATAAGATAAACTTCCAATAACATCATCTGCTTCTATTCCGGGAATAGTTAAAGTTTTTATACCAATTTTTTTAAGTATTTCAAAAAGAGGTTGAATTTGCATAACCAATAAATCAGGCATAGATGATCTATTTTTTTTATATTCTTTAAAGAGCTTATTTCTAAATGTTTTTCGAGATGAATCAAATATTATAATAATTTTTTTTAAATTTTTATATTTTTTAAAGATATTATCTATAATTTTTAACATTCCATATATTGCCCCACAGGGTTTTCCTGAAGTATTTTCTAAATTGCAAAATGCATAATAAGATGCATATAGGTATAAACTACCATCTATTATAATAACTGGATTATTTTTTATGTGATTCATATTTACTCTTTATATTTTACAGATATTTTTGTTAAAATATTTTTATTGATTAGAATAAAAATTTATTATATTAAATATTTATACTAGTAATATGGTCAAAATTTATATTTATAAAAATATTTAAATTTTTTCTTTTTTATTTATTAAAAATTGAATTAATTTAGTATATTTTTCAGCAAAACTATCTTTAAAAATTTCTTCAATTTTTGAGTAATCAATTACATATTTTTCATTAATAAGCATAGTTGGAATATTTTTTAAATTATATTTTCTAATATCTTCTTCTTGTTTACTTATTAATATTTTAATAGTTAAACTATTCCAAAAACTATTAAATTTACTTTCACTTACTCCTGCCTTCTCCTTAAATATTTTTTTTATATCATCAAGATTATTAATTGTATAAGTTTCTTGAATACCTTTAAAAATAGGCAAAACAATTTTTTTTTCAATTCCCATTTGTTGTGCAATTATCCAAGATTTTGTCAAAACATATCCCAATTTTCCTCCTAAAAAGGAAACATGATATTTTTGAATATTTATATTTTTTTTAATTTTTTTTTCAATTAAATATTGTGTATCGTATGTTTTTTCAAATTCATAACAATATGGACAAAAAAATGAAAAAAATTCTATTATACTTGGAATATTAGATATAACTTTATGTTTTTCAGTATATTCTCTTCCATTTTTAAATTCACAAGAAAAAACATTGCAAGATAGAATAAGAATACATAATATAATCAATATTTTTTTCATCTTCATCACCTAATTTTATTTTTTATGTTGTTAATTTTTCAAAAATAAAAACGATCTTTAAAATAACATGATATATAAATTTATAATACTATACCTACATATTTTTATCTGTATCAATCATTGATTGTATAACTGGAGAAATAGAAATTTTATATTATGAAAAAAAAAAATATTAAGAATAGTATGAACAATCATACTCCAATGATAAAACAGTATTTATCTTTAAAATCACAGTATCCTGATATGCTTCTTTTTTATCAAATGGGTGATTTTTATGAGTTGTTTTACGAAGATGCAGAACGTATTTCGGAACTACTGAAAATTACTTTAACAAAAAAAGGATACTCAAATCATAAGATCATACCGATGGCTGGAGTCCCATGCCATAAATCAGAATATTATTTATCTAAACTTGTAAAATTAGGTGAATCTATTGCGATATGTGATCAACAAAAAGAAACTGATTGTAAAAAAAAATTAATTTCTCGTAAAGTAGTTCGCATAATCACGCCTGGAACTGTTACAGATGAAGTACTTCTTGAAGAAAATGAAGATAATTTTATAGCTGCTATCTGGAAAGAAAATAATCAATTTGGATACTCCGTATTAGATTTATCATTAGGTTTTTTTGGTGTATCTAAGATTTTTTCTTCTTGTGATTTGCTTTCAGAAATTGAACGAACTAATCCTAAAGAAATACTCTATCCGGAAAATTTTTCAGATGTTTTTTTAATTGAAAGTAGAAAGTGTATTAGAAAACGCTCATTATTAGAATTCGATTTAGAGACATCATATAAGTTACTTAATTTGCAATATAATACTTGTAGTTTGGATGGATTTGGTATAGAGAAAAACAATTTTGTAATACGTGCTGCTGGTTGTTTATTACAATATGTTAAATCAATGAATATGACTCTCTTACCTAATATTCGTCAGTTAAAATATAATTACATGGAAGATAGCATTTTTATGAATTTTAGTACGCGTAAAAGCTTGGAAATTACTCAAAATATTTCAGGAGAAAAAAAAAATACTTTATCTGCAATATTAAATAAAACAGTTACATCTATGGGTAGTAGAATGTTAAATAGATGGTTAAATTCTCCACTAAAAAACTTTAAAATAGTTAGAAATCGTCATGAAAGTGTGGAAGCTTTGCAGTTTTTTTATAAAGAATTACAATTTATTTTACGTCAAGTTAATGATTTAGAAAGAATTTATTCTCGTTTAGCTTTACGTACTGCTTCGCCTCATGATTTCGTACGAATGCGTTCTACATTAGAAATCTTACCTAATTTACATTTAATATTAAAAAAAATAAAATCAAAACATATAAAAAAAATACGTTTATCTATTGGTTATTTTGAAGAAGTTTTATGTTTATTAAAAAAAGCAATTAGTTTGAAGCCATCTAAATGTATTCGAGATGGTGGTGTAATAGCAGAATTATATAATATTGAACTTGATGAGTTACGATCTATTAAAATAAATTCCAAAGAATATATTAAAAATTTTGAACAGAAAGAAAAAAAAAAATTAATGATTGAATCATTTAAGATAAAATTTAATAAAATTATCGGGTATTATATTCAAATAAGCAAACGTCATACTCATTTAATTCCAAAATATTATGTCATAATACAAACATTAAAAAATACAGAACGTTATAGTGTTCCTTTATTAAAAGAATATGAAGAAAAAGTTTTAAATTCAGAAATGCGATCTTTATTACTAGAAAAAAAATTGTATGCAGAAATTTTTAATATTATTGAACCTTTTTTAGAAAAATTACAAAATAGTGCATTAGCATTGTCAGAATTAGATGTGTTAGTAAATTTATCTGAACGTGCTATATCTCTAAATTATACGCGTCCTATTATGAGCGAAAAATATGGAATTTCTTTACTAGAAAGTCGTCATCCAGTTGTTGAATGTTTTTTAAAAACACCATTTATAAAAAATTCTGTTTTTTTATCCAGAACACAAAGAATGATCATTATAACAGGTCCTAATATGGGTGGAAAAAGTACATACATGCGTCAAATTGCACTCATTGTAATTATGGCCGGTATAGGTAGTTTTGTTCCTGCTAGATATGCTTTAATTGGTTCGATTGATAAAATTTTTACAAGAATAGGTTCTGCAGATGACTTAAGCAATGGATATTCAACATTTATGATGGAAATGATGGAAATATCTAATATTCTACACAATGCAACATCTAATAGTTTAGTTTTAATCGATGAATTAGGAAGAGGAACTTCAACTAATGAGGGTTTATCTTTAGCTTGGTCGTGTTCTAGGTATTTAATAAACATAAATAAATCTATGACGTTATTATCTACTCATTTTGTTGAATTAACAAAATTAGAAGAAAAAGAAAAATTTGTAAAAAATTTTCATTTTTCTGCTATTAAAAGCGATTTACATATAGCTTTTTTATATAAAATTAAAAATGGTATATCAAAAAAAAGTTATGGTATATCAGTAGCTTCATTGTCTGGATTGCCAGATTCTGTTCTAGAAGACGCAGAGAAAAAATTAATAGAAATAGAAAATACATAATGTTTTATTAACAGTAAAGTATTCTTATACATTATATAAATAAATTTATTTAAGATTTTAAAAGTAAAAAATTTTACATAAAAATTTGATTTTTCTATTAGATGGTAGCAAAAAATTAATATCTTCTGTAAATTATATTTTATTGATAATATTAAGTTTTTAATGTAATAAAATTTGGATATTTAGTATAATGAAAAATCAAAACAAGTTTGATCCCGTGTTTCCATTAAGTTCAGAACAATTAAATAATTTAAAAGAACTTGAAAGAACTTGCACTAATATTCAAAGTGCTTGGTTGTCAGGTTATTTTTGGAAAATTGCTAATCAAACATCAAATATAACGTCTTTTCAAACAAATGAATCAGAAAAAAACGATCCAGTTATTACGATTATTTCCGCTTCCCAAACTGGTAATGCAAAATTATTGTCTAAACGTCTTTATGAATATTTTAATAAAAATAATAAAATAAGTCGTCTTATTGATGCTATGGATTATAAATTCAAAAAAATAAAAGATGAAAAGATATTAATTTTAATTATTTCAACTCAAGGTGAGGGTGAACCACCAGAAGAAGCATTATCTTTTTATAAATTTATAATGTCAAAAAATGCACCTAATTTAAATAACTTATATTATAGTGTTTTTGGATTAGGAGATACATCCTATAATTTATTTTGTCAAGCTGGAAAAGATTTTGATAAAAGATTTAAAGAGTTAGGTGGTAATTCTTTATTAGATAGATTTGATGCAGATATTGAATATGAAGATAATTATAATAAATGGTCTCAGGATTTATTACAATCTATTAATAGTAAAGAAAAAATTTATAAATCTTCTGTGTCATATATAGATCAAGAAAATACATTGATACTTTCGAAAAATCATTATACAAAAAAAAATCCTGCTGAAGGTATTATATTAACAAATCAAAAAATTACTGGTCGTAATTCTAAGAAAGATGTTCATCATATTGAAATTGATATTAGTAATTTGAACATTAAGTATTCACCTGGTGATGCATTGGGTGTATGGTATAAAAATGACAGTAATTTAGTGAAAAATATATTAGAATTACTCTCTATTAATATTTCTGAAACAATTACAATTAAAAATGATGTTATTACAATTTTTGATGCTTTACAAAATCATTTCGAATTAACGAATAATACTAAAAATATTATTAAAAGTTATGCAAATTTTTCGAAAAACAAATTTTTAAAAGATATCATATCTAATGATTCTGATTTAGAAAATTATACCATTAACACTCCTTTAATTAAAATGATACATGATCATCCATTAAAATTATCCTCTCAACAATTAATTGGTTTACTTCGCCCACTAACACCTAGATTATATTCCATTTCTTCTTCACAAGAAGAAATTGACAATGAAATTCATATCACAGTAGGAGTAGTAAAAAAATTAATTTCAGGTCATGTATATTTAGGAGGGGCCTCTGGTTATCTTTCACAATCTTTAAAATCTGATGATATAATAAAAATTTTTATTCAAACCAATGATAATTTTCGATTACCTATTAATAAAAACACTCCAATAATAATGATTAGTTCAGGAACAGGCATTGCTCCATTTCGTGCTTTTATGCAGCAAAGAGACAATGATAATGCTGATGGAAAAAATTGGCTTTTTTTTGGAAATCCTAATTTTACTGAAGATTTTTTATATCAAGTAGAATGGCAAAAATATATAAAAAAGGGATTAATCACCAATATGAATTTAGCTTGGTCGCAAGATCAAAAAAATAAAATATACGTACAAGATCGAATAAGAGAAAATTCACAAGAAATATGGTCTTGGATAGAAGAAGGAGCTCAAATATATGTTTGTGGAAACGCTTCTAAAATGGCAAAAGATGTTGAAAAAGCATTATTAGATATTATTAGTCATAACGCTCATTTAAATCTTGAAGAATCTCAAGAATTTTTAAATAATCTGCGTTTAAATAAACGTTATAAAAGAGATGTGTATTAATGAATAAAAAATTTAAAAAAATAGTTACAGAAAAAAAATTAACTGATGCAGAACGAATTAAAGAAAATAGTAATTATCTTAGAGGTACAATTACTGATGATTTAAAAAACGAAATTACTAATGGTTTTACTGGAGATAATTTTTCACTTATTCGATTTCATGGCATGTATCAGCAAGATGATCGCGATTTACGTATAGAACGTAATGAGCAAAAATTAGAACCACGTTACGCAATGATGCTGCGTTGTCGTCTACCAGGAGGAGTTATTAAAGCAAAAAAATGGTTGAAAATTGATTATTTTGCCAGCAAATATACATTGTATGGAACTATTCGTCTAACTAATCGTCAAACTTTTCAATTTCATGGAATTTTAAAGAAAAATTTAAAAGATGTACATAAAATGTTACATAGTATAGGATTAGATTCATTAGCTACTGCTAATGATGTAAACAGAAATGTACTTTGTACATCAAATCCTATGGAATCTTTAATTCATCAAGAAGCTTACGAATGGGCACGAAAAATTTCAAATTTTTTATTACCTCATACTAAGGCATATGCGGAAATTTGGTTAGATCAAAAAAAAATAGTTACGACAGAAAAAGAACCTATATTAGGAAAAACATATTTACCTAGAAAATTTAAAACAACAGTAGTAATTCCACCTTATAACGATGTTGATTTATATGCTAATGATATGAATTTTGTTGCTATCACAAAAAATGAAAAAATTATTGGTTTTAACATATTAATTGGTGGCGGACTATCTTTTATTCATGGTAATAAAAATACATGGCCATTTCTTGCAACTGAAATAGGTTATATTTCTGTAGAAAACACTTTATCTATTGCTAAGGCTATAGTAACAACACAAAGGGATTGGGGAAATCGTACTGATCGTGCAAACGCAAAAACTAGATATACTATTAATAATTTTGGTTTAAATGAATTTAAAAAAGAAATTGAAAAACGAGCAAATGTTAATCTTAAACCAGTTCGCGAATATAGTTTTATCAGCAGAGGAGACAGATTTGGATGGATTAAAGACATCAACAATAATTGGAGTTTAACATTATTTATTCAAAATGGACGTATATATGATGATAATGATAAATTATTTAAATCAGGATTATTGAAAATTGCAAATATTCATGATGGTAATTTTAGAATTACATCTAATCAAAATATAATCATTTCTGAAGTATCTGAAAAAAATAAGAATAAAATAGAAAAAATAGCTTTATCATCTGGATTAATAAATAAAAGTACTAATTTACGTAAAAATTCTATGGCATGCGTTTCATTTCCTACTTGTCCTTTAGCAATGGCGGAAGCTGAACGTATGCTATCCTTTTTTATTACTCAATTAGAAAATATCATGTTAAAATATGGTGTAGAAGATGAGGTGATAATTTTACGTGTCTCTGGCTGTCCTAATGGTTGTGGACGATCCTTATTAGCTGAAATTGGTTTAATTGGAAAATCTATTGGTCGATATAATTTATATATAGGAGGAAATCGTATAGGAAATCGAATTCCAAAAATTTATAAAGAAAATATTACTGAACAAGAAATATTAATTCATTTAAAATATTTAATTAAAACATGGTCTAATGAACGAAAAAATAAAGAAGATTTTGGAGATTTTATAGTTAGAAAAGAATTTGTTAAAGAAGTGATTAATCCTGTTTACGATTTTTGGAGTTAGTATGGAGCAAATATAATGTCTAAATTCTATATTGAAAATATTAATCTGTTAAATTCTGAAAAAAAAAATAATATACTTTCTGAATTAAATTTACTTCTATCCAATTATTCTGCAGAAGAACGTATTTCTTGGGCATTAAGCCATTTACCCCATACACAAATCATGTCATCAAGCTTCGGTATTCAGTCAACAGTATTATTACATCTTATAATCAAAAAAAAACCGGATATTCCTGTTATATTAATTGATACAGGTTATTTGTTTCCTGAAACATATAATTTTATTGATTTTTTAACTAATAAATTTCATTTGAATTTGAAAGTTTTTAGATCAACAATATCTTCTGCGTGGCAGGAAGCGCGATATGGGAAGTTATGGGAAAAAGGTATTGAAGGAATTGATTTTTATAATAATATTAATAAAGTACAGCCCATGAATTTTGCTTTGAATGAACTATCAGTACAAACATGGTTTGCTGGATTGCGTCATGATCAATCAAAAAGTCGAAATTTATTACCATATCTTTCTATTAAAAAAGGAATATTTAAAATTTTACCAATACTAGATTGGTCTAAGGATAAAATAAAAGACTATTTAAAAGAAAATAATTTAGATACCCATCCTTTATATAATAATGGATATTCGTCTGTAGGAGATACACACACTACTAAAAAACACATGCCTGGTATGTTAGAGGAAGAAACTCGTTTTTTTGGATTAAAACGCGAATGTGGTTTACATGAAAATTAAATTTTATTTTTATGATTAATGAAATATTTAATATAAAACATCATATAATTTTCTTGTGTAATTAAATTTATTAAAAAATATTTTTTTGTTTTACAGTAACAAACTGTATCTTAACTATTTTTTTAAGATAAATATAAGATACTAACAACGCATTTTTATAACATTGATATGTTAAAATAATATATTTCTTGCATATTTATATTGTATATCAATATTTTAAAAAGTTTAAATAAATATTAAATAATGTATCTTACATAGGATCTGATGTAAAATTGATAATTTTATTAAAAAAATATTTTTCTATTAATAAGTTTAGTTTTTTTTAAAATAAGGCGACTGTGAACTATCTTCCTATTTTCATAGATTTAAAATCTAAAAATGTTTTAGTTATTGGTGCAGGAGAAGTAGGATTAAATAAAATTAGAATACTACTCCGTGCTAAAGCTAAAGTTAATGTTATTGCTAAAGAATTATGTTCAGAAGTGAAGTTACTTTTACGTGATCAAAAAATAAATTGGTTATCTAAAAATTTTGATTTGATTTATTTAAATAAAATATTTTTAGTAGTTTCAGCTACAAATGATATAAAATTAAATCAATATATATTTAAAAAATGCAATGAGCGCTGCGTATTAGTAAATATAGTTGATGATAAGTTAAAATGTTCTTTTATTTTTCCTTCTATCATCGATCGTTCTCCTTTAATTGTAGCAATTTCTTCAGGCGGCACTGCTCCCGTATTATTACGTCTTTTACGTGAAAAAATTGAAGCAATTTTACCAAATAAATTAGGCGATGTTGCTAAAATTGCAGGTAAATGGAGATTAGCAATTAAAAAACATTTTTCAAATTTTCTAGAAAGACGTAAATTTTGGGAAAAATTGTTTCATAGTATTTTTGTAGAACATATTCTTAATGGCAATAAAGAACAAGCGATTAATGTTTTAAAAAAAAATATGAATCAGAATATTTCATTAACAGGTGAAATTATTCTAGTAGGTGCTGGACCAGGAGATAGTGGTTTATTAACTTTAAGAGGTCTGCAAGTTTTACAACAAGCAGATGTGGTTTTATATGATTATTTAGTTTCTGAAGATATTTTAGATTTGATTCGTCGTGATGCAAAACGAATATGTGTTGGAAAACGAGTTGGTTTAAAAAATATTACTCAGAATGAAATTATTAAATTATTAATTTTTTTCGCACAAAAAGGAAAAAAAGTAGTGCGTTTAAAAGGTGGTGATCCCTTTATTTTCGGACGTGGTAGTGAAGAAATAGAAGCAGCCAAAGATGCAGGTATTCATTTTCAAGTCGTTCCAGGTATTACTTCTGCAATTGGTATTGCAGCTTATACCGGAATACCACTGACACATCGCAAATACTCACAAGGTGTTATATTTATTACAGGACATAAATGTATTGATGGTTTTTTAAATAATTGGTCGATACTATCTGATCCCTCATATACTTTAGTTGTATACATGGGTACATTAAAAGCTGTATATATAGCTCAAAAACTAATTACATTTGGTCGATCTAAATTAACACCAATAGCTATTATTGTACAAGGTACTACTATTCATCAAAAAGTTATTGTAGGTTGTTTAGGTGAAATTGAAAAAATTATTCCATTTGCTGCTACTCCATCTTTATTGATTATTGGAGATGTGGTTCATTTACATAAGAAACTAGCATGGTTTCAAAGTGAAAATATATTAAAGAAAATTAAAAATAAATTTTCTACATTAACATTTATTTGAGGGGCGACAATGTTTAAAAAAAATACTACTCATTTGCGTCAACTAGAATCAGAAAGTATTTATATTATGAGAGAAGTAATGTCAGATTTTCAAAATCCTGTAATGTTATATTCTATCGGAAAAGATTCTTCAGTTATGTTACATTTAGCAAAAAAATCTTTTTATCCTGGAACTATACCTTTTCCTTTGCTGCACATAGATACTGGATGGAAGTTTAAAGAAATGTATATTTTCAGAGATCATATAGCGAGTACTTCTAACATAGAATTAATCGTGCATTCTCATTCAAAAGGGAAATTATTAGGTTTAAATCCTTTTGAAAACGGAGGGAGTAAATATACTGATATCATGAAAACAGAAGGATTAAAAGAAGCTATAAATAAATATAATTTTGATGCAGCCTTTGGTGGCGCTAGACGAGATGAAGAAAAATCACGTTCTAAAGAACGCATCTATTCTTTTCGTGATTCATTACATCAATGGGATCCAAAAAAACAGCGCCCTGAGTTATGGTGGAACTATAATGGTCAAATAAATAAAGGAGAAAATATCCGTGTTTTTCCCCTTTCTAATTGGACGGAATTAGATATTTGGCAATATATTTTTTTAGAAAAAATTGAAATTGTTCCTCTTTATTTTGCTGCCAAGCGTCCAGTATTAGAAAGAAATGGCGTGCTAACAGTGATCGATGATAGTCGTATGAAAATTAAGTCTAACGAAGTAATAAAAGAAAAAATGGTTAGGTTTCGTACATTAGGATGTTGGCCTTTGACTAATGCAATTGAATCAGAAGCTAGAAATGTTGAAGATATAATTAAGGAAACATTAATTGTTAAAACAAGTGAACGAACTGGTCGTGCTATTGATTATGATCAAAAAAGTTCAATGGAATTTAAAAAAAGACAGGGTTATTTTTAAAAAGAGAAATTTAAAAAGATGAACATTAATATGAAAGATAACTTTAAGAAATGGTTAGATTTACAACAAAAGAAAACTTTATTAAAATTTTTAACCTGTGGTAGTGTAGATGATGGAAAGAGCACGTTAATTGGTCGTTTATTACATGATACTAAACAAATTTATGACGACCAATTATTTTTTTTAAAAAGTGATAGTAAACGTCATGGTACACAAGGTAATGAAATAGATCTTGCGCTAGTAGTAGATGGCCTGCAATCAGAGCGTGAGCAAGGGATTACTATTGATGTAGCTTATCGTTACTTTTCTACTAATAAAAGAAAATTTATTATTGCAGATACACCTGGACATGAACAATATACTCGTAATATGGCGACAGGAGCTTCTACATGCGATTTATCTATTTTATTAGTTGACGCTAGGAAAGGATTATCAGAACAAACCTACCGACATAGCTTTATTTCTACTTTACTCGGAATTAAATATTTAATTGTTGCCATTAATAAAATGGATCTAGTTAACTATAAACAAGAAATATTTGAAAATATAAAAAAAGATTTTTTAATTTTTTCTAAAAAACTCGCCAATGATTTAAATATTATTTTTATTCCTATGTCTGCGTTGCTTGGTGAAAATATTGTTTTTAAAACAAAATTAATGCCTTGGTATCAAGGTGTAACCTTGCTAAGTTTTTTAGAAACAATAAAAATTAAAAATAGTATTAGTTCAGAAGAACTGAGATTTCCAGTACAATATATCAATCGTCCAAATTCAGATTTTCGTGGATATTCCGGAATATTACTGTCTGGTAGGATGCATGTCGGACAAACTATTAAAATATTACCTGAGAACATAAACTCTCGTGTCTCTCGAATTGTAACATTTGATAAAGAACTAAAAAAAGCCGAAATAGGTGAATCAATTACAGTAGTATTAAAAGATGAAATAGATATTAATCGCGGTGATTTTTTTGTAAATATTGATTCTATATTACAACCTTCCCAAGAAGCTATCATAGATATTGTTTGGATGACAGATAATATCTTATTAGCAGGAGAATCATATAATGTCAAGTTGTCTGGTAAGAAAATACGTGTTTACATTAAAGAAATTTTATTCAAGTTGGATGTTAATACCTTAAAAAAGGTAAAAAGCCATTCTCTTGTTTTAAATAGTATTGGTCGAGTTAAAATATATTTTAGCAAACCTGTGATTTTTGATAATTATAGTGAAAATAGAATGACTGGTAATATGATTTTTATTGATCTTTTAACTAACATTACAGTAGGCGCCGGAATGATTGTAAATAGTTTAGACAAAAAAGGAAAAATACCGTCTAATAAACAAAAAGATTTTGAATCAGATTTTTATGATTTAATTATTCGTCATTTTCCACATTGGAACATACCAAAAATTTTAATGAAAAAGGTTTATAAGTAAATGAACAATAATTTTCAAAACAATATTTTTTGGCAAAAACATTCAATTACACGCCTAAAACGTGAAAAAAAAAATGGTCATAAATCAATTGTACTATGGTTCACTGGGCTCTCAGGTTCAGGAAAATCAACCATAGCAAATTTTTTAGAAGAAATATTGTTTAAAAATGGAATTAATAGCTATTTATTAGACGGAGACAATATTAGGTCTGGTTTATGTTCTGATTTAAGTTTTAGTTTGGCAGATAGGAATGAAAACATTAGACGCATTGGAGAAGTAGTAAAAATGATGTTACATGCTGGTCTAATAATATTGGTATCAGTTATTTCCCCCTATAGAAATCAAAGGGAAATGGTACGTCAAATGTTAGGAAAAAAAAACTTTTTAGAAGTTTTCATTGATACACCTATTGAAATTTGTGAATCTCGAGATCCTAAAAAATTATATAAACAAGCCCGCACAGGCCAAATATCTGATTTTACTGGTATACAATGTACATACGAAACTCCTAATACACCTGATGTTCTTTTAAAGGGTACAGATTCTTTAAAAAATAACTCAAAAAAATTAATAAAAATTTTATATAATCATAATATAATATCTTTTATTAACATAGATTAAATATATTTGATATGAAAAATTTTTATACATATAAATTAAATTTTTTCAGAGTAATACATGAAGATATTAAAAATATTTTTGCTTTCTTTGTTATTTTGGTTGCAATATTCTCTTTGGTTTGGGAAAAATGGTGTTTTAGATTTTATAAAAATATATAGAAGGGTTACGATAGAAAAAAAAAATAATGAATATCTTGATATGCGTAATAATCAAATAATATTAGAAATTGAAAATTTTAATAATCATATTAATAAAGATAAAAAAAAAACATAATATTTATATAAATTATTTTAAATAAAAGAAAAATTTTTTTTTAAATTTAAAAAAATTTTTTAGTCTTATTTTTGGATATAAAATGATCTTGGTTAATTTATTTGAACCAAAAATTATAGCTATCGTACCTGCTGCTGGAATAGGTAGTAGAATGAAGATAGATGTACCTAAACAATATATAAAAATTCAAAATCGTACTATTCTTGAGCATACCTTAACAACATTATTATTACATCCTAATATAGTTCAAATAATTGTAAGCTTAAATAAAAAAGATAATTACTTTCATAAATTATCTATTTCGTCTAATTTTCGTATTATTTCTGTAGTGGGTGGTGAAAAAAGAATAAATTCAGTTTTATCAGGATTAATAGTAGTAAAAAATGTAGATTGGGTTATAGTTCATGATGCAGTTCGTCCGTGTTTAAGCTATAAAGATTTAGAAAAATTAATATCTATTATTAAAAAAAATCCAGTAGGTGCGATTTTAGCAAGACCTGTATCTGATACTATTAAATATAGTAATTTAAAACAAAAAAAAGCAGTGTACACAGTATATAGAAAAAATCTATGGCATGCTTTGACTCCTCAGTTATTTCAGGTAGAGCTACTAAAAAATTGTTTAAAAAAAATAATTAAAGATCAGATTAGCGTTACAGATGAGGCATCAGCACTAGAATATTGTGGATATAATCCATTACTTGTTTTAGGTAGTTGTAGAAACATTAAAATTACTTGGCCTGAAGATCTTGTTCTTGCAAACTTTTATTTAAAAAATCACATTATAGATAAATAAAAAAAGGTTATTTTTATGAGAATTGGATATGGTTTTGATCTTCATGCTTTTGGAAGCACTAAACCATTAATTATTGGTGGTGTTTTAATACCTTGTGAAAAAGGTTTAATTGCTCACTCTAATGGTGATTTATTAATACATTCTTTAATCGATGCATTATTGGGAGCGACTGCTATGGGTGATATTGGTTCTTTTTTCCCAAGTAACAATTACATCTACAAAAATATTGACAGTAGAATTTTATTAAAAAAAATTTGGAATAAAATCATACTATTAAATTATGATATATGTAATATTGATATTACTATTATTGCAGAATATCCAAAAATGTTGCCTTATATATTTTTTATGCGATCAAATTTATCATTAGATCTTAATACTGAAATAGATAATATCAGTATTAAATCTACAACTTCCAAAAAAATAGGATGCATTGGAAGAAAAGAAGCGATCGCTTGTCACTCGATTGTAATGCTAATAAAAAATAAAAAATGTATTTAAATAAATAAGTCATTCTTTTTAATTTTTTAAATATATAAAAAAATATTGTCTAAGACATTTATTTTTAATGAAATTAAAGGGATAAATATAATGCAATTAAAAATTTTTTTATTTAAATTATTATTTTTAATATTTTTTTCGTTTTCTTTTAATAATTTTGCATTCGGATTTTTTTTTAATAATCGATATGATTCTAATTTTTTTATTGATAAAAAATATACAAAAGATTTTATTTTTTTTAAAAAAAATGAATGTTTTTCTTTTTTAAAATATAAAAAAAATTTTTTTTTAAATAAAAAAATTATTATTGGCAATAATCATTTTATTGGTTTTTTTCAAAAAAATAGATTTAAGATATTTTATATTGTGAAATCAAAAGACACGATGTATTCTATTGCTAAAAATTCTGGTTATAATTATCATGAATTATCTAAATTTAACTCTATCAAAAAACCTTATAAAATAATTATAGGTCAAAAAATATGGATGGGAGATTTTTTAATTGATAAAAATAATAATGATTGTTCTATTCTAAATTTAGAAAAAAACAGTATAAAACAACATAATTCTTGTGAAGTTGTTTTTAAAAATTTATTAAATATTGAAAAATTTTTGAAAGATAATATAAAAACTAAAAAAATATGTTTTTTTTGCATAAAAAAAATAAAAAAAAATAATAATTCTTTAAAATTAAAATTTTTTAATTTTTCTAATAACTGGTCTTGGCCTGTTAAAAATAAGAACACTAAATATTTTTATATTGATAAATTAGGAAATAAAAGAATAGAAATAATTGGTTTTAAAGGACAACCAGTTTTTTCTACAGCTGCAGGGGAAGTGGTTTTCGTTACTAATTTATTTAAAAAATATGGTCTATTAATTATTATTAAGCACGATCAAAATTATCTTAGTATTTATGCTTTTAATAATTCAGTATTAGTAAAAGAAAAAGATAGGGTTTATAAAAATCAGCAAATCGCTACGATGGGATTATCGTCAGATACTAACCTAGCGCGACTTTATTTTGAAATACGTTATTTGGGAGAATCAATAAATCCATTAAGTATATTACCTAAAATTAATACAAATATTTAATTTATGATATTTCTAAAACTTATACTAAACTATATTTTTTAACAAAATAAAACTATTTTTTGTTTGATTTTTTTCTAAATATTTTTTTTTGAATAAGAAACAGGCATGTTTTTAAAATACCTGATTCTTGAAAATATACTACATTCTATTAGTACAATTAAAATGCTGATTTAATTTCTCGTAAACCATGAAACGGAGCGTATTTTGTTCCTAAATTTTCTTCAATTCTAATCAATTGATTATACTTTGAAGTTCTATCAGAACGACTCATAGAACCTGTTTTAATTTGTCCTGATGATGTTCCTACAGATAAATCTGCTATAGAAGCGTCTTCTGTTTCACCTGAACGATGAGAAATAATTACTCCATAGTTTGCTTGTTTTGCTGTTTTTATTGCTTCTAGAGTTTCAGTTAATGTTCCAATTTGATTTAACTTTATTAATATTGAATTTGCAATTCCTTTTTTTATACCTTTTTTTAAAATATTTTTATTTGTAACAAATAAATCATCTCCTACTAACTGTATTTTATTACCTAGTACATGTGTTTGATATAAAAATCCTTCCCAATCTGACTCATCTTGTCCATCTTCGATTGAAACTATCGGATATTTTTGAGATAATTTTTCTAAATAATGAGTGAATTCCTTTGAAGAAAAACTAATATTTTCTCCTTTAAGATTATATTTTTTTTCGTTTTTATTATATAATTCTGAAGCAGCACAATCTATTGCTAATCGTATATCTTGTCCTAATTTATATTTAGTTTTTTGTATTGCATCTTGAATAATATTTAATGCTTCTTCATTAGACTTCAAGTTTGGTGCATAACCTCCTTCATCTCCTACAGTTGTACTCATTCCTTTTTCTTTTAATAATTCACCTAATGCATGAAATATTTCACATCCTATACGTATAGATTCTTTTACTGTTTTTGCGCTGATTGGTTGAATCATAAACTCCTGAATATCTATATTATTATTAGCATGTTTTCCACCATTAATAATATTTATCATAGGCAATGGCATAGAAAAAACACCAGGAGTCTCATTTATTTCTGCAATATGCGCATATAAAGGCATTCTCTTAGATGCAGCAGCTGCTTTAGCAACAGCTAAAGATACAGATAAAATCGCATTAGCACCTAATTTGGATTTATTGATTGTTCCGTCTAAATCAATCATAATATGATCAATATCACTTTGATTTCTAGCATTTTTATTTTTTAATGCAATAGATATTTTTTCGTTTATTAACGAAACAGCTTTTTCCACTCCTTTCCCCATGAATCTGTCTTTATTTTCATCCCTTAATTCTAAAGCTTCTAAAGAACCGGTAGAGGCTCCGGAAGGAGAAGAAGCTAGTCCGACAAATCCGCCTTCTAAATGAACTTCAGATTCAACAGTAGGATTGCCTCGTGAATCTATAATTTCACGAGCTATGATTTTTGTAATTTTAGACATGTTTAACCTTAATATGTTAAAAAATATTTTTATATAAAATTTTTTTTATGTTTTCCTGCTGATTTTATAAAATCTATAAATAATGGATGTCCATCACGTGGTGTAGAAGTAAATTCTGGATGAAACTGACAAGCTAAAAACCATGGATGATTAGACAATTCTATTATTTCTACTACATTATTCTTTTGAGAACGTCCTGTTACCTGCAATCCTGCGGCTTCTATTTTTTTAAATAGAAGATTATTTACTTCATATCGATGTCTGTGTCTTTCTATAATAATTTCTTGGTTATATAATTTTCGAGATAAACTATTTGCACTTAATTTACACGGTTGACTACCTAATCTCATAGTGCCACCTAAATTTATACGATTCTCGATTTTATTGTAATTTTTACTTGAATTATTAGGTCTATTTTTTATTAAATCAATAATTGGATATTTACATTGAGGATCAAATTCTGTTGAATTTGCTTCTTTAATTCCAACTACATTTTGTGCAAATTCTATAATTGCTATTTGCATGCCTAAACAAATACCAAAATATGGAATGTGATTTTCTCGTGCATATTGTATTGATAATAGTTTTCCTACAATTCCTCGATCGCCAAAACCTCCAGGTATCAAGATGCCATTAAGATTTTTTAAGATTTGAAAATTTTTATTTTCTACCTCTTGAGAATCAATTAATTGTATGTCAACTTTTATTTTATTTTTAAAACCTGCATGTTTAAGAGCTTCCATAACCGATTTATATGCATCAGGTAGTTTAATATATTTTCCAATAATTCCAATAACAATAGTATTGTTAAAGTTTTTTTCTGCATAAATTACTTCTTCCCATTCTTGTAAATCAGCTTCAGGGACATTTAATTTAAAATAGTTACAAATATAATCATCTAGTTTTTGGTTTTTTAACAATTTTGGTATTTTATATATTGAATTCACATCTTTTAGAGATATAACAGCATCAACTGGTACATTACAAAATAATGCTATTTTTTTTCGCTCGTGAAGAGGTACAGTTTTTTCAGAACGACAAATTAAAATATCTGGTTGTATTCCTATTGAAAGTAACTGTTTGACTGAGTGTTGAGTGGGTTTAGTTTTTATTTCACCTGCTGTAGCAATATACGGTACTAGTGTTAAATGTATATAAATAACGTTTTTACGTCCAATATCAACTGCCATTTGACGAATTGCCTCTAAAAATGGAAGTGATTCAATATCACCAACAGTTCCGCCTATTTCTACAAGGATGATATTACTATTTTCGGAGCATAGAATGATTCTTTCCTTAATAGCATTAGTAATATGAGGTATAACTTGAATAGTCGCTCCTAAATAATCACCTCTTCTTTCTTTTTTTAAGACTTGAGAATAAACTCCACCTGTAGTAAAATTATTCAAAAATGTCATTTTTGTATGAATAAAACGTTCATAATGACCCAAATCTAAATCTGTTTCCGCACCATCTTCAGTAACAAATACTTCTCCATGTTGAATAGGACTTATCGTTCCAGGGTCTACATTTATATACGGATCTAGTTTTATAATTGTTATGTTTAAATTTCGTGCTTTTAGGATTGCACCCAATGAAGCTGCAGCAATACCTTTTCCTAAAGATGAGACTACTCCGCCAGTAATAAAAATATAATTTTTTGTCATACTAAATATAAAAATATTAGTTAAAATGAATAAGTGTTTAATGTAAAATATTTTATTACAATATTTAATCATAAAAAACTTTTGTGAATATAAATATTTTTTTAAGAATAGATTTTCTTTTTTACCAAATTATATTTTAATTTATAATATAACTTTAATATTATATACTGATACTAATTATTAGTAATGTTTTTTGTTTTAATTTTTTTCGAATCCCATGTATCACGTAATCCAACAGTACGATTAAATACCAACTGATTTTTTTTAGAATCTATAAAATCTATACAAAAATAACCAATTCTTTCAAATTGAAAAAATATTTCTATATTATTATTACTGATTTTTTTTTGTATTTCTTCTCCTATTTTTTTTTCTATAAACCCAAATTTTTTAATTAATGATTTTGAATTTATATACAATAAAAAATTTTCTTGTTGTTCCGGATTTTTTATATTAAATAATTGATCATATAATTTAAATTCTGCTGAAAGTGTATTTTTTTCTGATATCCAGTGTATTACCGCGGGATTTTTATTATCTTTTGGTTTTCTCCCTAAAGTATTAAGATCACAATAACATATAATATTAGAGATATTACCATATTCATCTTTTTCTATTTTCTCAGCATGAATGATGTAAGAATATCTTAGACGTATTTTTTCTCCAAGTTTTAATCTTTTATATTTTTTATCATATTTTTCTTTAAAATCTGAACGGTCAATATATATAGTATTAGTAAAAATAATTTTATGAGTGCCCATTTCAGGGTTATTAGGATGATTTGGGACTATAAATTCTTCTTTATAATTTGAATCTAAATTATATAAAAATATTTTAATTGGATCTAATATGGCCATAGTACGTATAGCAGTCTGGTTCAATTCTTTTCGAATACAATGTTCTAACATAGAAAATTCTATTAAATTATTTTGTTTAGTCACGCCAATTTTTTGACAAAAATTTTTAATAGAAGACGGGGTGTATCCTTTTCTTCTTAAAGCAGAAAGTGTAGGTATTCGAGGATCATCCCAACCTTCTATTATGTTTTTATCAATAAGTATTTTTATTTTTCTTTTAGACAAAATAGAAAATTCTAAATTAAGTCGAGAAAATTCATATTGCTTAGGATAGTGTTTAACACTAGTATTTTTTAAAATCCAATTATATAAGAATTTATTATCTTGAAATTCTAACGTACACAAGGAATGAGTAATGCCTTCAATAGAATCTGAAAGACAGTGAGCAAAATCATACATAGGATATATGCACCATTTATTTTGAGTCTGATGATGCTTAATAAAAATAATTCGGTATAAAACAGGATCTCGCATAATAATAGAAGAAGAACTCATATTTATTTTTGCGCGCAAACATGCTTCTCCTTCGGAGAAGTCTCCTTTTTTCATTTTTTCAAAGAGTTCTATATTTTCTTGGATTGTTCTATTTCTATAAGGGCTATTTTTACCCGGGGTATTTAAAGTTCCTCGATACTCACGTATTTGTTCTTTTGTTAAATGATCTACATACGCTAATCCTTTTTTAATCAATTCCTGTGCATATTGATATAATTTTAAAAAATATTCAGAAGCATAACGAACATTACCATGCCATTTATAACCTAACCAATTAATATCATGTTTGATAGATTCAATGTATTTAATATTTTCTTTTAGTGGGTTTGTATCATCAAACCTTAGATTGCATCGTCCTTTATATAAACTCGCAAGTTCAAAATTTAAACATATTGATTTTGCATGACCAATATGAAGATACCCATTGGGTTCAGGTGGGAAGCGAGTATAAAAAGATAAATTTTTATTTTCATTTAAATCTTTATTAATAATTTGACAAATAAAATTATTGTTTTTAATTTCTTTTTTAGTATCCATTATATTTCCATTGTTATTTTTTCTAATTACAATAATTTTGTTGATTATTCAATTTATATATTATAAAATATATTTTTTTCTTATGTACAAATATTTTTATTAGGCTACGTAGCTCAGTCGGTTAGAGCACAGCACTCATAACGCTGGGGTCATGGGTTCGAGTCCCGTCGTAGCTACCATTTTTAATAGAGCGGGAGTGGCGAAATTGGTAGACGCACCAGATTTAGGTTCTGGCGCCGAAAGGTGTGCGAGTTCAAATCTCGCCTCCCGTATATTACTTAATACAATTTAGAAAATTATTTAAAATAATTTTAATTAAATTCTAATAAAAATAAATAAAAAAACTAAAAAATATTTTATAAAATGGGGTATAGCCAAGTGGTTAAGGCACCGGTTTTTGATACCGGCATCCCTGGTTCGAATCCAGGTACCCCAGCCAATCTAATAAAACTATCTTTTATTTTTGACTTTTCTATTAAACAATTTTCCTTCAAATAAAGAATGACAATGTGTTTTATAAAATTATTTATTTTTAATTATATATTAGATGTCAATTGAATTAGATTAAAAAGCCACTATTTTCGATTTTAAAATTTTTATTTAAAATAAAATAATCTTCTATATCATGAATTTAAACAAACTAAAAAAAAAAGCAGCTTGGGCGGCACTAGATTATATTGATCCTGGTACGATCATTGGAGTTGGAACCGGTACAACTATTTTTTATTTCATTGAAGCACTCGGTACGATAAAAAATTTGATATATGGAGCCGTATCTAGTTCTAATTCGTCTACTGTTTTATTAAAAAAACACGGTATAGAAGTTTTTGATTTAAAAAATTTTAGTTCTCTTGCTATTTATGTCGATAGTGCCGATGAAATCAATAATCATATGCAAATGATTAAAGGTGGAGGAGGTGCTTTAACAAGAGAAAAAATTATTGCTTCAATGTCAAAAAAATTTGTTTGTATTATTGACAAATCAAAAAAAGTAGATGTTCTTGGAACATTTCCTCTACCAATTGAAATTATTCCAATGGCTCTTTCTTATATTTTTCGAGAAATGATAAAAATTGGTGGAACGCCAAAATATCGTAAAAATGTTATTACGGACAATGGAAATATAATTATAGATGTATATAATTTATGTATAAAAGATCCTATATCGATGGAAAAAAAAATTAATTCATTACCCGGAGTAGTTACAGTTGGTTTATTTGCTTCTAGAAGCGCCGATATTGTTTTGATTGGAACACAAAAAGGAATACGAACTATTAATAAAAAAGAAAATAGATAATTATATTTTATATATTTAAAATTTTTTACTTTTAAAAATAATACAAATTAAAAATAATCAAGACTTATTAAATTTACTTAAAATCACCAAACATTGTTTGCAATGCAGTAATGGCTACAACGGAAGCTGTCTCTGTTCTTAAAATTCTAGGACCTAATCTTATAGGAATAAATCCATATTTAATAATTTTTTGAAATTCATCATTAAAAAAACCTCTTTCAGATCCAATAATTATTTGGATATATTTTATAGGTTCGGTTAGACATTTCATCGTTAATGTAGACTTGGGATGAAAAATGATTTTTTTATCATTATTTTGATTGTTTTCACACCAATGAAAGACATTCATGGGAATTTTAATTTTTGGTATAATATTACGATTACACTGTCGACATGCAGAAATAGCTATTTTTTCCCAACGTTTGATTTTATTAGAAAAATTTATTCTTTTTTTTTGAAAATGATCATTTTCAAAAAACAATGGTGTAATGGTTTTAACACCTATTTCAATTGATTTTTGAATTGTAAAATCCATTTTTTCATTTTTAGAAATAACTTGTCCTAAATGGATATGTAGTGGAGATTCTAAATTTTTTAATATTTTTTTAAAAGTTTGAATTTTAATAATTTTCTTAGAAATATCTATTATCTTAGCAAAAAAAATATAGTGAGTGTTATTAAATATTTCTAAGATATCTTCAATCTTCATTCTTAAAACTTTTGTAACATAATGTCTATTTTCATCTGATAAAAAATAAAATTGATTAAGATCTAAATCATCTTCAATATATATACGCGGAATTTTTTTATTTTTTATAGCAGTGCTTGTAAACATAATCGTTGTGATTACCCTGTATGTTGAATATTAATTTTTCTCTTTCACATTCCCATTTTGTTACGGGGAAAATTTTATCCCATATTGTAAACATTTTTCTTTCTTTTTCTGATAATATAATATTATATTTTTTATTCATATAAAAATACGTTCTGGCTATAGCACCTCGAGCTCTTTCAGGTGGTTCTACTATTTTTCGTTTAAAATCTATTTTCATGTTACATCTTCCATATTGTGCAACACTATTATTTAACTGACCATACATAAAATTAGAGCGATCTCCATTTATTTCGCCAATAGCTGGCTGTAAATTATGAAGGTCAGATTCAATATGTTTGTATTTTTTATCTTCCATGCATTTTTTACGACCTCCTTTTTTCCAGCATGTTTTTTGATGTCCAAATTGCCAGGCTGGTACTACGTGCTCCCATTCAATTCTTGTAGCACGATTTTTATTTTTTCGAATTTTATACCCACAAGAATATAGATTAGGAATTCCTTTTTTTTGCTTCCAAATAATTTGACATCCACAGTAAAAAGACCCAGGTGCATTTTTATGAATTTTAATTGATATAATTTTTGCTTGATAGAAATTTTCTATAGTTTTTTTTTTAAAATAGCTTCTTTTGTTTGAAGAGAAAAAAAAAACATACTTATTATAACAATAAACATTTTTTTTATCATTTTTTATTTTTTCTATTTTTAAAAAACAAAATTTTTTAATATGTTGTTATTAAAAAATAAAAACATATCGTTTTTTTATGTTAAAAAATATATTATATTTTATATATTAATAATAAATATCTATTTGTAATTTTTTTATATATAAAAAATATTATAATAAAGTAAGACTTTTTTGTAAATTAAAAACAATATAGATCTTAATCTATACTACATTTATTTTTGTTTCTTAAAAATATAAAGATACAATTATTTTAAAATAAGGTAAATATATAAAATGACCGAGTATCTTTTTACATCTGAATCAGTTTCAGAAGGCCATCCAGATAAAATTGCAGATCAAATTTCTGACGCTCTTCTTGATGAAATACTTAAACAAGATCTTAAAGCACGTGTTGCTTGTGAGACTTATGTAAAAACAGGAATGGTTTTGATTGGTGGAGAGATTACTACAACTGCATGGGTTGATGTTGAAGAAATTACTCGAAAGACTATTAATGATATCGGATATGTTAATTCTGATGCAGGATTCGATGCTAATTCTTGTGCAGTATTAAGTGCAATTGGAAAACAATCACCAGATATTAATCAAGGTATAAATCGTTTTGATCCTTTAAAACAAGGAGCAGGAGATCAAGGAATTATATTTGGTTATGCTACTAATGAAACTGAATTTTTCATGCCAGCACCTATTACTTACGCTCATCTTTTAATGCAAAAACAATCCGAATTGAGAAAAAAAAATATTCTTCCTTGGCTCAGACCTGATGCTAAAAGTCAAGTTACATTTAAATATAATAATGGAAATATAATAGCAATAGATACTGTTGTTTTATCTACACAACATCAAGAAAACATTACTCAGAAATATTTAAAAGAAGCAGTTATGGATGAAATTATTAAACCAGTATTGCCAGATAAATGGTTAACAAAGAATACAAAATTTTTTATTAATCCCACAGGTAGATTTGTAATAGGGGGGCCTATGGGGGACTGTGGTGTAACTGGTCGAAAGATTATTGTTGATACCTATGGAGGCATGTCTAGACATGGCGGTGGTGCTTTTTCTGGTAAAGATCCTTCAAAAGTAGACCGTTCTGCAGCATATGCTGCTAGATACGTAGCTAAAAATATTGTTGCTTCTGGTTTGGCCGCTCGTTGTGAAATTCAACTTTCATACGCTATTGGAATAGCCGAACCTATTTCTATTATGATAGATACTTTCAATACTGGAAAAATAAGCAATAGTGCTTTAATTTCTTTGGTTCGTAGTATTTTTGATTTGCGTCCGTATGGATTAATTAAAATGCTTAATCTTCTTCAGCCTATTTATTTAAAAACAGCAGTATATGGACATTTTGGTAGAAAAGAATTTCCATGGGAAAATCTTGACAAGGTAAATGAATTATCTTAAGAGAATTATTTTGATAATTTGATAATTTGATTTTTTTAAAGATAGAATATCTTAAAAATACTATTTAAATGTAGAAAAAGTGTATGCAATATGAAAGCATGTATTATTATCTTTATGTACATCCCATGTTTGTTAGCATGGGAGAATTATTTGTTTCTAATGTATTCTTCAAATGATAATATATCTTCTCTCTCTATTTCTATTTTTTTTTGATGAGAACGTATAACTTCTTGTTCTAAAACACTTTGATTTAAGTTGAAGTAATTTTTATTAATAAATTTTTCGTGGTATTTATTTGCCAAATAGAGACCTGTTTTTTTTATTCCGGTTGTCATTAAAAAATTTAAACATTGAGCAGAATAAGTTAATTCTGGATTTTTTAAAAATAATTGAGTTTCTTTACATGCTTTTTGATATAATAAATCATTTGAATTGGAATCGAGTATCAAAGCAATTTCATTTAAATCTTTAAATATAATTTGCCCTATTTCAATTAATGTTTTTGTTTCATTGTTATTGTTAATATAAATCTTCTGATTAGGTTTTCTTCCTTCATAAATAATTCTTTCCCAATTTTTAGTTGTCAATAAAAAATCTGTTTTATCAATTTTAGGTGAATCGATTAAAGCACACCAAATTAAAAATAGATCTAATAAAAGTATTTGATTTTTATTTATTCCTATAGGTGAAAATGGATTGACATCTAAAGAACGTATTTCAACATATTCAATACCCCTATTTTTTAACGCTTCTAGAAGAGATTCTCCATCTTTTGTTTTTCTTTTGGGTCTTATTTGAGTGTAAAGTTCGTTTTCTATTTGCAAAATATTAGTATTTAATTGTTTGAAATTGCCATGTTCATCTTTTAATCCTATATTAATAAATTTTTTTGATGGTGTTTTCAGGGCGTTTTGAAATGATTCAATATATTCATTAAAATCATTAAACATAATATTTAGGTCTAGAATGTTAGTGTTAGAATATCCAATGTCACTAAGTCTTAATGAAGTAGACCATGGCAAATAAAATATATCTTCTTTATTTTTTTTAAATTTATATTTTTTTTTTGTATTCTTTAAAAAAAATGATGATATTGCTGGTGATGATCCAAACAAATACGGAACAATCCAACCAAATCGATAATAATTTCTGATTAAATTTAAGTATCCAGATGAAATAAGATCAGTATTATTTTTTTTATTTTGATTATTTTCCCAGTTTGTCCAAAAAAACAAAGGTAATGAAAAATTATAGTGTATACCTGAAATAGTATTTATCAAATCGCCGTAGCGATTTTTTAAACCTATTCTATAAGTAGTTTTCATTTTTCCAATATTAGATTTTCCATATTGAGCTATTTGAATATTTGTTTGATCGTTAAAACAATAAGGGATGCTAAAAGGCCACATGCGTTCATTCTTTATTTTTGATGCTGTAAAAGAATGAAGATCTGTTAAAAAGGATAATAAATAATCTATATTATCGCTAGTAGGTGTGATGAATTCTAATAAATTTTCCGAAAAGTCTGTAGTAATCCATTTATGTGTTAAAGAGGATCCGATTAAATACGGATGTATTGTTTTAGAAAAATGTCCATTTTTTTGAATTCTTAAGGTTTCACGTTCGATTCCTCGAAAAATTCCTTTTAACATTTTTGGATTTTTTTTTAACCAAGCGATTTTTTTTGAGATATCTTCTATCAATGTTATCTCCTAATCTAAAATATTCAAATACTTTTGTAAAAATATTTTTAAATTTATTATTTTTATCGATACTTTTTTTGTTTTTTAGTTGAGAGATGATTTTGATTCTTTATTTTTGCATCCGGAAGGATTCGAACCTCCGACCGCTCGGTTCGTAGCCGAGTACTCTATCCAACTGAGCTACGGATGCAATAAAAATTTAATTGGTGGCGGTGAGAGAGGGATTCGAACCCTCGATGCAGGTATTTCTGCATACTCCCTTAGCAGGGGAGCGCCTTAATCCTCTCGGCCATCTCACCTAACTATAAAAGATATTTTTATTTTATTTTACTTTTTTTTTTATATAAGTCAAACATATTTTTTTATATCAATGATGTCTTTTTCAGTTTATTGAAAAATTAAATATTCAAGCTACATCTTACTTGAGTACAGTAAGACGTAGTATGGATTATATTTTTTATTTTTTTTTCTCAGCTTGAATACGTTGATATATTTCTTCACGATGTACCGAAACTTCTTTAGGGGCATTTACACCAATACGTACTTGGTTTCCTTTTACTCCTAGTACTGTTACAGTTATTTCATCGCCAATTATTAATGTTTCGCCGACCCGACGAGTTAGAATAAGCATTCTTTGTTCCTTGAAAGATCAAAAGAGTTCGGTCTCTTTCGTTCCTAACGTCATGAATAATATAGGGTTAAACGTAAATCACAATATATTTTATAGTATATTCTAATTACATATTTTTCAGTAAATTTTTAACTAACAAATTTTTTAATATTTAGTTCATTTAATATACAATATATATAAAAAATACTGGTTTTTTATTTTTCATTTAATTTATCATTAATCCATAATTTTATAGTATTTAAAATACTAGGTAGTTGTTTTGTATTAGCACCTCCTCCTTCAGCAATTTCTTTTTTTCCACCACCTTTCCCGTTTGTTTTATTAATAATCATCTCCATAATTTTTATTGCTGTTATATAATCAAGTAAATTTCTTGTTACACCTACAATAATCGTAAAACGATTATTGATAATATTTATTAAGATAATAATTGTATTTTTTAGTTCTTTTTTCAATTGATCAACTATCATTCTTAATGATTTTTGTTCATAATCATAAAAAATATTAGTTAAAAGTTTAGTTCCTTTTATCTCAGTAACATTTTTAAGTATTTTTTTTATGTATTGTGTGTTTTCTTTTTTTTGTAGTTGAATTATTTTTTTCTCTAGATTTTTTGTTTTTATTGTAAGTTTTTTAGTTTTTTCTTTAATATCAACAGTACTGCAATTCAGTAAGAGAGAGATATCTTTTATATAATTATCTTTTTCATGTAAATAATCTATAGCTTTTTGTCCTGTTACAGCTTCAATTCTTTTAATTCCTGATGCTACACTTGATTGAGAAATAATTTTAAATAGTCCGATATCACCAGTCCTTTGAGTATGTGTTCCACCACAAAGCTCGATAGAAAAATTATTTATGAATACGACTCGTACAATAGAACCGTACTGATCATCAAAAAGAGCCATTGCTTTTTTCTTTTTAGCTTCTTCTAAATTTAATTCTTCAGTTTTAATTTTAATATTATTACGAATATTCGTATTAATAATATTTTCAATCTTTTGAATTTGAGATGTGTCTATCGATTTAACATAAGAAAAATCAAATCTCAAATATGTATTAGTTACTAAAGAACCTTTTTGAACAATACTGTCCCCTAGAATTTTGCGCAGTGTAGCATGTAATAAATGCGTAGCTGAATGATTTAATTGAATTGCATATCTATAATCTTCATCAATATGGCTAAAAAGAGAATCATTTAGTGTAATTTGCCCTGAAATTAATTTTCCAATATGTCCTATTGTTTTTCCATATTTTTTTGTCTTTTCTACTAGAAAAGATGATTTTTTATGATATAACTGACCTATATCACCTATTTGACCTCCTGATTCACTATAAAATGGCGTTTTATCTAGAAAAATTACGCCTTTTTCATCTTTTATAATTTTCGAAACAGATTGATTATTTACAAAAATATATTTTACTAATGATCGGGTTATAGTTTTTGTATAACCTTCAAAAATACAGGTATCATTTAGAATAATATTGTTGTTATAATTTTTATAAAATTTTTTATTGATATTAGATTGTTCTTTTTGTTTTTCTTTAGCTAGTTCATAGCTATTATAATCTATTTTAATATTTTTTTCACGACAAACATCAGATGTTAAATCAATCGGAAATCCAAAGGTATCATAAAGATAAAATGCAGTTTTTCCAGATAGTATATTATTATCTATTTTTTCTATTTCAGAATTTAATATTTTTAAACCTTTTTCAAGTGTATAGGAAAATTGCATTTCTTCTATTTTTAAAACATTTTCTATTTTTTCTTGTTTTTCTTTTAAAATATCACCAGTTTTTCCCATAACGTGAATTACACTAGATACTAGTTTATGAAAAAAATTTTTTTTAATTCCGATTTTATGTCCATGTCTTAATGCTCTTCTGATAATTCTTCTTAAAATATAACCTCTATGTTCATTTGATGGAAGAATATTATCTGCAATAATGTATGAACAGGATCTAATATGGTCAGCTATTACTTGAAAAGAAATATGGTCTAAATTATTTATAGAGCTTAATTGAGCTATATTTTTTATTAGTTTTTGAAATACATCTATATGATAGTTAGAATACACATTTTGTAAAACAGCAGATATTCTTTCTAATCCCATGCCTGTATCTATGGATTTATTTTTTAAAGAAATAATTTTTGTCTTGGAGATACGATTGAATTCTATAAAAACAATATTCCAAATTTCAACAAAACGGCCGTTTTTATTTTCTAAAAACTCTATTGGATCAATTTTCATTGTATCTGAATAATCATAAAATATTTCAGTACAAGGACCACATGGACCAGTATCACCCATTTGCCAAAAATTTTCAGAATTGTATTTCTCTTTATTTTTGTCACCTATTCTAATAATACGTTCTGAAGGTATTTTAATGATGTCATTCCAAATTTTATATGTTTCAGTATCATCTTTATATACTGAAATCCATAATTTATTTTGTGGTATGTTAAACCATTTTTTTGATGTTAACAATTCCCAAGCATACTCAATAGCTTGTTTTTTAAAATAGTCTCCAAAACTAAAATTTCCAAGCATTTCGAAAAATGTATGATGTTTTGAAGTATATCCAACATTTTCTAAATCATTATGTTTTCCTCCAGTTCTTAAACATCTTTGTACAGTAGCAACACGTGGATAATTGCTTTTTTTTTCACCTAAAAAGATTTCTTTAAATTGATTCATTCCTGCATTAGTAAATAATAATGTAGAATCATTATAAGGAACTAAAGAACTACTGGGAATAATCATATGACCTTTTTCTTTAAAAAATTTTAAGAAATCTTGACGTATTTTATCTGTTGTTTTTTTCATTTTTTTTCTGGTTAGTATGAAAATAATATTACTGATATAAAGTGTTTTTAACAAATAGAATTTATTATATTGTTTTATTTTTATGATCTTTATAAAAGAATATTTTTTGAGATAGATTTTAATAAATAAACGTTTTTTATCTTGAAAATAATAATCAAGTTTTTTTATTGAATTTTATTTAATAAAATTATTTTTGATATTTTTTTTGCTGTATCAAAAATTTTTAATGCATAATAAGATTTTTCTATATATATAAGAGCTTTTCGGGCAGATGGTGTTTCTGAATATCTTTGAAGCATTTCTTCTCCTCTATTTATAACTGCTATATATTCTTTATGAAAGAAATAAAATTTTAAAATTGAAAGATCATGTTCGGAAAGACGATTTTTTATATATATTAAGTTTTTTTTAGCATTGACAACATAGCGACTTTTAGGATATTGATAAATAAAATACTTTAATTGGAAGAATGCATTTTTTGCATAAAAATAATCATTTTTATAATAATTTATAGGGAAAACACTAAAAAATCTGTTTTTATCTAAAGACATGCTAATTAAGCATTGTATATATACAACGTAATCTATATTCGGATGATTTGGATAAAAATACATAAATTCTTCTATATTTTTTCTAGCTTGATCGAAATTTAATATTTTATAGTAAGCATAGATTAAATCTATTTGAATTTTATCATTACTAATATTAGCGGTATTATTATTTTTTTTTATTTTTTCTAATATAGAAATTGCATTATCAAAGTTTTCTTTTCTTAATTCTTTATTAGATTTTTCATAAAGAGTATATCTTTCTGTAAAATAATTTTTTTTAAAAGACTGAGACTGTACTGTTGAGTTAAAGAATAAAATCATAAAAACAAATATAATACTGTTCTTTTTTTTCATTATTATGTATTCAGTTTAAATTAATAAAATTTCTTATTAAAAATATTTATGTTTCTAATTCTATAGAATATCATATTATAAAAGTAGAATGTCATATTCTGTAAATATTAAAGATGTAGCGTTAAAATTAAAGAAATATTTATTTAGTTATAAGGATAACTATATTGAAAAAAATACAATTAAATTCTATTGCATCATCTTGTTCATTATCAGGGCAAAGATTAGATCTAGTTTTATCTAAATTATTCAGAGAATATTCTCGTTCTTATTTAAAAAAATTAATTATTATGAATCAGGTCTTAGTTAATGAAAGTATTGTAAATCAACCTGATAAAAAAATATTAGGAGGAGAGACTCTTACAATTCATCCTTTTTCTAAAGATTTATTAGTTGATATCCCAGAAAATATTTTTTTAGATATTGTGTATGAAGATAGCGATATATTAATAATCAATAAACCTGCTGGATTAGTTGTTCATCCAGGTTCTGGAAATAAATCAGGAACAATTTTAAATGCTTTATTATATCACTATAAAAATAGTAAAGATTTACCTCGTGCCGGAATAGTGCATCGTTTAGATAAAGATACTAGCGGATTGATGGTAATTGCAAAAAATATTTTTTCTTATAACCACTTGTTATTATTATTGAAAGAAAAGAAAATTATTCGAGAATATGAAGGAATTGTTCACGGGAAAATGATTGCCGGTGGGACTATAAACAAACCTATAATGCGTCATTATAACAGAAGAACATGTATGATGGTTCATCATTTAGGAAAACCATCAGTAACACATTATAAGGTCCTCAGTCGTTTTAAATTTCATACACATATAGCAATACGATTAGAAACGGGGCGTACGCATCAAATTCGAGTTCATATGTTGCACATCAAATACCCATTAGTTGGAGATCCTTGTTACAGTGGTTTTAAAATCCAGTCGAATTATAGAAAAGATAAAAAAACTAATAAAATATATAAATTTCCTCGTCAAGCACTGCACGCAAACCATCTTTCTCTTCATCATCCTATTAAAAAAAATGTAATGTCATGGACAGTACCACTTCCTCAAGATATTCAAGAACTGCTTTTAAAAATATAGAATATATTATAAATTTTCTTATTGAATATATTTATTCTTAATAAGAATTATTATTTATTATACGAAAAACTTAAAATGTATTATTAAATATATAAAAATTAATATTTTCAGTATAATTTTTTTTAAAAAATATATACAATATAAAAAAAAATCAGAGTCGATAGTACTATGCTAGAAAAAAAAACAAATACAGAATTTTTAGTTTTATCTACTACTAATACTCAAGATAAAAATATCAAACAACCTTTATGTGAATTAGTAAAAAAATCTTTAAAATATTATTTATCTAATTTAAATGGCAAAGATGTTAATAATTTATATGAATTAGCACTATCTGAATTAGAACAACCTCTTTTAGATATGATAATGCAGTATACCAGAGGAAATCAAACACGTGCTGCTTTAATGCTGGGAATTAATCGTAGTACATTGCGTAAAAAATTAAAGAAATATAGTATGAATTAAATATTTTATATATTTTTTAAATTGCACTTTCTATTTTGAAAAAATATAAGAGAGTGCAAAATTATATTTTTCATCTCGAAAAAAAATTTAACTATTTTTTTAAAAAAATAATATATTTTTTAAAAAGAATTAATACTAATTAATACTTTATTTTTTAATATTCGTATATTTTTATATTTTTTTTAAAATCTTTTATTTTAAATGAATAAGTCTATTAGATATTGTTTCTAATGCCCAATGATAACCATCTAAACCAAGTCCACAAATTACACCTTGAGAAATATCAGATAACCATGAGTGGGAACGAAAATCTTCTCTTGAATAAATATTTGAAATATGAATTTCAATAAAAGGAATCTCTACTGCAATTAATGCATCTCTTATAGCTATACTAGTGTGTGTAAATGCGGCAGGATTGATAATGATATAATTAATATTTTTTCTTGAAGAATGAATTTTGTCAATTAATACATGTTCTGCATTAGATTGTATATGTTTTAAAGACATATTAAGTTTTTTTGCTCTTTTTTCTAAATTTTTCAATAAATCGGGCAGAGTAATATCACCGTAAATCTCAGTTTCTCTTGTTCCCAGAAGATTTAAATTAGGTCCATTTATTAATAATATATTTATATTATTTTTCATGTTAATCTCTTTTTAAATGATTATATCTCAAATTTACTAGAAGACTTATCTAATAAAATATTATATAACATTTTTTTAGAAAAATTATTTTTTTCTTTTTTTGTTTTATCTTTTATAATAAACATTTACAACATTATCATAAATTAAGTGAGTTCAAATGACATTTGAATTAGTAACTGAATCTTTATTAAATGCGAATAAAATAAACGATCAAGATGTTTTTATTGCCTTGGAAGAACTGTGTACACGTCAATTAGATTATGGAGATCTTTATTTTCAATCTCATATTCACGAGTCTTGGATTCTAGAGAATAGTATTATAAAAGAAGGAAATTATCATTCTGATGCAGGTATCGGAGTACGAGCAATAAGAGGAGAAAGCACTGGATTTGCGTACTCAGATCAAATATCATTAGATTCTTTAAGAAGGAGTACGAAAAAAGCACACAGTATTATTTTAACAAAAGGATCGGGAAAAACAAAAACTTTATCAAAAAAAACAATTGAACCTATCTATAAAAATGTTAATCCCCTAGAAGGATTTTCTTCTAAAGAAAAAACTGATCTTCTTTATAGAGCAAATTACATAGCACGTAGTCTTGACCATCGTGTTATAGAAGTGAATGCTTCTTTAACAGGATCATATGAACAAATTTTAGTTGCTTCTACTGATGGAAATTTAGTATCAGATATCAGGCCGTCAATACAATTTTCAATTAGTGTTTTAGTTGAAGATCATGGGAAAAGAGAGCGTGGTCGTAGCGGTGGAGGAAGCCGTACAGATTATAACTTTTTTTTAAATCAAGATGATTCTTCAAAAGAAATTAGAATTGATCATTGGTCTAAAGAAGCTGTGCGTATAGCCTTATTAAATTTATCTTCAAAAGAGGCTCTATCAGGAACATTTCCAGTAGTTTTAGGATCTGGATGGCCGGGCGTTTTGTTACATGAGGCTATAGGTCATGGATTAGAAGGTGATTTTAACAGAAAAGGCACTTCAATCTTTACTAATATGATAGGTAAAAAGGTTGCATCAGAGTTGTGTACTATTATCGATGATGGAACAATTAAAAATCAACGTGGATCATTAAGCATTGATGACGAAGGTACTCCAGGTCAAAAGAATATTTTAATTGAAAATGGAATATTAAAAAAATATATGCAAGATAAACTTAATGCGCGTTTAATGGGTGTTAAGTCTACCGGAAATGGTCGTCGTGAATCTTATTCGTGTCTACCTATGCCTCGTATGACTAATACCTATATGTTATCTGGAAAGTCTAAATTAGATGATATAATTAAAAGCGTCGACTATGGAATATATGCTGTAAATTTTTCTGGAGGACAGGTAGATATTACTTCCGGAAAATTTGTATTTTCTACTTCGGAAGCTTATTTAATAAAAAATGGAAAAATTGTTACACCAATTAAAAACACTACTCTCATAGGATCAGGATTAGAAGTTATGCAAAAAATATCAATGGTTGGTGATGATTTAAAAATGGATGAAGGGATGGGTATTTGTGGAAAAGACGGTCAAAATATTCCAGTTGGAATAGGTCAACCATCTATGAAATTAGAAAATTTAACTATTGGTGGAACTGTTTAATTTGATTAAATAAAAATTTATTATAGCTTATATACCATAAAAAATAATGCAGTCAAGAATTATGTCATGACTGCATATTAAAATTAATTTAATCGCTCTTTAATACGAGCGGCCTTTCCAGTTCGCGTTCTCAAATAATATAATTTTGCTTTTCTAACTAAACCCTTTCTTTTAACTAGAATTTCTTCGATACCATGAGAATGAGTTTGAAAAACTCGTTCAACACCTTCTCCATTAGATATTTTACGCACAGTAAAAGATGAATTTAAACAACGATTCTTTATTGCTATCACTATTCCTTCAAAAGATTGTAAGCGTTTTTTCGAGCCTTCAATAACCCATACTTTTACTTCTATAGTATCTCCGGATCTAAAAACAGGTATATTTTTTTTTATTTGTTCTTTTTCTATGTTTTGAATAATACTGAACATGTTTTCCTCTTAAATTTAAATAAATAAAAAAAATTAGTCATTATTTTTTAATTTTATTTTTTTTTTAAATTCATCCAAAAGAATTTTTTCTTCTTTTTTTAATATTTTTTTTTTATAAGGTCTGGACGTTTAATCCATGTTGTTCCAAGTGACTGTTTTAAACGCCAAAGGCGAATTTCATTGTGGTTTCCGGATAATAAAACTTGAGGAACTGACATATTTTTTATAATTTTAGGTCGAGTATAATTAGGATAATCAAGTAAATCATTCGTAAAGGAATCTTCTTCTATCGACTTTTTTGTTTTTATAACACCTGGAATTAAACGAGAAATGGCATCAATCATAACCATGGCGGCCAATTCTCCTCCAGTGAGTATATAGCTTCCAATAGACCATTCTTCATCCACTTGATTATCAATAATTCTCTGATCTATTCCTTCATATCGACCACATATGAAAACAATTTTTTTCTTCTTGACTAATAATTCTTCGATATGATTTTGTTTTAATTCTTTTCCTTGGGGAGATAAATAAATAACAGTTACATTTTTTGATGTAGATTTGGCTTGTTGAATAGCTAGATACAATGGTTCGAAACTCATCAACATTCCTGGTCCTCCTCCATAAGGACGATCGTCTACAGATTTATATTTATTTTTGCTAAAATTTCTTGGATTAAAAAAATTAATATTAATAATTTTTTTTTTGATTGCTTGTCCGATTATGCCGTAATTGGTGATCGCATAGAACATTTCTGGAAAAATAGTAATAATATTAAAGCATATTATAGTTTCATTATATTTTTTTTTCATTTAAATCACATAATCTAGTCCCATTGAACTAAAATAAATTTTTTATCAGTATTTACATTTTTTATTATTTTGTTGTCGATAAATGGAATTAATATATTTTTTTGATGTATCTTTAATTTATTTTTCACTATAAGAATATCGTTATTTCTTGTCCTTATTAAATTAATTACTGTTCCTAAATAATGCTGATCTATATTAAATACTTTATAATTGATAATATCATTCCAATAGTAATCATTTTTTTTCAACGCAGGTAATGTATGTTTACTAATTATTATGTCTGCATTAGTAAACTGACTGACTACTGAACGATCAGAAATATCTTTTATGTGAACAATAAAATTATTCTTATATTTTTTCCAGTTTTTAATTTGAATTCTTGTCCAATTTTTTTCTTTAAAAAAAAACCATGGAAGATAATTGAATATTTTTTCTTGTTCTTCTGTGAAAGAAAAAATATTTATCCAACCTAATATTCCGTAAGATTTTCCAACTTTTCCTATTAGTAATGGTTGAATTGGTTTGTTAATACTAATATTTATAATATTACCTCTTTTGTTTGATTAATTTTTTAGTTCTTTCTGACATTTGGGCACCCTGATTAGTCCAGTGTTCAATACGTTCTAAATTTAATTTTAATATCTCAGATTTTCCTTTGGCAATAGGATTAAAATAACCCAGACGTTCAATAAAACGACCATTTCTAGAAAAACGACTATCTGCTACTACCAGCTTATAAAATGGACGTTTTTTTGTTCCATATCTAGCTAAACGAATTTTTACCATATTTTTTCTTCTTAAAAAGTTATTAAATAAAAAGGATTATTTGAAAAAAATTAAAAAAATTATACTACTGAGATTTTAAAAAATTTTTTATATTTTTAAGACAATTTTTCAAAACTTTTTAGGTAGCATATTTTTTATTCCACGTATTACTTTTGCTATTCCATCAGTTTTAATTTTTTTCATAATTCTTCGTATATCATCAAAATTTTTTAATAATTTGTTGACGTCTTGTATTTGTGTTCCAGAACCTAAAGCTATTCTGCGTTTTCTTGAACCTTTTATAATTATAGGTTTTATTCTTTCTTTAGGTGTCATCGAACATATCATTGCTTCTATTTTTTTTAAAGTATTTTTATCTGTGTTTAATAATGATATATTATTAGATAATTGATGATTGATAGAGAATTTATTTGCAAAATAATTTAAACCTCCTATTTTTTTCATTTGTTTAATTTGTGTTAAAAAATCATTTAAATTAAAATCATGACCTTTTTTTAATTTTTTTGTTAGTTTTTGAATCTGAGATTGATCTACTTTTTCTTCAATGTCTTCAATAAGCGACATAATATCATTCATTCCTAGAATTCTATCAGCTATTCTTTCAGGATGAAATGGTTCTAATGATATTATTTTTTCCCCTGTTCCTATAAATTTAATAGGTTTTCCTGTAATGTAACGCATAGATAGAGCAATTCCACTCCTAGAATCACCATCTGTTTTAGTTAATATTATACCAGATATCAATAAATCATTATTAAATATTTTTGCCATGTTTATTGCATCTTGCCCCATCATTGAATCTACTATTAATAATGTTTCAATAGCTTTTGATATAACTTGTATTTGCTGAATTTCATTCATCATTTTTTTATCAATATGCAAACGACCTGCTGTGTCAATTAATAGCACGTCATATAATTTTAATTTTGCATATTTTATCGCATTTTTAGTGATTTCTATTGGTGTATGGTGCTTATCAGACTCAAAAAAATCTATCTCGATTTGATCAGATAATATTTTTAGTTGTTCAATAGCAGCCGCACGATAGGTATCGGTAGATGTAATTAATATTTTTTTTTTATACTTATTTTTAATCCATTTTCCCAATTTAGCTAAACTAGTAGTTTTTCCTGAACCTTGCAGACCAACTACTAATATAACCGCAGGGGGTTCAATGGAAAAATTTAAAGAATGATTTTTTTCACCCATTGCAAATATTAATTCATGTTTAACTATTTTTATAAATTCTTGTCCGGGAGTTAAACTTTTATTGATTTCATGCCCAATTGATTTTTTTTTTACATTCTCTATAAATTTTTTTA
The DNA here is from genome assembly GCF_000009605.1 of Buchnera aphidicola str. APS (Acyrthosiphon pisum). NCBI lineage: Bacteria > Pseudomonadati > Pseudomonadota > Gammaproteobacteria > Enterobacterales > Erwiniaceae > Buchnera > Buchnera aphidicola. The sequence goes on along the minus strand of NC_002528.1, from coordinate 432,024 downwards.
TTACTGATAAAGCCACATCTGCTTCTAATAAAGCTTTTCGAACTTCTCTTATAGTTTCTTTAATGTTTTCTTCTGTAAGTCTTCCTTTATTTAAAATTTTTTTTAAACTATCTGAAAGACGTTGAGTTAAATTATTAAACATTATTTATTACTCACATTAAATTTATTAATATTTTATTTGAGGTAAAAACAATCACCTTTAAAATATAATTTCTGTTAATTAAAAAATAATTATCTTTTATTTTTAAAAATTATTAAAAAAATTTTTCATATTTGAACGCATGATTTTTATTTTCTTAAAAAAAAATCGTTTTTTAGAAATTTTACGGTGCTATTGGGGTTATTTTTTCACTAGGATAACAGCCTAAAATTTTTATAAATCTAGTAATTTTTTTGATTTTTTCAAGAGCATCTTGCATTAGTGTTGATGATAAATTGACTTGAATATCAATATAAAACATTTCCTCCCATGGATTTTTGTAAATTTTTTGAGAAGTTAATTTTTTCATAATTAATTTTTTTTCTTGCAATATTGATAATACTTTAGAAAGAGATCCTGCTTCTTGTCCTGTAGTAAATATTAATGTTGTTGTAGTTGGTATGTTTTTAGAAATTTTTTTAGGATTGCGATTTAATAAAATAAATCTCGTAATATTATTTTCTTTATTTGCTAAATTTTTCATTAATATTTCTAATCCGTAAATTTTGCTTCCTATTTCGCTTCCTAATGCTGCATTAGTTACGTCATTATATTTCTTAATTTTTTTCATTGCATCTGCAGTACTCTTAGTATATTTAATTTTCCATTCTGGAAATTTTTTAATAAAATCACTGCATTGTTGAAATGGCTGAGGATGACTATATATTGTTTTAATCTTATTTAGTTCAATTTTTTTAAGAGTAAGTAAATTATGGTTTATAAAAATATTAATTTCTCCAATAATAAATAAATTAGTTTTTTTTAAAATATCAAAAACTTCATTAATAGAACCAGAACAGGTGTTTTCAATTGGTAAAACAGCATAATCTGATTGATTATTTTCGACTGATAGAACTACTTCTTCAAATGTTGAGCATTCATTTGTAATACATTTTTGAAAATTGAGATCTGCATATTTATAAGCAGCAATATGAGAGTAAGAACCTTTAGGACCGAGAAATGAAAAATTAGCAGGAATTAATTTATTATGATTGCAAAATTTCTTTAATAACTTTTTTTGAGTTGCCACAGATTCTTCAATTATTAGTTGAAATAATTGAGTGATATATTCGGATTTTAAATTGTATTTTTTCCCCAAAAAAATTAATTTTTGCAACATTTTTTTTTCACGTTCTATATCTCTTATCGCCTGATTATTTTCTATTTTTGATTGAGCTATTTTAAATACTAAATTTTTTCTTTCGGCCAATAATTTTACTATTTTTTTATCAATGTTATTAATTTCGTCACGAAAGATTAGCAAGGAATTGTTAGCAGGCATAATTTATTACCTATAAAAGATATAATGTATCTGAATATAAAATAGAATATTTATAAAAATTTTTTATAAAGTTAATACAGAAAAATATATATCATTATTAAAAATATGATTGATTTAATTAATTTAATTCTAGAAATGATATATATAAATACTTTAAAAATATATTTTAGTAAAATATGTTTACTATATCTTATTAATGCCAATCATAGTATTATTTTCTATATAAATAATCACATTTAAGTAGATTTTATATGAAAACTTTTTCAATTAAATCAAGTAATATTAAAAGACATTGGTATTATGTAGATGCCACAAATAAAATATTAGGCCGATTAGCAAGTGCATTATCGTTTCATCTTAGAGGGAAACATAAGACAGAATATACTCCGCATCTTGATACTGGTGATTATATCATCGTTATAAATGCTTCTAAAATATTAGTCACAGGAAATAAAAGGATTAATAAAATTTATTATCATCATACAGGTTACGTAGGTGGTATAAAACAATCTAGATTTGAAGAAATGATTTCTAGTCATCCAGAAAGAGTTATTGAAATTGCTGTAAAAGGTATGCTTCCAAAAGGTGCTCTAGGACGTTCTATGTTTAAAAAGTTAAAAGTTTTTTCTAATGAAAATCATGAACATATAGCTCAGTGTCCTCAATTATTAAATATTTGACAGAAAGGTATATAAAATAAATGATTCAAACTCAAAACTATGGTACCGGTCGTCGTAAAAGCTCTTCTGCTAGAGTATTTCTTAGATCTGGTAATGGAGAGATTGTTGTCAACAAACGTTCTTTAAACGAATATTTTGGTCGTGAAACTTCTTGTATGATTGTACGTCAACCATTAGAATTAGTAGACATGGTAGACAAATTTAATATTTATATCACGGTAAAAGGAGGAGGTATTTCTGGTCAAGCAGGTGCAATTCGTCAAGGTATTACTCGTGCTTTAATTAAATATAATCAAACATTGCGTTTTGAATTAAGAAAAGCTGGATTTGTAACACGTGATTCGCGTCAAGTTGAACGTAAAAAAGTCGGTTTCCGAAAAGCTAGAAAACGTCCGCAATTTTCTAAACGTTAAACTTGAACAAGATGTAAGTAGTTTTGATTAAAAAGAACTTGGTTTTCTTAATGAACCGAGTTCTTTTTTATTTTTTCAAGTATTTAGTTATATCTGAACACAACTTCTTGATACCTATTTTTTTCATGGAAGAAATCAAATAATATTTTTCATGTATTTTAAATTGAAATATTATTTCTTTAATTATTTGATTTAGTTCTTCTACACTTAATAAGTCTATTTTATTAAAAATGAACCATCTCGGTTTATTATATAATTTTAAGCTATATTTTTTTAACTCATTTAAGACAGTCTTTATATTATCTGATGGATGACAATTATTTTGAGGAACTAAATCAATAATATGAAGTAATAATTTGCATCTTTCTAAATGCTTTAAAAAACGAATTCCTAATCCGGCACCATAAGATGCCCCTTTAATTATACCTGGAATATCTGCTATGATAAATTTTTTATTTTTTTGAATATTTACACTGCCTAATACAGGATGTAAGGTCGTGAATGGATAATCTGAAATTTTTGTTTTAGCTCCAGATATGTTTGTGACTAGAGTAGATTTTCCAACATTAGGCATTCCCAATGTCCCTACATCAGCAAGCAACATTAATTCTAATTGTATATCTCTTTTTTCTCCGATTGAACCTAATGTGCTTTGTCTAGGTGTTCTATTTGTAGAAGATTTAAATCTAGCATTACCCAATCCGTGCCAACCTCCTTTAGCAATTAGCATTTTTTGTTTGTGTTGAATTAAGTCACCTATTATTTCCCGAGTTTGATAGTTTATTACTTTAGTTCCGATAGGCACATGTATTTTTATGTCATCTCCTTTTTTACCTGAAGATTTTCTACTTGATCCATTTTGTCCATTTTGAGCTTGAAACTTTTTTTTAAACCTAAGATCTATGAGAGTATTTAAATTATTATTAGCTTCTAACCAAATATTTCCACCATCTCCACCATTTCCACCATCTGGACCTCCTTTAGGAATGTATTTTTCTCTTCTAAAACTAACGCAACCATTTCCACCATTACCAGCAATTACATGTATTATAGCTTGATCAATAAATTTCATTGTTTATCCGTTTTTAATATTCCATCATTATTAGTAAGCATTTTGACATTTAATACTTATATTTACGAAATTTATTAACTTTTTATATCTTATATTTTGATAAAAAAGATAGAACCCCTTGAAAAGGGGTTTGTTTATATAAATAACATGTCTAATTTATAATGTTTATGTATGTTCTTTTTTTTAATCCTTTTTTTTTAAATTCCACTTTTCCTTTTACTATTGCAAAAATAGTGTGATCTTTCCCACATCCTACATTTTTACCAGGATGAAATTTTGTCCCACGTTGTTTTACAATTATACTGCCTGCTGAGATTAATTGCCCCCCAAAACATTTAACACCCAATCTTTGAGCATTAGAATCTCGTCCATTTCTAGTAGAACCACCAGCTTTTTTGTGTGCCATTTATTTAAACTTCTCCTTTAATACTATTAATATCTATGATTTTTACGTCGGTAAAATATTGACGATGACCTTGCTGTTTTTTATAATGTTTACGACGATTAAATTTAATTATTTTAATTTTTTTAAGACGACCATGATTTTGAATATGAGCTTTTATTGTTCCTCCTTCTACAAAAGGGGTTCCAATTTTTATAGAATCTTTATCAAAAAGCATTAAAATCTTATCAAATTCTATTGTTGTTCCTAGTGGACTGTTTAATTTCTCTAATCTAATAATTTGATTTTTAACTACTCGATATTGTTTTCCACCACTTATAAAAACTGCATACATAAAACACTCCAGTTATTTAATAATTATATTTTTATAATGTTTTTACAAAAAATCATTAAATTTTTTAAAAAAACATTTTTAATAAAGAATATTATTATTCAAAATTTTGTTAAATATTATAGAAAAAATTGATTATATCTATATTATCTTAATATTAGCTCCTATCTTATTTAATTTTTTAGGAAATGATTCATATCCTCTGACAAGATGATAAGTATGATTAACTATTGTTATACCTGCCGCAATACATCCTGCTAATATTAATGTTGCTGATGCTCTTAAATCACTAGAAAAGACATTAGAAGATATTAATTTAGGTATTCCATAACATATAATGGTGTTATTTTTAATTTTTATTTTAGCTCCCATCCTAATTAATTCAGAGGTGTAAATAAAACGGTTTTCAAATATGGTTTCAGTAATAGTACCTATGCCTTTAGAAATACTGTTTAATAGAGCAAATTGAGCCTGCATATCTGTTGGAAATCCAGGATAAGGAGCAGTGCAAATATTTAAAGATTTAGGTCTTTTACCTCTCATGTCTAATTTAATCCAATCTTTTCCTGTTTTTATTTTTGCTCCGGCTTCAGTTAGTTTCATCAATACATTTGTTAAATGTTTAGGTTCAGTCTTATGACAAGTAATATGACCTTGAGAGGCTGCCGCAGCAACTAAAAATGTTCCTGTTTCAATTCTATCAGGAATGACTTGATGTGTACCACCAGTTAATTTTAAGACGCCTTTAATACATATTTTATTACTTCCTGCCCCAATAATATCAGCTCCTAAGGTATTTAAAAACTTTGCAATATCAACAATTTCTGGTTCGCAAGCGGCGTTATCAATAATTGTAGAGCCTTTCGCTAAAGTGGCTGCACTCATAATTGTAATGGTAGCACCAACACTAATTTTTTCCATTAAAATGTATTTTCCTTGTAAACGTCCTTTAACATAAGCATCAATACAGTTATTTTTTAAGTTAATTGTTGCACCTAATTGTGTTAAACCATTTAAATGTAAATCTATAGGTCTACTGCCAATTTTACATCCTCCAGGTAAAAATATTTTAGCTTTGCCAAAACGAGCTAAAAGAGGACCTAACATCCAGATAGAAGCTCTGATTTTATTGATTAAATTGTATGGAGGACAAAAAATATTTATCGAACTAGCATCAATACATAATGTTTCGTTTCCTGTTATTTTTACTCCTAAATATACTAGCAATTTAAGTGCTATGTTAATGTCCGTTAAATTCGGAATATTTCCGATTTTTATTTTTCCTTCTGTTAATATAGTCATAAATAAAATAGGTAAAGCCGCGTTTTTAGAACCAGAAATGATAACATGGCCATTTAATATTTTATTTCCTTCTACGTATAATTTTTCCATGTATCCATTAATCTCTGTATGTATTAATATAATTTTTATTTCAATAGATCATTAGAAATATTTATTTTTTTGTTTTTTCCCATTCTTCCGGTGTATAGGACATTATAGATACAGCATGAATATGTTTTTCTTTAATCATATCTATTAAAGGGGCATAAATTATTTGTTGTCTTTTTACTTGGCTGACATTTTTGAAAATATTTCCTATAGCAATTATTTTTATATGATTGCTGTCTCCTGTAATATTAGCTTGTTCTAAATTTAATTTTTTAATAAGTAATAATTTTATTTCTTGATTGTCCATTTTAAAATTTACTTTTAATTAGATATTTCACTATTCTATGAAAATATTAAAAATAATTAATATTTGCTTATTAAGTGAAAATATAGGTTATTAAGTCAAACGAGAATAGATGAATATATAACTAAATTTTTAAAGTTTTGATAAATTATATTTTTTACTTTAAAATAGATAGATATATTTCAATCTTAAAAGATATCTTTTTTGTAAAAAATTATTAAATTTTATAAAAATAAGTTTTAAGTAATTTATTAAATAAATTTAATTTTTTTTATATTTTTTAAATATCTTTTTATATAATTTATCTGATTTTATTAGATCTTTTTAAAATAAAGCTATATTTTTATGGTTTTCTATTTAAAAAGTTTTAAATATCTAAAATAGAAAGCTAATAGTAAAAATTATATAAAGCTATAATCTTATCAAACACAATAAGACAATTTAACATTTTTTTGAATTTTAAAAAATATTTTTATTTTTTAGATATTATGGTGAAATATTAAATAAAAAATGATGGAGTATTAATATGATTAATCTAATTCCAATGACTGTAAGAGGGGCTGAAAAACTTCGTCGAGAACTAAAAAAATTAAAAAGTATAAATCGTCCTCGTATTATTGCAGCAATAGCAGAAGCTAGAGAACATGGTGATTTAAAAGAGAATGCTGAATATCATTCAGCTCGTGAAGAACAGAGTTTCTGTGAAGGACGTATTAAAGAAATTGAATTAAAACTATCTAATTCTCAAATTATAGATGTAACAAAAATATCTAATAATGGCAGAGTAATTTTTGGTTCTACTGTTAGTATTTTAAATATTAAAAACAATGAAAAGTTTACCTATCGGATTGTAGGCGATGATGAATCTGATTTTAAAAAAAATTTAATTTCTATTAATTCTCCAATAGCAAGAGGTCTTATTGGAAAAGAAATTAATGATGTTGTAATCATATGTACACCAGGAGGTGATGTTGAATATAAAATTTTAAAGATAAATTACATATAATTTTAAAAAATTTTAAAATGATTTAGTTTTATTAAAATTTTTATTGAAAAATTGATTTTAAAATAGAGAAAACATGATTGTTCAAAAAAAAAAACATCGTTCAAATCGTTGGTTATTAGAACATTTTCAAGATCAATATGTCAAGGCAGCAAAAAAAAATAATATACGTTCAAGAGCTTGGTTTAAATTAGAACAATTAGACAAAAATAATAAAATATTTAAAATTGGTATGAATGTTATTGATTTAGGCGCTGCTCCTGGAAGTTGGTCACAATATGCCAGTAATAGAATAGGAAAAAAGGGACGTATTATAGCTTGTGATATATTACCTATTAGACCAATAACAGGTGTTGATATTTTTCAAGGAGATTTTCGTAATAAAAAAACACTCAATTTAATGCTAAATACTTTTAGCAATATTACATTTCATTTAGTTATGTCAGATATGGCTCCTAATATAACAGGGAATTTTTCTATTGATATGCCGCGTATTATTGAGTTATGCAAGTTAGCATTAAAAATATCAGAACATGTTTTATCTAAAAATGGTATTTTTTTGTTAAAATCATTTCAGGGAGAGGGTTTTAATGAATTGTATAAAGAAATTAAAATGTTATTTAAAAAAATTAAAATTTGCAAACCTAAAACTTCTCGAACAAGATCTCGAGAGATATTCATTCTGGCAACCAGATAAATATTATAATAGTCTGTGTTGTTTTTAAAATATAGATTCAATGAGAGGTTGTTCCTTTGAGTGACATGGTTAAAAACCTTATCTTCTGGTTAGTTATTACAGTTGTATTAATGTCTATTTTTCAAAATTTTAACACTAATGATGTAAATAACCATAAAGTTGACTATTCAACTTTTTTATCAGAAGTAAATCAAGATCAAATCCGTGAAGCATATATTAACGGACGCATGATTAGTGTTACTAAAAAAGATAGCAGTAAATACACTACCTATATTCCTATTAATGATCCTAAACTCTTAGATAATCTTTTAGTGAAAAGAGTTAAAATTATCGGTGCAATTCCCGAGGAACCGAGTCTCTTTATTTCTATTCTTATATCTTGGTTTCCAATGTTATTACTTATTGGTGTTTGGATTTTTTTTATGCGTCAAATGCAAATGGGTGGTGGAAAAGGTGCGATGTCATTTGGAAAAAGCAAAGCACGTATGCTATCAGAAGATCAAATTCAAACTACTTTTGCAGACGTTGCTGGATGTGATGAGGCAAAAGAGGAAGTTAGTGAATTAGTGGAATATCTTAAAGAACCTAGTCGTTTTCAAAAATTAGGAGGAAAGATTCCCAAGGGTATATTAATGGTTGGACCACCCGGTACGGGAAAAACATTATTGGCAAAAGCAATAGCTGGAGAAGCTAAAGTTCCTTTTTTTACGATTTCTGGATCTGATTTTGTTGAAATGTTTGTTGGAGTAGGTGCTTCAAGAGTGAGAGATATGTTTGAACATTCAAGAAAATCTGCACCTTGTATAATTTTTATTGATGAAATTGATGCAGTAGGACGTCAAAGAGGTGCTGGATTAGGTGGAGGACATGATGAAAGAGAACAAACACTTAATCAAATGCTAGTAGAAATGGACGGTTTTGATGGAAACGAAGGTATTATTTTAATAGCTGCGACTAATAGACCTGATGTTTTAGATCCTGCACTCTTACGACCTGGTCGTTTTGATCGTCAAGTTATTGTCGCATTACCAGATATTCGTGGAAGAGAACAAATTTTAAAAGTACATATGAGGAAAGTGCCTTTATCTAAAGATGTAGATCCTATGATTATTGCACGAGGTACGCCAGGTTTTTCAGGTGCTGATTTAGCAAATTTAGTTAACGAAGCAGCTCTTTTTGCGGCTAGACTTGATAAACGTGTAGTTTCTATGTTGGAATTTGAAAGAGCAAAAGATAAAATGATGATGGGTTCTGAACGAAGATCTATGGTAATGAGTGATTTTCAAAAAGAATCTACGGCATATCATGAAGCTGGCCATGTGATTATTGGAAGACTGGTTCCTGATCATGATCCTGCACATAAAGTAACTATCATTCCTAGAGGACGAGCACTTGGTGTTACATTTTTTTTACCAGAATCCGATACTCTTAGTATTAGTCGTCAAAAATTAGAAAGTCAAATATCTACTTTATATGGTGGACGTTTAGCAGAAGAGATTATTTATGGTGCTAAAAATGTTTCTACTGGTGCTTATAATGATATTAAAATAGCTACAAGCTTAGCGAAAAATATGGTAACTCAATGGGGTTTTTCAGAAAAATTAGGACCTTTATTGTACGCTGAAGAAGAAGGAGAAATATTTTTAGGACGTTCGGTTGCTAAGGCAAAACATATGTCTGACGAAACGGCTAGAATCATTGATGAAGAAGTAAAGTTGTTAATTGAAATAAATTATAGCAGGGCTCGAAATATTTTAAATGAAAATATTGATATATTACATGCTATGAAAGAAGCATTAATAAAATATGAGACTATTGATGCATTTCAAATTGATGATTTAATGAAAAGAAGAGAAGTACGACAACCAAAGGGATGGATTGAGACAGATACAAATAAATAATTTCTTTTAATTAAGAAATATAAATATTTTTTTTTATGTATTTTATAGAAATTTTATTTTAAAAAAATACTAATCTTATAATATTCAACATTCCTTTATTTAATGTATCTTAAAATAAGATGAAGTGATAAAATTACTATAACTTCATCTTATTTTCTAAAAAAATAATATTTATTGCAAAATATAATTATTTTCCAATAATACAGGAATGAAATCATTATGACTTTTTTGCAATATTTTAAAACAGATGGTATACGTGGAAAAGTAGGAGTAAATCCAATAACACCTGATTTTTTATTAAAATTAGGATGGTCTATTGGAATAGTTTTAGGTAAAAATAAAACACAAAAAATTATTATTGGAAGAGATACTCGTATTTCTGGAACCATGTTACAGTCTATTTTAGAATTTGGTATTTTGTCTACAGGAGTATCTACTTTACTAGCTGGTTGTATGCCCACATCAGCCATCTCTTATTTTACTAAATCTTTAAATGCTTCTGCTGGAATTGTTATTTCGGGTTCCCACAATCCTTTTTATGACAATGGAATAAAAATCTTCTATAAAAATGGGGTTAAATTAACTAAAGAAATAGAGTTTTCTATTGAGCAAAAAGTACAACATACTTTTTTATATCCTGATTATGTAAATTTTGGTCATTCTAATAATATTTTAGATCCTGAAAGTCTGTATATTGACTTTTGCAAAAAAAATTTTCCAAAAGATTTAAATTTATCAAAATTTACTATTATTTTAGATTGCGCTAATGGTGCAACTTTTAAGATAGCACCTAAAATTTTTGAAGATTTAGGAGCAAGGGTAATCACTGTTGCTATTAATCCTAATGGAGTTAATATAAATCAAAATTCAGGATCTACTAATATCTTGATGTTAAAAAAAATAGTTTTATCAGAATCAGCTGATCTTGGTTTAGCATTTGATGGAGATGGAGATCGTGTCATTATGGTAGATCATTTAGGAAATCAAGTAGATGGAGATCAAATAATTTATATTATTGCAAAAGAATATTTAAAAGAAAATAAATTAAAAGGTGGTGTTGTAGGTACTTCAATGACTAATATGGGTGTAATTCTAGGTTTAAAAAAACTTGGAATTCCTTTTTGTCCCGCACAAATAGGGGATCGAAATGTATACGAAAAAATTAAAGAAAAAAAGTGGATACTAGGAGCAGAAAAATCAGGACATATTGTTTTGTTAGATAAGCATTCTACTGGTGATGGAATTATAGCTAGTTTACAAGTTTTGTTAACTATGATTAATAATCATATGACTTTATATGATTTATCAAATCAAATAAAACTTTTTCCTCAAGTTTTTCTTAATATTTTTTTAAAACAAGATAAAGATTTTGAAAAAGATATAAAAATACAAAATATTCTCACTCAATATAAAAATATTTTAGGTCAAAATAGTCGTGTTTTAGTACGACGATCTGGTACAGAACCATGTATTAGAATTATGGTAGAAGGTGAAGATTATTTAAAAGTTTATGAATTAGCTCAATATATTGGAAAAACTATTAAATTACTTTAATTTATATATTTCATAAAAATAATAGTTGTGATAAATTTTGGGAAATTATCATTTATTTATTTATTCAGAGTATAAAATAGAAAAATATATATTTTATAGAATAGACAAGCAATATCATTTAAAAAATAGATAATTTATATGTAAAATCTTATATATAAATTCTTTATAAAAAATAAAAATTTTTTTTAATAAAAAAGCATATTTAAGTAAACAGTAATATATTTTAATAATTATTTTTTTTAACAAAGGAAATAACTCTTTATGTATTTATTTTTTTTGATTGTTTTTATTTTTATTTCCTTTTCTTTAATTTTTTTTATTTTACTTCAACCGGGAAAAGGACTGAATAATACAGTTCATTCACATACGAAAAATAATATTAAATTTTTTAATAGTATAGGAACTAATAATTTTATTACTAAAATTATTAAAATTCTTGCTTTTTTCTTTTTATTGATAAGTATTATTTTGTGTAATATTAATAGTAAAAGAATTGATTCGGATTTTTTTTGGGAAGATAATCAAAACAACACCATAACAAAAAAACATGTTTTAGATAAAAAAAAATTAAATCTCGATATACCTAATTAATTATTTTCATTTAATATAAAAAATATGTAATTATAATACATTTTTGCCGAGGTGGTGGAATTGGTAGACACGCTATCTTGAGGGGGTAGTGCCGAATAGGCGTGTGGGTTCGAGTCCCATTCTCGGTACCAAAGTATTATTAAATGATTTTTTCATGATTGTACTACATTTAAAAGTAATAATATTTTTCTATATTTCAGAGATAAAAAATTATTAATAATAACTTTATACATAGGGTAATAGCACCTAAAACCCCGACTTTTCGGGGTTTTTTATTACAATGTTTCTTCTAAATAATATAGTTTAATTGATCTTTAAATATTAAGTAATAATTAATTATACAAACTCTTGATTAATAAAAATTAGTGTATTAATTATCTAATTTCATAATTAATTTTTTTTTCAATTAATACATGTAAAAAATGAGTTGTAATTATTCATTTTAAAAATTTTTATTTTGAGGTTCCATAAGATGAATAAAGAAATCTTAGCTGTTGTCGAGGCTGTTTCTAATGAAAAATCTCTACCTCGCGAAAAAATTTTTGAAGCTTTAGAAATGGCATTAGCAACGGCGACTAAGAAAAAACATGAACAAGAAATTGATATCAGAGTAAGTATTAATCGAAAAACTGGGGGCTTCACTACTTTTCGACGTTGGATGGTAGTAGAAACAGTAACTCAACCAACTAGAGAAATCACTTTAGAAGCAGCATGTTTTGATGGCGAAAAAGTTTATCTTAATGATTATATAGAAGAACAAATTGAATCTGTTGATTTTGATAGAATAACAACTCAAACTGCAAAACAAGTGATTGTTCAAAAAGTTCGTGAAGCAGAACGAGCAATGTTAGTGGAACAATTTCGCAAATATACCGGTCAAATAATTACCGGAATAGTTAAAAAAATTAATCGAGACAACATAATGTTAGATCTAGGTAATAATGCTGAAGCATTAATTTTACGTGAAGGCATGCTGCCAAGAGAAAACTTTCGTCCAGGAGATCGTATTCGTGGTATTTTATATGGGGTGTATCCAGAAGCTCGTGGTGCTCAGCTATTTATAAGTCGTTCAAAAACTGAAATGCTTACTGAATTGTTTCGAATAGAAGTCCCTGAGATTGGAGAAGAAGTAATCGAAATAAAAGCTGCTGCACGAGACCCAGGTTCTCGTGCTAAAATTGCAGTTAAGACTAATGATAAGCGTATTGATCCTGTAGGAGCTTGTGTGGGTATGAGAGGTGCTCGGGTACAAGCGGTATCTAGCGAATTATGTGGAGAGCGTATTGATATTATTTTATGGGATGATAATCCAGCTCAATTCGTTATAAATGCTATGGCTCCGGCTGATGTAGCTTCTATTGTTGTAGATGAGGATTGTCATACTATGGATATAGCAGTAGATATAAATAATTTAGCTCAAGCCATTGGTCGAAATGGTCAAAATGTTCGTTTAGCTTCTCAAATTAGTGGTTGGGAATTAAATGTTATGACTACAGAAGATCTTCATTCTAAACATAAAGAAGAAGCTCATACTGCTTTTAATTTTTTTAAAAAAAATTTAAATATAAATGAAAATATTATTAAAATTTTAGTTAAAGAAGGTTTTTCTTCTCTTGAAGAGTTGGCATACATACCATTTAACGAATTACTAGAAGTTAAAAATTTAACTGAAGATCAAGCAAAAAAAGTACGTGAAGGCGCGAAAAGTAAACTTCTCTTAATGGAATCAGATAAAAATAAAATGATAATACAAGAAAGAAAAACAGAAAAAGAGTTATTAAAAATAAATGGAATGAACGCAGTACTAGCTTTGCAATTAGCCGAAAAAAATATATTTACTATAGAAGAATTAGCTGATCAAGGAATTGACGATTTAACTGATATTAAAAATTTAAATTCTGAACAAGCTGGGTTATTAATTATGACTGCTCGTAATATCTGTTGGTTTAGTAGTAAAGTCTGATAAATAGGAAGAATAGTATGCCAGATATAAGTTTAAAAGTTTTATCTAATGAAATAAAGATATCAATTCAAGAATTAATAAAAGAATTATCTATTATCGGTATAACAAAAACTGAAGACAATTATATTAATGTACTTGAAAAAAATATTTTATTGAAACATTTAGAATCTAAAAAAAAATACTCTTTAGATACTTTAGTTTTACAAAGAAAAACACGCAGTACTTTAAGAATTTCAACGGTTGGAGGAAAAAACAAATCTGTACAAGTAGAAGTTAGAAAAAAAAGAGCTTATGTAAAAAACAATAAATTTGAAAATGAATCTTTTTTAAATGAAAAAAAAGTAATTAAACATTCAATGCAGAAAACGTCATCTTTAAAGAATAAAGAAAAAAAATACATAAAAAATATAGAAAAAATAGAGTTAAATAAAAGTGATTCAAGATCTTTAAATACAAAAAAAGAAAACAAACTAAAAATTTCAAATAAAGATGAACAAAATAAAAAATTCAATCAACATAGAGAATCTAATTCTTTTGATTTAAACCACAAAAAAAGAATTAAAGAAAACAAAGATATTCGGATATCTCATAAAGAAGAAAAACAAGATTATCATTTAACAACATTTTTACACGCACGTCAGGCCGAAGATGAGAATGATAGAGAAGTAGAAATAGATAAAAGAAATCATGGGCGAATTTTAAAAAATTATCGTCAAAAGAAGAATAATAAAAATTTTCATAATGGAAGATATAATAAAGAAGAAATTCGTACTTTTAATCGTAATAAGAAAAATAGTAAACAAAAAAATAAACCTATTTTATTACAACAAGTTTTTCAAAAACCAGAATCTATAATTAATAGAGATGTTATCATAAGTAATACGATTACTGTGTCCGATTTAGCAAATAAAATGGCTATAAAAAGTTCCGAAGTCATTAAAAATATGATGAACATGGGTATTATTGGAACTATTAATCATGTTCTTGACCAAGATACAGCTCAGTTAATTGCAGAAGAAATGGGTCATAAAGTTATTGTACATCGTGAAAATGCATTAGAAGAACTAATTATGAAAGATCGTGACACAGGAAACGATGTTTCTGCTATTAGAGCTCCAGTCGTTACTATAATGGGACATGTTGATCATGGAAAAACATCTTTATTAGATTATATTCGTTCAACAAAAACCGCATTTTACGAAGCAGGTGGAATTACACAAAACATTGGTGCCTATCATGTAAAAACTGATTTAGGTTCCATTACCTTTTTAGACACACCCGGACACTCAGCATTTACTGCAATGAGATCTCGTGGAGTTCAGATAACTGATATTGTTATTTTAGTTGTTGCTGCAGATGACGGGGTAATGCCACAAACAATTGAGGCTATCCAACACGCAAAAGAAGCTAATGTTCCTGTAATAGTTGCTATTAATAAAATTGATAAAACCGATTCTGATATTGATAAAGTAAGAAACGACTTGATGAAATATAACATTCTTTCAGAAGAATGGGGTGGTGAGAATATTTTCGTATCCGTTTCTGCAAAAACAGGAAAAGGGATTAATAAATTATTAAACGTAATTTTACTACAAGCAGAAATGTTAGAATTAAAAGCAGTAACTACTGGAATGGCTGAAGGTATTGTTGTAGAGTCTTTTTTAGATAAAGGACGAGGTCCAATAGCTACAGTATTAGTGAAAAAAGGACAGCTAAAAAAAGGAGATGTAATATTGTGTGGATTTGAATATGGTCGTATTAAATCTTTACGTGATGCTAGTGGAAATGAAGTTTTCAGTGCAGGTCCATCTATTCCAGTAGAAGTTTTAGGGTTATCTAAAGTACCCTTTTCTGGTGATGTAGTTACTGTGGTTCGTGATGAGAAAAAAGCAAGAGAAGTAGCTTCTTATCGTAAAGAAAAGTCTCGTGAAAAAAAATTATCAAACCAAAACAGAATAAATTTAGAAAATATGTTTGATGACATAAATAAAAATAATGTTTCCGAATTAAAAATTATTCTAAAATCTGATATACAAGGTTCTTTAGAAGCGATTTCTGGAGCTTTATTAAAATTATCTACTGAAGAAGTAAAAATAAAAATAATAGGATTAGGAATTGGAGGTATTACAGAAACAGATGCTTCTTTAGCACTAGCGTCTAATGCTATTATTTTAGGATTTAATGTTCGTGCAGATACTTCTGCTAAAAAAATAATTAATTCAGAACATTTAGATCTGCGATATTATTCAGTTATTTATGATTTACTCGATGAAGTTAAAGCAGCCATGACGGGTCTATTATCACCCGAATACAAAGAAAATATTATTGGTTTAGCTGAAGTAAGAAATACATTTAAATCTCCTAAATTTGGTTTAATTGCTGGTTGCATGGTTACAGAAGGAGTAATTAAGCGCAGCAATCCAATTCATATATTAAGAAATAACATCGTAATATATGAAGGCGAATTGGAATCGTTGCGTCGTTTTAAAGAGGATGTGAATGAAATACGTAATGGATTAGAGTGTGGAATTGGTATAAAAAATTACAATGATATACGTGTTGGAGATATTATTGAGGTTTTTGAAGTTAGAGAAATGAAGAGAATATTATAAACCATAATGTATATTTTATAAGATATTTAATTGGGTAGTATAATTATGGAAAAATTATTCAATCGCTCTGATCGTATTGCTCAAGAATTGCAAAAAAAAATAGCTGCAATTATACAGCATTCACTTAAAGATCCACGTATTAAAACAATTATAACAGTTTCTGAAGTACAAGTTTCAAAAGATTTATCTTATGCACAAATATTTGTTAGTTTTTTAGAAAGTGATAATAATGAGAAGGTAAAAAAAAAAATAACTATATTAAATAGAGCTTCTAGTTATATCCGAAAGTTATTATGTAAAAGAATGAAATTACGAATCGTTCCAAATATTATTTTTCATCATGATGATTCTTTTTTAAAAGGTAATAAAATTTCTTGTATTTTAGAAAATTTGACAAAAAAAGAATAAGAATACTTTTTTTTATCAATAAAATAAAGGAAAATAGATGTTTTTTCATAAAAAACGCGATGTTCATGGATTACTTTTACTAGATAAACCACAGGGAATATCTTCTAATAATGCCTTACAAAAAGTTAAGATGCTTTTTAGTGCAAAAAAAGCAGGTTATATTGGTACTCTAGATCCGTTAGCAACAGGTATGCTACCAATTTGTTTTGGAGAATGTTCAAAATTTTCTCATTATTTAATGGAATCTAATAAAAAATATCATGTTATTGCTAAATTAGGGGAAAAAACATCTACATCTGATTCTGATGGAATTATCATAAAAAAACGCCCTATTTTAATTAATTCTTTTAAAATAAAATCTGCTCTCAAGGAGTTAACTGGTTTGATTGAACAAATTCCTCCAATGTATTCTGCAATCAAACATAATGGTGTGCCCTTGTATAAATATGCACGTCAAGGATTAAATATTAAGCGTAGTATAAGAAAAGTTCTTATACATGATATAAGTTCTATTCATCAAGAAAAAAACTTAATCGAATTTAAAATATTTTGTTCAAAAGGAACATATGTTCGCACATTAGTGGAGGATTTAGGGGAAAAATTAGGTTGTGGAGCTCATGTGATTTTTTTACGTCGTTTAGAAATGGCTTCATATCTTCATAGTCAACTAGTCACAATTTCATATTTACATAAATTATTAAGAAAAGAAAAAAACAATAATTTTAATTTCTTCGAAAAAATAGATAATTTATTAATGCCTATAGATAGCCCTGTATCTTTTTTACCTAAAGTATATCTTTTTCCTCAACAATCATATAATTTTCAATTAGGACAAACTGTAATTTTTTTTTCTGATATCAAAAATAGTCTAGTACGTGTAATAGCATTAGAAAATAATAAATTTATTGGATTAGGAAGAATTAATACAGAAGAATTATTGATTCCATATAGATTAGTTTCTAGATCTATTAATTAAGTTATTCACTATTAAATTTAAGATTAGCATGATATTATTTTAAAATAACCTGATTAATTTGGAAGTAATTTAATACAGTTTTTAATATATTGGAGTACTACTACATGTCTTTATCTGCAATAGATACTAAAAAAATTATTTTAAAATATGGTAAATCAGAACAAAATAGTGGAATAACAGAAGTACAAGTTGTATTGTTGACAAATCAAATTAATTACCTTCAAATACATTTTTCTCAACATAAAAAAGATCATTGTAGTCGTAGAGGTCTTTTAAATATGGTATCAAAACGTCGTAAATTATTAGATTATTTAAAGAAAAAGAATATATCTCGTTATAGTGCCTTAATTGAAGATCTACATTTAAGACGATAAGAAGTTTTTATAAAAATCATAAAATTAAAATATTTTCATAAAATAAAAAATAAATTTTTCAAAGGGCTTTATTAGCCCTTTTTTTACGATTTTATTTCGATTTTGTAAATTAAAAACCTATTTTTTTATTTATGATAAAAAAAAATTCAATAATATAGTATATTTTTATTAAAAAATTAGTTTCATGTTAAGGATATTATTTTGCTAAATCCAATTGTACGCAAATTTCAATACGGTCAACATACAATCACTTTAGAAACGGGTGTAATAGCTCGACAGGCTAACGCTGCTGTTATGGCTAGTATGGATGAAACTGCAGTTTTTGTAACTGTTGTTGGACAAAAAAAAATACACACAGGACAGAAATTTTTTCCACTTACTGTTAATTATCAAGAACGTACATATGCTGCGGGTCGGATACCTGGCGGTTTTTTTAGAAGGGAAGGACGCCCTAGTGAAAATGAAATATTAACTGCTCGATTAATAGATCGACCCCTTCGACCGTTATTCCCGAAAAAATTTCTTAATGAAATTCAAATAATTGCTACAGTAGTATCAGTTAACCCCCAGATTAATCCTGATATAATTTCCATCATAGGCGCATCTGCGGCTCTTAGTTTATCGGGGATTCCATTTTATGGACCAGTAGGTGCAGCTAGAGTAGGTTATATCAATAATCAATATATTTTAAATCCTATTAGTGATGATATGAAAAATAGTTCGTTAGATTTAGTCGTATCGGGCACTCAAAATGCAATTCTTATGGTTGAAGCTGAATCTAAAATACTTAGCGAGGAAAAAATTCTCGGAGCTATTATATTCGGACATCAGCAACAACAAGTGGTAATTAATAATATTCGTTCTCTATCAAATGAAGCGAGCAAGCTTCCTTGGGTTATATCTTACCCAGAAACAAACAAAACATTAGAATTAAAAATTATCAATTCATTTGAAAAAAATATAAGTGATGCTTACGTCATTTTTAACAAACAAGATAGAATTGAAAAATTAAATAGTATTAAGGAAAATATAATTAAATTATTTTTAGATGAAAATTCAAACATAGATACGCTAGAAATAGAAGATATTTTTCAAAAAATTGAGAAAAAAGTTGTGCGTAAACGTATATTAAGCAACCAAACACGTATTGATGGACGAGAAAAAGATATGATTCGTGCATTAGATGTTCGTACTGGTATTTTACCTAGAACACATGGTTCCGCTTTGTTTACTAGAGGAGAAACACAATCCTTAGTTTCTGTAACTTTAGGTACATCTCGAGATGCACAAAATTTAGATGAATTATTAGGAGACAGAATAGATAATTTTTTATTTCATTACAATTTTCCTCCTTATTCTGTTGGGGAAATAGGAATGGTTGGATCCCCTAAAAGACGAGAGATTGGTCATGGTCGTCTTGCTAAGAGAAGTCTTTTAGCCGTCATGCCGACATTAGAGAATTTTCCTTATACTATCAGAGTAGTATCTGAAATTACTGAATCTAACGGCTCTTCTTCTATGGCTTCTGTTTGTGGTGCTTCTTTAGCTTTAATGGATGCTGGGGTACCGATTAAATCTGCTGTTGCTGGAATTTCGATGGGTTTAGTTAAAGAAGGAAATCAACACGTATTGCTTTCAGATATTTTAGGAGATGAAGATCATTTAGGAGACATGGATTTTAAAGTTGCTGGTACAGAAGAAGGGATTACAGCATTACAGATGGATATGAAGATAGAGGGTATTACTAATGAAATTATACATTCAGCTTTAAATGAGGCAAGATTAGCTAGACTTCATATTTTAAACGTAATGAACCAAGCATTAAATGAGTCTAGAAGTGAAATCTCTGAATTTGCACCCCGTATTCACATCATAAAAATAAATCCTGAAAAAATTAAGGATGTTATAGGCAAAGGTGGTTCTGTTATTCGCATGTTAACTGAAGAAACTGGAACAATTATTGAAATTGAAGATGACGGTACAGTAAAAATATCATCTACAGTTAAAGAAAAAGCAAAAAATGCTATTCGTAGAATTAAAGAAATAACAGCTGAAATTGAAGTAGGTCGTATTTATTCTGGAAAAGTCACTCGTATTGTTGATTTTGGTGCTTTTGTTTCGATTGGTTTGGGAAAAGAAGGTTTAGTACATATTTCACAAATTTCTGATAAAAGAGTAGATAAAGTATCTAATCATTTAAAAATTGATCAAATAATATCTGTAAAAGTACTGGAAATAGACCGTCAAGGTCGTTTAAGATTAAGTATTAAAGAAATAGACAGTTCTATTCTTTCTAATAAATCAATAAATAATTCTATTATCTGATATAATTAATTTAATTTGATATCATTTATGTTTTTTTGATAAAATATACATTTATATCTTTTTAAAAATATCTATATAAATAGAAAAAATATAAAAATTAATTCATTTTATTTTAATATAATTATTATATAACATAAATATATAATTTTTAAAAAAATAAACTTCAATAAGTTGCTAATGTTGTTTTTTTAGATTTTTAATATTTAAAAAATCATTAGCAATAACTAATAAATACTATTGTTGATTCTTAAAAATTCAATTATTTTATTTTTTAGATCATTTAATTTACGCCGGTTCATACTTTTCAATGAGAATAAATAAATATTTTCATCATGAGCTATGTAGACTGGCCGTTGTAACTTAAAAGGCATATCTACTGCATGACTCATATTGAAAGCACATTTTCTTTTCTTGGTTTAAATCCTTTTATTATTCAATCTTTAAATGAAATGGGATATGTTAAACCTTCCCCTATTCAAGCATCTTGTATTCCCTTGCTTTTAGAAGGACGTGATGTATTAGGAATGGCACAAACTGGAAGTGGCAAAACGGCTGCTTTTTCATTACCGCTATTACACAATCTTAATATTAATTTAAAAGCTCCTCAAATATTAGTATTAGCTCCTACAAGAGAATTAGCCGTCCAAGTAGCAGAAGCATTTTCAGATTTTTCTAAATACATGATTGGAATTCATGTGTTACCTTTGTATGGTGGTCAAAGATACGAACTCCAATTACGTGCACTACGACAAGGACCTCAAATTGTTGTAGGAACTCCAGGTAGATTATTAGATCATTTAAAAAGAGGGACACTTAATCTTTCTAATTTACATGGATTAGTTTTAGATGAAGCAGATGAGATGTTACGTATGGGTTTTATTGAAGATGTAGAGACAATTATGGCTCAAATTCCGAAGGAACATCAAACTGCATTATTTTCAGCTACTATGCCAGAAGCAATTCGTCGTATTTCTAAACGATTCATGAGAAATCCAAAAGAAATAAAAATACAGTCCAATATTACTACACGTCCTGATATCAAACAAAGTTATTGGATGGTATATGGTCGAAAAACTGATGCATTAATTCGTTTTTTAGAAGCCGAAGATTTTTCTGCTACAATCATTTTTGTAAGAACTAAAAATGCAACTTTAGAAGTATCTGAAGCATTAGAACGTAATGGATATAATAGTGCCGCGTTAAATGGAGATATGAATCAAGCATTGCGTGAACAAACTCTCGAAAGATTAAAAAATGGTAGATTAGATATTTTAATTGCTACAGATGTTGCGGCGCGTGGTTTAGATGTTGATCGTATAAGTTTTGTTATTAATTATGATATTCCTATGGACTCAGAATCTTATGTTCATCGTATAGGTCGAACAGGTCGAGCAGGTCGAGCAGGTCGAGCGTTATTATTTGTTGAAAATCGTGAACGTCGTTTGCTACGTAATATTGAACGTACTATGAAACAATCTATTCCCGAAGTACAATTACCTAAAGTAGAATTATTATGTCAAAGACGTCTTGAACAATTCGCAAAAAAAGTACAACAACAATTAGAAAGCCGAGATTTAGATGAATATAGTGCTTTATTAGATAAATTATACTCTACAGATGATTTAGATATAAAAACTTTAGCAGCCGCTTTGTTAAAAATGGCTCAAGGAGAACGTCCTTTAATTATTAAACCTGATGTAATTAAACGTCAGTCTCGTGATTTATTGTTCCAAGACGATCGTCGACGCGAAGACAACCGAAACAGTCGAACCCGTCGCGATCGTCGTGATATCAATAAAGACGCAGAGTTATATCGTATTGAAGTAGGTCGTAATGATGGAGTTGAAGTACGTCATATAGTTGGAGCAATTGCTAATGAAGGAAATATTAATAGTCGTAATATTGGTAATATTAAACTTTTTTCTTCTTATTCGACAATTGAATTGCCTAAGGGAATGTCTAAAGATTTATTACAAACCTTTAATCGTACTAGAATATTAAATAAACCAATTAATATGAAATTATTACGAGATTCAAGACATTATGAAAATAAGACAACTCATCGTTCTATTTTTAACAAAGATAAAAATAGTAACCGTCGTGTTTCTGATGGTAGTTTCAATAAATCTAACTCTCCTAAAAAAACTGAATTTAAGTCATCTTTTTTTCGTCGTAGAAATGTTTAATTTTGTATTTTTTATGCCGCTTTGCGGCATACTAAGTGTATTTATTCTTTTTTAAATATTTTAATAAATAAATTATGATTAAAAAATTATTTTTTAAACGCCATTGCTTCAATTTCTATTTTTACATTTTTAGGTAATTTTTGAACTTCTACACATGATCGAGCAGGAAAGTTTGACTTATTATCTATAAAAAATTTTTTATAAATTTCATTAATAATATTAATTTTTTTCAAATCAGTAGTAAAAACAGTAGTTTTTATAATATTGTGTACTTGAAACTTAGCATGAACTAAGATTAATTTAATATTTTTTAATACAAGGTAAGTTTGTTCAGCAATATTTTCAGGTATTTGGTTGGATATGACATCGATCGGTATTTGTCCAGATAATAT
Organism: Buchnera aphidicola str. APS (Acyrthosiphon pisum); assembly: GCF_000009605.1. Classification (NCBI taxonomy): domain Bacteria; kingdom Pseudomonadati; phylum Pseudomonadota; class Gammaproteobacteria; order Enterobacterales; family Erwiniaceae; genus Buchnera; species Buchnera aphidicola. The sequence goes on along the minus strand of NC_002528.1, from coordinate 408,969 downwards.
AATAAAATTATCAATTTTTAAAGCTTGTGAATAAGGTCCAATAGGTTTAGGAGCATCTTTAGTTTCAATTATATGATTCATGGAGTATATCGCTCATGTATTGAATAGATTATATTAATTTTTTTTTTATTGACAAGACAAAACTATTTTCTTATAAAATTCTTTTTCACAATATTTGCATTTCAAATTCATATTAAAAAATTGGTCTTCTTTAAGAATAAAACTAGAATTAATAAGATGATGATTAGTAACACAATTACTATTTGGACAAATTAAAATTCTATCAATTGTTTCAGGCAAAGTTGGAAAAACTTTTCTTACTAGATTGTATTCGTTTATATAATTAACAGTAGCATGCGGTGCATAAATAGCTAATTGATTAATTTGTTCGTCACTAAGAAAAGTATTTTCAATCTTTATAATATCTTTTCTCCCTAATTTTTTAGACGGAAGATTTAAACCTATAGTAATACGTTTTTCTGTCTCGGTAAATCTAAATAAAGATAGTAATTTAAAACCGATATATTCAGGAATATGATCAATTACACTGCCAGATTTGATAGCTTCTACTTGGAGTTTATTTATTTCCATATTTTCATTATAAATGTTTTTCTATTAGTACTAAAGATAAAATTGCTTGACGTGCATAAATACCATTTGCTGCTTGTTTAAAATACCAAGCATAAGGGGTATAGTCAACATCACGATCTATTTCATCTATACGAGGTAAAGGATGTAATATCTTCATATTATTACGTGCATTTTTTAAAATAGCAGCACGCAATACAAATTTTGATTTTGCATTGGCATATTCAGTAGAATCGAGACGTTCTTTTTGAATACGAGTCATATAAAGAATATCTATTTCTGAAATTATTTCTTCAATATTATTATGTCTTTTCCAGTAAATTTCTTTTTTATCAAGCATATTGTTAATATAATTTGGCATTTTTAAAGCATCAGGTGAAATAAAATAAAATTTATTGTGTTTAAATTTAGCTAATGCTTGTGTTAATGAATGTACTGTTCTTCCATATTTAAGGTCTCCGACTATAGCTATATTTAATTGAGTTAATCTATTTTGTGTTTCTTGTATAGTAAATAAATCTAATAGTGTTTGTGTAGGATGTTGATTTGCTCCATCTCCTGCATTAAATATTGGTTTTTTATTAGAAAATTCTGCAGCTAAACGTGCAGATCCTTCTTGAGGATGTCGAATAATAATTGCATCTACATAAGAACTAATCACTGAAATAGTGTCTGTTAATGTTTCTCCTTTTTTTTCTAAAGAAATATTATTCCCATCAGAAAACCCTACTATCGAAGCCCCTAATCGATAAATTGCAGTTTCAAATGACAAACGAGTGCGAGTGGATGCCTCAAAAAAACAACTGGCAATAACTTTATTTTTTAATAAATTAGGTTGTGGTGTTTTCTTTAGCATTGCAGATTTATTTAAAACTAATTCTAATTCATTGCGTTGAAGATCATTAATTGAAATAATATTTTTTTTATATAGAGAATTTCTCAAAATTTATTTTCCTTGATTGTTGAAGAAAAGATTGTTTGAAATGTTTTTCAACAGTATAAAGAAATTAAAAAATATTGAGTATGTTAAAGGCATTTATATTGTTCACTATAATTATTTTTTAAAATTTAATAGTTTTTAATAAACTAGATACAAGAATAGCTTTAATAGTATGCAATCTATTTTCTGCTTGTTCGAAAATAATTTTTTGGTTTTTTTGAAAAACTTCATCTGTTATTTCCATTCCATTTTTAAAACCATATTTTTTTAATATAGATTTAACTGTACAAGTTTTTTGATCATGTAAAGCAGGAAGGCAATGCAATACTTTTACTTGTGGATTATTAGTTATTTTTAACATTAAACTATTTACTTGATAAGAGCTCAATAATTCAATTCTTTTTTTCCATACTTCTTGAGATTCTCCCATAGATACCCAGACATCAGTGTATATAAAATCTACATTTTTTACTCCTTCGTTAATGTTTTCAGTACATATTATATTCCCTTTTTTATTTTTCATTTGTTCTTTACAAAATTTAAATATATTTTTTTCGGGCCAACATTCTTTAGGAGCTACTAAACGTAAATCTAATCCAACTAATGACGCAGCTTCTAATAAACTATTGCCCATATTATTATGTGCATCTCCAACATAAGCACATTTTATTTCATAAAATTTTCTTTCTGGAAAAATTTCTTTTATAGTTAGTAAATCAGCAAGCAATTGTGTAGGGTGAAATTTTTCAGTCAAACCATTCCAAACTGGCACTTTTGAATTTTTAGCTAAAATTTCTATTGTACTATGATGGTGTCCTCGATATTGAATACCGTCATATAAACGTCCGAGTATTTTAGCAGTATCTTCTATAGACTCTTTTGTTCCAAGATGTGTACTACCAGGTCCAAGATACGTGACATGAGCTCCTTGATCAAATGCAGCTACTTCAAATGAGCATCTTGTACGAGTGGATTCTTTTTCAAAAATTAAAGCAATATTTTTTTTTTTGAGTAGTTGAATTTCTTTATTGTTTTTTTTATATTGTTTTAGCTTTTGAGCCAGTGTAATTATATTTTGTAATTCTAAAGAAGTAAAATCTAATAGTCTTAAACAATCACGTTGATAAAGATTATTCATATTAACGTCTCATCATTAGATAAAAATATATTTTTAAAAATTGCAATTAAAGCAGGATTAGTTTTATAGTATATAATATTTTTAATAAAATTTAAAAGAATCATATTTATTAATTAAATAATGATTAAAAAAATTTATACTATATAGGAATATAATAAAATTAATAGTATCAATTTTATATAAAGATATTAACCTAGAGATGTTTTTATTATCTTGATAATTTAATTAATTCATCTTATTTAAACATAGAGAAATAATCATGAATTTTTTTATAAAAAGTTGTTTCTTAGATAAAGAAAAAACTGATTGTATAGTAGTTTCTGTTTTCGAACTATCTGAACTTTCCGATTCGGCCATTTATTTAGATAAATGTAGCAACGGTCATATAACTTCTTTAATTAAACTAGGTGATATTCAAGGAAAAATAGGAGATACACTTATGTTGTATAAAGTTCCTAAGATACTTTCAAAAAGAATATTACTTGTAGGATGTGGAAAAAAAGATGAAATCAACATAATACGTTTTAAAAAAATCTTAAAAAATACTATACACGCAATAAAAAAAAAATCTATAACAAATATTGTTTATTCTTTTTCTAACATTAATATTGATAATATATATTGGATGATTAGAAGAATGGTTCTTTCTTTAAAAGAATCATTATATGAAACAATTAAAATAAATAATATAAATATAAAAAATACTAATATACATTCTATTACATTAAATATAATAAAAAAAAATGATTTATTTATAGCAAAAACAGCATTAAAACACGCACTAGCTATTGACCATGCAATTACATCTACAAAAAACTTAAGCAATTTACCACCTAATATCTGTAATCCTCTGTATTTATCTTATAAAGCTCAAGAACTTTCTAAAAAATATGAAAATAATATTGTTGTGGAAATTATTGATATAAAAAAAATGAAAGAATTAGGTATGAATGCTTATATAGCAGTAGGAAATGGATCAAAAAATAAACCATTCATGTCTGTAATAAAATATTCTGGCAATAATATTGTAAATAAAAAAATTATCGCTTTTGTCGGAAAAGGTTTGACTTTCGATTCTGGAGGAATATCTATCAAACCAGCTCTTCATATGCATGAAATGAAGTATGACATGTGTGGTGCTGCAGCAGTATACGGAACTTTAATTATGGCTGCTGAGTTACAATTACCTTTAACAGTAATTGGAATTTTATCTGGTTGTGAAAACATGGTAGGTAGTCATTCTTTTAGACCTGGAGATGTTTTAACTACTATGTCAGGTCAAACAGTAGAAATATTAAATACTGATGCTGAAGGACGTCTAGTTTTATGTGACTCATTAACATATTTAGAACGTTTTTCTCCTGATATAGTCATTGACGTCGCGACATTAACTGGAGCTTGTGTTACAGCATTAGGGGAATCGGTAAGTGGACTCTTTAGTAATAATGAAGAGTTATCAAATCAATTACTCCATGCATCGCAGGAAACAGATGATAAAATATGGAGTTTACCATTATTTTCAGAATATCATAAAGAATTAAATTCTGATATTGCAGATTTCTCTAATATAGGACGAGGGAAAGCAGGAGCTATAACTGCAGCTTGTTTTCTTTCTAAATTTACTAAAAAGTATAATTGGGCACATTTAGATATTGCTGGAACGGCATGGAAATCAGGAAAAAAATCAGGTGCAACAGGACGTCCTGTTGAATTATTATGTCAATTTTTATTAAATCAGTCTAATTATATTTATAATTAAAAAAATATATTTTCAACTGAGATACTATCATCATTACATGGCAATATCGCCTTTTTTATTAAAATAGTTAAATAAAATGGAAAAAATTTATAATCCTAAACATATCGAAGAATCTTTATATTTTTTTTGGGAAAAAAATGGGTTTTTTAAACCTAATCATTTAGAAAAATCAACTTTTTGTATTATGATGCCTCCTCCTAATATTACAGGAAGCTTGCATATGGGACATGCATTTCAACAAACCATTATGGATATATTGATTCGTTATCATAGAATGCAGGGAAAAAACACATTTTGGCAAGTAGGAACAGATCATGCTGGAATAGCAACACAAATTTTAGTTGAACGTCAAATTTTTGAAAAAGAACAGAAGACTAAAAAAGATTATAGCAGAGATGATTTTATTAAGAAAATTTGGGAATGGAAAAAACAATCAAGTAATATTATTACAAAACAAATGCGACGTCTAGGAATATCAGTAGATTGGGATTACGAAAAATTTACTTTAGATCCTGATATTTCTAATTCTGTTAGAGAAGCTTTTATTATATTATATAAAAATAATTTAATTTACCAGAAAAAAAAATTAGTACATTGGGACTCAAAATTAGAAACTGTTATTTCAGATTTAGAAGTTGAGCATCGTTTAATAAAAGGAAAAAAATGGTTTATTCGTTATCCAATTATTGAAAATGATATGTCCTTAAGAAGTAAAGTAAAATATTTAATAGTTTCAACTACTAGACCCGAGACTTTATTAGGTGATACAGCTATTGCTGTAAATCCTGAAGATTATAAATATAATCAATTTATTGGAAATCATGTTTCCTGTCCTTTAACTAATAGAATTATTCCTATAATTAAAGATAGATATGCTGATTTAGAAAAAGGAACTGGTTGTGTAAAAATTACTCCTGCACATGATTTTAATGATTATAAAGTCGGATTACATCATAAATTACCAATGATTAATATTTTTACTTTTGATGGGCGTATCAAATCTACGGCCGAAGTTTATAACTATAAAGGTGAAAAATCTAATCAATATAGTACATGCATTCCAATGCAATTTCAACATTTAGATATTTTGTCTGCACGAATTGAAATTATTAAAGAAATTACAAAATTAGGATTTTTGGAAAAAATTGAAGAATGTAATGTTACTGTCCCTTATAGCGAGAGAAGCGGTGTTATTATAGAACCGATGCTTACAAATCAATGGTATTTAAAAACATCAACTTTAGCTAAAGTAGCTTTAAATGCCGTAAAAGATAAAAAAATTAAATTTATACCACAACAATATGAAAGTATGTATTCATCTTGGATGAATAATATTGAAGATTGGTGTATTTCTCGACAGTTATGGTGGGGTCACCGTATTCCAGTATGGTATGATGATCAGAAAAATATTTATATTGGTCAAAATGAAAAAGAAATACGTCAAGCTTATTCGATATCAGAGAATGTCTTATTAAAACAAGAAAATGATGTATTAGATACTTGGTTTTCTTCTGGATTATGGACTTTTTCTTCATTAGGATGGCCAAAGAAAACTACATTTTTAAAGACTTTTCATCCTACTAATGTTTTAGTAAGTGGTTTCGATATTATTTTCTTTTGGATTGCTAGAATGATTATGTTGACAATGTATTTTATGAAAGATAAACATAATAATCCTGAAGTTCCTTTTAAAAATATTTATATAACAGGATTAATTCGAGATGAATTTGGAAAAAAAATGTCCAAATCAAAAGGAAATGTAATTGACCCCTTAGATATGATAGATGGAATTTCTTTAAGTGAATTAATTAAAAAAAGAACGAATAATTTATTACAACCAAATTTGTCTGATAAAATAATTCAACGTACTATTAAACAATTTCCAGAAGGCATTAAATCTACTGGCACAGATGCATTACGGTTTACTTTCTCTGCATTGGCATCTAGTACACGCGATATACAATGGGATATGAATCGATTAAAAGGATATCGTAACTTTTGTAATAAACTTTGGAATGCTAGTCGATTTGTTTTAATTAATACACAAGATCATAATTTTTCAAAATTTGATGTTAAAAGAAAGATGTTATTAATAAATAAATGGATTTTAATAGAATTTAATAACACAGTAAAATTGTATCGTGAATCATTAGATACTTATCGTTTTGATATTGCTGCTAATATTTTATATGATTTTATTTGGAATATATTTTGTGATTGGTATTTAGAATTTGTTAAAATAGTCATTAAATTAGGCTCTTCTAAAGAAGTATATTGTACTAAAAATGTTTTAGTGTATGTTTTAGAGTTGCTCTTAAAATTAGCTCATCCTATCATGCCTTTTATAACTGAAACAATTTGGCAACGCATAAAATTAATTCAAAATATTTCAGAAAAGACTATTATGTTGCAAGATTTTCCAGAGTATAATCATAAATTATTTGATAAAAAAATATTAGTTCAAATGAATTGGATGAAAAAAATAATTGTATTTCTGAGAAATATTAGAACTAATATGAATGTTAGTTCAACAAAATTATTACCATTATTTTTATATAATATCAATTCTGAACAAGAAAAAGTTATCAAAGAAAATATTTCATTAATAAAAAATATATCGTTTTTAGATAAGATTACAATACTTTCTGAAAAATATGATAAAGACTTATGTATAAAAGAAATAATAGATGGTGCCGAAATTATAATACCTATATTAAAATTAGTAGATACTAAAGTGGAATTAAAAAGATTAGTAAAAGAGCAAAAAAAAACAGAACTTAACATATTTAAAATTAAAACTAAAATTTTAAATAAAGATTTTTTATCTTATGCTCCTACAAAAATAGTAACACAGGAAAAAAATAAATTATTAAAATTAAATGAAATAAATCTAAAATTATCTGAACAAATAAAAATATTTAGAAATATGTCTTATAAAAAGTAACTGTATGATATTTTTTCTATATTCTTCTGATAATATAATAATTATAGGATTTTTAAATGTCAATTTTACATAATATTGTTTCTAAAAAAGAACTAAAAAGACGTATGTTTTTTGAAACAGAACCTCGTTTAACACTATCTTTCTATAAATATTTTTTTATTAAAAACACTCAAGAATATCGTGATAGACTTTATAAAACTTTTTATAAATATAATGTTTTAGGCCGAATTTATGTAGCATCTGAAGGTATCAACGCTCAAATTAGTGTTCCTAAAAAATATTATTCTATTTTAAAAAAATTTTTATATAATTTCGATATAGAGCTAAATAATTTACGTATTAATAAATCATTAGATAATGAGAAATCTTTTTGGGTTCTTTGTGTTAAAATTAAAAAAAAAATTGTACAAGATGGAATTAAAGAACATTTTTTTAACCCTAATAATGTGGGTATTTACATTCAATCAGAACAAGTTAATTCGATGTTAAATGATAAAAAGACAATATTCATTGATATGCGAAATTCTTATGAATATGCTATTGGTCATTTTGAGAATGCGATAGAAATTAAAAGCATTACTTTTCGAGAACAATTAAAAAAAGTAATACAATTAATGGCATATGCTAAAAATAAAAAAATTGTTATGTATTGTACAGGTGGCATTCGTTGTGAAAAAGCAACTTCTTGGATGCTTTTTAATGGTTTTAAACATGTTTATCATTTAGAAGGAGGTATTATTGGTTATGTACACGATGCTCGAAAAAATGGGTTACCCGTTTTGTTTAAAGGGAAAAGTTTTGTTTTTGATAATCGAATGAGTGAGAAAATTTCAGATGAAGTAATATCATATTGTAAGCAATGTGGGAAATCCTCTGATGTTTATATTAACTGTAAGTACAGCTCGTGTCATCTTCTTTTTATTCAATGTGAAAACTGTTCTGTTAAATTTCACAGTTGCTGCTCTTTAGAATGTATGAAAAAATACAAATTTTATATGTTAAATAATGATCTTAAAAAAATTTCTTATTAAATTCTATATTTTAGTATTTATAATATTTTTTTCTAATTTTTCCCAAAAAAGTATTTTTTTTCCTAATTTTCTTTCTTTTTGAGCTAGCATTTTAAGTGTTGGTAATTTTTCTTCTAACGTTTTTTTGAAAAAATCAGGTTCATTTACTTTTTTTTGTAATGTCTTAATGTCAAGTTCAATTGTTTCTATTTCATATAAAATAGCATTGAGTTCTTTTTTGAAATTATTTTTTATTTTAATAGCAAGATTTATTTTAGATTTATTTTTTTGTATTTTTTCTTTATGAAAATTATTTTTTTCTTTTTTTAAAGAATCATATTGACTGAAATGAGTATTGATAAATCCATTTTTCTCAAAAAACCAACATTTTTTTGCGGTATTTTTAATGAATGTTTTATCATGGCTAACAATAATAACAGTACCTTTATAGGCAATAATAATTTTTTCTAGCAATTGCAGAGTGTCTAAGTCTAAATCGTTTGTAGGCTCATCAAGAATTAAAACATTACTTGGTTTTAAAAACAATTGAGCTAAAAGTAACCTATTACATTCACCACCTGATAATGTTTTTACTAAAGATTTTAATTGATTGGGTTTGAAAAGAAAATTTTTTAAGTATCTTATTATATGTTGTTCTCTGCTATTTAACAAAATTTTTTCTTTTCCATAATCTATATTTTCTATAATAGATTTATTTGGATTTAAAAAAGATCTATTTTGATCAAAATATGATATTTTTAATCCTTTACCTATATAAATTTTTCCTTTTTGAGGTTTATTTTCCCCTATAATGATTTTAATTAATGTACTTTTCCCACATCCATTATCACCAATTAATGCTAATTTATCACCATGTTGAATAATTGATGAAAAATTTTTAATAATAATTTTATTATTTACTAAAAAGTCTATATTATCTAACTTAAAAATTATTTTTCCTAAATAATTTTTTGATTGATTAATTTCGATATTATTTATTTTTTCTATTTTTTTGTAATCTTTTTGTTCTTTTTGCAATATTTTTAATTTTTTAACTCTGCCTTCGTTTCGAGTAGAACGTGCTTTGATACCTTTTCTAATCCATTGTTCTTCCTTTTCTAAATTTTTATCAAATAATTGTTTTTGTATTTTTTCAATACGATAACTTTCATTTTTTAATTTTATAAAATTTTCATAATCACCTGGCCAAGAAACTAATTTTCCACGATCAAGATCTATAATTCGTGTAGATACATTTTGAATAAAATTTCTATCGTGTGATACAAATAGTATACTACCAGAAAATTTTTTTAAAAATGTTTCAAGCCATTTAATTGTTTTCATATCCAAGTGATTTGTAGGTTCATCAAGTAGTAGTATATCAGGTTCCCTTACCAATACACGACCTAATGCGACTTTTCTTAATAAACCTCCAGATAGATGGGATAATAAAGTGTTTTTATTTAATTTAATCAATTCAATTATTTTTTCTATTTTTACAATTTCGTTTGTGTGTTTTTTTTTATTTTTTTCGTGTTCTTTCAATCCTAAAGCGATAAAATCATATATAGAAATATTAAGATTTTTAGGGTTATTCTGTTCTAAATAAGCTGTTGTTGTATTTTTTTTATAAATAATCTGACCTTCATCTAAATCTTGTTTTTTATTAATAATTTTTAATAAAGTAGATTTTCCAGCTCCATTTTTGCCAATTAAACAGACTCGTTCATTTTTGTTGATATGAAAGGTGCTTTTTTCTAATATTTGCAAATTACTAAATGATAAAGAGGCATTATGAATATTAATTAAAGACATAAAATTACTATCCTTGAATTTACTTTATATGTTTTATTAACCACGAATGGTAAATATTTGAATTTTTTAAATGATCTTTCGATTGTATTTTGTTAGTAATTTTTTTTGCATGTAATTGCATTTTTTTAATGCAATTAAAGTTAATTTCAAAATTTCGTGTAGAACTGGAAAAAATAATTGTGCCATCATGACGTAAAATTTTTTTTAAGTGTATCATTACGTCAAGATAGTCTCTTTTTAAATCAAAAGATTGTTGCATTTTTTTAGAATTTGAAAAAGTTGGCGGATTGATGAATATAAGATCAAATTTCTGATTAGTTTTTTTAATCCATTTTAAGCAATCATATTGAATAAAATTATGCTGAGAACTAGTTAGATTATTAAGAGACATATTACGTGCTGACCATTTTATATAAGTATTAGAAATATCTACGCTTGTTGTACTATTTGCGTGTCCTAATCCAGCATAAACAGTAGCGGTTCCAGTATATGAAAATAAATTAAGAAAATCTTTTCCTTTAGCTAATACTCCTAATAGCTTTCTTACCAGTCGTTTGTCTGAAAATAATCCAGTATCTACATAATCTGTTAAATTCACTAAAAATTTTGCATGATATTCTTTAATAGTGATAAAATCATTACTATTAAATAATTTTTTATACTGTGTTTTATTTTTGTTTTTTATTCTAGTTTTTAATACGATATTATTTATAGAAATAGATAATACCTCTTTTGTATAGTAAATAGCATCACACAATCTTTTAAATGCTTTATTATGATCTATTGATTTTGGAGCTTGATATTCTTGAATTACCACCCATTTATCATAAACATCTACTATTATATTATAATTCGGTAAATCTGCATGATAAACTCGAAAGGATTCTAGTTTTTCCGAATTAATCCATTTTTTTAATTTTTTAAAATTTTTGTTTAATCTATCTTTAAATTCATTTGTTGTAATACTAGAATTTTTAAAAAAAATTAAAAAATTTTTTTGGATACAATTTAACGGACCGTTTTTAAAAAAATATTTTTCATGTGATTGCATTTGCAAAAAATCCAATAAAAATGTTGATGCACTAAATATTGATAATTTCCAATTTTTAAAGTATTTTTTTGCTGTTATTCCTAATTGTACATATAAACCTACTAATTTATTTTCAGTTTGATATCTTTCTCCATATGGGGGGTTACTTAGTATTATTCCTTCTTGTTCTTTATGATAAACATTTTTTAAGTTATTCACATCTTTTGTTAAAAATTGAATTATTTTTAAAACACCTGCATTTGATGCATTTTTTTTAGCTTTTTTTATGATTTCAGGATCATAATCGTATCCTATAAAATAATTTTGAAAACATTTTTTTATTCCTATTTTAAATTTTTCTTCCGCTTCCTCTAAAACTTTTTTCCATAAATTTTTATTATATTTTTTCCAAAATTGAAACCCCCATTTTAATCTTTTTAATCCAGGTGCTCTATCAGAAGATATCATCGCTGCTTCGATGAGAAATGTTCCTGAACCACACATAGGATCTATCATAGGAGTATTCTCATTCCATCCTGAACTTAATACAATTGCAGTTGCTAGATTTTCTTTAATAGGAGTAGTGTTATAGAATTGACGATATCCTCTTTTATTTAAAGGTTCGCCACTCAAATCTAGCATAATATGCAAGATATTGTTATTTAACAGTACAAGTTTTATTCGGATATCGGGTTCAATAAGATTTACATTTGGACGAGAAGCGTATTTATTTTGGAATTGGTCAATAATTGCATCTTTGGTTACAAGAGCTCCAAATAAACTATTACGAATAAAATTATTAGTTCCTTTAAAATTAACTAAAAAAGTATTGTGGATATGAAAAATTTCAGTCCAATTAATACTGTACACGTGATCATAAAGATCATCGATGTTATTAATAGTAAAAATTTTTATGCATAAATAAATACGCGAAGCAATTCGACTCCACATTAAACTTTTATATAATAATAAGTCATTAGATTTATAATATATTCCTCCCTTGATTATTTTTATATCTGATACTCCTAAAGATAAGAGTTCTTTTTCTAGTAATTTTTCAGTACCAAAATTTGTACTTGCAAATAAATCATTCATTTTTTATTTTTTATCATTAGTATTTTAATAATTAAAAATTATTTTTATAATATATTGAGTATATTATATATATAATATAAATAGTTTAAATAATTATATTTATTTAAAATTTTTAATAATATTTAGTAAATATTCTGTACTAGAAAGTCAATGTGAAAATATGCAAATAAAAATATTATATATGATTAATAATTTTTTTAATTAATTTTGGCCCATGATATACCAATCCAGAATAAATTTGTATTAAAGTCGCTCCTGATTCTATTTTTTCTTTAGCTGAATTTATAGAATTAATTCCACCGACTCCAATAATAGGAATTTTTTTTTGTAAACTTTTTGATAAGATTGAGATAGTGTTGGTACTTTTCTTTTGTAAAGGTAATCCGCTTAAACCGCCTTGTTCTGAACTATTCTTTAATCCAAATAATGATGAGTGATCTAGCGTCGTATTAGTTGCAATTACCGCATCTATTTTATATCTAATTAATTGTTTTGAAATATCAACTAATTCCTTTATCGAAAGATCCGGTGAGATTTTAATTGCTATAGGAACGTATTTTAAATATTTTTTATGAAGTTCTTTTTGTTTTTTTTTTATTTTATATAATAGTTTCTTAAAAAGTATTCCATATTGTAAATTTCTTAAATTTGTAGTATTAGGTGATGAAATATTAATTGCAATATAGCCAGCATAACAATAAATTTTTTCTATACATATTAAATAATCGTCAACTGAATTTTCTAAACTAGTACTTTTATTTTTTCCAATATTAACACCTATTATGCCTTTAAAATTAGATTTTTTTATATTACGAATTAGATTGTCTATTCCTAAATTATTAAATCCCATTCTATTAATAATTCCTTCCATAGAAACTATTCGAAACATTCTAGGTTTTGGATTTCCAACTTGAGGTAAAGGAGTAACAGTACCTACTTCAATAAAACCAAATCCTAGTTTGGATAAAGCATCTATATATTCTCCGTTTTTATCTATTCCTGCTGCCGTTCCTAGTTTGTTATCGAAGATTAAACCCATACATTTAATTTTTTTTGATAATATGATAGTTTTATAAAAAAAAAATCAAAAAACTGGATATTTTTAATATTTAGATATTTTAAGGTTAGAAAATGAGCTTTTTCAGGCTCTAATAAAAATAATAGCTTACGAATGAAATAATAAAACATTGTTATTCCTTTTTGATATAGAATAAAATCATATACAATAATATTGTAAAAAACTCTATACATGTAAAATGAGAATAATTTTATTTTACGTGCTATCTTTTTTTAAAGATATTATTTTTTTTTGAAAAATTGATAACTTTTCTATTTATGTTATATTTTTATAAAAGATTTTATAATAGTATTATTATATTCTATAACGTCACTAGGATGATATAGTATGTTATATAGTTTTTTTATATTAAAAAAGTAGATTAAAAAAGATAAAGAATACTATGAAACGATATGATTATCCAATAGTAAAAACACTGCTTGATACTGATGCATATAAACTGCATATGCAACAAGCTGTTTTTTATCATTATAAAAATGTAAATGTAGTTGCTGAATTTCTTTGCAGAGGAGATAACTTTTTAGGTTGCTATGCAAATATTTTATTAGATCAGATTAGTATGATGAGATCTTTATCTTTAAGTCATGAAGAATATGTTTATATGACCTCTTTTCCCTTTTTTAAAAAAGAATATTTACATTGGTTAAAAAAATTTCGTTATAATGTTTCGCAAGTAAAGATCAATAGCTATCAAGGTCGATTACATATTCGTATAAGTGGATTATGGAAAGAAGTAATATTGTGGGAAGTACCTATTTTAGCTTTAATTAGCGAAGTTTTTCATGGAAATTTTTCTCCAGAAATTACTTCTCAATCTGCTTTGCAATATTTGGATATTAAATTAAAAAAATTCTTTAATCGTACTAAATATATAGATTTATCTCATTTAAAAATTGTAGATTTCGGAACAAGAAGAAGATTTTCTTATGATGTGCAATATTCTATTGTTAAAAGATTAAAAGAAAGTTTTCCCTTTTTAATTGGTTCTAGCAATTACCATATAGCTCGTATATTAAAAATAAAACCAGTAGGAACACAAGCTCATGAGTGGTTTCAAGCACATCAACAAATTGGATCAAATTTAAAAAATAGTCAGATTTTAGCATTACAAAAATGGTTATATCAATACAAGAATCATCTAGGTATTGCTCTTACAGATTCAATCACTATGGATGCATTTTTAGATGATTTTAATTTACATTTTGCTTCTTTTTACCAAGGTATTAGACATGATTCAGGAGATCCTGTGAAATGGGGTGAAAAAGCTCTTAAACATTATGAAAAATTAGGTATAGATCCATGCACAAAAACATTATTGTTTTCTGACAACTTAGATTTTAAAAAAATTATATCTTTATATAAAAAATTTCATAAAAAAATTAATGTTATTTTTGGAATAGGTACCAAATTAACTTGTGATATTCCTTATGTAAAACCGCTAAATATTGTCATTAAATTAGTAGAATGCAATGGTAAACCTGTTGCTAAAATATCTGATAGTCCAGGAAAAACCTTTTGTTTAGATCGAATTTTTTTAAAAAATTTATGTCAAGTATTTAATGTATCATTAAAAAATAGATAAACTAAAAATTTTTTATATTATTTTTAATAATTAAATAACCTTTTCAAGCTCAAATAATTTTTTTTAAAATAAAAAACTTTTACTTTTTTAAAAAAATTATTTTTATAACAATCTATTTTTTAAAATAAGTATAAAAGGAACGGTTTTATGAATAGAGTATCAATATCAGATATATATAAAGATGATATAATAGTAAATAGTTTAATTACTGTATGTGGATGGGTTCGGAACCGTAGAAGTTCAAAATCTGGTTTTTCTTTTATTACAATTTATGATGGTTCATGTTTTAATTCTATACAAGTGATTGCAAATAATACTTTGCCTAATTATTATAAAGAAATACTACACCTAACAACTGGGTGTTCTGTGATGCTTAGTGGAAAATTAATACTATCAATTGGAGATAAACAAAAATATGAAATTCAATTGAAAAAAATTAAAGTTTTGGGTTGGGTTGAAAACCCAGAGACTTATCCAATATCTTCTAAAAAACATAGCACAGAATATCTGAGAGAAGTAGCACATTTACGATCTCGAACAAATTTAATAGGCGCGATAGCTCGAATAAGAAATTATATATTACACTCATTACATCATTTTTTTTATAAAGAAAAATATTACTGGGTTCCAACTCCTATTATAACTAGTTTGAATACTGAAGGTGCTGGAGAAATGTTTCGTGTTTCAACATTAGATATGGAAAACATTCCTAAAAATTTAGATAGTTCCGTTGATTTTAAAAAAGATTTTTTTGGAAAAGAATCTTTTTTAACTGTTTCGGGACAGTTAAATTTAGAAACATATGCCTGTTCTTTATCTAAAGTATATACTTTTGGCCCTACATTTCGTGCTGAAAATTCTAATACGGGTCGTCATTTAGCGGAATTTTGGATGCTAGAAGTAGAATCAGCTTTTACAGACTTAAATGATATATCAGATTTTGCTGAGTGTATGTTAAAATATGTTTGCAAATCTCTTTTAAAAAAATGTATAACAGATATTAATTTTCTTGAAAACTATACTAATAGTAATATAGTTGATCGTTTAGAAAAATTTTTATTAGTAGATTTTGTACGTATAGATTATGTAGAAGTCATAAATATTTTGCTTGATTCCAAGATTAAATTTAATAACTCTGTTTTTTTAGGTATAGATCTATCTTCTGAACATGAACGTTTTCTTGTAGAAAATTATTTTAAAATTCCGGTAATAGTAAAAAACTATCCAAAAGAATTAAAAGCATTTTATATGAGACTGAATAACGATAAAAAAACTGTTGCAGCAATAGATATATTAGTGCCTAATGTCGGAGAACTAATTGGTGGTTCTCAGAGAGAGGAACGTATTGCAATTTTAGATGAACGTTTATTAGAATTAGGGCTAAAAAAAGAGGATTATTGGTGGTATCGCGATTTGCGTCGATACGGAACAGTTCCACACTCAGGTTTTGGAATGGGTTTTGAACGACTGATTTCTTATTTTACTGGTATAACAAATATACGAGATCTCATTCCATTTCCACGTACCGTTAATAACGCTTATTTTTAATGAAAAAATTTAACATTTACTAAATAATTATTTGTATTTTCGTATTTAGATATAAATACAAAATATAAAAAAATAATATTTATTTTAATAAACTGATATTAATTTAAATTATTTTTACTAAAAGGTAGTATAAAAAATTATGACAAATCGTAAATCTTTAGCAATGGTAATCCCAATGTTATTAGCTGCTAGTAATGGAGTTAATGCTTTAGAAGTTTTTCACAAACATGGTAATAAACTTGAGTTATATGGTAGCATTAATCCTAATCATAAATTAAATCATAGTTTTTTAGCAAATAAAATTACATCTCATAAAGACGATACAAATGCTATTTTAGGTTTATCGGGGGAGGTAAATATTGCTGATGAACTATTTAGTTATGCGACTATTGAATATGGAATTGATCTTTCTGTACCAGAACAATTGTTAGATAAACAGCAACCTAACAATTTACGTCTAGGATATGCTGGTTTCAAGTATGGCAATTGGGGATCAATAGATTATGGTCGTAATTATGGTGTTTTACATGACGTGCAAGCGTTGACTAATCGTTCTCCATATATTAATAAAGATAGTATATTTTCGTATAACGATAACTATATGACGGGTAGAAGCAATAGTTTACTTACTTATAAAAATGATGATATTTTTGGTTTAATTGACGGAATGAGTTTTATATTACAGTATCAAGATCAATCTGAAAATAGAGCGCAAAATCAGACAAATGGTCCTGGTTGGGGTATTTCTATAAAATATGAAACTGATGTGGGACTTACTGCCATTGGTTCTTGTTTTTCTTCTCAAAGATTTCAATCTGACAAAAGTAATCAAGACAACAAGCTAACTCCTTCTGTAGGTGCATATGGTTTAGGTTTTAAATATGATGCTAATGATATATATATAGCAGCATTTTATGGTGAAGGACGTAATTTAACACCATCATTAAATATTCTTAGCGATAATAATGCTTCTAAGGATCAACCATATATCAATAAAACTCAAAATATTGAAGCGATTGCAGAATATAATTTTCATTCTGGATTTCATCCTTCCTTGAGTTATTTAGATTCTAAGGGGCAAAATTTAAATATAAAAGATGCTACTACTGTTCCTAAAAATTTAGAATTAGCAAAACAAATTAATATTTCTACTCGTTATGAATTTAACAAAAATATTTCTACATATATGAATTATACAATTAATTTATTAAAGAGTGATAATGTTATTAAAGAGCAAAACATTCCTACAGATAACACCATTGGTGCTGGAATAGTTTATCATTTCTAATTTCATGAAAATATATATTTTTTAAAATTAATTTAGCTTTTTTTCTAAAACAACTAAGAGTTAGAACTTTCTACTGACATATAATAGAGAAATCTATTTATTATATTTCAGAATAATTAATTATTTAATTATACGAACGTCGGTAGAAAGAACTACTCTTAGACACATCAAAAAGTCTTTTTTTATTTTCAAAATTAGTCTTAATATTTTTTATATATAAAATATAATTTTTTTACATACCGTTTTTATCAATAGCATCTCTCTTCTTTCATAAATACTATTTCTCCTGTTTTAACAAGTATCAATTCAATTTTTAATAAAAAAGGTTCATTTTTACCAGAAATACAGCTGTGTATATAATATTCTACATTGTTATTGCGAGAGAAAAAAATTGCAGTACTGGTATCTAGTGATTTTTTTATTTCTAAAATACCTATTTTTTTTTTATTTTTTTTAATCATATTTTTTTCAAGAAAATGAATGTCATTATTTTTTATGGAAATTTTGTGTTTTATTAAATCTGTAATTTTTTCCCTGTCTATAAAAATATTAGTTTGATTTTCTAGTAAATCAATAAAAAATAATTTTTTATTAAAGATTAATATATGATTAGGTTTTAACATTTCCGAAATGATCTTTTCTATAGCAGAATCAAATTTTAAAAGAATAAAATTTGTTTTTTTTACCTTCGAAAAAGTATTCTCTATATTTTTAGAATAAGAACAACTATTTATAAAAAATATAATAAATAATATCAATAACAAATTTCTTCTCAAATCTTATCCTTATAATGTAAAAAAAGAAATTTTCATAAAAATTTTTTCTATAAAAAAATTAGGAGAAAGATTTTAATTTTTTGCCGCCTAATAAATGCATGTGTAGATAATTGATTTCCTGACCTCCATATTCATTACAATTAATAATAATTCTATATCCTTCTTGATTTATTTTTTTTTGTTTTGCAATTTTCACGGCAATATAAAACATATGTGACATAATCCATTTGTTTTTTTTATTGATATCATTTGATGATGAAATAAAAAAATTAGGTATAATTAATATATGTACAGGTGCTTTTGGTTTTATATCTTCAAAAGCAGTGATTTTTTTATCTTGATAAACAATATTTGCTGGTATTTTTCTTTGAATAATATTTTTAAAAATTGAATTATCTTGCATAATTTAAATTCCTGTTTTTTCATATATTTTTTATACACTCATCCATTGCGGTTTTAATATTTTCAGATCGTGTTCCAAAAACTACTTGTATTCCTGATCCTGAAATTATTATTCCTGCAGCCCCGATATTTTTTAAATCCTTTTGTTTAACTTTTGAAATATCTGAAACTGTAATACGCAATCTAGTAATACATGCATCTAGATTCTTAATATTATTTTTTCCACCTAATGCTGTAATAATATATGGTGCGATTTCATTATTATCTTTTTCCAATATATTGTTTTTTATATTTTCTCGTCCTGGTGTATCTAAATTAAAATTAATAATGAATAAATAAAATAAAATATAATATAATAATCCATAAAGTATACCAATAATTGGAAAAAGCAATATATGATGACTGTTTCCACTTAATACTATAAAATCTATAAAACCATGAGAAAAACTAGTTCCTGCGCGCATATCCAAAAAAATACATAATGGGAAAGATAATCCTGCTAAAATAGCATGAATAACATATAATACTGGTGCAACAATGATAAATGAAAACTCGATTGGCTCTGTTATTCCTGTTAAAAAAGCTGTTAATGCCGCTGAAATCATAATACTACCTATTTTAGTTTTATTTTCTTTTTTAGACGTATGCCAAATTGCTAGCGCAGCACCCGGAAGACCATACATTTTAAAAATAAAACCTCCTGATAGATTCCCAGCAGTAGAATCACCTGCCATATATCTTGCAATATCTCCATGAAATACTTGTCCTATAGAGTTAGTATATTCTCCAATTTGCATTTGAAATGGAACATTCCATATATGATGTAATCCAAATGGAACCAGTGCTCTTTCGACTAGTCCATATAGAGCAAAAGCAAGAATAGGATTTTGATAAGCAGCCCATTTTGAAAAAATTTGAATTCCATGACCAATTGGAGGCCAAATTAAAGATAATATCACACCTATTAATATTGCAGATAATCCTGAAATAATAGGTACAAATCTTTTCCCAGCAAAAAAACCTAGGTATTCAGGTAATTGAATACGATAAAATTTATTAAACATATACGCTGAAATTGCGCCGGCAATAATTCCTCCTAATATACCGGTATCAGAAAGATGTTTATTTTTTATGACTTCAATAGTTGTATGTAAAACAATCGGTTCTACTGCAGTTAATGTTTGAATTAAAATCCCATAAGATACAACTGCTGCTAATGCGGCCACTCCATCATTATTAGTAAAGCCAAGAGCTACACCAATTGCAAAAATTAATGGCATATTACTAAAAACAGAACCTCCTGTTTGAGCCATAATTTGAGAAAGAATATCTGGTAAAAAATTAAAATGAGCAGATCCTATTCCTAACAGTATACCTGCAATAGGTAATACTGAAACGGGCAACATGAGTGATTTACCAACTTTTTGAAGGTTTGCAAATACGTTTTTAAACATACAAAAAACACTCCTAAGTATATATAAAAATTTTAAATGAATGGTATGTAATATATATTATTTTTTCATTTGATATAGGATGAAAGACTAAATGAGCTAAATATTAAATAATGTACGAAAATTACTTGTTGTAATGTGCCCAAGTGCATGTATATCTATTTCTTTTAATATCGAAAGATATTCTGCTATATAAAATAAATATGCAGGTTGATTTCCTTTTCCTCGGTAGGGAGCTGGTGATAAATATGGTGAATCTGTTTCTATTAATAAACGGTTTAGTGGTATTTTTCTTATGGTTTTGCAAAGTTCTAAAGAATTCTTAAAAGTAATAATTCCAGAACAGGAAATATAAAAACCTAGATCTAATAATTTACATGCAGTATTATAATCACCAGTAAAAGAATGTAGTACTCCTTTGCATTTTTCCGCATTTTCTTCTTGCAGTATTTTAATAGTATCCTCTGAAGCATTGCGTGAATGTACGATAATTGGTTTTTTTAACTTAATGGCGACTCTGATATGTTCTCTGAAAAAATCTTGTTGTATTTTTTTAGTATCAGATGAATAATAATAATCTAAACCAGTTTCACCTAATGCTATTACATCTTTAATACAAGATAATTTTTTTATTTCATTAGATAAATTTTCTATTGTATGAAAAAGATTAAGCTCTTTTTTGCAATTTAAGGGATGTACACCACAAGAATAAAAAATTGTATTATATTTTTTAAACAATTTTTTTATATTGTAAAAATTGCTGATACAGGTTGAAACTGTTAAAAAGTTTTTTACATGATTCTGATAAGATTTTTTTAGTACATCTTCTATATTTTCTAGCGGTAAATTATAATTTAATCTATCAAGATGACAATGTGAATCAATTAAAAACATAATTTTATCTCTTTTTTTATAAATATTAAATTTTTATGAAAAATTTAATATTTTTTCCCATATAAGCAATTGTTCTGATAATAGTAATTCACAATTGATACCAGATATGTTAGACAATCTATATTTACAATGTAACCAAGTACGAATACTTGTATCTAAAATAGTGTTCTTATAATTATAAGAAAAAAATTGGATGAGTTCTATTTGATCAGAATTAGTTAAATTGTCATTTTCATTAAAATAAAATTTAATAGAATCAAATAGTAAAAAACATATCCAATCGATTTTTACTTGGCTATCTTTTTCTGTTATTAACGGTAATATTTTTAATAAATTATTTTTTTTGAAAGAATCATGCAAACATTCATAAAAATTTATCCTATCTATCCATAAGTTGCTATTAATAAATTTTTTTGCATATAGAGGAGAGCCTTGATTAATACGCAGTGCTGTTAAGCATGATCTATTTTTTTTAACAGTTTCTTTTTTTAACCAGTACAAACTTTTTTTTTCTTCTGGGATAAATAATTTATATATAAGGCAGCGACTATTGAGTGTAGAGTGTGAATTTAAATTTTTGTAATTTACAAGAAAAAACCAAGTTTTTCTAGGTGGTTCTTCTAATGTTTTTAAAAAAGCATTAATTGCAGATTCTGTTAATTTTCCAGTATCTGATAAAAAAATAATTTTGGATCCGCCCTGTCGAGAGCATGTAAATATTTTTTCATTAATTATTCGTACGCTTTCAATACTAAATAGGTTGTTTTTTTCCGGCGTAAAATTGTGCCAATCTGGATGATTATTTGCTGACATTAATTTGCATCCATGACATTTATCACAAGAATTTAATCCTATAGGTTTTAAGCACAAAAGCCACTTACTAATAAACCAAATTAATAATGATACCCCTATGCCTCTTGGAGTTTTTATTAATATCGCATGATGAGCTTTCTTTTTTTGATATTGTTGTACAATATTATTGTATGGTTTTATTAACCAAGGATATAGTTTCATATAACTTGTTTATTTAGCCAATTTAACATTTTTTTTGTAATATTTTGAGTTACTTTTTTAATATTTAAATTAGCATTGATTATTATAGTTTTTTTATCTAATTTTGACTTTTCTAGATAACATCGTCTAGTTTTTTTAAAAAAAAACAAAGATCTACTTTCAATTAAATCCAATGGATTTCTTTTTAATGCTCTTGCCAAACCAATTTCTGGAGACACGTCTAAATAAATAGTTAAATCTGGAATGAAGTTATTTAAAAATAAAGATTGCAATTGATAGATTATTTTTTTTGGAATACCTAAACCTCCACCTTGATAAGCTAAAGAAGATAAATCATGACGATCTGAAATAACCCATATTCCATTTTTTAATGCAGGTTTTATTTTTTTTTCAACTAATTGTATTCTTGCTGCATACATTAATAATAACTCAGTTTCTTTGATAAGATTATCATCATTAAATTTTTTTTTTATTAATCTTCTTATATCTTCAGCAATAGGTGTGCTACCAGGTTGACGAACTAATAGTACATTTTTAATACTATTTTTTTTTAATAGATTTTTAATACATATACATGCGTTTGTTTTACCCGCACCCTCTAAACCTTCAATTACAATAAATTTACTTTTTATCATTATTTTTTTAATTACATGCAATTTATATTAAATTTCTGTTTATAAAAAATTAAAAAATTTTGATAATTATTTATTTTTTTAAATTTTTCTTTTGTATAAAATCAATAGATTTTTGTACTGTATTAATTTTTTCTGCTTCTTCATCCGATATTTCAATATCAAATTCTTCTTCTAAAGCCATAATAAGTTCCACGGTATCAAGAGAATCTGCGCCAAGATCATCTATGAAAGATGCATCATTAAAAATCTTTTCTTGTTTTATATCTAGTTTTTCAAAAATTATTTTTTTTATACGTTCTTCAATATTTTTCATATTGTCATTTCCATTAAGTGTTTAAAATTTATTTTTATTTTAAAAGTATATTTTAATATTAACATAATTTTTTGGATTATATCATATACATGCCGCCATTTACATGTAATGTATGTCCGGTAATATATGATGCTTTTTTTGAAGCTAAAAAAATAACAGCATCTGCTACTTCTTCTTTTTGTCCGAATCTTTTCATTGGAATATTAGATAAATATTTTTGATATTGTATTGAATTTAATTTTTCAGTGAAATTTGTTTTAATCAAACCGGGTGAGACAATATTAACAGTAATACCTTTTGATGCTACTTCTAGTGCTAATGATTTATGAAATCCAATTAGTCCTGATTTTGAAGCACTATAATTGACTTGTCCTTTGTTACCTGTATAAGCTATAACTGAACCAATGGTAATAATTCTGCCTTGCCTTTTTTTGATCATTGATCGAATAACAGATTTTACAAGATGAAATACTGATGATAAATTAGTTTTGATTACATCATCCCATTCAGTGCTTTTCATATTAACTAATAAATTATCTTCTTTTATTCCAGCATTATTAATTAGTATATCAATAGAGTGTTTTTTTTTATAAATTTCTTGAATTTTTTCTGTAATAGAATCTATGTTTTTTAAATTTAAAACAAAACCAAATCCATTCCCCTCCAAATAGTCATTAATTCTTTTTACTCCATCTTCAGTAGTAGACGTGCCAATTACTTGAATTCCTTTTTTTATTAATTTTTTTGCAATTGCTTTTCCTATACCTTGATTGGCCCCTGTTATAAATGCGGTTTGTCTATTGATATTCATTTTTTCCCTTGTTAATTTTTTTGAATGCTATTAAAAAATTTTTAAAATTATTGGTGCTAAATGAAATAAGATTTTTATCTTTTTTATTTAAATTAGTTAGTATTTTATTAGGTCCAATTTCTAACATTACGTATTTTTTTTTAGTTTTTATAAATTCTATAATATCTTTCCACATTACAGTACTATAAATTTGTCTAATTAATGCATTTTTAATATTTTTACTAGTATTTTCAGATTTTACATCAACATTATTTATAATTGGAATTTTTGGTGGATTTATAGTGATTGTTTTTAATATTTTTCTTAGTTTTTGAGATATTGGTTTCATTAATATAGAATGTGCAGGTATGTTGACATTGAGTTTAAATGTATATTTAGCACCTAATTTTTTACATTTTAAACTAGCTTTATATACAGCGGATGCGTCTCCTGAAATCACAATTTGATTATGAGAATTTATACTAGCTAAAGAAACAATTTTTTTTTTGATTTTAATAAACAACACACACTTTGTACTTTTTTTTCATCGATACCAATAATTGCCTGCATTAAAGTCGGTCTGTTTATAGTTATTTTTTCCATGAGTTGACCACGCAAAAAAACAATTTTTAATGCATCAGAAAATTGGATTGCATCAGAACATACTAGAGCAGAATACTCACCAAGGCTATGTCCTGACATAAATGATGGATTTTTTCCATTTTTATTATTCCATAAACGATAGATTGAAACAGATGAAGTCAATATTGCTACCTGTGCATATTTGCTTTGATTCAATTTTAATAAAGGTCCTTCTTGTATTAATTTAAATAAATCAAGGTGGATATGTTCTGACGCTTCTTCAAAAGTATTGAAAAAAATCTTGTTATTTTTGTAAAAAAATGAAGATAGCATACCTATATATTGACAACCTTGTCCTGGAAATAACATTGAAAATAAAGTCATTATAATTACCTCCTTTAACACTAAAAAGAATAACAATATAATTATTCAATAATTTTTAATTTTTTCTTAATTGTATTTTATATAAATAATGTTTTTTATCATATAAATTTGTTAAGATGAAACATGTATAAAATTTAAAATAGTTTGAAAATATTTATAATAATATTTATAATAATATTTATTATTTATATATTTTATATAAAATTTTACTTTTTAATTTTATTTAAATATATTTTTTTTATTAAAAAATATATAAAAATAAATTTTTAAAAAATAATTACGTTACTCTAATAAAATATTTAATAAAATAAATTTTTATTTTTTATAAAACACCTCCTAAATCAGTGTGATTCATTTAATATTTATATATTTTATAAATGGTACTTTTTTCAAGTACCATTTCTTATTAAATATATTTTTTTAAATAACTTTTTTACCTTTATAATAACCATTATTAGTAATATGGTGTCGGATATGTGTTTCTCCAGAAAATTTATCTATAGATAAATGAGGGGCTGTCAAAGAGTCATGAGATCGTCTCATTCCTCTTTTAGAACGAGTAGGTTTATTTTTTTGAACTGCCATATTATATTTCTCTGTTTAGTATGTTAAAAAAAATAGTTTAATAAACTATATTATAGTATTTAAATAATTCTGAAAATCTATATCTAACGGTGCTTTTATATAAATTTTATTGCCATTTTTTGGATGTATAAAATGAACTCCAGAAGAATGAAGTAAAAGCCTATTAATTTTATGATTATTTTTTATATCAGCATCTAGATCGTTTTTACCATAACGTTTATCAAAAAATATTGGATGACCGGCATGTAAAGCATGCACGCGAATTTGATGTGTTCGACCAGTTTTTGGAATAATTGATAGTAACGTAGAAGAAGAAAATTTTTTTTTAATTTGAAAATAAGTTTCTGATGGTTTACCCTTTTTATCGATTAAAACCATTTTTTGTTTGTTTTTAAATTGAATTTTTAATAGAGGTTCTGAAATTTTTTTTATATGATCAGGCCATAATCCATGAACTAATGCTATATATTCTTTTTTAATTTTTTTTTCTCTTAACTGTTCGTGCAATGATACTAAAGATGTACGTTTCTTTGCTAATATTAAAACACCTGATGTATCACGATCAATACGATGAACAAGTTCAAGAAATTTATTTAGCGGACGTAATTTTCGGAAATATTCTATAACGCCAAAATTTAATCCGCTTCCACCATGAACTGCTATTCCTGAAGGTTTGTTAATAATTAATAAATGACTATCTTCATATAAAATTCTATTAAGTAAATTTGTAGAATGATTCAAGGGAAAGAATGTATTTTTTATATCGCATAAAATTTTTATTGGTGGAATTTTCAGTATATCTCCAATTTTTAATTTATAATGCGGTTTGATTCTTTTTTTATTAATTCGAATTTTTCCTGTTCTTATAATACGATAAATCATACTTTTAGGTACACTTTTAAACTTACTACGCATGAAATTATCGATGCGTTGATTCAGCATTTCTTTATTAATGTATATAATAGATATAGGTAGTATTTTATGTGTCATTAAAAAAATCTCTATTTTTAATTAATTTTTTTAATTTTTATTTATTATAATATAATTATTTATATAAATATATTAAATAAATTTTTTGTTAATATAAATCATACTAAAATTTTATATTTTTTTTATATAAAAAATTAAAATTTTTTCATGTATTAATACATAATAATTTATTATATATTTATATTTTTTAAATTTATTTAAATGTAAAAAAATTTATTTTTATAGGTATTTTAAATAAAAATCATAATATGATCATAAAAAATTAATTTTTTATAGTTTATATTTCCTGTTTATATGTTTACTTATTTATAAAAATAAGCGAGAAAAAGCTATAATGAAAAGAATGTTAATTAATGCAACTCAGCAGGAAGAGTTGCGCGTAGCTCTTGTTGATGGTCAGCGTTTATATGATCTTGATATAGAGCATTCTGGATCAGAACAAAAAAAATCAAATATATATAAGGGAAAGATTACTCGTATAGAACCTAGTTTAGAAGCTGCTTTTGTAGATTATGGTGAAGAAAAAAATGGTTTTTTGCCGTTAAAAGAAATTTCTAAAAATTATTTTCCAGAAAATCATATTGAAACTTTAGGTTTTAATATCAAAAATGTTTTACAAGAAGGTCAAGAAGTTATTGTTCAAATTAGTAAAGAAGAACGAGGAACCAAAGGTGCAGCTTTAACAACTTTTATTAGTTTAGCTGGAAGTTATTTAGTTCTGATGCCGAATAGTCCTAAATCTGGTGGTATATCAAGAAGAATTGAAGGAAATGATAGGATAGCATTAAAAGAGTTATTGACGTTATTAGAACTACCTGAAGAAATGAGTTTAATTATTCGAACTGCAGGAGCCGGAAAATCTATCGAATCATTAAGATGGGATCTGTCTCTGAGATTACAACATTGGAAGACTATTCAAATAATAGCAAAAAGTCGGACTGCTCCATTTTTGATTCATCAAGAAAGTAATATTATTGTTCGTGCTTTTAGAGATTATTTACGTCAAGATATTGGAGAAATTTTAATCGATAATCCTAAAATATTAGATTTAGCCCGAAAACATATTACTTTTTTAGGTCGTCCAGATTTTGTAAATAAAATAAAGCTATATAGCGGAGAAGTTCCTTTGTTCAGTTATTTTCAAATTGAAACCCAAATCAATTCTGCTTTTCAAAGAAAAGTCAGATTACCTTCTGGTGGTTCAATTATGGTAGATAGCACTGAAGCTTTAACAGCTATTGACATCAATTCTTCTCGTTCTACAAGTGGAACTGATATTGCATCTACAGCATTTAATACTAATCTCGAGGCGGTAGATGAAATTTCCCGTCAATTACGACTACGAGATTTAGGCGGTTTAATAGTAATTGATTTCATAGATATGTCCGCTATTAGTCATCAGCGAGCCATTGAAAATAGATTACGTGAAATTGCACGGGACGATAGAGCGCGCATTCAAATTGGTCAAATTTCTCGTTTTGGTTTGTTGGAAATGTCTAGACAAAGATTGAGTTCGTCTCTAGGAGAATCTAGTCATCATATTTGTCCGAGATGTACAGGAACAGGGACTATCAGAGATAATGAATCTTTATCTTTGTCTATTTTACGTTTAATTGAAGAAGAAGCACTAAAAGAAAATACATATGAAGTACGTGCTATTGTACCAGTAGAAATAGCGTGTTATTTACTAAATGAAAAAAGAGATGCTGTTCATGCAATTGAGAAACGTCAGGCTGGTGGAAAAACTATAATTGTTCCTAGTAAAAAGATGAAAACTCCTCATTATTCTGTTTCTAGGATCAGAAAAAGTGAAAGTAAAAATTATACAAGATATGGGCTTTCTAATATTCGTCAGAGTAAAATTACAAGTTTCTTAAAAAAAAATCTCTTGAAAAAAAAACAGAAAGAAATTTTAGATGTTGCTAATTTTAATTTTTATGATAATTGTTATAATAAAATACAAGAAGCACAAGAAAATATTTTAAAAAAGAATAATTATAATAATATATTGTTAAAAGTTTTATCAAATAACAGAAATTTTATATTTAAAATGATCACTTGGTTTAAAAATTCTTTTTTTATTAAGAATATGTTGATTACAAGCGATATTTTTAAAAAGAATACTTTAAAAAATACGAATAATATTTTTTTTAAAAAAAAATATAGTTCTTTAAACAAAAAAAATAATAATCAAAAAAAAAGAGTGATTTTATCTAAACTGTTTGAAGCAAATATAGAAAATATACCTTTAAAAAACAAAAAATTAGATACATCTAGTGCAAATTATTTGTATGATAATATAGAAAGAAAAAAAAATATAACAAAAAAAAATGATTTGATACAGAAAAATATACATGAAAATTCTTACCTGAAGCATGTTTTAATGAATAGATATAATGTAATTAATATCATTAATAATAATTATATATTTTATAAAATATTTAACAGAACTAAAATTTTTAAAAATCAAAATACTAATAATAGCTTTTTAAAATTTTCTTCTGTTACATCTCCAATATTCATATTTTCTTCAGTATTTTCATTAGAATTAGCATTAGGAAAAGTTTGGATTAAATATCCAATTGCTATATTAGATGAAACAAAAAAACAAAAAAAATTAAATAGAAAACAAATATTGCATATATCTTCTATTTCCGAAACAAATACAATAGTTAATAAAAATAATTATTCTGGAATAAAAAAAATAAAACATGAAACATATTCATTTAAAAAATATGTAAAAAATAATATTCAAAATCAAGAAGTTACGCAATCTCAATTAATAAAGAGAACTAAAAAAAGAAATGTATTTATTTTAGATAAAAAAAATTTTCTTTATAAAAGAACATGTAATAGAAAAAATAAAATACATCAATCTAGTGCGCCAATAACAAAAATTTCTAAACAATCAGATTTAAATAAAAAAGAAAAAGAATTTCATTATAATTTATCAATGATGAAATCAAGTCTTAGAGGGAAAAATTCTGCAGGAGTACACTCTGCAACAAATTTTTCTAATTCACCTGTCTCAAAACTTAAATAAAATATTTCTTTTACATATTAAACATATTTTTTAATAAAAGAATTAAACCATTAAATCCGTTTAATAAAAATAATTTTTATTGATAAAATAAATTACTTAGACAAAAAATAAAAACTTACTTTAAAAGTAAGTTTTTATTTTTTATAAGTATGTTAAAAAGTCTTTTAGCTATAACGTTCTATTATTTCATTTAAAATATTTTCTGCCGTTTGAAGTACTTTAACGTTTGCAAGATAGCACTCTTGTTCATAGTTTAATTCTGCATATTCTTGTTCCATGTCATTAGATATAGACATCTTTTTATTTTCAAGTATTCCAATCATATTTCTTTTAAAGGGTACTTCTTCTTCTAATGCATTACATTTATGAGATATGGACTGAGAAAATTTCTGATAAGCTTGATCAAGTGTTTCTTTATGATCAACAAGAACATTATTATAAAATTTGTTTATTATTATAGCATTATTTCTATTTGGATTATTGAGATCATCTGTGGAAGAATATGCAAACGGTTCATTTGGCTTAATTAATAATTCTAATTCTTCTAAAGTTTTAGAATAGGGTTTGATCATATAAATATCATTATCAGCATTTTCACCTTCTATAGAACATTCAATTCCATCAAAGGTAAATAACGTTTTATTATTTTCTACATGTACTTTAGGTTGAATCGTACTATGATCTGATAATCTTGTTACTATAAAATTTTTATCTTTAAAATATATAACATAATTCGTATTTTTAGCATCGCTAATAACAAGCCATTTTGCAGATACTTTAGAAGATGAACGATTACTTGAACTAGCTATTACTTCTGGTTGACTAATGTTAAAAATTTGTCTACCTAGGTGTCCGAACATATCATATCCTATTGCATGATAGGAGTTAATACTATCAGCAAAATTAATTATTAACTGTCCGATTTTATTTCTTGTATTTGTTAGCTCTTCTCTACGAAATTTAAGAAGAGCTCCTAAGGTGGCAGTCGGAATCATATCTTCTATTTTTTTTGCTACTTTGTCGTTAGTATCAACATATCCTACACTTATATATCTTTCATCTGATGTAGATGTTAATGCAATTAAATTTTGTTTTTTATTATTGTCTATAATAGATATACCATTATTTAGATTAAGTTTATAATTATCATGATCTTTAATAACTTTAATTCCAATTAAACCATTTAATTCGTCTACCAGACGATCTCGTTGTTCGATAAGACCATCAACTCTATTAGGAAATTTTAAAACAGGAAAACATCTAATATCTATAGTTAAATCATGAATTTCATCAATTAAAGAATTAACTTTTTTTAAATTATTGATAACTGAATCTTTTATGTCTTTTTCTAAAAATTTTAATTTCTTATCAAAATCTTTTATGGCAAAAACTATGTTGCTTAATTTCTTCTGTATGTTTTCATTAAAAACATTTTTTTTAGCTAAAACAATATCTTCTTCTATTTGTGCATAGTAGTCATTAAGTAGTTGACTGAAAATATTAGATTTTTCACATAATAAATCTTCTAGTTTTAATAGCTGTTCGATTTTAGTTTGTTCATCTTGAACTTCTGCGTTAGTTTTTCTTTTTTCTTCTAAAATAAAATCATTATAATTATCATATATTTCTTTTACTTTTACTGTACTGTTTTTATTTTCATTTTGTACAGTATTTTCTATAACAACACGTTTTCCTAATGTTTTATTATTAGGATGATTAATTTTATCTATGGTATTATCAATCATAATCTTCATTGCATTCATACCAGAAATAGCGGAATTTAATATATCACTCATTTTTTATCCTTTTTTAATAAGATTTTTTTATTTTAAAATATATTTTCTTGTAAAATAATATATTTAATAATACGTTAGAATTACTTGTATTATAATATGTTTTATTTTTCAATTTGTTTTAAAATAATATCAGTTAATCCTATTCCTTTTTTACTTATTTCTTGAGATAATTGTTGGTCATAAATATCAGTATAGAGACGACTTTGATTATTATCTAATAAGTTATCTTTCAACAAAGAACTTCTCATACTTTTAAGTAATACTTGAATAAATACTCCTTCTACTTCTTTTGCAGTTTGCAATGCATGTTTTTTTGGATTAATACGAACTTGGTATTTAAGTTCATTAATAAATTGTACGTTATAATCTGATATATTAGATAACAATAAATTATCATTCATTAAACAATTTCCAGTTTTGCGTTAAGACAACCAGCACTTTTCATTAATTGTAAAATAGACATTAATTCATCAGGTTTAGTACCTAATTTATTTAAAGCTCTAACTATATTATGCAAATTTTCTTTATTAGTAGCAATATCATTCATATAATTCTTATCAGCCATATCTTCTATAGATTGATCTTTTTTTATATTTTTATTAAATGATTTCAAAAAATATAAATCTCTTTTTTTATTTTTTATTTGATGTACTATTATAGACATGTTTCCATTTGAAACTACACATGAACCTAATCTGACTGATTGATTAATAACAATAGAACCAGTACGAGAATTAACTACAACTTTAGCTTCTTGTGATGGAAGTGAAATATCTATATCTTGAATATTGGAAAGCATGTGTACTTGTACATCATTATTAGCTGAAGTATTTAATTGTACTGTTTTAGAATTAATAGGAGTAGCTGTATCTGGATATTTTGTATTAATCATATCGCTAATACGCTGCGCTGTACTAAAGTTTTCTTGATTTAACTGTAAGTTGATTGTTTTTTGTTTTCCAAAATTATTATCTATTTCTCGTTCAATTGTTGCACCGTGATGAATTTTCCCAGAATTTACTTGATTTGAATAAAAATTATGAATTTTACTTTTTTTGTTATTTTTTTCAGATACTAATATATTACCTTGAGCAATAGCATAAATTTGATTATTAGCGCCTTTTAGAGGAGTCATTAAAAGTGTACCTCCTTTAAGACTTCTAGCATTTCCCATAGATGATACTACTACATCTATTTTTTCTCCTGCATGACTGAATGGCGGAAGATTTGCCGTTACAATTACTGCTGCTACATTTTTTGTGTTCATATTAGTGTTTGAAGGAATACTTACACCTAATTGTGATAACATATTCTTTAATGATTGATTAGTAAATGGAGCTTGCGTTGATTGGTCGCCTGTGCCATCCAATCCAACAATTAAACCATAACCGATAAGTGGATTATCTCTAATCCCTTGAATACTAGTTAAATCACGTATTTTTTCAGCATACAAAGGTAACGAAAAGGTTGTGAAAATAAAAACAATTACTTTTATCAAAAATAATATTTTTTTGGACATAAAAAAACCTTTATTAATCTGTCTTTTTAAAAGTGTCATAGTACATATAAAACATTTTATTTCCTATAAATATTGTGATTATAAAAAATTTTATTCTTTTTTAATATATTTAATTTTTCTCATAAAGAATAAATAACGTTCTTTATGAGTTTGAATTAAATTTATAAGAAATACTATTTTAAATAGTTTTTTAAAACGATTTCATTTTTAAAAAAATGTCTATATAGGAGAAATTTTTAATAATAATTTTTGCAACCAACCCATTTTTTGAACATCGTCAAGACCACCATGACTTAAATATTCAATACGTGCATCAGCTATTTGAGTGGATGAAATAAAATTATTTTTGTTAATATTAGTAGGGTTTATTACACCAGAAAAACGAATAAATTCTGTACCCTTGTTAATAGAAACTTGTTTTTCTCCGATAACTTTTAAATTTCCATTTGGAAGTACTCTTTTTACAGTAACAGTGATAAGACCAGTAAATTTATTGTTAGCTGAATTACTACCCTTTCCAGAAAAATTATTTCTTCCAAAACTATCTAAACTAGTTGTATTGTCTTGAAAATTAACACCTAATATATTATTTAATTGTCCAGGTGCGATTTTTAAGCCGAAGTTAGCGCTTCCATCTCTACTCATATTTGAAATAGAACTATTACTTGCACTGATATTTTCTTGTAATACAACAGTGATCGTATCACCAATATTATGTGGACGATGATCTTCAAATAATGGTTGATAACCATAATTGATGGGTATTTTTTCCTGAAACAAAGAACCATTAACGACTTTAGGCCATATATTAGGTGCTATAGCAGTTGTAGCGCCTGTTACTAAAGGTTTATATTCAACGCTGGCGCAACTCTGAATTGTTAATAAAAAAATAGCAGTTAAATAGTATTTTTTTTGACAAATAAATAACTTTATCACGAAAAACTTACCTTTAATGATATACATTTAATGTACAAGATTATTCCAAACATATTTTTATAAGTATATTTAAAAATAAATTATTATAATTGCGATAGTTTTTGTAACATTTGGTCTGATGTGCTAATAGATTTACTATTTATTTCATATGCTCTTTGAGTTTGAATCATATTCACTAATTCTTCAGCTACATTGACATTTGAAGTTTCAACATATCCTTGATAAAGCACTCCTGTTCCATTTAAACCCGGAGTAGTTTCAATTGGAGAGCCAGATGCTTGAGTTTCTTGATATAAATTCTCACCTAAACTTTCTAATCCAGAATTGTTAACAAAATTAATTAAATTTAACTGGCCGAGTAAAACAGGTTGTGTTTGTCCTTGAACGACAACACTAATAACACCATCTCTTGCTATATTAATATTTGTAGAATTAGAAGGAATATTAATTTCAGGTATAATAGGAAAACCACTATTAGTCACTAATTGACCATTTTGATCTAATTGAAAAGAGCCATCTCTTGTATATGCTATATTTCCATCTGGCAATTGTACTTGAAAAAATCCTGATCCATTAATAGCAACATCTTTTGAAGCATCTGTTTTTGAAAGATTACCCTGAGTATGAATTCTTTCGGTAGATACCGGTCTTACTCCAGTACCTAATTGCAATCCTGACGGTAAAGTTGTTTCAAGTGAGGAATTTGTTCCTGCTTCTCGTATCGTTTGATACATTAAATCTTCAAAAACCGCTCTAGATCGTTTAAATCCATTAGTACTAACATTTGCTAAATTATTAGAAATAATATTCATATTAATTTGTTGAGCATCAAGACCAGTTTTAGAAATCCATAAAGAAGGAATCATATTTTTATCCTGTTTTATCAATTGTTAATGTTAATGAGTTGATTTGCGTATTCTGCGTTTTGATCGCACATAGATATCATTTTCATTTGCATTTCAAACTGTCTAGCATTTGATATCATTTCTATCATATTTTTAGAAGCATTTACATTACTTTCTTCTAACATTCCTGATTGTACGCGTATTTTTTTGCTATGTTTGATAGTATTAGTATGTTTTTTGTTAATTTCATTATTTTTTTTCAGATAAAATAATCCATTTTCGTTTTGAATTAGATCTTGTGAAGGGAGCTGTACTAATTTTAATGATCCTATTTTAGTTTCAACAATATGTTTGTGCTTGTTTTTTACTGAAGTAATTACTCCATTAGATAAAATTTTTAAAATGATATTTTTTGGTATAATTATATTGCAATTATTTCCTATTACTTCATTGTCTTGAATTGTCAGTTTTCTTTTTGAGTTTATTTTTAAGTGGCCATTTTTTGTATATGCTTCTTGACCGTTTGTGTCTTTAACTGTTAACCAACCATCATCTTTAATAAATAAATCTAAATTTCTTCCTGTATAGCGTAATATTCCTGGAGAAAGATTATAATATTCTTTTGTAATTTTTTTATCACTATTATATAAATTTTTTACATTATGATTTTGTATTGCAAAAATAAATTTTTCTTTAAAACCAGTGGTTGAAATATTAGCTAAATTATTAGAAATAATACTTTGTTTCTCTAATAATTGATTTGCTGCAATCATAGATTTATATATTGAATTCTCCATTATATTGTTGGATCCTATTTGATAGACTACTGTAAATTTATTAATGTATTAATTATTTTATCTTCTGTTTTAAAAGATTGAGCGTTAGATTGATAATTACGTTGTGCTATAATCATATTGATTAATTCTTTATTCAAATCAACATTTGATACTTCTAGCGTTTTATTGCTTAACACTCCTGATTCTTGAATACCCGCTTTCATTGCTGTTTTTGCTTCACCTGATTCTGCAGTAGCAGACCATAAATTACCACTTTCAGGTTGTAATTTTTCTGGATTGATAAATTTTGATAATAATATTTGACCTATTGTTTGTTGTTTTTGATTGCAATATGTTCCAATAATTTCACCATTAGTAACAATATCAAATGTTTTTAAATTACCTTGAGGGTATCCGTTTTGAGAATGTTCTTCCCAAGAAACATCAGAATTTGATTGTTCTATAGTACCTGTTAAATTTAAAGTGATATTTTCATACTTTTTAGAATCTTTAGATGTAATATTAAAAACATTATCAGAAGTTAATTCGCCATCATCATTAAACGTTAAATCGAAACTATTTTTTATAGTCTCTTTATCATCAGAATCATTTGATTCCACATTTACTGTCCATTTATTTGTTTCCTTTTTATTAAAAGAAACAGTAATATCTTCTTTTTTCCCTTCTTTATTATATATGCTAATATAAGTCATGTAATCTTCTGGTTTAGATAGTTTGTTGTCAGAATTATCCACACTGCTTTTTGATTCAGTATTACGATTCAAAAACGCTTTTAACATGATTTCAGAAGTAGGTTTGTTTTTTAAAATATTAGAATTTTTTAAATTAATAGGTTCTAAGTTGGATCTATTATTAAAATCACTTTTTGAACAAGATGTATTAAGTCCAGTTAGATACATACCTTGAATATTGATAATATTTTGATCTTTATCGAGGAAGAATTGCCCATCTCTTGTATAATAGACATGACCTTGACTGTCTACAAGACGGAAAAAGCCGTCTTTTATAATTCCTAAATCCAAATCTCGTCCAGTTTCAACTAACATGCCATTATTAAAGTTTTGTATAATACTTGAAATACCCACTCCGTATCCATTAGTAGTATTTGAATAAAATGAATGAGAAAACATATCAAAAAAAAGAGGTTTACGAGATTTATATCCTATAGTTGATGCGTTAGCAATATTATTGGATATAATTTCCATGTAATCATTATTTGCTAGTAAGCCACTTATAGCTATCATATTTGACATAAATTTGTTCCTTTGATTTGTGCTAAATAAAATATATTTTTTATTTTAGAATTTCACGAATACTTAAAGGTGTGATTTGTCCAGATTCTCCTAAATCGATAATAGCATTACCAGAAGACATAATAATACTATTGACTACTCCTACACTTAAACTATTAACCGGAATATTTTGATTGTTCTTTTTAGCTATAACTGAGATGTTATATTGTCCACTCATTACACTGTTTTTATTTAAATCTTGACCATCCCAAAAGAAATTATGTCTACCAGCTTCTGTTTCTTTCAATTGTTTCAGATATAAAGTTTTGTTGTTGTCATCTGTAATTTTTATTTCAACTGAAGTAGCTTTTTCAAATAATTCGATACCAAATTGTGTTTTCGTATCTTTAGTATGTATTATTTTTTTATTAGGCACCATCACATGACGTCCAATTAATGTAGATAATTGGATATTTTGATTTTTGCTGATTTGATTTGAGAATTGATCCACGGTATTGTTTAGTTTTTGCATTCCACTTGCTGTATTAATTTGAGCTAATTGTGATGTCAAATCAGAGTTTTTAATAGGATCAGTAGGATCTTGATTTTTAATTTGTGCAATTAATAGACTTAAAAAATTTTTTTGTAAATCTGGTGGGTTGATGTCATTTGGTAAATTATTATCATTTTTTTTGACAGCTTCATTATTTATAATAGGTGGTTGAATATTGGGTAAATTGATATCGGACGAATTAATATTAATAGTACTCATTTTGTCTCCTTTTACTCACTAATTGTTAATGTTTTCATTATCATACTTTTCGCTGTTTTTAATACTTCTATATTAGCCTGGTAGCTTCTTGCTGCTGCGATATTATTTACCATTTCTGTAATAGGATTGACGTTTGAAGCCAAAATGTAACCTTTATTATTGGCCATAGGATTATTTGGATCATATATTAGCTTCATTGGACTAGGATCATCTATTATAGCAGATATTTTTACGCCTCCTATTTTTGAATTTTTTGCAGTGTCTAATGAAAATACGACTTGTTTCGCGATATAGGGATAAAATTTTCCATTTTTATATATTGTACTATCCATGTTAGCTAAATTACTAGCAATTACATTTAATTTTTGCGATTGTGCAATCATAGCTGAACCTGCAATATTAAAGATATT
Source organism: Buchnera aphidicola str. APS (Acyrthosiphon pisum) (assembly GCF_000009605.1). Lineage (NCBI taxonomy): Bacteria > Pseudomonadati > Pseudomonadota > Gammaproteobacteria > Enterobacterales > Erwiniaceae > Buchnera > Buchnera aphidicola. The sequence continues at coordinate 370,988 of NC_002528.1, read as the reverse complement.
TAATAAAGACATAATTTATATTATCCTTTTAAAACGTACATCATATTTTTAATTTCATTTTTTATAAATACTAAACTTGATTGGTATTTTATACTGTTATTTAGAAATTCAATTCTTTCTCTATCCATATTTACGGTGTTTCCGTCTTGTTTTATTTGATTAGTGAGTACAGGTATAGTTTTTAATAAAAATAAATTTTTATGTTTTTCATTTAAATGATTAGGAGAAGTTTTTTTTAAAAAAATAGTTTTTTTATTTTTATATAGAGTTTTATTAAGTTCATTTTTAAAATTAAAATCTATTGATTTATATCCAGGGGTGTCGGCATTAGCAATATTAGCAGATAATATTTCTTGTCTTGAGAACAAAGATTTAATGCTTGTTGATGAAAATTAAAAATTTGATTTATTTTATTAAACATATTGTTATCCTGCAATTACATTTCAAAAAAAATTATTTGAAAATCATATTAAATACAAATAAAGGTGATATTTTATTTTTTAGAATATCTATTTTTTGATAAAAAATTTCAATAAACATTCGAGATAAAATATAAAAAATCAAAATTGTATTTTCATTATACCTTTATTACATATTTTCTATCAAGAAAATGTTCTTAAAAAAATATATTTATAAAATATTTAATTAACATAAAATTAATATAAACATAAAATTAACATAAATTAAGGAAAAGAATGATAGTTATGAAAATAACGATTTATTTTTTTTTATTATTACTATCTTTTACAATCAATTCGGTCAGTGCAACTGTTCAAAAATTTAATTTTTTTGATTTAAACAAACAATTAAACATTTTTTTAAAAAAGGAATATCCTTTAAATGAAGATAGTATCAAGATCATAATACATACTCCATTAAAAAAAAATATATATTGTAGAAAACCTGATTTTTCTATTTTAAGTAATACTCACAATCTAGGTTTAATTAATATTCTTTTAACTTGTAGCAAACAACATTACTATCTAACAGTAGAAGTTCAATCTGAAGGAGAATATATTGTAGCGAATAGAAAAATTCCCCGAGGAACAAGAATAAAAGAATCAGACTTAAAAATTTTAATAGGACGTTTAGATGTACTGCCGAACAATACTTATCGTAAAAAGAAAGATGTGGTCAATAGAATAAGTTTACGTGAGTTTTTTCCATTGCAACCAATAACATCTTTTATGACACGTCCATTTTGGTTAGTTAAAGTCAATCAACAGGTTACTGTTATTATTAATGGTAATAATTTTAAAATGTCTTCTAAAGCGAAATCATTAAGTAATGGTGCTCAAAATCAAAATATACGTGTTAAAACAAACAGTGGTAAAATTATCAACGGGATTATTAATGAAAATGGTGAGGTAATAGTTTCTCCGTAAAATTATCATTTTTTTGTTGATGTAATATTATCTTTGTGTAAATATATTAGTATGTATTTTTTTTATATAAATATGAATAATTTAATAGATACAATAAAAAAAATAGAAAATATTTTATATTCTTTAGAACGAATATTAAAACAAGAATGTCATAATTTATTAAAGTCTAAGACTTCTAATGAAGAAATTTTAGAATTAATCAAGAGAAAAAAAATATTGTTTAAGAAATTGATAATTTTAAGTCAAGATAGATTATGTTTAGAAAAAGAATATAATATATTTCCACCTTATGAAAGTAATAATAAATTAAATAATTACTGGAAAAAAATTATTAATACGTGTCTTATATTAAGAAAACTCAACCTTAAGAATAAAATTATTATGAATAAGAAATTTTATTTAAATCAGCGTTTTTTAGAATTGTCTTCATCATATAAAAAATCTGTCACCTATAACTTAGATGGAAATTTAGAAATTTAATTTAAAATACTCTTGATTTTTAATCACTTTCAATTGACCAGTTTAAAATTTCACCTGATAAAAATGGAATAATCACATTTCTTCCAACATTTATTTTTTTAATAATTTTACACGGTTTTTTGATTATTGTTATGGTTTCTTTGTTAATTGGCATGTTATAAAATTTAGGACCATTTTCAGAACAAAAAGATTGTAAATATTTTAACGCTCTCATTTCCTCAAATACTTTAACATAAGATAATAGAGATGATGGAGCATTAAATATACCCGCACATCCAAGCATATTAATTTTATTTTTATGAAGATGTGGAGCTGTATCGCTTCCTAAAAAAAAATGTTTATCTCCATTAGAGATGGCTTTTCTTAGTGCCATTCGATGTTTGTTTTTTTTTAAAATCGGTAAACAGTAAAGATATGGTTGAATCCCACCATAAAACATATCATTTCGATTTAGCATTAAATGATGTGGTGTAATAGTTGCAGATAAGTAATTAACATCGTTATTTTTGATATATTCTACAGATTCTTTGGTTGTAATATGTTCTAATACTATCTTTAACTTTGGAAATTTTTTTCTTAAAGGATCTAACGTTTTTTCAATAAATTTTGCTTCTCTATCATAGATATCAATATTTTGGTTAATCTCTTCACCATGAATTAGTAATGGCATTCCTATTTTTTCCATACATTCTAAAACAGGAGTAATATCACTAATTTTTTTTATACCAGTTTTTGAATTGGTCGTGCAACCATTTGGATAGAATTTAGCTGCTACAAATATTTTTTTAGAAAAACCAAATTCTAGTTCTTTAGGGCTTGTGGAATTAGTTAAATAACAAGTCATTAACGGTTTGAATTTATAATTCAAGTGCATTGATTTTAAAATTCTATTACGATACGCAATGCTTTTCAAACAACTCGTAATCGGACTATTAAGATTTGGCATAATAACAGCTCTTTTATAAAATTTACCAGTATACTTTATAACTTGATTTAAAATCTCATTGTCTCTTAAATGAACATGCCAATCATCAGGTTTAATGATTTTTATTTTTTTGACAAATTTAGACATTTTTTTATCTTTTTTATATAATTATTACAATATTTTAAATATATTAATATTTTTTATAATTTTTTTAAACTGTATTATTTTGATAATAACCTATTTTTTAAATATTTTTTAAAAAATATTTAACGTAAAATTATTATTTACAATTAATTAATTTAATTTCAATTAATCATATGTTAAAAACTTATTTTTTATTAATTTAAAAAATTAAATCTAATTTTTAGTTTTTACTTGTATTAAACATTAAAATTTCTTTATGGTTATAGGTTAGTTTTGAATGAATCTTCTAAAACCTTTAATATCAGTAAGTTTGATGACTTTAATATCTCGAATATTAGGTTTTGTTCGAGATATTTTAATTGCTAGCATTTTCGGTGCTTCCATGTTTACGGATGCTTTTTTTATATCTTTTAAAATTCCTAATTTATTACGTCGTATTTTTTCTGATGGTACATTTTCTCAAGCTTTTATTCCTGTACTAATGGAATATAAATCCGATAAAAATGAAAAAAATATAAAAAATTTTCTTTCTTCCATACTGGGTTTTATGAGCTTTTTTTTATTATTACTTACCATTTTAGGAGGGTTTTTTTCTCAATCTATAATTTTAATTAGGGCGCCAGGTTTTTTAAATCCACCCGAAAAACTCATATTATCTACAAATTTATTAAGAATCATGTTTCCTTATATTTTATTAATTTCTTTATCTTCATTATGTTCATCTATTTTAAATAGTTGGAATTATTTTTCTATTCCCGCTTTTTCTCCGATATTTTTAAATATAAGTATTATTTTTTTTTCTGTATTTTTTAGTTCTTTTTTTTGTCCTTCTATTATTGTTTTAGCGTGGTCAGTTATTATAGGTGGTTTAGTTCAATTACTTTACCAGCTACCATTTTTATATAAAATTAATATGTTAGTTTTACCAAATTTTCATTGGAATAATATCGGTCTTTTGAGAATTTTAAAAAAAATGGGACCAGCCATTTTAGGAGCTTCAGCTAATCAAATTTCTTTGATTATTAATACTATTTTTAGTTCATTACTTAATTCTGGATCAATATCATGGATATACTATGCCGATCGATTAATAGAATTTCCAGTAGGAATATTGGGTGTATCATTAAGTACTGTTTTATTTACATCTCTTGCTAAAAATTATAAAAATGGCATAAAATTAGAATATAAAAAATTGCTTGATTGGGGGTTGCGTATTAGTTTAATTGTATCTTTACCAGGATCAGTAATACTTTTTTTTCTTGCTAAACCAGTAATTATAGTTCTTTTTCAATATGGTAAATTCACAGATTTTGATGTTTTAATGACCGCGCGAGTCTTGAAATTATATTCTTGTGGTTTAATCTCTTTTATTTTTGTTAAGATTTTATCATCTGCTTTTTATGCCTGCGAAGAAATAAAGATTCCCATGAAGGCTTCATTGTTCACACTTCTTTTAAATCAATTAATGAATCCATTTTTAATTTTCTATTTTCAGCATGCAGGTATTGCTTTATCTCTAAGTATAACTAGTTGGGTAAATTTTTTACTGCTATCTCGGAAATTGTATCAAAGAAAAATTGTATCTTTACAACGTAGTGAATTCATCTTTATTATTTATATAATATTAGCAACATTAGTTATGATTGTAATTTTGTTTGTTGTATTACACATGATGTCAGTCTGGAATATAGGGACATTCATTAATAAAATTATACGCTTATTTTTTGGGAAATATGTTTCCGGAATTACATATCTATTTATGATGAACATTTTAGGAATACGTTTGTTAAATTTTTTTTATAAAAATTCTTAAATATAGTAGTAAGTATTATAAAGTATGTATTATATATATTATATATAATATTTATTATATAATATTTATTATATAATATTTATTCTATACAGTTTTATTTTTCTTAATAATTCACCTAAAAACAATGGAGTTTCAAATGAAAAAACGAGCTCTCGCTATTGCATTTTTATTGGCAAGCTTAATCCCCTCAGCTGCTCAAGCTGAAGAAGAAAATGGATGGTATTTAGGCGCAAAGTTTGGATGGTCTCATTTTAATCCTTTAAAATATGATATGAATAATTCTCAAGTCAATAATAACGATTCTTCAATAGAAAACTTAAGCGCTCCAATTGTTGGTCTATTTTTAGGATACGAATTTAATCCCTATTTTAGCTTAGAAATAGAAAATGATACAAATGGTTTTTTCCCTCATTTAATATTTCAAAAAAATAACGAACATATACAATCTAATAGTGTTCAATTAGCAACTAAGTTATCTTATCCAATAACAGACGAATTTCATCTTTATACTAAATTAGGTGGAATAGTTTCATGGAATGATCTTTCTTCTAAAAATACTTTAAAAAATTTATTTAGTAAAGAAAGCGCATTGCTTCCAAGTCTGTCTTTAGGTGCTGAATATATTTTTAACGAAACATTTATTACTAGATTAGACTATACTTGGAAAAATAGTGTAAAAAATATAGCAAATGCATCTATTAAACCTGCTTTAGGAGATGCAGTTTTATCTATTGGATGGAAGTTTGGGAAATCTGATATAAGTGATATGTTTTCATCTGATGATTCTGAACCATTAAACGAACAATATAGCGTATTAAATGAAAATATAAATTTTCCCTTTAATAGTACGGAATTAAAACCTAGTTCTTATGATAAACTTAATAAATTAGACGATGATATCAAAGATATGCAGTTAAAAAACGTTTCTATTGTTCTTTTAGGACATGCGGATAAAATAGGAAGCGATGAGTACAATCAAAAATTATCTGAAGATCGAGCCTATAGTATAAAAAATTACTTAGCCTCTCGAGGTTTTTCTAGAGATAAAATAACCGTAAAAGGTATGGGAAAATTATATCCGTTAACTAATCAAGTATGTAGAGATGTGGTGAATAAACCATTATTAATTAGTTGTTTAGCTCCAGATCGTCGTGTAGAAATTGAAGTATTATCTGATGTTCAATAAATTTTATTCTATCTATATTAATTTTTTAATAATTTTTTATACACAAGATCAAAGACATTGAATATTTTTTATATTTTACTATATTTTTTTTAATGTATTAATTTTCGGAGAGAGAGAGATTCGAACTCTCGGACGATTTCTCGTCGGCGGTTTTCAAGACCGCTGCCTTAAACCGCTCGGCCACCTCTCCGATATAAAAATTTTAAAAACAACTTAAATAAAAAAATGTTAATCGTATAATAAAGCATTATATTATTTATTGCAAAGGGAATTTTATTTTATTTTATACAAAAAAATTTTTTTAAAATAATTCATTTTTTGTTTGTATTTTTTTTTTTTTTTTTCTATAATATTGTTACAGGCGTGTTGACAGATTGGATATGTAGCGGACTGCAAATCCGTGCAACCCGGTTCGATTCCGGGATACGCCTCTATAAATTATTATGCCCGGATGGTGAAATTGGTAGACACAAGGGACTTAAAATCCCTCGGCCTTATGGCTTTGCGGGTTCAAGTCCCGCTCCGGGTATTAAATAAAAACAATAAAAATTCATTTATAAAAAGCTTGATATACTTTGTACTGACTCGTTTCTTTTATTACATAATATTTTTGGAAAAATTTATTTAATAAAAAATGACAGTTAATAAATCTGCTTGTTACAAATCTTAATTCCCCTGTTTTCGTTAAATATTTTTTAGCACCACATATCATTTTTTCTATTATATTGAAATTAATTTGTAAGTCATTATGAAAAGGCGGATTAGAGATAATCAGATCAAATTTCTTAAAGACATTTGAATATAAATTACTGTATACTATTTTCCCATTAAATTTATTAGAATTAAGTGTATATTGACTGCACTTTAATGCGTACATATTATTATCAACTAATGTTAAAATTGCATCAGGTGAAAAATATAATAGAGATGCTGATAAAAATCCTGTTCCGCAACCAATATCTAAAACTTTTCCAGTTATTCTGTTAGAAAAAGTAGAGGCGAGTAATTTACTACCTGAATCTATCTTTTTGTGACCAAAAACTCCTGGTAGTGATTTTATAATTAAGTTCTTCCATAAATGTGTTTTAAAAAAATCTTCTAATACAAAAATTGCTTTTTTTTTAATTAATCCTGAAATTAAAATAGAATGTTTAGCACTATCGATCTTCTCTAATTCAATCCATTTTTTTAACATCAAAGGAGCACTTTTTACCCCACTAGAATTGTTTCCTACGATAAATATTTCAGTGTTAATAGGAGAACATGAAATAATGTTCATTAGTTGAAATTTTGCTTCAGACTTATCTTTAGGCCAATAATAGATTATTACATCACAATTTTGAATCATTTCTTGAGAAATTAATAAATTGTTATGAACAATATTATTGTTCATATTTTTTTTTTAAAATCAATACAGTCATTGTATTTATGAAAGTTTATTTTTGTTCTCATAGTAGATAAAGATAGAGGAAAATCATCTTGTATATTTCCTGAAAAAAAAACTTTTTTTGTTTTAAATTTTTTTCTATGACGCAGTATGAGTTGACTATTTTTAGATAATAACAAAATAATACTATTCCTTATCAAATTTGATCGATATGTTTTAATTGTCGTAAAAATATTTTTTTATATATATTTTGTTTCTAATACAAAAATAGAAATTGTTATAATATAGTATTTATACTATAATTTAATTGCATAAAATTTTATTATTTTTTATTTTTTAAAAAATAATAGCGATACTCATATATAAATTTTATGTGCATATAAGTCAATATTATTGAGCAATAAATATGCAAAAAAAGTCAATTGAACTTAAAAGCAACAATTTTACACTATTAGTACTGTATTTAAATAATCAAAATATAGATTTAATCAACCAATCATTATATAAAAAAATTCAAGAATGTCCAAAATTTTTTAAGAATGCCCCTATTATTGTGAACGTTTCAAAATTATGTAATACGGTAGATTGGAAAAAAATAAAAAAAATTATTATTTCTCATGGTTTTTTCGTTGTAGGAGTCAGTGGTTGCCAAGATGGCATATTGAAGAAAAATATTATTGATTCTGGATTGCCAATTTTATCTGAAAGAAAAAATAATAAATCTAATATTATTACTAATTTTTTTATCAATTCTTACAAGAATAAAAAAAAAGAAACAATCAATAAAGTAGAAAAAACGCATATTATAGATATACCCGTGCGATCAGGGCAAAAAATTTATGCCAAACATGCTGATTTAATAGTTATTAATAATGTTAGTGCTGGAGCTGAGTTAGTAGCAGACGGAAATATTCACGTTTATGGCATAGTTCGTGGTAGAGTTCTCGCAGGTGCGAATGGAGATACATCAAGAAAAATATTCTGTACAGGATTATTTGCTGAATTAGTTTCTATATCTGGAGAATATTGGTTATCAGACCAGATACCATCAGAGTTTATTGGAAAATCAGCTCAAATTTACTTAAAAAATAAATTTTTAACTATTAATTCTCTCAGTTAAGTGTGTATTTTTAAGGACATTTTTATATGACACGGATTATTGTAGTGACTTCAGGGAAAGGAGGTGTAGGTAAAACTACTTCAAGTGCAGCTATCGGGACAGGTTTAGCACAAAAAGGAAAAAAAACGATTGTTATAGACTTTGATATAGGATTGAGAAATTTAGATTTAATTATGGGATGTGAACGTAGAGTAGTCTATGACTTTATTAATGTTATTCAAGGTGATGCGACACTTAATCAAGCAATTATAAAAGATAAAAAAACAAATAATTTGTTTATACTACCTGCATCACAAACTCGTGATAAAGACGCTTTAACACGAATAGGAGTTGAAAAAGTTTTAACAGAACTTATAAAAATGAATTTTGATTTTATTATTTGTGATTCACCAGCAGGGATTGAAACGGGTGCTATTTTAGCAATATATTTTGCAGATGAAGCTATTATTACTACTAACCCCGAAGTTTCTTCAGTACGAGATTCCGATCGAATTTTAGGAATAATTTCATCTAAATCAAAAAGAGCTGAGAAAAACATCACTCCCATAAAAGAATATCTTTTATTAACACGTTATAATCCTAGACGTGTTAAAAAAGGAGAAATGTTAAGCATGACAGATGTTTTAGATATTCTTCAAATACCTATAATAGGTGTAATTCCAGAAGATCAATCCGTTCTTCGTGCGTCCAATCAAGGGGAATCTATAATATTAGATATTAATTCAAATGCAGGATGCGCTTACAGTGATACCGTAAATCGATTGTTGGGTGAAGAGCGTCATTTTCGTTTTATTGAAGAAGAAAAAAAAAGTTTTTTACGACGTTTATTCGGGAGATAGAGTATGGCTTTATTGGATTTTTTTTTATCCCGGAACAAAAACACTGCTAATGTTGCAAAAGAAAGATTACAAATAATTGTTGCAGAACAAAGAAAATACAACAACGAACCAGATTATTTTCCACAATTAAAACGTGAAATACTATCTGTTATTTGTAAATACGTAAATATAGAACCGAATATGGTAACTGTTCAATTAGATCAAAAAAACGAAGATATTTCTATATTAGAGTTAAATATTATTTTACCTGATTAAATTTTTAAATAAATGTATATTTTAAAACAAAAAAATATTTTAATTTGAATTTCATTATTTACTGTAAATTTAGTTCAATCAATACTGAAGTATATTTAATATTTCAGCATTGATTGTTTTTTATTATATAAATAATAAGGTTTTTCTAAAACTGATTATATAAATAATTTATATTATTTTCTATAGAAAATGACTTGTTTTTATTTTTTATTTTTAATAAGACAAATGGTATTATATCTTTTGCATTAGGAAGGAAAACATAATTTTTTTTTACATTTAATATGTTTTGAAATTCAATTAGTTCAGATTGATCACTAACTAAAGTCCATCTTTTTTTTAAATTTTCAATTTTTTCTTGAATTATTTTTTTTTCTAATAAAGATTCAGTGTATTCTCCTATCCAAATAGAGTTTTTATTTCTTGTATATTTTGCCCAATATACTTGTTTTTTTTTTGCATGTATTGCAACTATTACATCTTTTTGTTTATATTTCCGAAATGTTTTCTCAGCCATAATTGCTAAAGTAGAAACACTGATTATAGGAATTTTTAAACTGATAGATAGACTTTGTGCAATACTTGCTGCAATTCGTATACTTGTAAAATTTCCGGGTCCTTTAGAAAAGGAAACATAATTCAACTCTTTAAATTCTGTTTTAGTTTGCGATAATATTTCTTTAATCATAGGTAATATGTGTGTAGTATGTTTTTTTTTGCATTTCTCTGATAAAGAATGAATATACTCGTTTTTGTATATAGCAACTGAGCAACAGTCTAATGAGCTTTCAATTGATAAAATTATATTGGACATACTTTTCTCAAAAAATTATTTTAAATTTTTTAATTGTCATCTTGATTTTTAATAATTCTAACTAAATCAATACGATATTCTGTTGCTTTAACAATATGAAAATAAAAAGGATGAATATGAATTATTTCTCCTGGAATAGGTAATTGACCTTTTTGAGCAATTAATAATCCTCCTAAAGAGGCATAATTATCTTCTTTAATCAATTCTTCAGTATTAAGTAATTGCTGTAATGAATGTAAATCTGTTTCGCCTTTTACTAGCCAGCTGTTATTTTCTTGTATAATATCTGGTGTTTCATCAGCATCTGGAAATTCTCCTGCTATAGCTTCTAAAACATCTAATGGAGTAATTAATCCTTGTACTACTCCAAATTCATTACTAACAATTACAAAACTACCTTGTGCACGACGAAGTACGCCCAGAAGTTTAATAGGATCAAGTGTGTCTGGTATAATAATTGGTAGTATTTTACTAGAAAAAGTAGATGCGTCTATTTTTTTTTCAATAGCTACTAATAATTCTTTAGCACGTACGATCCCTATTATTTCATCTAACTCTCCTTTACATACTGGAAATAAACTATGTGGTGTATCTAACAATTGCATGCGAATTTCATCAGTATTTTTTTCTGTATTTACCCAAGAGATATTACTACGTGGAGTCATAATACTTCTAATAGATCGTCCGGCTAACGTAAGAACACCATTAATCATATATCTCTCTTCATCTTTAAACGTTTCCATTTCTTTTGACGATTGAATAGAATCAGTCTTTTGACTATTTATTTCTATTTTTTTTATTTGTTGTTTTTTGTTTTGTTCTCCTACCATTAATCTCAGAATTGCTTCTGCCGCCCTTTGTCTCATCGGTCTTCTAGATTGATTCTTCATAAAATTATGACGTGCTATTTGATTGAAAATTTCAATTAAAATAGAAAATCCTATCGCGGCATATAAGTATCCTTTTGGAATACAAAATCTTAACGCTTCTGTGACTAAACTAAAACCAATCATTAATAAAAAACTAAGACATAGTACGACTACTGTTTGATGGAGGTTGATAAAGTTAGTTAATGCTTTGGATGCTAATAACATAAGAAATGTTGCCAATATAACTGCTATCATCATAATTAATAACTGATTAACCATTCCAACAGCTGTTATTATTGCATCCAAAGAAAATACTGCATCTAAAACAACGATTTGAATAACTACCGCCCAAAACCCTGCATAATTTTTGTTTTCTGAATTTTCATGATGATTATTTTCTAATCTTTCATGTAATTCCATTGTAGTTTTGAATAGTAAAAAAAACCCACCAAATAAAAGAATGATATCACGTATTGATAAAGAGAAAAATTTATTATGAACAATAGGAGAATTAAGTGTTACAATCCAAGATATTAATGATAGCAATGCCAAACGCATTACCAGAGCTAATCCTAAACCGATTAAACGTGCTTTATCTCTTTGATTAGGAGGTAGTTTTTCTGATAAAATTGCTACAAATATCAAATTATCTATTCCCAATACCACTTCTAGTATAACTAGTGTTAATAAGCCGGCCCAAGTTGACGGGTCTAAAAAAAACTCCATCAGAAAAACTCCATAAAAAATAGGATGTATCGATTTATTATATCTAGAAGATTAAAGATATTTTTGATAAAAAAAGGTCATGTGAATGAATATATTTTTGAAGAATTAATTTATGAAGTTAGTATTTATTTTAAAATTATTATTAATAATAAATGTATTTAGAGGTTACAATATAAGTATTTTAATATCAAAACAGATTATCTTGTTTATATATAAAATATGTTATTTTAAAAATTTAAAAAACAAAGTCCTCTGATTGTTTAACAGAGGGCTTTTAAAAATTTTTTATTAAGTAATATTTTTTATAGAGAAAAAACATTTACTGCGGCAGGTCCTTTTTGTCCATCTTGAATTTCAAATTCAACATTTTGGCCTTCAGTTAATGTTTTAAATCCATTCCCCTGAATTGAAGAAAAGTGAACAAAAACGTCTTTACTTCCGTCTGATGGTGTAATAAAACCAAAACCTTTAGATTCGTTGAACCACTTAACTTGACCTTTAATCTTAGCCATTTTGTAATTTCCTTAAGAATATTTATCAGTCTTATTGCTAATTTTACGGAGAAAACAGAAACATTACTGTATAGGGCATGAATTTAAGATTTGGCAAGAGAAGCTGTATCAACGTCTTTACTCTAAACTTTTTTAAATTTAATATTCTATGCATAACAGAATTGTAACTTATTTTTACCTAGAAAAATTTATTTAATAATAAAAAGCGTAATGTTTTTATATTATAACATTTTTGTTTAAAAAAGCAAATTTAAATTTCTTTTAAAAAATAGTTTTATATGTTTCAATTTTTTAATTTTCTTAATAGAAATATATTTCTATACTTCTATTAAGAGAGATAGATTTATACTACATATATTCTTGATTATATAATGCCTCTATCCTGTTTTCTAAAGAAGGATGAGATGCAAATAATTTTAAAAAAGATTTGGATTTTCCGTTGATACAAAATGCAATCATACTATCAGATTCTTGGGGTTCATGACTTGTTTTTAAACGATTCAAAGCAGCAATCATTTTTTCGCGACCTACCATTTTCGCAGAACTAGCATCAGCATAAAATTCACGATGTCTGGAGAACCACATAGTAATAATACTGGCTAAAATTCCAAAAATTAATTCTAGAAATGTAGAAACTAAAAAATATACGAAAGAGTTTTTTTCTTCTGTATTATTCTCATTTCGATTGCTTGACATGACATTGCTTATGATTTGTGAAAGAAAACGAGATATAAAAATCACAAAAGTGTTAACAACACCTTGTACTAAGGTCATAGTAATCATGTCACCATTTGCGATATGACTAATTTCATGAGCAATTACTGCTTCTGCTTCATGATGAGTCATATTTTCTAATAATCCTGTAGAAACAGCAATTAGAGCAGAATTACGACGTGCACCTGTTGCAAATGCATTAATATCAGTCGCATGATATACTGCAATTTGGGGCATAATAATACCTTTTTGAATTGATTGTTGACGTACAGTATTAATAAGCCAACTTTCTACTTCATTTCGTGGATGAGTGATGATTTCCCCATTTACAGAACGCAACGCAATCCACTTTGATAAAATTAACGATAAAATAGAACCACTAAAACCAAATAAACCTGACATAATTAATAAACCATAAATAGTATTAGATTGAATACCTGTCAGGAAAAGAATTAGACTAAATATTAACATAACTGCTAAATTAGTTAATAAGAAAAGAACAATACGAGTCATAAGATATTATCTTCCTCGATTAGCAAGATGGGTGTTTTCATGTATTTTAAACTAAATATTTTTAATATGAAAACCTGTATTTTTTTTATGTTATTTTAATTTATAAAAAATATTAAAAAATTAATTTTTAAGCTATCATAGTTATCTTAATTAAGTCAAGATGGATAAATTTTTTAAGATTTTTTTAATGAAATTCATACCAAACACGACCATCATGAGCAAGTAGCAAATCAGAATTTTTAGGCCCCCAAGTACCAGACATATATAATTGAGGGGCATTATTTTTAGAATTTTTCCATGCATGTATGATGGGATCTATCCATTTCCACGCAGCTTCTATTTCATCTCGGCATACGAATAAAGATTGTACACCTCTCATAATTTCAAATAACAATCTTTCGTAAGCATCAATTGAATTTTTAGAATATTTCTTACTAAATTGACTGGATTTTAGCTGGGAATTTTCTATTTTATATTCTTGTTCTAATCCTGGTGCTTTTACTGAAAAATCAAATATAATATTTGGATTAGGTTCTAAGCGTATAATTAATTTATTTTGTAATAATTCTGAATTTAAATTTTTAAACAAATTTGTAGGTTTTTTCTTAAAAAAAACGACTATTTCAGAATATTTATGTGCTAAACGTTTTCCAGTTCTAAGGTAAAATGGGACACCGGACCATTGCTTATTATTTAGATCAACTTTTATAGCAACAAAGGTTTCAGTTAAACTATTTTTATTTGCACCATTTTCTTCTAAATAAGAAGGTACTTTTTTCTCGTTGATAACTCCTGAACAATATTGTCCTCGAACAGTTTTTTTATTTATGTTATGAATATTAATGGGGTTTAAAGAACGTAGTATTTTTACTTTTTCATGTTGAATACTTTCAGAACTAATATTTTTTGGTTGATCCATCGTAAGAATAGTTAATATTTGTAAAAGATGATTTTGCACCATATCTTTCATTTGTCCCATCATATTAAAATAATTCCATCTATCTTCAATTCCAACTTCCTCAGATACAGTAATTTGAATATGATCAATTGTTTTATTATTCCAATTATAAAAAAGACATGTATTAGAAAATCGTAAAGCAAAAAGATTAAGTATTGATTCTTTTCCTAAATAGTGATCAATACGAAAAATTTGCGATTCTAGAAAATATTTAGAAATTTGATCATTGATTTTTTTTGATGTTTTCAAACAAACTCCTAATGGTTTTTCTAATACTATACGCGATGGAACAGAATTTAAATGTGCATTTCCTAAACCGATAAAAATAGAATTCAACGTATTAGAAGGAACAGCGCAATAGTAAACTATGATATTTTTTTTTTGTTTAAGTATCGTTTTTAGTCTAAAAAAATGCAATGGTTCATGTACATCAATATTACAAAAAAATATACGAGAACTCAAATTTTTCCAAATAAGATCATTTATTTCTTCATTTAAAAAATTTTTTACTTCTGTTTTTATTTTTTCTATATAGTCTTCTGTGCTCCAATCAGCACGACCAGAAGCGATAATGCGTGTATATTTATGTATTTTTTTAGATTTTTCTAATTTATATAAAGCTGGTAATAATTTTCTTTTTGTTAGATCTCCTTTAGCGCCAAAAATTACTAAATCGCAAGCGTGATTTGTTTCTATTATCATAATTTTCTCTTTTTTAAAAATTTACATATAAAATTTAAAATTTTAATGCAATAATTTAAATTGCGGTTTTTGAGGAATGATTTTATAAAACTGTTAAAATATATACACATTTTTTTAAAATATATTATTTAATGTTTTTTCTATAATTTTACCTATAAAAAAAATTATTATAATTAATTTTACTAAAGAACTTAATAAATAAAAATAAATATTTTATATTACTAGTATTTATATAAAAGTGTAAAAATGTTTTTTTGGAAACTTTCAATAAAGGCGTATTTTATGTTAAATCGATTAAGAAGAACAAAAATCGTAGCTACTTTAGGACCTTCTACAGACATTAATAATAATTTAGAAAAAATAATTCGTTCTGGAGTAAATGTTCTTCGATTTAATTTCTCTCATGGTTCAAAAGATGAACATAAATCCAGAGCAAATCAAGCTCGAGAAATAATGACTCGTTTAAATTTTCACATTGCATTGCTTGGCGATTTACAAGGTCCTAAAATTCGCATTTCTAAATTTATAAAAAATAATATTTTTTTGAATGTTGGTGATTTTTTTATATTAGATGCGAATTTAGATCAAAATAATGGAAATCAAGAACGGGTAGGAATTGATTATAAACAGTTACCATATGATCTAAAAGTAGGTGATGTATTATTATTAGATGATGGAAGAATACAATTAAAGGTTATAAAATCAACTGGTCATGAAATATTAACAAAAGTTGTTATCGGCGGAATACTTTCTAACAATAAAGGCATTAATAAACTAGGTGGTGGTTTATCTGCAGATGCGTTAACTGAAAAAGACAAGAAGGATATAATCCTAGCAACTGAAATTAATGTAGACTATTTAGCAATATCTTTCCCACGATGCAGTAATGACTTGAAACAAGCAAGAAAATTAGCTAAAGAATTTGGTAGCAATGCTAAAATTATCGCTAAAATAGAACGTGCTGAAGCTGTATTAAATCAAAATACTATCGAAGATATAATTTTAGCATCAGATGCAATTATGATAGCTAGAGGCGATTTAGGTGTGGAAATTGGAGATTCTGAATTAGCAGGTATTCAAAAAAAATTAATACGAACTGCTAGGCAATTAAATAGAATAGTAATTACTGCTACACAGATGATGGAATCTATGATTACTAACCCATTACCTACTCGTGCAGAAGTTATGGATGTAGCTAATGCTGTTTTAGATGGCAGTGATGCAGTTATGCTTTCGGCTGAAACAGCATCAGGCGAATATCCAGCTGAAACTGTTATAAAAATGGCAAAAATTTGCAAAGGTGCAGAAAAAGTTCCTAGTATTAATGTATCTAGACATCGTATTCATGCAAAATTTGATGATATTGAAGAAGCAATTGCTATGTCCGCAATGTATGTTGCTAATCATTTGAAAGGTATTACAGCAATTATAACGATGACAGAATCAGGTAAGACTGCACTAATGACATCGAGGATTACATCTGGATTGCCTATTTTTGCTTTATCAAAAAATAAAGAAACTTTAAATTTAGCAAGTCTTTATAGAGGTGTGACTCCTATATATTTTAATAGTAAAAATAATAATTTTAAAGCTGCGAATGAAGCAATTGTTCTTTTACGTAAACGAGGTTTTTTATGTCGTGGCGAGTTAGTTATTATAACTCAAGGTGATATTATGGGAAAAATCGGAAAAACTAATACTAGTAGAATTTTAAAAGTAGTATGATTTTTTATTATTAAAAATTTTATTTTTTAACACTTGTTTCCGTGATTACATGTATTTTGTTCTTATTTTTACATTTAAACTAAAAAATTTTTTGAATATTATATATATTAATTTTTATTATTAATATAAGATAAATGTCATTTTTCATGTGAAAAATGTGATTCTTTTAAATCTTTCTATAATTTTCAATGAAAAAAAGAATATTTAATATAAAATAAAGGAGATTTACCATTTAATAATATTATTTCAAAATATTTTTTTAAAAATTGTATTTTTTCTTTTGATATATTTTTATTTAAAATCAGAAAAAATTTATGTTGAATTTTAATTAAATATCAAAATGTATTCAATACTTAATGTTAATTCTAATAAAAATAAAAAATTATTTTAAGTAATATCAATTTTAAGTAATATTTAAAAAATTATATGTATTTCTAAAAATAGATAAATTTTTTTTATAAAATCTTTTTATTTTTTTAAAAACTAACAAATAGGTATGAATAAAGAAATCAATTACGTAATGAATGCATTATATTTTAATAAATTAAATATATAAAAAAATTAAAAGAAATATTTTTCGTATGTATCATATTTTTTAAAGGTATTCTATTTAAAAAATATATGATAAAGAATTTAAATAAAACTATTTTATTTATATTTTTATATTAATTATTTTAAAATTATCTTTTCTGGTATTTATTCTAAATGATAAACAAAAACGCTAATATTTATATTAGATAATTATAGAAAAATATGATAATTCTGTTTTATAAGATTAATTCTTTATTTTTTTATATTTATAAATTTTTATTCAGATTTAAGGTATTGTTTAAAAAATATGGATAAATAATATTTTTAAAAATTATTTATAAATATACTTCACAAGAAAATTAATAAGAAAGTATCTTTTTTAACATAAATCAATCTTAATTGAACTAAGTATCACTTATAGTGCATATTAAACAGTTTTAACATATTTACTACTATATTTTTAAAAAATGTTTTTAATTTTCTTGAAAATTTAGTATTATTTATTTTTTTTATGAATAGGCACTATTTTTTTATATATATAAAGTATGTATTAAGAATAACTATTGAGTATAGATTTTTATAATATAATTAAGTCTATAAAATTCTGTTAATTGATAATTTTTTATAACATATCCCAGTATTTTCAAATATTTTGTTGTTAACTAACGTGGAACAAAGAATAATAAATTGAAAATCAATACTATTGTTTTTTCATATAATATTAATTTTTATTTTTTAAAATATATCCTATAATATTAGAATTTAAAAAAAATAATTTATAAAACTATGTTTGAATTCGTAAAATTAAAAAATGTTTGTGTGAATTTATCTCATCGTTCTATTCTTACTGATATATCGTTATCATTAATTTCTAATCGTGTTCTTACTTTAATTGGACCTAATGGAGCTGGAAAATCTACTTTAGTACGTATTATTTTAGGATTAATAAAACCTAATTCAGGTACAATTATTCGTTCAAACAATTTATCTGTTGGTTATGTACCTCAAAAACTACATCTTAATACTCTTCTTCCTATTACGGTAGAACGATTTATGAAATTATCACGAAAAACAAATAACATAAAAATAGAAGAGATGTTAAAACGTGTAAAAGCAGAATCTTTAAAATTTTGTCAATTACAAAAATTATCTGGTGGAGAAATGCAACGAATACTTTTTGCTAAAGCTTTGTTAAACAATCCTAATCTACTGGTGTTAGATGAACCAACACAAGGAGTAGATGTAATGGGACAATTAGCTTTATATAAATTAATTAATGAAATTCGACATGAATTACAATGTGCTATTTTAATTGTTTCTCATGATTTAAATTTTGTTATGGCGAAAACTGATGATGTTATTTGTCTAAATAATCATATTTGTTGTTCTGGAACCCCAGAAACTGTTTGCAATAATCTAGAATTTATTTCTATATTTGGATTAAAACGTGTTCAAGAATTAGCAATTTATCATCATAATCATAATCATATTCATAATTTTTAAATATATAACATTGTGTTTTTTTTAAAAAAATAACATAGTAATTATAGAGTGGTTTTTATGTTTGAACTTATTTTTCCGGGATGGTTAGCAGGTGTTTTGCTATCTTTAACAACTGGTCCATTAGGATCATTTATCGTGTGGCGTCGTATGTCATCTTTTGGTGATACTTTATCACACTCTTCTTTACTTGGTATAGCATTATCTATTGCATTCAATATTAATTCATTTTATGCTATTCTAATTCTTATGAGTTTCATTGCGATTATTTTGGCATGGTTAGAAGAGCTATTACCCGTTTCATTAGACACTGTATTAAATATAATCTCACATAGTTCATTATCTTTAGGAATGGTCTTTATTAGTTTGATATCTTCTAAAAAAGAAATAAATATTACAAATTATTTATTTGGTGATTTACTATCTGTAACAAAAAATGATTTAATCACTATTTCAATAAGCAGTATATTAATACTAAGTATTCTGCTGTTTCGTTGGCATTCTATCTTATCATCAACTATTAATGAGGAATTATCTCAAATAGACGGTATAAACGTGCTTTATGCCCGTTTAACTATAATGTTAATGACAGCTTTTACTATTGCTATAGCAATTAAATTTGTAGGTGCGTTATTAATTACTTCTTTATTAATTATTCCACCTGCAACTGCTCAACATTTTTCAGGTTCTCCGGAAAAAATGGTTATAATTGCCATTATAGTAAGTATTTTATCTGTTACAGGAGGAATATCTTTATCTGTTTTTTATAATACACCAGCTAGTCCATCTATTGTTTTATGTTCTTCTTTTTTATGTTTAATAAGTAACATAAAAAAACATTTTTATTAAAAATAAAAGCTTATTTTTTTAAATGTTTTATTGCTAATTCTTGTAACAATAAATTATCTACTGTACTAGGAGAATTGGTCATTAAACAGGTTGCTGATGTTGTTTTTGGAAAAGCTATAACATCTCTAATATTTTTACTGTTAGTTAAAAGCATGACTATTCTATCTAATCCTAAAGCTATACCTGCATGTGGAGGAGCACCATATTTTAATGCTTCTATTAAAAATCCGAATTTTTCATTTTGCATAGATTTTTTTATACCAATAATATCAAAAACTTGTTTTTGCATGTTAACATCATGAATACGTACTGAACCTCCACCAATTTCATAACCATTTATTATAAGATCATAGCTATCTGAAATAGCAAGATCAGGTGAATTTTTTAATATTTCTCTATCCATATTTTTCACAGCAGTAAATGGATGATGAACAGAAGATAAATTTCCTTGTATATCTTTATCGAACATAGGAAAATTAACTATCCAAAGGGGTTCCCATCTATTTTTTTTAGTAATATTTAGATCAATTCCTATTTTTAAACGTAACATACCAAGTGACTTATTGACAATATGCTCCTGATCAGCAATTAAAAATAATATATCTCCGTTTTTAGATTGGCTTTTTTCTATAATTTCTTTTAAAATAATTTCATCTAAAATATTTTTTATAGAACTATGAATACCTAAACATCCAAGTTTGCATTCTTTTATTTTCATATAAAATAATTTTTTTGCATCAAATCTTTGTACGTATTTAGTATAATCATCAATTTTTTTTCTACTTAAATGTGCACCTTTAGAAATACATAATAATGCTATTCTATTATTTTTTTGAGGATTTAAATTAAAAAATGATATAAATTTTTTATCTTTAAATATATTAGACACATCAATAATTTCGATTGGATTACGTAAATCAGGTTTATCTGATCCATATTTTTTCATAGCTTCATGAAAAGATATTTGAGGAAATTTTTTTAAATTAATATTTCTTATTTCTAACCAAAGTTTTTTTATAAGATTTTCTACTAAATTACGTATTTTTTTAGCACTCATAAAAGAGACTTCAATATCAATTTGCGTGAATTCTGGTTGTCGATCTGAACGTAAATCCTCATCACGAAAACATTTTACTATCTGATAGTATCTATCTATTCCAGAAATCATTAATATTTGCTTGAATAGTTGAGGAGATTGGGGTAGTGCATAAAATTTTCCGTAATGATTTCGACTAGGTACTAAATAATCTCTTGCACCTTCCGGTGTAGATTTAGTAAGAATAGGAGTCTCAATATCTAAAAAATTTTTTTTTGTCATAAAATTTCTTATTAAATAAGTTATTTTATTTCTTATTTTAAGATTTTCTAAAATATCAAAAGAACGCAGATCTAAATATCGATATTTCAATCTTGAGTCATCATTATTTTCTTGCGTAAAATTTAATGGTAACGATTTAGAAGTATTTAAAATGTTTAATACATTTGCTAATATTTCTATTTCTCCAGTTCTAATTTTTATATTTTGATTTTTTTTTTCTCTTTTTTGTACTGTACCAAAAACTTGAATACAAAATTCATTTCTTAAATTTAAAGCTTTTTTAAAAATTTTATAATTTTTTAATTCAAATATAACTTGAACGAGTCCAGTATAATCTCTCATATCAACAAAAATAAATTGACCAAGGTTTCTTACCTTATGTACCCAACCACATAATTTTACTTTTTTATTTACATGACTGATTCGAATATTTCCACAATATTTAGTACGCATAAATTCTCTTTAAAATTTTTTTTATTTTTTAAAATAAGAAAAAATTTATTTTATTTAGTTTTTTTAAAAGATTTTTTAAATATAGATAAGTTTGGGGAAGTGAATTTTATTTATCAGAGAATAATTGATTTTTTATGTTTTTAATATTATTTTTTCTTCGAGCTTCTATTAACGACTTCTAAAAATAATTCTTCCCTTGGTTAAATCATATGGTGTTAGTTCTACGGTAACCTTATCTCCTGTTAATATTCTGATATAATTTTTTCTCATTTTTCCTGATATATGTGCCGTAACAATATGTTTGTTTTCTAGTTCAACACGAAACATTGTATTTGGTAACGTATCTATTACCACTCCCTGCATTTCAATATTTTCTTCTTTAGACATTTTTTTCTCATAATTATTATAGTTAAAAAACTTTATTAATTATATCAGATACTAGTCATTTTGACTAGTATTTAAATGATATAATATTCTCAATATGCAGTTTTTTTTATACTAAAGAATTAATATAACGTTCACTATCTAAAGCCGCCATACAGCCACTAGCAGAGGATGTGATTGCTTGCCTGTATACGTGATCTATTACATCCCCTGCAGCAAATATACCAGGAATACTTGTTTGAGTGTAATTTCCATGTTCCTGTCGTGTTACTTGAATATAACCATCTTTCATTTTTAACTTATTAACAAATATATTGGTGTTGGGGGTGTATCCGATTGCAACAAATAATCCGGAAACTTGAATTTTTGATTCTGTTTTTTCTTTTGAGTTCTTTTGTTCAATTAATAACGCTGTCACTCCAGAAGAGTTTCCTAATATATTTTTGACAATAGAATTTAAATAAATTATTATTTTTTGTGATTTTATTTTTTTTTCCAATCTGTCAAGTAAAATTTTTTCAGCTCTAAAATTAATTCCACGGTGTATTAAATGAACTTTTTTAACGAAATTAGATAAATATAATGTTTCTTCTATAGCTGTATTACCCCCTCCTACAACTGCAACTTCTTTGTTTTTATAAAAAAAACCGTCGCATACAGCACATGTTGAAACACCTTTTCCTTTAAATAAACTTTCTGATTGTAGTCCTAAATAACGAGGATTTGCTCCGGTAGCAATAATAACTGAATCAGCAGTATATTTATTATTTTCCCCTATTAAAAAAAAAGGGTTTTTTTTAAAATTTACTGAAATTACAGTATCGCAGATTACTTTAGTCTTGAGTTCAATAGCATGTTTATACATACGATTCATTAATTCTGACCCGCTTATTTTATTATAATCTCCCGGCCAATTCTCAATTTCATTAGTATTCATTAATTGCCCTCCTTTATTTGTCCCAGTAATCAAAAAGGGATCTAAATTAGCTCTTGCAGCATATATAGCTGCAGTATAACCTGCTGGTCCAGATCCTAAAATAATAATTTTACTATGCTTAACTTTATCCACTTTAATTTCCTTAAAAAATATCTCTGTAATGTAGTTGCTTGAGAATATAATAAATATTATAGTTTTTATACGATATTAAAAATTAATTCTTTTTTTGTACAATATTGGAATATAAAATAATCAGCGTTATTTTTAATTAAATTGTTTAATAACAGCACTATTATATTTTTTTAAATAATATAAAATAGATTTTAATCTATTAAGATTATTATTTTAGATTTAAAGAATATTCTTTGTTTTTATAAATAAAACTTAATATTTTTTTGTATATATGATTCACTTATAAAAAAATTTAACATTTTTTAAAAAAACAATTTCATTGATAATCAAAAAGAGCAAAACACTCTATGTTAAATCCTTATTTATTACGAAATGAATTACATTTAACAGCCAAAAAACTATTAAAAAAAGGTTATAAATTAAATATTTCTAAAATTTCTTCTATGGAAGAAAAAAGAAAAACTTTACAGATTCAAACTGAAAATTTGCAATTTAAGCATAATGCTTTATCAAATTTATTTAAAGAAAACAAAAATATTAAGAATAAAAATGAATTGTTAAGACATCAAGTTATACAGTCAAGTAAAGATTTAAACGCTTCTAAAATTGAACTTAATTCTTTAAAAGAAAAAATACATCATTTTTCTATGTGCATACCTAATATTCCTTCTGACGATGTTCCAGAGGGAAATACATCGATTAATAATAAAGAAATTAAATACTGGGGTCAAAAAAAGAAGTATGATTTTGAAATCCAAGATCATATAGAGCTAGGAAAAAAATTTAACGAATTAGATTGGAAATCTTCTGCACAAATGTCAGGATCACGATTTGTTATAATGAAGGGAAAAATTGCTCTTTTACACCGTGCACTTAGTCAATTTATGTTAGACTTGCATACTTTAAAACATGGTTATATAGAATCTTATGTTCCTTATTTAGTTCATTCTGAAGCTCTATATGGAACAGGACAATTACCAAAATTCAGTGATGATTTATTCCATATAAATTTGACAGATAAAAAAAAGTACATATTAATTCCTACTGGAGAAGTTCCATTAACTAATTTAGTCTATGATCAAATCATAGACGAAAAAGATTTACCTATCATGTTAACTGCACATACTCCTTGTTTCCGATCAGAAGCATCTTCTTATGGACGTGATACTAAAGGATTAATTCGATTGCATCAATTTGATAAAGTAGAATTAGTACAGATTGTTAAACCAGAGAAATCTTATGAAGCATTAGAAAAACTAACTAATCATGCGGAAAAAGTTTTACAACTTCTAAATTTACCATATAGAAAAATGCTTTTATGCACAGGGGATACAGGTTTTGCAGCAGTAAAAACTTACGATTTAGAAGTTTGGTTTCCTTCTGAAAAAAAATATAGAGAAGTTTCATCATGTTCTAATATGAGCGATTTTCAAGCTCGTCGTATAAAAGCTCGTTATAGAAAAAAATCTGAACAAAAAAATTTTTTTGTACACACATTAAATGGTTCTGGTTTGGCAATAGGCAGAACATTAGCTGCTATTTTAGAAAATTATCAACATTCTAATGGTCGCATAGAGATTCCCAAAGTTTTACAAAAGAAATATATGCAGGGATTAGAATTTATAAACTAGTTGATTAATAAAATAGAAAAAATTTCATTGGTGGAATCATGAATTTAATTTATAATTTTAGTGCCGGTCCAGCTATGATTCCAAGAGATGTTCTTAATCAGGCTAAAAAAGAATTGCATAATTGGAAGAATTTAGGTTCTTCTATAATGGAAATCAGTCATCGTAGTGAAGAATTTATTCAAATGGCTTTAGAAGCTGAAAAAGACTTAAGAGATTTATTAAAAATACCAGATTCTTTTAAAGTATTGTTTTGTCAAGGCGGTGCTAGGGGCCAATTTTCCGCTATTCCAATGAATTTATTGAATAATTTACAGACAGCAGATTATATTAATAGTGGTTATTGGTCAAATTCAGCTTTCATGGAAGCTAAAAAATACTGCACTCCTCGATCTATATTTATCAGAGAAACTAATGGTGTAAAAGAATCCCTTTTACCAATGCATAAATGGAATATTAACGAAAATTCTGCATATATTCATTATTGTCCGAACGAAACAATAGATGGATTATCAATTTATGAAGAGCCGGTCTTTGAAAACAAAATTGTTGTTGGAGACTTTTCATCTTTTATATTATCGCGTTCAATTAACATAAAAAACTATGATCTCATTTATGCAGGTGCTCAAAAAAATATTGGTCCTGCAGGCATAACTATAATTATTATTCGAAAAAATATTATAGGATATTCGTCGAAGATGACTCCTTCGATTTTAGATTATAAAAAAATATCAGACCATCATTCTATGTTCAATACACCACCTACGTTTGCTTGGTATCTATCAGGATTAGTTTTTAAATGGTTAAAAAAACAAGGTGGTTTGAAAGCAATTGAAAAATTAAATAAAAAAAAATCAGATTTATTATACAAAAAAATAGATAATAGTGATTTTTATATAAATAAAATAAATAGTAAACACAGATCACAAATGAATGTTGTTTTTCATCTTGTTAATCCTAAATTAAATTATATTTTTTTAAAAGAAGCTTCTAAAACAGGTTTAAATTATTTAAGAGGGCATAGTATAGTAGGTGGAATGCGTGCATCTCTTTATAATGCTATGCCATTAGAAGGTGTTGAATCTTTAGTAAAATTTATGTCGTATTTTGAAAAGCGATATGGATGAATTATCTCTAGTTTATTTTTTAAAATACTATTTTTGAACTTTAATTAAATAGAGCGTATATTTATCATGCAAAATTCTCTTGATTTAAAACCAATCTCTCATGTAAATGGAACTGTTTGTTTGCCGGGTTCAAAAAGTATTTCGAATAGAGTTTTATTACTTTCTTCAATAGCTAAGGGCACAACATGTTTAACTAATTTACTAAATAGTCATGACACTCAACACATGTTGAATGCTTTAAAAAAACTAGGAGTTAGGTATAATTTATCTGATGATAAAAAAACATGTCATGTTCAAGGAATAGGAGGACCTTTTCATTTATCTGAAGCTATTTCATTGTATTTAGGAAATGCAGGTACTGCTATACGACCTCTTCTTTCTGTATTATCTTTACATAAAAATAACATTTTATTAAATGGCGATGATAGAATGCACGAAAGACCGATTGGAGACCTTGTCGACGCTTTAATACAAGGAGGTGCTGTTATAGAATATAAAAAAAATAAAGGATATCCTCCTATATGTACAAAAGGGGGTTTTTTAGGAGGTTCTATTTTTTTAAATGGGAATATTTCTAGTCAATTTTTAACATCATTATTAATAAGTACTCCTCTTGCTTTAAAAGATACCACAATCTTTATAAAAGGAAATTTAGTTTCTAAACCTTATATTGATATTACATTGAATTTAATTAAAATTTTTGGAGTCAATATTGAACATGATTCTTATAATGTATTCTATATTAAAGGTAAACAACAGTATAAAACACCAGGAAAATATACAATTGAAGGAGATGCTTCTTCAGCTTCTTATTTTTTAGCTGCTGCTGCTATTAAAGGTGGTTCTATTAAAGTTACTGGTGTTGGCAAAAAAAGTATTCAAGGTGATATAGAATTTGCAAATATTCTTGAAAAAATGGGAGCGACAATTTTTTGGGAAGACTATTCTATTACTTGTACCCGTAATAAATTAAACGCAATAGATTTAGATATGAACCATATTCCTGATGCAGCAATGACTGTGGCAATTTTAGCTCTTTTTTCTAAAGGCACGACGATTATTAGAAATATATATAACTGGCGAGTTAAAGAAACTGATCGTTTATCTGCCATGACTATAGAATTAAGAAAGATCGGTGCTATAGTTGAAGAGGGTAGAGACTTTTTATCTATTTCTCCACCTATTTTTTTTCAATACTCTAGTATTGAAACTTATAACGATCATCGCATGGCTATGTGTTTTTCACTTATATCTTTATCTGGAGTAGGTGTCAACATACTTAATCCTAATTGTATTTCAAAAACTTTTCCATCTTATTTTAAAGATTTTTTATCTATCAGTAAAATCTGATGAATTTTTAAAAAAAAATTTTAATACAATTTTTTAATAATAAAAAAATTAAAATATGATAAATCACATTCCTGTTGTCACCATTGACGGCCCTAGTGGTGTTGGCAAAAGCTCTCTTTCTAAAATAATAGCAAATAAATTGAATTGGTCGTTGTTAGAGTCAGGCCAATTTTATAGATTACTAGCATTTTTGGTATTAAATAAAAATATTACTATGATAGAAAAAAATATTGTTAACTTATTAGATAATCTAGATTCCGAATTAATTAAAAAAAAACTATTAATTATTTTTATAAGTCAAAAAATCTAGATATAATTAGTAAAGTGTCTTCTCAATTGTCAGTTTATCCTCGTGTTAGAAAAATTTTACTCAAAAAACAAAGGTTGATGCGATGTATGCCGGGTTTAGTAGCAGAAGGACGTGATATGGGTACAGTAGTATTTCCAGATGCTATAATTAAATTTTTTTTAAATGCTGATTTGGAAGTACGTGTTAAAAGAAGAATGTTAGAATTAAAAAAAAATGGTTATCATGTTGATTTTCAGAAATTATTTATACAAATGAAGACGCGTGATAAACGTGATCAAAATCGATTAATTTCTCCTTTATGCATACCAAAAAATGCTATAATATTAGATTCTACTTATATGAGTTTGTCGGAAGTTATTAAAACTGCCATGGGATATATTATTGAAAAGATAAAAACATGATTAAAAATTAATTTGATATTTTGATATCACACTCTTTAATAAGGATTATTATAAGATATATAAAACAGGCTCATTTTAGCATGAAGTTAAGATGAACGTTCAATAAAAATTTCTCAAAATTATTAATATGAATGAATCTTTTGCTCAATTATTTGAAGAATCGTTAAAAGAAATTAAAACTCGTCCAGGTTCTATTATTCGCGGCACCATCGTCTCTATAGAAAAAGATATGGTTTTAGTTGATGCTGGTCTTAAATCTGAATCTGCTATTCCCGTTGAACAATTTCAAAATTCTCAAGGTTTATTAGATATTCAGGTAGGAGATCAAATTGATGTTGCTTTAGATGCTATTGAAGATGGATTTGGAGAAACACTTTTATCTCGAGAAAAAGCAAAACGTCATGAAGCGTGGTTGATTTTAGAAAAAGCTCATGAAAAATCAGAAACAGTCATTGGAATTATTAATGGTAAAGTTAAAGGTGGCTTTACTGTTGAATTAAATGATATACGTGCATTTTTACCCGGTTCTTTAGTAGATGTTCGTCCAGTGAGAGATACAATACATCTTGAAGGAAAAGAGTTAGAATTTAAAGTAATAAAATTAGATCAAAAGCGTAATAATGTTGTTGTTTCACGTCGTGCTGTAATTGAATCAGAAAACAGTGCCGAAAGAGATCAATTATTAGAAAATTTACAAGAAGGGATGCACGTTAAAGGTATTGTTAAAAATTTAACTGATTATGGAGCTTTTGTAGATCTAGGTGGTGTAGATGGTCTTTTACATATTACTGATATGGCTTGGAAAAGAGTCAAACATCCTAGTGAAATAGTTAATGTAGGTGATGAAATCAATATTAAAATTTTAAAATTTGATAGAGAAAGAACACGCGTATCATTAGGATTAAAACAACTAGGCGAAGATCCATGGATAGCAATCTCTAAACGTTATCCCGAAGAAACAAAATTAAGTGGCCGTGTAACTAATTTAACAGATTATGGTTGTTTTGTAGAAATTGAAGAAGGAGTCGAAGGTCTTGTACATGTTTCTGAAATGGACTGGACTAATAAAAATATTCATCCGTCAAAAGTAGTTACAGTTAATGATGTAGTTGAAGTAATGGTGTTAGATATTGACGAAGAACGTCGTCGCATTTCTCTTGGTTTAAAACAATGTAAAATAAATCCATGGAAAGAGTTTTCTGAAACTCATAAAAAAGGGGTTCATGTTCTTGGAAAAATAAAATCCATTACAGATTTTGGTATTTTTATTGGTTTAAATGGAGGCATTGACGGATTAGTACATTTGTCTGATATTTCTTGGACAATACCTGGTGAAGAAGCAGTTGTAAAATACAAAAAGAATGATGAAATTTCTGCTGTAGTTCTTCAAGTAGATGCAGAAAGAGAACGTATATCTTTAGGGATTAAACAATTAGAAGAAGATCCTTTTAATACATATATTGCAAATCACAAAAAAGGTGCAATTATTACTGGAATAATTAAATCTTTAGATAAAAAAAACATCATTGTAAAACTACCAGAAAATTTAGAAGGTGTAATAAAATTAACTGAAATTACTCGTGTTTATTCTGAAACAATGATCAATAAATTAAAAATTGAAGATAAAATTTTAGTTAAATTATCGAGTTTTGACCGAAAAAATAGAATTATTTATCTTACAATTCATATGATAGATGAAGATGAAAAAAAAGACTTAACAGCACCTTCTAACAATAAAACAAATGACGATTCTTTTTCTAACGTAATGACAGAAGCATTCAAAGCTGCTAAAAATACTGAATAATTAATTTTTCATGGAAAATAAATTATATTATGCAATAATATTTTAAAATAATAAAAAATAAATGAATTTTTAAAATTTATAAATATAGAGGGTTTATGATAAAATCAGAACTATTCGAAAGAATTGCTGAACAAAAAATTAATATTTCAAATAAAATGATAGAGCGTGCTGCAAAAGAAATGTTAGAACACATGATAATATCATTAGCAAATGGAAAAAGAATTGAAATTCGAGGATTTGGTAGCTTTTCTTTACATTATCGATCTTCTCGCATTGGTCGTAATCCTAAGACTGGCAAATCAGTCAAACTAAATGAAAAATATGTACCTTATTTTAAACCAGGAAAAAAATTACGAGATCGAGCAAATATACATAAATAATACTTCTTAATGTATTTTATAATAGAAACTAAGTTTGATATAACTTTTTCATAAAAGAAGCTTAGTTTCTATCATTTAAAAAATCACTAAGGTGAAATATGAAAAAATTCTTCATTACAGCTAACTGGAAATTAAATGGAAATATAAAAATGATTTCTAGTTTTTTCAAATATTTAAAATTATATTCATCAAGTTATTTAGAAAAAAACACTGTTATTATTGCTCCTCCAACTATATATTTAGAACGAGTATGTAAAAATATAAGCAATATGAACATTTTTCTTGGTTCGCAAAACGTAGATATTAATTTAAACGGAGCATTTACCGGTGAAACTTCTATTTTGATGCTGCGAGATATAGGAGTAAAATATGTGATTATAGGGCATTCCGAAAGACGTTTTTTACATCATGAAACTGATGATATCATTGCAAAAAAATTTCATTTAATTAAAAAATCAAATTTAACACCTATATTGTGTGTAGGTGAAACAGAAATAGAAAAAAAACATAATCAAACCGAGCAGGTTATTCAAAGACAATTAAATTTGATATTAAAAAATTTAGGCACATCAGCATTTAAAAATATAATAATTGCCTATGAACCTATTTGGGCCATCGGAACTGGTGTATCAGCAGATCCAGAACATGTTCAACTAATACATGTATTTATAAAAAATTATATTTTAAAATATAGCTCAATCAATAGAAATGATATAATAATTCAATACGGTGGATCTATTAATCATACTAATGTAAAAAAGTTTATTGAACAACCAGACATCAATGGTTTATTAATTGGAAATTCATCTTTAAGTGCTAAAGAATTTTTAGAAATTATAAAAATAGCACACGAACACTATTCATAAAAAAATAATTAACTATTATTGATTAGAGTTTTGTGTATCCAACCACCTAAATTAGCTCCTAAAATAGGACCCATTATTGGTATAAAACAATATAAAATATTATCATTTCCTCCAGTAAAGGAAAAAAGACCCCATCCAGTTAAACTTAGAAGTATTTTCGGACCTAAATCTCGGGCTGGATTTAAACTTATATTATTTAAAGGATTTATAACTAAGTTAATCATGCAGACTAAAAAACCCGTTAAGATAGGTGCTACAGATCTATTATATAAAAAATAATTACTGTTTCTATTATTAAATTCTAATACAATCAGAATAAAAAGTGCAGTTGAAAATATTTCTATTATAAAGTCGTAAATAAAACTATTATTATAGTTCGGATAAACACAAAAAATAGAAGCTAAATTAAGACTTTCCTGAGTTCCTCTTACAACATTATTATTTCTTTCAAATGAAATTAATAAATTATTATAAAGATAATATGTTAGCATCGTAAAAAAAAAAGAACCAAGTGTTTGAGATATGATATACGGTAGGACCTTTCTTTTATTCAATTTGGAAGACAACCAAAAAAAGATAGTAACAGCTGGATTTAAATGAGCTCCAGATATTGAAGAACTAAAATAGATGGCTATAGACACTCCAAAGCCCCAAATACAACTAATTTCAAACTGAGTAAAATTAGCATTTGTTAACTTCGAAGCAGCTAAACATCCTATGCCAAAAAACATTACCAAACCTGTTCCAAAAAACTCCATAAAACATTTTTTTATGATATTTTTTTTTCTATAAATATTCATTTTTTAAAACCTATATTACCTTATTTAAAAACTAGAGCGCCGGTGAAACCGGCACTAATTTTATATTAGTATAACTTTTTAGCAGTAATCAACCAATCTTTTTTAAAAGTACGTTTCATATTTTTTAGTGCGTTTTTTATATCGTTAAAAACCATTTTTTCATTTTGTATTCCAACACATTTTCCCTGATAACCTTTTATTAATAATTCAACTGAATATGCACCCATTCTTGATGCTAATATACGATCATATACTACAGGTGCACCCCCTCTTTGGATATGTCCAAGAATTGTCGCTCTAGTTTCTCGATTAGTTTTTTTTTCAATATATTGTGCTAATTCTTCTACATCACAAATGTATTCAGTTATGGCAACAATAGCATGTTTTTTGCCCTTAGCAATGCCAGCTTGAATCTCGATAACTAGATCTTCTTTTTTATAGTCAATTTCTGGTAAAACAATAAATTCGCATCCACCAGCAATAGCTGCAGCTAATGTTAAATCTCCACAATGTCTACCCATCACCTCTACAATAGAAATACGTTGGTGAGAAGAAGAAGTGTCGCGCAATCGATCAATAGCTTCAACCACTGTTTGTAAAGCTGTAAAATAACCTATTGTATAATCAGTACCTGAAACATCATTATCGATAGTACCTGGAATGCTAATACATGGAATACCCATTTCTGTTAATTTTTGAGCTCCTATATAAGAACCATCACCTCCAATGACAACAAGAGCATCTATTTTTCTTTTTTTTATATTTTGCACTGCAATTGAGCGTATTTTGTCTTGATAAAAACTAGCAAATCTAGCTGACCCTAAAAATGTCCCACCTCTGTTAATCATGTCAGATACACTATATCTATCAAGTTGCACCATACGGTTTTCATATAGACCTAAATATCCATCATAAATTCCAAATACTTCTAATCTTTCACTAAGTGCTGTTCTAACAACCCCTCTAATTGCGGCATTCATCCCTGGAGCATCGCCACCACTAGTTAAAACTCCAATTTTTTTAATCATTAGAACCTCTTGTTTTGATTTTTATAAAATTTTATTTTTTTGTTTTTCATGGATAATGAAATTTTAAAAAATCTATTAAAAATGATTATTTTAAAAATATATTTATATTAATTCATATAAATACAACTAGATAAATTTAGTATCGAAGTATTAAGGAATGTAAAGAAATATTTTTTAATAAAATTATGTTAAATAGTGCCATTTAATTGGATTTTTTTCATTATCGAAATCTAAGATAATGGGTTGTGCAGTAGGAATATTTAAATCCAAAATAGCTTTATTGTCTATTTTATATAAGTGTTGTATCAAGGCACGTAAAGAATTTCCATGCGCTACAATAAGTATTTTTTTATTATTTTTTAATTCTGGATAAACAATTTTGTTCCAATAAGGAATAACTCGTTTTGCAGTTTTTTCTAAGCTCTCTCCTAGAGGGATGTCATGAATATTTAAATGAGAGTAGCGTGGATCGTTTCCTGGAAAGCGTTTATCTTTTATATTAATCTGAGGTGGACTAATATCAAAACTTCTTCTCCATAGAAGAACTTGTTTTTGTCCATATTTCTCAATAACTTCATCTTTATTTAACCCTTCTAATGCACCATAATGTCGTTCGTTTAAACGCCAGGATTTTTTAACTGACAACCAGGTTTGGTTTAATTCATCTAAAATATATTGCAAAGTATGAATTGCTCTTTTTAATAATGATGTATGTGCGCAATCAAAAAAAAATTTTTCTTTTTTTAATAAGATAGCAGCAAATTTAGCTTCATCTTTTCCTTTTTTATCTAATTCAGCATCATGCCAACCAGTAAATTTATTTAATGTATTCCATTCGCTTTGACCATGTCTAATTAAAACTACTTGATTAATTTTCATTTTTCCTCTTTTTTTATATAATAAAAGTACGCTAGTTTGTAAGTAATTTAATGATCGTACTTTTTAAGCGCTATATATTAATTTATTAAAAATAATTCTACACATCAATTGCAATACGATTAAAATCTTCTAATATATTTTTTATATTGATTAAAAAACCGACAGATTCTTTTCCATCTATTAAACGATGATCATAAGATAATGCTAAATACATCATTGGAAGAATTTTAATTTGTCCATTTACAACTACTGGACGTTCTTGAATTACATGCATACCTAATATGGCTGTTTGAGGAGGGTTAATAATAGGAGTCGACATTAAGGAACCAAAAACACCACCATTAGTAATGGTGAAATTGCCACCCATTAATTCTTTTATATTGATTTTATTTTGCAATCCTTTTATAGAAAAATCCTTTATTTTTTTTTCAATTTCTGCCATTGTCATTGTATCAGCATTTCTTATTACCGGAGTAATCAACCCTCTTGGCGTCGAAATAGCAATACTGATGTCGAAATTTTTATAAAAAACTATATCTGTTTGATCTATGTAAGCATTAATTTCTGGAAAATTTTTTAATGCTTGAATGACTGCTTTTACAAAAAAAGACATAAATCCAATTCTAACATTATGTTTTTTTTCAAAATCTTCACCATACTTTTTACGTAAAAGTATGATTGGTTTCATATTTACTTCATGAAAAGTAGTTAGCATAGCTGTATTATTTTTGCTATCTAGTAATCGTTCTGCAATTCTTTGTCGTAATCGAGTCATTTTTACTCGATTCGTAACCTTATTATTATTATTTTTATTATTTTCATTCGCATTAAATATATTATGATTGAATAAAATTTGATTCGATTCTTTTTTTTCTTCTTTTATAATATTTTCAAAATTAGTTTTTTTACTTGTTTCGATCACTTGATTTAAAAAACCATTATTAATATTATGTATTTTGACTGATCGTCTCATAGATGGAGTCAGATGTTTGTGATTATCTTTTAATAAATATTCTATTTCTTTTTTTTCTTCCGTAGTTATATATTTTTCTTCTTTTTTTAATAAATTATCTTCTTTTTCAATAATATGATTATTGGAAAGATGGTTATCAACCACAGTAGATTTGTTTATTTCACCAAGTGTTTGTTGAGATATAACTA
Organism: Buchnera aphidicola str. APS (Acyrthosiphon pisum); assembly: GCF_000009605.1. Classification (NCBI taxonomy): domain Bacteria; kingdom Pseudomonadati; phylum Pseudomonadota; class Gammaproteobacteria; order Enterobacterales; family Erwiniaceae; genus Buchnera; species Buchnera aphidicola. The sequence continues at coordinate 336,086 of NC_002528.1, read as the reverse complement.
CTTTCCCTTCTTTTTCTAAAATTGATTGTAATATTCCATCACATGGAGAAGATACTTCTAACATGACTTTATCTGTTTCAATATCAACTATATTATCATCACAGTGAACTGTATCTCCTATTTTTTTGTGCCATTTTACAACTGTTGCATCACTAATAGATTCTGGTAAATCTGGAACAAGAATATTTATTTTTTTCATTCTTTATCCTATTATTTAATTAATATTTAATGCATTATAAATTATTTTTTCTTGTTGTTTTTTGTGGATAGAAATATAACCAACTGCAGGTGAAGCTGAAGAGGAACGACCAATATATTTTAGCGAAGCATCTAACGGTAAAATATTACTTAAACAATCTTTGATATAAAACCACGCACCTTGATTGTACGGTTCTTCTTGACACCATATAAAGTCTTTTATATAAAAATAATTTTTTAATATTTTTAATATTTCTCCTTCAGGAAATGGATATAACTGTTCAATACGAATTAAAATAATAGAATTAATTTTTTTTTCACGACGATTTCGTAATAAATCATAATATATTTTTCCAGAACAAAAAATGAGACGAATTTCTTTTTTATTAACATTATCAACTTCATCTAATATTTTCTGAAATTTACCATAGACAAGATCATCAAAAGAAGAACTAGCCATCGGATTTCTTAATAAAGATTTAGGAGTAAAAATAATTAATGGTTTTAAAATTTTATCAAATATTTGTTTTCGAAAAATATGAAATATTTGTGATGATGTAGTTGGTATACATATTTGCATATTTTCTTCTGCACAAAGCTGAAGAAATCGTTCAATTCTAGAAGATGAATGTTCAGGTCCTTGTCCCTCATAACCATGAGGTAAAAGCACAACTAAATTAGATTTTTTGTTCCATTTTTGTTCACCAGAGCTTATAAACTGATCAATTACTATTTGTGCACCATTAATAAAGTCTCCAAACTGAGCTTCCCAAATAGTAAGTGTATTAGGAGAAGATAAAGAATATCCGTATTCAAAAGCTAAAACGGCTTCTTCTGACAAAACAGAATCCCAAATTTGAAATTTTCCTTGTTTCTTACTAATATTATTCAGTGGGATATAAATAGAACCATTAATTTGATTATGAATAAAAGCATGACGATGAAAAAAAGTCCCTCTACTTACATCTTCTCCTGAAATACGACAGGAAATTCCTTCATTGAGAATTGTTGCATAAGCTAATGTTTCAGCAGCACCCCAGTCAAATAATTTTAATCTTTGAGCCATTTCTAATCTTTCTTCATAGATTTTTTTAACTCTCTGGTGCATTTTTACTGAATCAGGAATTTGGTTGATTAAACAAGCTAAATTTTTTAAATCAGAGAAATTTACATCTTTTTTTATTTTTTTTATCTTTTTTTCTTCTAAAAAAAACTCATTTTTAAAATGTATATTTTTAGATTTTGAGAAAATATAATGACCTTTTTGTAATTTAGATAAATATTGATTCATAATTTCTTGATTTTTTTCAGATGTAATTATTTTTTTAGATATTAAAACATCAGAATATATTGTTCTTGAAGTAGGATGATTTTTTATTTTTTGATACATTATAGGTTGTGTAACAGATGGTTCATCTACTTCATTATGTCCATTGCGTCTATAACACACTAAATCTATAAAAACATCTTTTTTAAATATTTTTCTAAAATGAAGAGCTAATTGAATAGCAAAAATAGATGCTTCTAAATCATCCGCATTAACATGAAATACAGGAGCTTGAATTATTTTAGCCACATCAGTGCAATATTCACTAGAACGAAGATGTTTGGGATTAGAAGTAGTAAAGCCAATTTGATTGTTAATAATAATATGAACTGTGCCTCCTACTTTATAACCTTCTGTTTGAGACATGTTTAATGTTTCTTGTACTACACCTTGACCAATTACAGAAGCATCTCCATGAATACTAATAGGTAAAACTTCATTGTCTATATTTTTCATATTATCAATATAGGATCGAGATATTCCTGAAACAACAGGATTGATTATTTCTAAATGAGATGGATTACATGCCATATGAAAAATTATTTTTTTTTCATATTGAATTTCAGCAGTACCTCCCATATGATATTTAACATCGCCACTTATTTTTTGAAATAGATTTAAATTAGAAAATTCATCAAATAAAACTTTAGGACTTTTGTTTAAAACATTTATCAGTACATTTAATCTACCTCTATGAGCCATGCCCAACACTATTTTGGAAATATTATTTTTTTTTGAAAATCTTATTACTTCATGTAATACAGGAATTAATGTTTCTGCACCTTCTAAAGAAAAACGTTTAGCTCCAGGAAATTTTTTTCCAATATATTTTTCTAAAGTTTCAGCATAAGTTAATTCTTTTAAAAAATTTATTTTTTCTTCTATAGTGAATACATTTTCATTAAAGAAAGATTCTATATGATTGGTAATCCATTGTTTTTCTAATAAATTATTGACATACATATATTCAAAACCAATAGATCCACAGTATTTTTTATATAATATCTTGTATAAACTTATAATGTTAGTTCGAAAATTAGTACAATTTTTAAAATTAATTTCGACAGTTTGCCTTGTTTCTTCTTCTGTAAAATTATAAAACGAAAGATCTAAATCATGAATTTTTGTTCGTTTTTTTAATTTAAGTGGATCAATTAAAGATTGTTGATAGCCTTCTGAACGAAATGCGTGAATCATATGATCTATTTTTTTTATAAGAAGGTATTTATTATTTTTTGTATTATTTCTTTCATAAGTATTTTTTTGTTCCTCAGAAAATTCTAAGAACGCTTTATGCCACATATCGTCAATAGACTGGGCATTTGTTAGAAAACTTTTGTATATTGTTTCTATATAATTTTGGTTTTCTCTAGATAACCAAGAGGAATTTAACCAATATTCTATTTTATTTTTGTCCATAATATTCTTTTAAAAATTATTAAATAAAATGTGATGAAAATTTTAAATAAAAAATATCAAATTAATTCTAATAATAACATTCGCTTCACTGTATTTATCATAATCGCTTTTTTATTTAATAAAATTAAGCGGGATTATAAATATCAATAAAATCAACACATAAATCATACTTTCTCTGCAACCATTCACCTAAAGATTTAACGCCATCTTTTTCGGTAGCATGATGGCCTAAAGAAAAAAAATGAATACCTAATTCTTTAGCAATATGAGTAGTTTCTTCTGAAATTTCACCGGTTAAAAAAGCATCAATTCCAAATGCACATGCTTTTTTAATAAAACCTTGTCCTCGACCACTACACCAAGCAACACGACTAATATACAATGGAGCATTTTCGTATAGATGTATAGGATATTTTTTAAATTTTCTTTCTATTTTATTAGCAAATTCAAAACCTGTCATTTTGTTTTTTGTTGTTCCCCATAAAACATAAGGCAAAATACTACCTTGAATATCAATATTTAATTTTTTAGCGATTTGAGCATTATTTCCTAATTTAGGATGCACATCTAAAGGTAAATGCCAACTGTACAAGTTAATATTATGAGATAATATAGTTTTTAATCGTTGTCTCTGCATGTTATGTATATATTTTGATTCATTTTTCCAAAAATAACCATGATGAACTATTAAAGTATCGGCATTATAAAATAATGCTTTATCTAATAAAGCCTGACAAGCAGTCACCCCTGTAATAATTTTCTTTACTATTTCTGTTCCTTCGATTTGCAAACCATTCGGAACTGTATCTTGATACTGATTAGATAATAATTTTTTATTGATAATATCTTCTAAAAGAAAATTGTTCATGAATTTTTCAGTCCATTTTTATGAAGTTTTAATCGAGCTTGTTTGAATAGCGATAAAGATGTTTTTCTGCTTTCACTATAATTAATAATAGGATTAGGATAATCTATTTTAAAATTTTTTTGTTTTGACCATTCATGTGGTTGATGGATATGATGATTAGGCACGTTTTTTAATTCTGGTATAAACTTCTTTATAAAATTACCCGATTCATCAAAAGTTTTTGATTGATGTAATGGATTAAAAATTCTTATATAAGGTACAGAATCACATCCCACTGACGCTGACCATTGCCATCCTCCATTATTCAGCGCTAAGTCTCCATCGATTAAATTAGATATAAAATGTTCCTCCCCTTCTCGCCAATTAATCAAAAGATTTTTTACTAAAAAACTAGATGTAATCATTCTTAATCTATTATGCATCCATCCTAGTTCGTTTAATTGTCTCATTCCTGCATCTATTATAGGAAAACCTGTATTTCCTTCTTTCCAGGCATTAAAATGTTTTATATTATTTATCCAATGAATTTCTTTTTCCCATGTTACTAATGATTCAGATCTACTAATTTTTGGAAATCCAATTAATAAATGGTAATAAAATTCACGCCATAATATCTGATCAAACCAAGGAGACGTAAGAAGAACATTTAATGGAAGACTGTTTTTTGTTTTTAAAAGCACTTTAAGACAATATCGAGATGATATTATTCCTGCTGATAAATATGGAGACAGCATACTAGTAGCATCTAAAAAGGGATAATCTCGTTTAAGAAAATAATCATTAAATTTATATATACAAAAATTTTTTAAACGATTAATAGCCTCTTTTTCTCCAACAGGAAAGAAATTTTTATTAAAGTTTAAATTTACATTTTTCAAAGAAATAGAAGTTAAAAAAATATCTCTATCAGATTTACGTTTAGAGGGAACAGGAAAACATTGTGGAATATTATTATGTAAATTTTGTATTACTTTTTTCTTAAAAAAAGTAAAAACTTTATATGTTTCATTTTTTTGGTTTCTGATTTGTCTATTTGAAAATAAAAGATTATCGTGAAAACCTTTTACAAGAAACCCTTTTTGAGATAGTTTTTTTTTTACTAAATAATCTCGATAACGTTCATTGATTGCATACTCATAATTATAAAATAAATTATTGACTTTATGTTTTTTGCAAAAAAAAATAAGATATTCTATAGAATTTAAAAAATCAGTAGATTCATGATAATATAAAATAATATTTAATTTTAATAGTTCTTTTTGTAAAGAAATTAAATGATAATACATAAAAGATATTTTTTTTTTAGAAACGGATTGATTATGCCATTGCTTCGGAGTAGAAATAAATAAACTTATTACTTTATCTGTATCATTTTGACATGCTTGATGTAGAGCCGTGTTGTCATATACACGAAGATCGTTACGGAACCAAATTAAATTTTTTTGCATAATATTTATATTTAATATATTAACTCAGCTGAAAAATATTGTTAGGAAATATTATTTTATAGAAGAATTTTTAGAATAGTTCTTTCTATAAATTCATTTTTTTATAAAAATAAAAATTAATTTTTACTTTGTAGTAGAAAAAAAATACACATTAATACATTAACATATATCTATATTAAAAATATATTTTATTACAAGAGACTAAAATGAAAAAAATAGGAATTTTTTTTGGTAGTGATACTGGAAACACAGAAAAGATAGCAAAATTAATTCAAAAATATATAGGTGATAATGTTTCTTGTTTATACGATATTAGTAATACTTCCCAAAAAGACATTGAAGATTTTAATTTTTTAATATTTGGAGTCCCTACTTGGTATTATGGTGAAGTTCAATGTGATTGGGATGATTTCTTGCCAACTTTAAAAAAAATCAATTTTTCAAATAAAATTGTGGCATTATTCGGATGCGGTGATCAAGAAGATTACAGTGAATATTTTTGCGATGCAATAGGTACCATTTATGATATTTTAAAAAAAAATAAAGCGAATATAATTGGAAAATGGTCTACAGAAGACTATTATTTTGAGCAATCTAAAGCTTTACTGAATAAAAAATATTTTTATGGACTAATTTTAGATGAAGATCGTCAAGCAAATAAAACTGAATATAGAATAAAGCAATGGGTAAAACAAATTATTCCTTATTTTAATACACATTAAATATAAAAAATATTATTTAGAATAATAGACTTTTTTAGTTTATTTTAAACTAAATTTTTCAATTCACATATATATATATTTATTTCGCATTGATATAAAAATTAAATTATTTTTTTATATAAAATATGTATAGAAAATAATAAATTTCAAATTATGGAAAAAAATTTTAAATATTATTAAAATATTTTTAAAAATATAATAGCAGTATTAAATTAAAAATTAATACTGCTATATATAAAAAATATACCCATCATTATTTCTAATGAAAGTATAAATATTATTTTTTAGAATAAAATATGATATTTTTATAATTATTAGTTATATGAACATCTATTTTTTAGATACTAAAGATACTAAATCAAGAACCTTACTAGAATAACCTGTTTCATTATCATACCAAGCAATTAATTTAACAAAATTTTTATTTAAAGATAAACCTGCTTTAGCATCAAAAATAGAGGTTAATTCTTCACCATTAAAATCTGTAGAAACAACCTCATCTTCCGTGTATCCCATTATGCCTTTCATTTCTTTTTGAGAAGCCTGTTGAATTTTTTGACATATTTCAGAATATGTAGCAGATTTTTTATAACGAACTGTTAAATCAACTACAGATACATTTGATACTGGGACTCGAAATGCCATACCAGTTAATTTTCCATTTAAATTTGGTAAAACTTTTCCTACAGCAATAGCTGCTCCGGTAGAAGATGGGATAATATTCTGTAATGCCCCTCTACCACCTCTCCAATCTTTATCAGAAGCTCCATCAACAATTTTTTGAGTTGCTGTACTAGCGTGTACAGTTGTCATTAAACCTTCAATAATACCAAAGTTATCATCTATTACTTTGGAAAGAGGTGCTAGACAATTAGTAGTACATGATGCATTAGATACGATACTTTCCCCTTGATATTTATGAAAATTAGCACCCCTCACAAACATTGGAATATCGTCTTTTGATGGACCTGTAACTACTACTTTTTTTGAACCAGCTAAGATATGTTTATAAGCCTGTTCTCTTTTTAAAAAAAGACCTGTTGATTCAATTACTACATCAATTGATAAATCATGCCACATTAATTTTTCAGGATCTTTTATTGAAGTAACACGGATATTTTTTCCATTAATAATAATATTATCTTTATCAAATGTAATATGTTTTTTAAAAACACCATGTGTTGAATCATATTTCAACATATAAGCTATATATTCAGGAGCCAGTAAATCATTAATAGCTATGATTTCAATATCTGAACGTTTTTGAGCGAGTCGAAATAATACACGTCCAATACGACCAAATCCATTAATACCTACTTTAATCGTCATATTTTTCACCATTGTAAAAATTATTTTTATAATAAGATGTGGAATCTTATTTTGTTTGCGTTTTATTAAAAAATGTTTTTATTAATATTCTTTTAATATTTTACTAGGATCAATTTTTGAAGCATAATATGCTGGATACCAATTTGTTATCATTCCTATTATCATAGTACTTATAAATATAATTATTACATCTAGAAAATTTATTTTTAACATAAAAAAATTATTGTAATAAATGTTATCTAACAACATATTATTTTTAAAGTTTTTTTCTAAAAAGAGTAAGATTCTCTTGAAATTTAAAATAGTCGTTATTCCTATAAAAAGACCAATTAAATTACTAATGATAATAGAGCGTAATCCATAATATAAAAAAATTATTTGAATGAGACGGTTATTAGCCCCCATGCTTCGTAAAATAGCAATTTCTTGTGTTTTTTTAAATACAGTAATTAAAGAAATAGATGCAATACTAAAACATGAAATTATTACAAGTAATAAAAGACCCAAATATACTACTGCTTTAATTTTCTTAATATCATCGTATATATATTTATAACTATCAATCCATGTATACGCTAAAAAAGGTGTGTTGATTTTCTTTGCAGCATTTAAAATGATTTTATCAGCATTTAAGGGATCAGACATATGTAGTTCGATTGTATTAATATTTTTATCTGCATTAAAAAATTTTTTAAAAAAACTCAAGGGAACGTATCCTATTTTTGAATCTAATATTCCATTGGATTCAAATACACCTGCAATCTTTAAAGAAAAATTTTGTATCTGCGAATTAAGATCATTATCTTTTTTATTTAAAAAAAATATATTAATCCAATTACCTTTTTTGATTGATAAATATTTTGATAAATAAGATGAAAGAATAATTTCACACTCGTTGCCTTTTTTTTTTAAAAAATTATCATTTTCAGATGAAAAAAAAATTTTTTTTTAAGATGTTTTATATTACTAAAGCTTTTAATTTCAATTGGTTTTACTTGGTTCTTGATAACTAATAGTCCTTTAGTAACAATATAAGGTTCAGAATAAGTAATTCCTGGTAAAATATTTATTTTTTTTATCATACTATGCCATTTGAAATATGATTGATCAGTAAATTTCATAATTCCATGAGGTAGATTCGATAAAATTGTTTTATTCAATAACACCTGAAATCCATTTAATGCACTAACGCTAACAATTAATGCAAATATACTAATGGAAACTCCTATTTTAGATAAAATAGAGGTTAAAAATATTAAATAATTTTTGTTTTTCTTAAGAGAAAATTTTTTTGCAATTAAAAAAGGTAAAGAATTCATTGAATGTTTCTTTTTAATTAACTTTCATAATTAAATATCTGATTGTTTTCTATTTTAAACAAAACAGGTATCTTTTTTATTAAAGTAGGATCATGTGTGGCAATTATGAACGAAGTATTATAATCAGAATTTAATTCTGTGATTAAATTAAAGATAATATTTGTATTGTCTTCATCTAAATTTCCAGTAGGTTCATCTGCTATTATTAAAGATGGCTTATTAATAAATGCTCTAGCAACAGCAACACGCTGTCTTTCTCCTCCAGATAATTCAGAAGGATATTTTTTTATCTTATCTTCTAAATTAAACTTTTTTAGCATGTTATATGCTATTTCTTCAGAATCTTTTTTGCTTTTATTACTAATCAGAAGAGGCATTGAAACATTTTCTAATATATTGAAATCTAACATTAAATGATGAAATTGATATATAAAACCTAATTCAATATTTCTAAATTTTGACATTTTATTAGATGACATAGAACTAAATAATCTACCATTAAATAATATGTCACCGGAAGTAGGATTCTCTAATCCTGCGAGTAAATGTAAAAAAGTTGTTTTTCCTGATCCTGATTTTCCAATAATACCTGCTATATCTCCTTTATTTAATTGAAATGATATATTTTTTAGAATTGTATAAGTAAAATCGCCGTCTTTGTAAGACTTATTCAAATTAATACATTTTATGATAATATTATTCATTGGACAAAATTCTAGATGGTTTTAATTGGATAGCCTTCCAAGATGGATAAAGTGTTGATAGTATGGTAAATAATGTAATAGTAATATTAATAAAAAAAATTTGATATGGAATAACAATTATAGGGATATTTGTTTCATCAATAAAAATGTTAATAAAAAATTTCAAAAAATCATTTTGTATTATTAATGTGAGACTAATTAGTGTACCTAATATATTACCAATAATTGCGGTGCTTGAACCAAATATAATAAATATTAACATAATTTTACAATTCAGCAATCCCTGTGTCTGTAAAATCGCAACAGCATTTTGTTTTTCTACTGTACATATAGTAAGAATAACAACTATATTTAAAATAGATACTAATAAAACTAAAAACAAAAAAAGAAACATGATATATTTTTCAATTTTCATGGCTTTAAAAAGTTCACCTTTTTGTGTCGTCCAATCCAATAAAAATAATGGATGTGTTATCTTTTTTATCTCATTAACATTTAAAGATAGTGGATTTTTCAACCATACGCGCCAACCAGTAACATAATCTTTAGAATAATTTAAAAAATTCAAACTGTCTTCTTTGTTCATTAAAATTTGATAATAATCAACTTCTTTTTTAGTTGAAAAAAAATTAATTATTTTAAATGTACGTTGTTTGAAAATTTCTCCTGAAAAAAAATTTTTTGTGTTGGATAAAAAAATTAGTTTCAGTCTATCACCGATAAATACATTAAGTTTTCTAGCTAACTGTTTTCCTATAATTATATTATAATATCCAGGCTTAAGTGTTTTTAAAACACTTTTAATATTATAGTTATGAATATTGTAATAGTTTGTATGGTCAATTCCTATTACTTCTGCCATAGAAATATCGTTTTTACTTTGTACAATGATTTCTTTACTAATTAAATCAGAAATATTTTTAATATTATTTAATTTTAAAATATTTTCAGGAAATTGATCTTTTTTAATACATTGATTTTTATTAGTTATTATTAAATGTGGAATAAATGATAAAATATTTTTTTCAAAATTTTTCTCAGATCCATTTATTATAGATGTAATAATAATTAGTGAAGCTGTCGTTATACTAATACCTATAATAGATAGAATTGTAATTATTTTTTTAAAATTTGGTAAATGAGTATTCCATAAATAACGTAAAGCAATAAAAAGAGAGATAGGTTTATACATTCTGATGTCATTTTAAATTTATAAAGTTTTTATTGAATGTTTTGAATATATTCAATTGAAAATAAAAATTTTTATTTTATCGATTCGATGCAAATTCTTTTTTTATATAAAATTAGAATAAAAAAAAAGAAATTACATCCTTATTTATTTATATTGATAATTTTTTTGTTCTTTATTTTACTTATTTTATTATATACTATAATTATCATTATAGTAATTTAAAAAAATAAAAAGAAAAAATATCAGTATTTTATTTATATAAAATGTATTTTTATTAAAATATAAAAATATTTATAGTATAAATTTTAATATAATAAAATGTAAAATAAAATAATTATTATTTATATTTTTTTAAATACACATTTAAAATATTTATTTAAGAAATATTTTTAAATTTATAAAAAATATAATATGAATAAAAATTAGTTTAATTTAAATTAAAAAATTATTACTTTATTTAAAGAAATACGTTCTATGAAAATTACAAAAAATAAAATTTTAAAAAACAAAAAAATTATTAATTTTAAATATCAAAAATTACTAGATCTATTTTATAATGTAAATAATCAAAAAAAAAATAATCAGTTATTGTCCTATTTATATTCATTTTCAGGAAAAATAATATTTTCTTTGACAGAAGAAAAATCTTTAAAAAAAATTTTAAGATTTTTAATGAGACATAAAATACACCCACAATATATTAAAAGAATTATTGATATTAAGAAAGAAATTGATTATTTTTACATGATAGAAGAGATCAAAAATGGATTTATAGATAAAAAAAATAATATTTTATTTCTTTGTACAAAAGATTTGTTGCCAATATTAATTGATGATAAATATATTGGTAATATAAAAAAGAATACTAACAATATTAATAAATTTAACTTATCTCAATTGATTTTAAATCATCCAGTTATGCATATTGAACACGGTATTGGAAGGTATAAAGGATTAACAACTATAGAAACTGCTAGCATACAATCTGAATATCTTGTTATTTCATATGCAGAAGGGGATAAATTATATGTACCGGTTTCAAATCTACATCTTGTCTCACCTTATACCGGAACATCTATAGAAAATGCTCCTCTTCACAAATTAGGTGGTGATGATTGGAATAAAGAAAAACATAAAATTAGTAAAACGGTTTACGATCATGCAGCACAATTACTACATATTTATGCAAAAAGAGAATCTAAAACAGGTTTTGCATTTAAAAAAAACATAGAAAAATATGACTTGTTTTGTAATGACTGTTCTTTTAAAACAACATCAGATCAAAATGAAGTAATGAAGTTCGTACTAAAAGACATGTCTAAACCAATTCCTATGGATCGTTTAATTTGTGGTGATGTCGGTTTCGGAAAGACTGAAATAGCGATGCGTGCTTCTTTTTTAGCTGTATCTAATAAAAAACAAGTAGCTATTTTAGTGCCAACTACTTTATTAGCACAACAACACTATAAAAATTTCAAAATTCGTTTTTCTAATTGGCCTGTTAATATTAATATATTATCTAGATTTCAAACACAAAAAGAACAAGATTTAATTTTTAAGCATACTAAAAACGGACGAATTAATATAATAATAGGTACTCATAAACTGCTATTTAAAAATATAGAATGGTGTAGTCTCGGACTATTAATTATTGATGAAGAACATAGGTTTGGCGTGAGTCATAAAGAAATTATAAAAAAAATATATTCTAATATTGATATACTGACTTTAACAGCTACGCCTATACCTCGTACTTTAAATATGGCTATGACTGGTATAAAAGATCTATCTATTATAGCAAAACCTCCAGCTCAAAGATTGGCAATTAAAACTTTTATTCAAGAATATAGTCCTATATTAATAAGAAAAACAATACTACGTGAAATATCAAGAGGCGGTCAAGTTTATTATATATATAATAAAGTTCAAAATATCATGAACATCGCTGAAAGATTATCAATATTAATTCCCGAAGCTAGTATTAAAATAGGTCATGGACAAATGAAGAATATAGATTTAAAAAAAGTCATGAATGAATTTTACAACAATAAATTCAATGTCTTGATTTGTACTACGATTATTGAAAGTGGTGTTGATATAGCAAGAGCTAATACAATTATTATTGAAAATTCTGATCATTTTGGATTATCTCAATTACATCAACTTCGCGGACGTATTGGTCGATCAAATAATCAAGCATATGCTTTATTACTTGTCAACAATTTTAATAAAATCACTTCAGATGCCAAAAAAAGATTAGAAGCAATTTCATCAGTTGATAATTTTGGAGGAGGTTTTTCTCTATCTAATCAAGATTTAGAAATTAGAGGAGTAGGTGAGATACTAGGTAAAGAACAAAGCGGACATATAAAAAATATAGGTTTTTCTTTATATATGGACTTGTTGAAAAATGCTATTGATTTACTAAAAAATGGAAAAATTTTTTCTGTTGAAAAATCATTAAAAAAACCATTAGAAATTGATTTACATGTATCTTCCCTACTACCTAGTAGTTATATATTAGACATTAATACAAGATTATTTTTTTATAAAAAACTCGCCAACGCTATACATGAAAAACAAATAGAAGAAATAAAATATGAACTAATTGATCAATTTGGTAAACTACCTGATTTTTCTAAGAATTTAATTCTAATTGCTAAAATTCGATTAATAGCAGATAAAATTGGTATTAAATATATTAAATCTAATAATAACATAGGCATAATAGAATTTAATGATTATGGTTCTATAAATACTGAATATTTACTGAAAATGTTTCAAAAAGAACCAAAAATCTGGAAAATGGAAACTTCTACAAGAATAAAATTTATTTTGCATTTAAAAAATGATTATTTGCGTCTCAAGTGGATTATTAATTTATTAAGAAATTTATTTAAAAAAAATATTTAAATTTTATTTAATAAAAAAACTTCTTAAAAATAATGATTAAATATTTTTATTCTTTTCATAATCCAGAGAAATAATTTATAAAATAATCCTTGACAATTATAGATAGAATATTAAAGGAGTTGTATGAAACAAGTTGTTTATATTGCAAATTCAGAAAGTAAAAATATAGAAGTATGGAATTTATGCAAGAGTGGCAAAATGAATTTAATACAAAAAATTGAAACAGACGGAAAAATTCAACCTATAAATATTATTCAAAAAAGAAATTTATTATATGCTGGAATTTTCCCTGATAATAAAATTATTACATATTCTATAAACCATAATGGTTTCCTTGAAAAAAAAAATGAGAGTAATATTCCAGGAAAAGCCAATTATATTTCTTTTGATAAAAAGAAAGAATTTTTATTTTGTAGTTCTTATCATTCTAATTTTATTAGTGTAAGTCCATTAAATAAATTTGGTATACCTCAGAATCCAATACAGATTATCTATAATATAGAAGGTTGTCATGCTGCAAAAATGAATTATAAATATAATATATTGTTTGTTATCTCTCTGAAAGAAGATTGTATTTACTTGTATTATCTAACTGATTTTGGAATATTAAAAAGCACTGAACAAAATATTCTTCATACTCAAAAAAAATCAGGTCCGCGTCATATCATCTTTCATCCTAATCAAGATTTTATCTATACTATAAATGAATTAAATGGAACTATAGATGTATGGAAAATATACAAAAAGAACAACGTGATAAAAGTAAAAAATATACAAAATATACATGTATTGAAAAATAGATTTCTAAAAGATTATTGGTGTTCTGACATTCATATAACATCGTGTGGTCGTTTTTTGTATGCTTGCGATCGCTTTTTTAATATTATTTCATTATTTCATATCAATCAAAATGACAATAAACTTGTTTTTTTTAAAAGTTATGATACAGAAGAACAACCTCGATCATTTAATATAAATTCTCATAATACACATTTGATCGTTGCTGGAGAAAAATCTAATACATTCATTATATATAGCATTTCTAATAGCACTGGTGAATTAAAAAAAATAAATGTATATAGTACTGGTCAAAGACCTGTATGGATACTTATACATGCATTGTGTTGAAATTAAAATTATATAAATAATTCAGTTTTATTTAAAGCATTCGAAATTACGTTCGTTAATTTTTTTAATGTGTGAGGGCTAATAATATAAGGTGGGACAATATAAATTAATTTTTTAAATGGTCTAATCCAAACACCATTTTCAACAAAAAATTTTTGTATTGAAATCATATTAATTGAACGAGAACATTCAACTACACCAATGGCTCCTAATACACGTACATCAGTAACATAAGGATGATTAATTAACGGCATTAAACTTTTAAATAATTGCTTTTCAATATTCAATACTTGTATTTTCCATTGATTAGTTTTTAATATTTTGATGTTAGCATTAGCAACTGCACATGCTAATGGATTTCCCATATAAGTCGGACCATGCATAAAACAACCGACTTTACCTTTACTAATTGTATCAGCAATATGACGTGAAGTTAGAGTTGCGGCCAAAGTTATTGTACCACCTGTAATTGATTTTCCTAAACATAGTATATCTGGCACAACATTCGCATGTTCAAAAGCAAACATTTTTCCAGTTCGACCGAATCCAGTTGCAATTTCATCAAAAATAACTGGAATAGAATAATGATTACATAAAATTTTTATTTGCTTCAAATACATAGGATGATAAAAATTCATCCCTCCGACTCCTTGCACGATAGGTTCTAATATGACCCCTGCTATTTTAAATGAATTTTTTTCTATTATTTTTTTAAAAGATAAAATATCTTCGTTGTCCCAGTTTTTATAAAAAGAAGAAACTGGTGCGTCTGCAAATAAGTGTTTTGGTAATAAGTTATGATATATTTGATGGAATGAATTTTTTGGGTCCGATACTGACATTGCAGAAAAAGTATCACCATGATAACCATTACGAATAGTCAAAAATAATTTTCTCTTTTGCCCTAATGCTTGCCAATACTGTATTAACATTTTTATTGCTACTTCAATAGCAACTGAACCGGAATCAGAAAGAAAAACACAATCTAATTTTTCTGGCGTTAGTGAAATTAATTTTCGACACAGTGAAATGGCTGGAGGATGTGTAATTCCGCCAAACATTACATGAGACATTTTTCTTATCTGTTTTTTTAATGCTTTATTTAAAACAGGATGATTATAACCATGTATTGCAGCCCACCATGAAGACATTCCATCTATCATATATTTCCTATTTTTTAATTTTAAATATACTCCCTTAGCTGATATAACAGTATAACAAGGATGAGGATTATTCATAGATGAATAAGGATGCCAAATATGCTTGTAATCAAAAATAGTATCAGATTGACTCATAATAATTTATATATAAAATATTAAATAATTCAGTATAAACGTTAACTTAAATAAAATCACAATTTTTTTGGAGATAATATGAAAAAAAAATGGACTTTAGAAGAAACAAAAATGCTTTTTAAAAAACCATTTTTTAATCTTATGTTTCAAGCTCAAGAAGAACATAGAAAAAACTTTGATCCTAATACAATACAAATAAGCACTTTGCTTTCTATAAAAACAGGATCGTGTCCAGAAGATTGTAAATATTGTCCGCAAAGTTCTAGATATAAAACAGGTTTGAAAAAAGAACCTTTATTAGAAATAGAACAAATCCTAAGTGCTGCAAAAAAAGCGAAAGATTCAGGATCTAGTCGATTCTGTATGGGTGCTGCATGGAAAAACCCAAAAGAAAAAGATATGCCTTATTTAGAAGAAATTATTAAAAAAATAAAAGAAATGGGTATGGAAACCTGTATGACTCTGGGTACATTAAATAGCACACAAGCAAAAAAACTAGCTGATGCCGGTTTAGATTTTTATAATCATAATTTAGATACATCTAAAAATTTTTACAATAATATTATTACTACTCGTACATATCAAGAACGACTTCATACATTGCATGCAGTTCGTAGTTCGGGAATGAAAGTTTGTTCTGGAGGAATCATAGGTTTAGGCGAAAAAAAACAAGATCGTATTGAATTATTAATGGAATTATCTAATTTATCTATTCAACCAGAAAGTGTACCTATTAATATGTTAGTAAAAATTCCAGGTACTCCAATGGCAGATAATAAAGATGTAGAACCATTTGATTTTATTCGTATTATTGCTGTAGCTCGCATTATGATGCCAAAATCTTATATTAGATTGTCAGCCGGACGTCATAAAATGAACGATCAAACTCAAGCAATGTGTTTTATGGCTGGAGCAAATTCTATTTTTTATGGATGTAAATTACTTACTTCAGATAATCCAGAAGAAAAACATGATTTAGAATTATTTAAGAAATTAGATTTAATTCCTGAAAATAAAACACAAACTTTATTAAAAGAAGATGAATATAAAACTATTATAAAATCGTCAAAAATTAAAAAAGATCAATATTATAATGCAGCTATAATATAATTTATTTAAAAAAAATATCCTTGAAGAAATAAAAATTATAGAAATTTTTGAATCTATTAATCATAAAAATATTTTATTTTCTTCAAATAAAATATTGGGAAATTCTTCTAAATAAGAATAATATTATCTTTTTTATTTTAGGAGTAACTCAATATTATAGTTATATGTTATTGTATCAAATAGACATAATAACTAATATTGAGTTACTCGATTTGGAGGGCAATTAATATGAATATGATTGTTAATAAAGAAACTTTTTTATATTTAAAATAATAATATAAAAATATATTAAATATGTTAATTACGATATTAAAACAATATAATTCTTTAATACTACGTCAGATTTAAAAAAAAAGATTTTATTATGATAAAAAAATTTTTCATTACTGGAACTGATACAAATGTAGGAAAAACAATAGTAAGCAGTATTTTGCTAAAAAAAGCCACTATGTCTGGATATCAGACAGCAGGATACAAACCTGTCTCTTCTGGAGGCCAAAAAAAATCATCTGGTTTTTTTAATCAAGACGCGATTCTTCTTAAGAAAAGTAGCTCTATAATATTAAGTGATAGAGAAGTTAATCCGATTGCATTTTTTGAAAATGCTCCACCTCATATCTTAAGTAAATTTCAAAAAAGGAGTATTAAAAAAGAAGAATTGTCTTTAGGTTTAAACAATATTACAAAAAAAAGCAATTGGATTTTAGTAGAAGGTGCTGGTGGATGGTATACACCACTATCTTGTAAAGATACTTTTTCAAGTTGGGTGAAACAAGAAAAATTAACTGTTATTATAATAATTGCAATCAAATTGGGATGTATTAACCATGCAATTTTAACAGAAAAAGCTATTATTTCAGATCAAATAAAATGTGGAGGCTGGATTGCTAATAATATTTTTCCAAAAGACAAATATAATATGCATTACATCCAAACTTTGTTAAATTATATTAAATCTCCATTTTTGGGCGTAGTTCCTTATTTTAAAAATAAAAATAGAATTAATTTTAAAAAAATAAAAATCAAACTACCTAAATAAAAAGTTTAAAAAATAGTTTTAGAAAGTATGATTTTTATCATTATTAATATAATGATTAACAAAGATGGACATATTCAACATTTTTGATCAAATGTACACGGGATATTTTAAACACATTTCTAATACTTTCTTTTTTATTTGAAGAACATTATTATGATCATCAACATTATTTAAAATACTAGTTATCCAATCTGATATTCTAGAGACCTCATTTTCTTTGAATCCTCTTCTAGTAACAGCGGCAGTACCAATACGTATGCCTGAAGTAATAAAAGGACTTTTTAAATCATTAGGTATCGTATTTTTATTAACAGTTATATTTGCTTTACTTAAAATAATATCAGCATCTTTTCCTGTTATTTTTTTATTGGTTAAATCAATTAGAAACAAATGATTAAAAGTATGTCCAGATATGATTTTATATCCTTTTTCTAAAAATCTTTCAACCATAACTTTAGAGTTTTTTACTATTTGTTTTTGATATGTTTTAAACTTTGGTTCTAAAGCTTCTTTAAATGCAATAGCTTTTGCTGCAATTACATGCATTAATGGTCCACCTTGTGCTCCAGGAAAAACTGATAAGTTTAATTTTTTATATAAAATATCATCTCCATTTTTAGCAAGAATAAGACCGCCTCTAGGTCCCGCTAATGTTTTATGAGTTGTACTCGTAACAACATGAGCATAATTAATTGGATTTGGATAGATTCCAGCTGCTACTAAACCAGCAACATGAGCCATATCAACAACAAAATAAGCATCCGCGTTATCTGCAATAAATCGCATTTTTTTCCAGTTACAAATGCCAGAATATGCTGAAAAACCACCAATAATCATTTTTGGTTTATACTTTTTCGTCAATCTTAATAATTCTTCATAATTAATTTCACCATTTTCATCTACTCCATAGGAAATAACATTATACATTTTACCTGAAAAATTGACAGATGATCCATGAGTCAAATGACCACCATGTGATAACTTCATACCTAATATTGTATCACCAGGATTTAACAATGCGGTATAAACAGAAAAATTAGCTTGAGAGCCAGAATGTGGTTGAACATTAGCATAATCGGCGTTAAATAATTTTTTTGCTCGTTCAATTGCTAATTCTTCTATTATATCTACATACTCACAACCACCATAATATCTTTTTCCAGGATAACCTTCTGCATATTTATTAGTCAATTGTGAACCCTGTACATCCATTACATAATTACTCGTATAATTTTCCGATGCTATTAATTCTATATGATTTTCTTGTCTTTTTTTTTCTTGTTCTATTGCAAACCATAGTTTTGGATCATATTTTGAAAAATCTATTTTATTATTTAACATTTTTTACCTAAAAGTTATTATACAAAAATATAAAAATTATTTTTATGAAATAAATAAATTTATTTAAAAATTTCTTGAATTTTTAGTATTAATTCCTTTTTTAAAAGATGATATTCTTTTTTTTCTTTTAAATCCTTAACCAAAAAAAATCCTTTTTTGATTTCATTATCACCTATTAAAATAATAATTCTTGCTAGAGAACTGATAGCGTTTTTTATTTTTTTTGTAAGATTTTGATGTAAAAAATTAATAAATATCCTCAATTTTGGGTATAAATCTCTTATTTCTTCAGATAAATTTATAGCATGACATTTATTATTATCTCCTATAAAAATAATATATACATTCGATTCTTCTATTACTTCAGAAAAAATTTTTAGTGATTTTACCAATAAAACTAAACGTTCTATTCCTATTGCAAATCCTATAGCTGGTGTTTTTCTCCCTCCCATTTCTTGAACTAAAGAGTCATATCGACCTCCTGCACAAATAGTATTTTGTGCTCCTAATTTATTGCTTTTCCATTCAAAAACAGTACTATTATAATAGTCTAATCCTCTTACTAAATGCGGATTGCATTTATATTTTATTCCATGATGGTTCATCATATTACACAAATTTTTAAAATGATTATTTTCAGAAAAACTAATATATTCACTTAGCAATGGTGCTTCTTTTAATAAATTTTGAATATCTTGATTTTTAGAATCTAAAATACGTAATGGATTAGTATATAGTCTTCTTTTACAGTCTTCATCTAATAAATATTCACGTTTTTTAAGAAAATTAACTAATTCTTTTTTATATTGCACACGATCTATTTTAGAACCAATTGAATTTACTTCTAATGTTATAAATGAATCAATACCAATTCTTTTCCATAAACGATTTGTTAAAATAATAATTTCTAAATCTATATCTTCCGTATCTAATCCGAATACTTCTGCACCTAACTGATAGAATTGACGATATCTTCCCTTCTGCGGTCTTTCATATCGAAACATAGGACCTAAATACCAAAATTTATTACTTTTTTGTAGTAAATTATTTTGTATTATAGCCCTCACACAGCCCACAGTGCCTTCTGGACGTAAAGTTAAATTATTACCTTTTCGATCATTAAAAGAGTACATTTCTTTTTCTACTACATCAGTAACGTTACCAATCGCTCTTTTAAAAATTTCAGTTTTTTCTAATATAGGTAATCTAATTTCTAAATAACAGTAACTATTCAGAACTTCTTTGAATATAATTTCTATATAATTCCATATTTTTAAATCTTTTGGAAAATAATCATACATGCCTCTAATAGATTTAATTTCTTTATTCACTATTGTCTCTTGTATTAAATATCAATTAATTATTTTTTTTTGAATTATTTAATTTGTCTATTTTTTTTCGAATTTTAATTTCCATTTTTTCTATAATTTCTTCGTTTTTTATTTTTTCTTTTTGTCTTACTCCGTCTTCATAAAATGCACTTTTCTTATGACTTCCTGCTAGACCTAAAGTTGCTATTTTAGATTCACCTATTCCATTAACAACGCAACCAATAATTGATACATCTATGGGAGTCGAGATATCTTCTAGATTTTTTTCTAGTTGATTTACTGTATTAATTACATCAAATTCTTGTCTAGAACAAGTAGGACAAGCAATAAAATTAATACCTCTTGCTCTTAAAGATAAAACTTTTAAAATGTCATAACCTACTTTTACTTCTTCAGTTGGATGTGCCGCTAATGAAACTCGTATTGTATCTCCAATGCCTTCTAATAATAATAAAGCAATACCTATAGATGATTTAACTGTTCCATTCCTTAAACCACCGGATTCAGTTATGCCAATATGCAAAGGTTGTGTAATTTTTTTTCCTAACATGCGATATGATTCAATAGCTAAAAATACATCAGACGCTTTAACACTAACTTTAAATTGATTAAAATTTAAAGCATCAAAGTATTCAATATGCCTCATAGCTGATTCTACTAATGCATCTGGAGTAGGTATTTTATATTTTTTTAATATATCTTTTTCTAAAGATCCAGCATTAACACCAATACGAATTGGAATATTTTCATCTTTTGCGTAAGAAATGATTTCTGATACTCTTCTTTTATTTCCAATATTCCCAGGATTAATTCTTAAACAATCTGCACCATATTTTATAGCTTGTAAAGCTAATCTGTAATCAAAATGTATATCTGCAATCAATGGAACATTTGTTTGTTTTTTTATTTCTTTGAATGATTCTGCAGCTTTTAAATTGGGTATAGAAATACGAACAATATCTACTCCTACTTTTTGTAACTCTAAGATTTGATTAATAGTTTCAGAGATATTAGTAGTACGAGTATTTGTCATAGATTGAACTGATATTGGCGCATTATTGCCAATAGCGACTTTTCCAACATAAATACGATCAGATTTTCTTCTATTGATAATTTTACACTTATTATTCATAAATTTTTATTTTATATGCTTATATATCATGGAAAAGAATAACAAATAAATCATTTTTTAAAATAATTTGTTATAATACCAGTTAACTGACCACATGCAGCATTAATATCTTCTCCTCTATTTTTTCTAATTGTTGTCGTAAATCCTTTTTTTCTGAGAATATTTGCAAACATATTTATTCGATCAGTATTACTACACAAAAAAGATGGACCTGAAAAAGAATTCCAGGGAATTAAATTAATTTTGCTAGGTATTTTACTTAATAAAACAGATAATTGTCGAGCATTTTCATTGGAATCATTAATTCTATCTAGCATAACGTATTCTATTGTTATTCCACCTCGATTAGCATTTGAATATTTAAAATATTTTAATGCTGAACTTAAAACAGAAGAAATATTATATTTTCTATTAATTGGCATAATAATATTTCTAATAAAATCATTTGGGGCATGTAAAGAAATTGCCAAAGAAACATCGATCATGTTTCTTAATTTATCTAATGCAGGAACTATTCCTGAAGTAGATAAGGTAACACGACGTTTCGATAAACCAAAACCATACTCATCTAAAATAATTGTTAATGCGGAAACAACATTTTTTAAATTTAACAAAGGTTCACCCATACCCATAAAGACTATATTAGTAATATTCTTTTTTATATTTTTTTCTTTTAATCTTTTATTTGCTTGCCAAATTTGAGCAATAATTTCAGAAACTTTTAAATTACGTTGAAAACCTTCTTGTCCAGTAGCACAAAAATGACATTTTAATGAACATCCTATTTGGGAGGAAACACAAAGAGTAGATCGTTTTTTTTCCGGCATATATACCGTTTCAATTTTTTGATTATTAATATCAGTGATCCATTTAATTGTACCATCATAAGAAATTTTTTCTTCTATAAATTCTGATGCAAATATATAAGATTTTTCATATAGTTTTTTTCTTGTTTTAATACTAATGTTCAGCATTTTATTGAAATCATCACAATAATAATTGTAAATCCAACTCATGACTTGTTCTGTGCAAAAATTTTTTGCACCTAAAGAAATAAGAAAATATTTCAAATTTTGACGATTTAAATCTAACAAATTAATTTTAGATATTGGAATGTTAAATATATCAATATGATTATTCATCTAAAAACCTAAAATAAATTAATACAAAATATTTGTTCATTTAAAATAATTGCCTTAGTAAGAAAAAATAATAAAATTATATTATTATTTTTTATAATTTGATTATAATAATATATTAATATAATAAATTCATTAATTTTGAGATTGTTTTCATATCTAAAAGTATATTATTAAAATTGAATGAATATTAAATATTTTTAAATAGTAACATTATTCTAAGAAACGTTAAAATTTTAGGAGATTTATATGCATCCCATGTTAAATATTGCTATTCGTGCAGTGCGAAAAGGAGGAAATTTTATTATTCAAAATTATGAAAGACGCAAATTTGTTAAAGAAGATGTAGAAAAAAACAAAGTATTTTTAAATAACATAATTTATAAGACTAATAAAATAATCAGTGAAATTATTCATAAATCTTATCCTTATCATACTATTTTAAAAAAACATGAAAATATTCTTGTTAAGAAAAATGAAAAAAATACTGTTTGGATTATTACTGAATTAGATGGAAAAACTAATTTTCTTAAATATTTCCCATATTTTTGTGTTTCTATAGCTGTTGTCGTGAAAAATAAAACAGAAATTTCTGTAATATATGATCCTATAAAAAATGATTTATTCACAGCCGTAAAAGGACAAGGTTCACAATTAAATGGATATCGAACTAGATGCAGTGCAATCAATACTTTAAATTATAGTACAGTTGCTGTAAATCCATCCAATAAAATTCATAATTTAACTTCATCCTATTTTGAAATATATAAAAAATTAATAATATCTGGAATTTCTTTTAGATGTACTGGTTCTAGTATACTTGATTCTGCTTATGTTGCAGCCGGAAAAATAGATTGTTTATTTGATTTTAATTTAGATCCTAATAAATTTGTAGCAAGTAAATTGCAAGTTCGAGAAGCTGGTTGTTTAATTAATAATTTTATGGGTGAGTATGAACATAATAATAATAATTATTCTGGAAATATCACTAGCAGCTCAAAATTTATTAGACTTATTAATGAAAAAATACGTGAATGTTATCTAATATAATCCAAGAAAAAACGAGATTTTTAAAAATATTTTATTTTATTTATTATAAATATCATTTATTTATTACACACCATTTTTGATCAATAAATACAGCTGACCAACCTGTAAATTTTCCGTCTTTTTTAGAAGCAATGTAATGCGTTTTCTTTTTTTTATCAAAACAAACAATAGTTTTATTTCCATAATTATCAATAACAGGTGCACTAGATAAATAATATATTTTTTCTGGTAATAAATGTTGAAAACGGACTAATTCTTCTACAAATGGAGATCTAGTTTCACGTGATTTAGGAAAAGTATTTGCTGCAAAAAAAATACCAGAAATGCCTTCCCGTAAAACAAACCATGCGTCAGATTGTTTGCATAATAATTCTGGAAAAGGAATCGGTTCTAATTTTGGATCAGATATTTCGCCATTAGGTAAAATTTTTCTTGTGTTTTTACATATTTTGTTTATACATGTAAAAAATTTACCAAATGGACCTATTTTTAATTTCATATTATTATAACATTTTTCACATTGAATTGTTTTAGATAAATAAATAGGACTTTTAAAAACTCCTTTTTCAAATTTATAGCCAGAACAACTGGGATTATTCGCACAAATATGCAACTTTAGTTTTTCATTAATAAAATAACTATCCATATACATATTACATATGTCACATTTTTGAATTAATTGTAGAGATATTTTTTTTTGATTATCTTGTTCTTTATTAAAATCATTTAATGTAATAAGATTAATAGTTTTTTTGCAACGTTTTTTATTGTCAGTATTGTTATATCCCAAACAACTAAGAAAAACACCAGTTATTGCAGTTTTTATACCCATTTTTTTGCAACATATTGGACAATTAAGTGAAGTTGGAACAATATTATTTAATTCCATTCCTCCTTCTTCTGGGCTTTTTTTAGCCTGTTCTAGTTGCTCAGAAAACTTTTTAAAAAAATCATCAAGCAAATATCTCCATGTAACTTTATTTTCCGCAACTTGATCAAGTTTTTTTTCCATATGTGCGGTAAAATTATAATCAATTAAATTGCTGAAACTTTTTTTTAATCGAATAGTAAGAATTTCTCCCATTTTTTCTGCGTAAAATTTGTTTTTTTTAATTTTAACATATCCTCGATCTTGTATTTTTGATGTAATAGCAGAATAGGTAGAAGGTCTTCCAATACCCTTTTTTTCTAATTCGCGAACTAAAGACGCTTCGCTAAAACGTGGTGGAGGTTTAGTGAACTTTTGACTAGGTGTAACTTTATTAATAAATAACTGACTTCCTGTTTGAAGTATTGGAAATTGAGAAAAAACATTTTTTTCTTCAATTAAAACTTTATTCCAACCCTGAAACATTACAATTCGTTCACTTTTTTGTAATTTAAACATATCAGCTAAAACTGTTACGGTTATAGATTTGTATTTAACTGATTTCATTTGAGAAGCTAAAAATTGATTCCAAATTAATTCATATAATTTTTTAGCACTAGAGTTCAAATGATCTGAATCTATATTTTTTATTTTGATATCAGAAGGCCGAATAGCCTCATGAGCCTCTTGAGAATGTTTTTCATTGGAATATATATTTGGTTCTTTAGGTAAGTAATTAGAGCCATAATTACTTTTTATATATTTTCGTACTTTTTTAATAGCATATTCACTTAAATAATTGGAATCAGTTCTCATATAAGTTATATAGCCTTCTTCATATAATTTTTGCGCTAAAAACATTGTTTTTTTTACGCTAAATCCTAAACGAAGACTGGCAGATTGCTGCAAAGTAGATGTTATAAATGGAGCAGGTGCTTTTAGATAAGATATTTTTTCTTCGTAATTTTTCACAATGCAAGATGATTTTTGAATTTTTTCAACTGCAAAAGATACTTCATTCTCATTTATCGGACGAAATTTTTTATTATTATAGTGTGTGACATCCATATTAATCTTTTTTTTATCTTGAGAAATAAGAGACACATCTAATTTCCAATATTCTTCAGGAACAAAGTTTTTTATAATACTTTCACGATCTGCTATTATACGAACGGCTACAGATTGAACTCGTCCTGCAGATAAGCCTCTTGCAATTTTTTTCCACAATAAAGGTGAAATCATATAACCTACAATTCTATCCATAAACCGACGTGCTTGTTGCGCATGCACTCGATTCATATTTATATGACCTACATTTTTAAAAGCTTTTTGTATGGAATGTTGTGTGATTTCATTAAATACTACACGACTAAATTTAGAAGAATCTCCCCCAATAACTTCCTTTAAATGCCAAGCTATAGCTTCTCCTTCTCTATCTAAATCTGTAGCAAGATATATATGTTTAACTTGATTTGCGATATATTTCAATTCAGAAATTATTTTTTCTTTGCCAGGTAAAATATGATATTCAAATTTCCAATTTTGATAAGGATCAATTCCCATTTGTTTAATTAAAATTTTATTCTCATTAGTCTTTTCAATGAAATTTTCATTTAAAAATTTTTTG
Organism: Buchnera aphidicola str. APS (Acyrthosiphon pisum); assembly: GCF_000009605.1. Taxonomy (NCBI): domain Bacteria; kingdom Pseudomonadati; phylum Pseudomonadota; class Gammaproteobacteria; order Enterobacterales; family Erwiniaceae; genus Buchnera; species Buchnera aphidicola. The sequence continues at coordinate 309,587 of NC_002528.1, read as the reverse complement.
TTTTTTTCTTTGTTATATAGTTTTCCTTTCGTTAAATCTCGGATGTGTCCGATGCTAGATTTAACTATGTATTCAGAACCTAAATATTGATTTATAGTTTTTGCTTTTGCTGGAGATTCGACTATTACCAGAGATTTTTGCATTTTTCTATCCAGTAAATTACATTAATTTAGATTGAAAAAAATATTGATATCGCATAAGAATATTTAAATTGTATTTATTTTGAAAACTATAAATAATTTTTATAAAAAAATATTTTTAGTAACGTTTCACTGAGATTATGTGTTACTGAAGCAGTAAAACGTTCTAATATTTTTTTTCTATAAATATATTGAATTCTTAACAAAGTGTATTCTTCCATTTTAGATATTAAGATATCATCACTTGTCCCAATTTGGTCTACTAATTTTTTTTCTAAAGCAATAGTTCCAAACCAGTGTTCTCCATTAGAAACGTCTTCAATATCTAGAGATGGCCTCATTTCTTTAATAAAACTCTTAAAAAGTTTATGTGTTGTATTTAACTCATCACAGAATTTCTTACGTGTAGATTCAGTATTGTTTCCAAACATTGTTAAAGTACGTTTATAATCTCCAGCTGTATGAAGTTCAAAATCTATATTACATTTTTTTAATAACTTATTGAAATTAGGTATTTGACCGACTACTCCAATCGAACCTATTATCGCAAATGGCGCTGAAACAATATAATCTGCAACACATGCCATCATATATCCTCCACTTGCTGCAATTTTATCTACAGAAACAATTAAACGTATTCCTTTTTGACGTAATCTATTTAACTGAGATGCTGCTAGGCCGTATCCATGAATTACACCTCCCGAGCTTTCTAGTCTCAATAATACTTCATCATGTTTGTTTGCTACTAAAAGAATAGCAGATATTTCTTCTCTCAATCCAACAACTTCGTTTGCATAAACATCGCCTTTAAAATCTAATACAAACAATTTTTTCTTGTTATTTTTAAGTAATAGTTCCTTTTTATTTTTTTCTTTTTGTTTTTTAAACCATATTTTTTTTTCAACATTTTTCATTGTAGATAATAAAATTTTATTTTTTACATTTTTATAATTATCTTGTAATAAAGTAATCTTGATTTTACTTTGAATATTTTTTTTTCTTTTTATTATAGTATAAAACAAAATTAATATGGAAATACTAATTATAATAAAAGTAATAATTTTTGCTAAGAATAATTCATAATTTAAAAGTAAATTCACACAATAAACCTTTTTAAAAAAAATAGAACAAATGTTTTTTAAAATAAAAAAATAATTTTTTATATAAAATGATTTCAAGAATCTTTTAAAGAAACTAGATTAGATAAATTATTTACTGATTCAGAACTTAATTCGCTCCAATCTCCTAATTTTAAATTTTTTGGTAAAAAAATATTGCCATATCGTATTCTAATTAACCTGCTAACTTGACATTGAACTGCTTGCCACATAGATCTAATTTCACGATTTCTTCCTTCACATAAAACACCTTTAAACCATTTATTTTTTTTTGAACATGCATGATCAATAGTCTGTATACTTTTAAATGCAGCATTACCATCTTTAATTTTAACTCCATTTTTTAAAATATTCATTGTATTTTTATTAATTTTTCCAAAAACCCTAATATAGTATTCTCTTTCTATTTTATTGCTTGGATGCATAAGTTCGTTAGCTAGATTTCCATTATTTGTAAATAACAACAATCCTCTCGTATTGATGTCTAATCTTCCAATACTTATCCATCTATGAATATTCAACAATGGTAATTTATCAAATACAATAGGTCGTTTTTTATAATCATTTCTGGTACATATTTCCCCTTCTGGTTTGTTGTAAATTATTATTTTTGTTTTAAAATCTGTTTTTTTTATAGATACTGTTTCTCCCTTAATAGTAATTACTTCAATATTTTTGTTATTTAAACGTTGTCCAATTACTATTTTTTTTCCATTAATAGATATGTCTCCAAACTTAATCATGTTTTCAATATTGCGACGTGAACCGTATCCCAAATGAGATAATATTTTTTGTATCTTTTCGCTCATTTATTAAACCCTTTATAGTGGTGTTATACTAAAATAGCAAACATGATAGTCTCGTTATTTTATTTCTTATCTTTTTTAGATAATTAACGGGGATTAAAGTTAATAATATTCCAATAATTAATGGGAAAATAAACCATATTTCACATAATAAAATAGCATTTTTATAAATATAATTTTCTAAAAATCCAGCAATCACTGGAAAAATTAAAAAAACAGTAGAAGCGTAAAATGCACTAACTTTTTGTTGTAAATAAAAATAAGATAAAATACCAAAAATACCAGAAAAATCTCCAAGATAAAATATCGCTAAAATAGATCTATTAGAAAAAGTATTAATATGAGGACTTTCTATAAACCAAGATGTAGTAGATAACAATATTCCAGATAATAATGATGGTAAAGCATTAAAAGTTATAACAGATACGTTTAAACATTTTTTTTGACATTCAGAGTAAATAAAAGCATGGCTAAATAAAGCAAACAGTAAAGCTAAAATTCCCTTCCACTGAAAAAAACATTGTGATTCTAATTCTATTAGCAAAATAGTTAACAATGTTATTAAAGAAATAAACATGCCTATTTTTTGAGTTAGAAATAATTTTTTTTTCAAGTATAAAAATGATACTGTTAATACAGCTACAGGCATACTGGAAAATATAATAGAAGCTACAGAAGAGCTAACATACATACCTCCATATAACATTAATGCAAATGGAATAGAAAAATAAAAAATTGAAATGATTAATTGAAACCATCTCTGTCCGTATGGAAATAAGAGTGGGGTTTTTGTAAAATACGCTAAAATAATTAATATAGGAGATGCAACTAAAAAACGCATTCCAGTAGCAAAAAAAGGAGGAATTGTTTCTGTTGCAATTTTCATTGCAATCCATGTGGTCCCCCAAGTAAGAGAAACTAAAGAAAATAATATTATCACTAATATTTTATTCATTTAAAAGGCCCCAAAAAATAAAAATATAACACATATAGTGTCTATAAATAATAGTTATATTTTTGTTTTTTAGTATAAATTTTGATTTTAAAAACTTTATAAAATAAAGTTTTTAAAATTTAAATTGAATTATTCACATCAATAGATTATTGTGGAAATTTAACAAAATATAAATTTTTAAATATTTTAAATATAAATAAAAACTTGTTTAAAAAATTTACTAAAAGGTAATAAATGCGAAATATTTTACTTAAAATTTATGATTCAAAATTTTTAAATCAAGAAGAAAGTTATCAATTGTTTACATTAATTTCTTCTGGAAAAATAACAGATATAAAACTAGCATCTATATTAACAGCAATGAAAATACGAGGTGAATCAATCGAAGAAATAACAGGAGCAATAAAAGCATTTTTAGACAAAATGAAATATTTTCCAAAACCTGATTATATTTTTTCTGATATCGTAGGAACAGGAGGAGATGCTAAAAACACTATCAATATTTCAACCATGAGTGCATTTGTAGCAGCAACATGTGGTTTAAAAATTATTAAACATTGCAATCAAAGAATTTCTAGTAAATCAGGCTCTTCTGATATTTTAGAAAAATTCAATATAAATCTAAATGCATCTCCAGAAAAATCTCGTAAAACTTTAGATCAATTAAACATTTGTTTTTTATTTGCACCTAAATATCATGACGGTTTTAAATATTCTAATAATGTTCGTACAGATTTAAAGACTAAAACTATTTTTAATTTTTTAGGTCCTTTTCTAAATCCTGCAACACCTCCTCTTTCTGTCATTGGTGTATATAATAAAAATCTAATAAATATTGCAGTTAATATTTTAAAAAATTTACAATATAAAAGAGCAATTGTTTTACATAGTGATAACACAGATGAAGTTACTTTATATGGAACAACATATGTTTCTGAGTTATTAAATAAAAAAATTATATCATATCAACTTCAGCCGGAAAGTTTTGGCTTAAAAATGCATCCTAAAAAAATTTTAAAAATTAATTCTTTAGAAGAAAATTATCATATTATTAAAGAAATAATGAAAGGAAAAGGCAGTAAATTATACGAAGAATTAATAGCAGTAAATGTAGCTATGTTATTAAAAGTATTCGGATACGAAAATTTAAAAGAAAATACTAAATTAGCATTAAATAAAATTAGAAGCGGAGATGTTTATAAACATATACGAAATGTTGCCAACATGTTAAAAGAAGATAATCATGCAAGACACAACACTTAAAAAAATTATACAAGATAAAAGTGAATGGATTAGATTAAGAAAAGAAAAACAGCCTTTAATTGATTTTAAAGATAAAATAAATAAAAAAACACGGGATTTTTACCATTCTTTAAAAGAAAAAAAACCATGTTTTATATTAGAATATAAAAAGAAATCTCCTTCTTTAGGTATTATTAGAAACAATTTTAATTTAATTGAAATTTCTAATGTTTACAAAAAATATGCATCTTCTGTTTCAGTCCTGACAGATGAAAAATATTTTCATGGAAATTTAAATTTTATAAATATAGTAAGAGAATGTGTTTCTCAACCTGTTTTATGCAAAGATTTTTTTATTGATCCATATCAAGTATATTTATCTAGATATTATAATGCAGATGCTATTTTATTAATGTTATCTGTTTTAAATGATATACAGTATAAAGAACTATCTATAATTGCAAAAAAATTAAATATGGGCATACTAACTGAAGTAAATAATATAGAGGAATTAAAACGTGCTCTAAAATTAAATGCTAATATTATAGGTATTAACAATCGCAATTTGCATGATTTATCAATTGATTTAAATCGTACACGTACTTTATCTTCTTTAATTAAAAAAGATACTATAATAATAAGCGAATCAGGTATAAAAAAATATAGAGAAATAAAAGAACTTAGTAAATTTGTCAATGGTTTTTTAATTGGTTCTCATTTGATGTCTCAAACTAATTTAGAGACAGCCGTTCGTTCTATAATTTTTGGTGATAATAAAGTCTGCGGATTAACTCGTAGTATAGATATAGAAGTTTCTGAAAAATACGGAGCAATTTACGGCGGACTTATTTTTGTAAAAAATTCTCCTCGTTATATTACTAAAAAAACTGCAAAAAATATTTCTATAAATAGAAAATTAAAATTGATCGGAATTTTTCAAAATGAAAATATCAATATTATCGTAGATATTGCTGAAGAACTATCACTTTATGGTGTACAACTGCATGGACAAGAAAATAAACAATATATTGATAAATTAAGGAATATACTACCTAAAAAAATCAATATTTGGAAAGCTTTTTCTATTCAATCAGAATTGCCAGATCGCAATTGGGACAATGTAAATATGTATATATTTGACTCTGATTCTGGAGGAAGTAATACATCTTTTAATTGGTCTATTTTAAACCATCATATTTTAGATAATGTTATTTTAGCTGGAGGAATTAATTTAAAGAATTGTATTACAGCTTCTAAACTAAAATGCTCAGGATTAGATTTAAATTCCGGCGTAGAAATATCTCCTGGTATTAAAGACTACAAGAAAATAAAATCAATTTTTCAAAAATTAAGATATGGTTAAATAATTTTTTAATTAATCAATCAAGGAAAATAATTATATGACTTTACTAAATCCTTATTTTGGTGAGTTTGGCGGTATGTACGTTCCACAAATATTAATGCCAGCTTTATTTGAATTGGAAAAAAATTTTGTTTCCGCGCAAAAAGATGCTGAATTTCAAAAAAAATTTTTTTATTTATTACAAAACTATGCTGGCAGACCTACTCCATTAACTCTATGTAAAAATTTAACCAAAGGAACAAAAACAAAAATTTATCTTAAAAGAGAAGATTTACTACATGGTGGAGCACATAAAACTAATCAAGTATTAGGTCAAGCTATGTTAGCAATTAGAATGAAAAAGAAAGAAATTATTGCTGAAACAGGTGCTGGACAACATGGTGTAGCTTCTGCAATTGCTTGTGCACTATTTAATTTAAAATGTAGAATTTACATGGGAATTAAAGATATTAAAAGACAAAACACAAATGTGTTTCGTATGAAATTAATGGGTGCAGAAGTCATCTCAGTTAAAAACGGTTCTGGAACACTAAAAGACGCATGTAATGAAGCTTTACGCGATTGGTCTAGTAGTTATAAAAAATCTCATTATATGATTGGTACTGCAGCTGGACCACATCCCTATCCCACTATTGTTCGTGAATTTCAAAAGATGATTGGGGAAGAAACAAAAAAACAAATTTTAGAAAAAGAAAACAAACTTCCTGATTCAATTATTGCATGTATTGGCGGTGGATCTAATGCTATTGGTATATTTTCAGATTTTATTAATGATAAAGTTAATTTAATCGGAGTAGAACCGGCTGGTTATGGGATACACACAGGAAAACATGGGGCACCATTAAAACATGGTAGAACCGGTATTTATTTTGGTATGAAATCACATTTGATGCAAAATAAACAGGGTCAGATTCAAGAATCTTGGTCAATTTCAGCAGGATTAGATTTTCCATCTGTTGGTCCTGAACATGCTTGGTTGAATAGTATTAACCGTGCGAAATATGTCTCTATTACTGATGAGGAAGCAATAAGTGCATTTCAGGTTTTATCTCGAAAAGAAGGCATTATTCCTGCTTTAGAATCTTCTCATGCATTAGCATATGCATTAAAATTAATGAAAAAAGATCCTACAATAGAACAAATTTTAATTGCTAATCTTTCTGTCGTGGAGATAAAGATATTTTTACAGTACATGATGTTTTAAAAAAGAAGGAGAGTAATCATGAATCGATATCAGGAAACATTTAAAAGATTATCTTGCTTGAAAGAAGGATGTTTTATCCCTTTTGTAGTTTTAGGTGATCCTTCTTTAGAAACATCAATAAAAATTATTGAAACTTTAATAAAAAGTGGTGCGGATGCTTTAGAAATCGGTATTCCGTTTTCAGATCCATTAGCTGATGGACCAACTGTGCAAAAATCTAATTTACGTGCTTTATCTAAAAATAATACTTTTTTTGAATATTTTAAAATATTAAAACAATTACGTAAAAAAAATAAAAAATTACCTATTGGTATTTTGATATATGCAAATCTTGTATATAATCAAGGTATTGATAATTTTTATTTTCAATGCTTTAATTCTGGTTTAGATTCTGTACTTATAGCAGATGTTCCAATTGAAGAATCAAAAATTTTTTATAATATAGCAAATAAATATAAAATTAATCCTATTTTTATCTGTCCTCCTGATGCAGACGCAGACTTTTTATATAAAATTTCTTTATATGCACAAGGATTTATTTATGTATTATCTCGTCCTGGAGTAACCGGGATTAAAAATAATACTATTGCATTACCTAGAGATTTTATAAATAAAATAAAAAAATATAATTCTGTCCCTCTATTACAAGGTTTTGGTATTTCAAATCCTAAACAAATAAAAGAAGCAATATCATCAGGCTTATCTGGTGTAATATGTGGTTCAGCAATAATAAATATTATTGAAAAATATTTAAATCAAGAAAAAAAAATGATTAAAGAAATAAAAAAATTTACTCATTTATTAAAACTTTCTACTAAATTAGAATAATATTTTTATATAATATGTAATCTTTTATGTTTTAAAAACATTCTCATATCAAATAATATGTATAATCTTTGCATCATATAAAGTTATTTATAAGGAATATACATATGCCGATTACAGTAAATAAATTACGTCATGATACGCATCATTTTTTTTACAAAAAAATAGGAGCTATTTTTTTTATATCTATATTTGCTACTTTTATGAATATATTAATAGATATGTTTATTAAACCAGATATGCATATTGTGTCTATAATGGAAAATAATAAATTTATCAACACTAGCTCATTATTAGAATTCATTCAAAATATGAATTTAAATGAAAAACATGAATTATTAAAATATTCTATTTTAAAAATTATGGAATCATTAATTAGTAAAACCACATTATTAGGAAGTATTATCATTTTAATTTCTGTTGTATCTGAACCTAAAAAAAAATCAATTGTATCATCAATAAGAACTTTTTTTTTATTTTTTCCAAGTTTATTTATATTAAATTTTTTAACTACTTTTATTATTCAGATAGGTTTTATGTTGTTAATTATCCCAGGAATATTATTATCTATAATACTATCTTTATCTCCTATTATTTTATTTTTTAAAAAGAATAGATTACTAGATTCTATTCGTCTTAGTATGTATATTTCTTGGAAATATATAAAAATAATAGGACCAGGTGTATTATTTTGGATGTGTGGTAAGTTTATTTTAACTATGTTGCTAGCTCATTTTTCTTTGATTAACAAAAACGTTCTATTTTTAATATCAAATATTAGTATGAATATACTATTTTCGATTTTAATTATATACTTATTTCGATTTTATATGATTTTCTTGCGTTCTTAAAAATTGAAAATTATTCAGGTTTATATTATGAAACAAATATTAAATATATTACCAATGTTCATATTTTTCATATTTTATAAATTTTATGATATTTTTATAGCTTCTGGTTCGCTAATTGTTATATCGGGATTAATATGTATAATCCATTGGATTTTTTATAATGAAATAGATAAAATTAGTTTATTTAGTTTTCTTTCAGTCTTTTTTTTTGGTTCTCTAACAATCTTTTTTCATAACAGTCAATTTATTAAATGGAAAATAACAATTATTTATATAATTTTTTCTTTAGTATTATTAATTAGTCAATTTTTTACAAGAAAACCAATGATACAAAGATTTTTAGAAAAAGATATAAAAATATCTAATATTTATTGGCGCAAAATTAATTTTATCTGGTCTTTATTTTTTTTATTTTGCGCTATTTTAAACATTTATATAGCATATTATTTTTCAGAAACTATATGGGTAAATTTTAAAGTTTTTGGTTTTACATCTTTAACATTTTTTTTAATTTTAATAACAAGTATCTATATCAATTGTAAAATATCAAAAAATAAATAATTTTTATAACCTAATAATAGAGTGAACATTTTAATAATGTCAGAAAAAAATAAATTACCAAAGGGAATAATAGTGTTAAAAACACTTTCAATGCCTGAAAATATTAATGCTAATGGTGATATTTTTGGTGGTTGGATTATGTCTCAAATGGATCTAGGCGGCGCAATATTGGCTAAAGAAATTTCTGGTGGCAAGGTAGCTACTGTACGTGTTGATAGTATTAATTTTCTAAAATCTGTGTCAGTTGGTGATATTGTTAATTGTTATGCAAATTGCATTAAAATTGGAAAAAGTTCTATTAAAATTAATGTAGAAATATGGATTAAAAAAATTTATTCTAAACCATTAGGTCAATACTACTGTGCTGCAGAAGCAATATTTATTTATGTAGCTATTAATAAGACGGGACAACCCCGTGAGTTATTACCTATGAGTATTATTTAAATAATATGATTTATTGTAAAATAGAAGTCATTATTTTTAATTCTTTTACATTCACTTAAAAAATTTTAAAAAATATATACTTATAAAAAATTATTGTTTTCTTATAAAAAATATTTTCAAAATATTACGTTCAACACTGGATAAAACTAATTATATTTTTATTTATTGCTAAATCGCTGTTTTTTAAAAAGTGTTGAACAAAAAAATAATTTTTTTATTAATTTTTAGAATCAGATTCATTTTTTATATTCATGAATAAGTTTTAATATATATACATTATTCTACTACTTTAAATATTATATATACTTTTCTAAAAAAATAAAAAATATTTAATTAAATAGAAGATCTTTTGACAAAATCATAAATAGGACCTTCAATGGATGGATATTTTCTATAATTTAATCAAATGTTTAATTTTTTCAACATATTGGTTACTAATTGCTAATATTACCTTTCGAGTCTTAATTAAACGCCGCAATATACCTTATTCCATGTCTTGGTTACTAACAATTTATATTATTCCTTTTATTGGTATTTCTATTTGGTTTTTTTTTGGTGAGCTTTATTTAGGGAAAAGACAAAAAAAAATTGCAAATAGAATATGGTCCATTTCTAATAAATGGCTTCATGAATTAAAGTCTTGTACATATATTTTTCAAATAAAAAATAGTGAAGTAGCTACTTCTATATTTCAGTTATGTAAAAATAGACAAGGTCTACACGGAATTAAAAGCAAGAAAATTAAATTATTAACTAATACCAAGAAAATTATGCAAATATTAATACGTGATATTTATTTAGCACGTAAAAATATTGAAATGGTTTTTTATATTTGGAAACCAGGTGGGATGGCAGATGATGTGGCAATAGCTCTGATTGATTCTGCAAAACGTGGAATACATTGTAGATTAATGCTTGATTCAGCAGGAAGTATTGAATTTTTTCAGAGCCCCTGGGTTGAAATTATGAGAAAATCTGGAATTCAAGTAGTAGAAGCTTTAAAAGTGAATTTATTACGAGTTTTTTTAAGACGTGTTGATGTTAGACAACACAGAAAAATTATATTAATTGATAATTATATTGCATATTCTGGTAGCATGAATCTTGTAGATCCTTATTTATTTAAAAAATCTTCTGAAATTGGACAATGGATTGATCTAATGACAAGAATAGAAGGGCCTATTGCTACAACAATGGGTATAATTTACTCTTGTGATTGGGAAATTGAAACAGGTTTAAAAATCTTGCCTCAATTACCAAATAAAAAAATGTTAGAAAATCAATCTAATAAAAACGCTAGTATTCAAGTAATTGCATCCGGACCGGGTTTTCTTAAAAATATGATTCATCAAGCGTTATTGACAGCTATTTATTCAGCTAAACGTGAATTAATCATAACTACCCCTTATTTAGTTCCTAGTGAAGATTTATTAGAAGCTATTTGTACTGCAGCTCAAAGAGGAGTAGAAGTTAGCATCATTATACCTTTATATAATGATTCTATTTTAGTAAAATGGGCCAGTAGAGTTTTTTTTAGTGAGTTATTAGAAGCAGGTGTAAAAATTTTTCAATTTCAAAAAGGATTATTACATAGTAAAAGTATATTAGTAGATCAACAACTAAGTTTAATTGGGACTGTTAATCTAGATATGAGAAGTCTTTGGTTAAATTTCGAAATAACTTTGGTTATTGATGATAGTGATTTTGGACGTAATTTGTTTTGTATACAAAATAAATATATTTCTGATTCCCAGTTAATAGATAAAAAAGCTTGGTCTATGCGCGCATATTGGAAAAGAATTCTTGAAAAAATATTTTACTTTTTAAGTCCATTATTGTAATAATAACAATTTTTAAAAAATTTTAATCAATAATAAATTTTATTTTATCAATAGAATATTTCACTATAATAAATATATATATTTATATTTTATGAAATCATTATATTGTACGTACAACAAAACCATGTTATATATTTATATAAAAACGTAGTATTTTGTTTAATTTTTATATATTTTAAGTGCCAAAGTGTAAAAATTTTTTATATAATATTTTATAAGAAAAATTTTTATAGTTTTAATAAATCAGTTCTTTTAAATATATTAAAATTATTAATTTCTCATTTTTGATATTAATTTTTAAGTAAAAAAATTTTTACCTTGAACGGATATAATGAGAACATGATGATGAATGAAATACTAAAAATTCTAAATAATATTCGTACACTTCGTGTACATTCACGAGAATGTTCTTTAGAAATTCTAGAGGAAATATTAGAAAAATTTAAAGTTGTTATTAATGAAAGAAAAAAAGAAGAAAAGAAAATAAAAGAAGAAATAGCACAGAGGGCAATAAAATTAAAAAAATATAGAGAAATGTTGATTGCTGATGGTATTAACCCTAACGAATTACTAACAAAAACTAATTCTATTAAATCATCAGAAAAACGCAAAAGACCTAAAAGACCAGCAAAATATAAATATATTAATAAAAACGGAGATTTTAAAACATGGACTGGTCAAGGTCGCACTCCATCAGTTATTAAAAATGCTATTTTAGAGCGTAAAAAAATATTAGAAGATTTTTTGTTATAATTTTAATCCGGGGGTTCATCAAAAAAACCCCTACTCCTTAAACAGTAAAATTTATTTTTACAAATTCAAAATTAAATTTATATTATTAAATAATTAATCGTACTTATTCAGACAACAAGTGACCCATTTTTTCAGCTTTAGTTTTTAAATAATAAGCATTTTTAGGATTTTTTTTTACAATAAGAGGAACACGTTCTACAATATTTATTCCGGCATCACTCAGCATCTGCACTTTAAATGGATTATTTGTTAATAAACGAATTTTTTTAATATTTAATATATTAAATATATCAGCGCATAATGAAAAATCTCTCTCATCTGCAGAAAAACCAAGTTTTTGATTTGCTTGAACCGTGTCTAAGCCTCTATCTTGTAAAGCGTATGCTTTTATTTTGTTAAGAAGACCAATATTCCTCCCTTCCTGACGATGATAAATTAATACACCACTGCCTTCCTGAGAAATTCTTTTCATAGACATTTCTAGTTGACTACCGCAATCACAACGTAAACTAAAAAAAGCATCTCCTGTTAGACATTCTGAATGTACTCTAGAAAGAGTAGGAGTGTTTGTTTTTATATCACCATATACAAGAGCAACATGATTTTTCCCATTTTTCTTTTCTTCAAAACCAAAGATAAGAAAATTTCCCCAAGGAGTAGGTAACATGGCTTTTTCTATTAATTGCATAAATTCTCCTAATTTACAATTAAATAAATATTTTTTAAAATTGTTATTTATTGCATCGATTTTATTATTAAATCTAATTTTTTAATTGGATTTTTTGACATAGTAATAGAACGTCCTATTACTATGTAATCTATTTTATATTCTTTTGCTTCTTTAGGAGTAATAATGTTATTTTGATCATATAGTAAATCTTTAGCAATTCTAATACCTGGCGTAATAATTTTATATTTATTTCCAAATAAAAACTTGATTTTCTTTGCTTCTTTACCTGGACATACAATACCATCTAATCCACAATCATTAGATAATTTTGATAATTTTAAAATATATTCAGTTAATGAAATATTAATTCCAATTTCTTTTAATGCTTCTTCTTTAAAACTAGTTAATGCTGTAACGGCTATCAATAAAGGAGCTTTTTTAAAAGATTTTAATGCTTTTTTTGCCGAGATTAGCATTTCTTTACCACCAGAAGCATGAACACTTAACATCCATATCCCTAAATCAGCTGCCGCCTTTGTAGCGTTAAATACAGTATTCGGAATATCATGAAATTTTAAATCAAGAAATATATTAAATCCTAGTTGGTGTAATTCTTTGACAAATTTGCAACCTAGAATTGTAAACATTTCTTTTCCAATTTTTAAATAAAAAATTGATGGATTAAGAAGATTTACTAATTTCATAGCGGACTTTTTATTACAGAAATCTAACGCAATGATTATTTTCGGCATGTGAAAAATATTAGGATTCAACACTATAGACCTCTAGTATAAAAAATATATATAATTAAAAAAATATTATTTTCTATATATTTTTCGATGTAAAATATTCTAATTACATTACATATAAAAGTTAACTGTTAAATATTATTAATATCATTATTTTTAATAGGTAAATGCGATTGAAAACTAGCATGATATGATGAACGAATAAAAGGACCACAAAAAGCATTAGTAAACCCAATCGATAAAGCTTCTTTTTTTATATTTTCAAATTCTGAAAGAGGTATATACCGTTTTACTGGTAAATGATGAATACTAGGTTGAAGATATTGACCTACCGTTAATAACGTTACACCACTTGAATAAAGATCTTTCATTACTTGAATAATTTCTACATCTTTTTCACCCAGACCCAACATTAAACCTGATTTAGTTAATACACTGCAATATTTTTTTTTAAACGACTCTAATAATAATAATGATCTTTGATAATTTGCTCCTGGACGAATTTTTTTAAACAGTCTAGGAACATTTTCTATATTATGATTAAAAATATCAGGCAATGCCTTATTAAAAATATTTAAAATTAATTCTATTCTTCCTCGAAAGTCTGGAACTAATATTTCAATTTTTACTTGATTTTTATTTTTAATAGCCTTGATACAATTAACGAAATGTTCAGCTCCCCCATCATATAAGTCATCACGTACTACTGAGGTAATTACTACATAATTAATCCCCATATCAAAAATAGTATCAGATAATTTTTGAGGTTCTTCTACATTTACAGGATTAGGTCTTCCGTGAAAAACAGCGCAAAAAGGACAGTTTCGTGTGCATATAGATCCTAGAATCATGAATGTTGCAGTACCATTATTAAAACATTCAGATAAATTTGGACAATGAGCTTCTTCACAAACAGAATATAGATTATTTTTACGTAAAGCATTTTTTATTTGATATATACGAGACGTATTAACGGGTATTTTAATTTTTATCCAATCAGGTTTTTTTAATTTTTCTTTAATGTTATCAAGATTTTTAATATTGATAATATTTAATTTTTTTAATATTTTATTTTTTAATAAAACATCTTTATTTTTTTTCATACAATTTATTATCTCAATTACAAAGATGAAAATATATGTTGAAAATTAACTTTAAAATAATTCTTATACGGAGAAATTTAAGATAAAAAAACAAAATTTATTTAGTGAATTTTTTATTTTAATTACTGTTGATTATAAAAATTTCTAAAAATTTAGATAACTCTTTAATTAAAATAAACCTTACATCTTTTAATTTAACATTTGAATTAAAATCTTTTATTTGTGTCATCTTCATATTTTTATCTCCGCAAGGATGAATGTAGTTAAATGGTGTTAAATTCATATTAACATTTAATGCTAAACCATGAAGAGTAAACCCTTTTTTTATGCGCAATCCTAAAGAACATATTTTTTTTTCATTAATATATACACCTGGCATTTTTTTTTTAGTGTATGCTTGAATAGAAAAATTGTTTAAAGTTTCAATTACTGTTTGTTCCATTATATTTATTAATTGACGAATATTCATTTTTCTACGTTTTAGATCAATTAAAAAATATAATATCTGTTGTCCGGGTCCGTGATATGTAATTTGACCGCCTCTGTTAGTTTGTACTACTGGAATATCATTAGAAACAATTAAATTTTTTTGTTCATTCGATTGCCCTTGAGTAAAAATAGGATAATGTTCTACAAACCAAATTTCATCGTAAGTACAAGGATTGCGTGATATAATAAAATTATTCATTTTATTAAATGTTGTTAACCAATGTTCTATTCCTAAATTACGCAAAAAAATAATTTTTTTTTTCAAGAATCATCCGGTAAAAATTTAAATATAAAAAAATAGATCAATGTAATAATCCTGGGAAAATAGCACCTATACCAGTACTAATAAACTCTATTCCAAGAGACATTAATAATAAACCCATAATACGAGTAATGATATTAATTCCTGTGTTTCCTAGAATTTGCACAACATATGGAGCAGCTTCAAAACATAACCAACAAACAAAAGAAAATAAGAAAATTACTAAACTACATAAAAATAAATTAGCCCAACTTGAATAATAAGTACTCCAAACAATAGTAGAACTAATTGCCCCTGGACCAGCAATTAAAGGCATTGCCAAGGGAACAACACTAATATTATCTATTTTATTTTCTTCTTTTGTTTCTTTTTTAGTTTTTATTGTTTTAATGAATTGACCGCTAATCATAGAAAAAGCTATGCTAATAATTAGAATTCCACCAGCAATACGAAAAGAATTAATAGATATACCAAAAATATTTAAAATATTACTACCAAAAAATAATGATATTAATAAAATTAATGATACTGAAAAATTAGCTACTATATTAGTCTTCTTTCTTTCTAAAAAAGATTGATTATTTGTCATAGTTGTAAAGATAGGAATCATTCCAATTGGATTAACTAAAGCACATAAACCTATAAAAAATTTTATATATATAGATAAATCAAAAATTGAAATATTCATATTATACTCCTAATTTATATTTAATTTTCATAACTTATTGAAAAAATTTTTATTATGTTTCAGGTAGTCTTCTGATTTTTATACTGAATAAAATAGCATATTTATTTCTTATTTAAATTTTTCAAATACAGGTTTGGCAATAATACTACGAGTTTTCAAACGAATATCTGATAAAGTGACTTGAATCAAATCAGATATTTTATAATGCATAATACCATTAATAAAAACTTTTCCTGATTCTTGATTAAAATTTAATTCTTCTCTAATAGGATGTATTAGAGTTCCAGGAATAAAAACATTAGCACCATTTTCTATTAATCTGGCTCTTATTCCACTCCTAGAAATATCAGTTATTTCCGCGTTAAATTTTTGGTTTTGATATTTTTTTTTCTGTAAAAATATAGTATAAAGCCAATCTAAAACATCTCTTTCAGCCATTCTATTACGTCGTCTTTGTTCACTTATTTTTATTTTAATATCTTCACCAGGTTTAATTGACTTTTCTTTTTTTATAATAGATTTTAATAAACGATGATTAATCATATCACTATATTTACGAATAGGAGAAGTCCAGGTTGCATATTCTGAAAAACCAAGTGCAAAATGTGGTCCTGGTATAGTACTGAAATCTCCAAAAGATTGAAAACGACGGATACGACTATCGATGTAATTATTAGATATAATATTCAATACACGTCTTAGATTACAAAAACCTTTCAATGTAGTTATTTCTTTCACAGTAAAGTTTAAATTGTAACTTCTCAAAAAGGATACTGCATTTTCAGCATTAACAAGATCAAAACCAGAATGAACATTATATATACCAAAACCAATATTTTTAGATAAAAAATTAGCAGCAGATATATTTGCTACTATCATAG
Source organism: Buchnera aphidicola str. APS (Acyrthosiphon pisum) (assembly GCF_000009605.1). Lineage (NCBI taxonomy): Bacteria > Pseudomonadati > Pseudomonadota > Gammaproteobacteria > Enterobacterales > Erwiniaceae > Buchnera > Buchnera aphidicola. The sequence continues at coordinate 292,642 of NC_002528.1, read as the reverse complement.
ATTCTTCAATAATTTTATGAGCAATACGCCTTTTTTCAATTAACACATCTATGATTTTTCCATGTTCTGATACATGGAAGCGATATTCTATGCTATCCTTAAATAACACTGCATTTTTTTTGCGCCATTTTATACGTAATAAACATAGACGATGTAAAATTAATATTTGATTTGCAATAGATTTTGTTGGTGGTATCCATGACCCTATTTTTTCAATCCAATCTGAAACATGATCGTAAGATAATTTTGATTTTGATTTAATCCAGGCTAAAAAAAACTCAATTTTATTAGAGATATTTCCATTTTTTAAAACCGTAATATGACATGCCAATACAGGGCGACGTTTGTTAGGATTTAATGAACATATATCTTCTGATAAATTACGGGGTAACATAGGAATGTTAAAACCTGGTAAATAATTTGTAAATATTCTTTTAGATGCTATAACATCTAATTTACTACCATGTTTAATATAAGCGGTTGGATCTGCAATAGCGACAATTAAAGAAATATCTCCATTATTTTTTTCACTTACAAAAAGAGCATCATCAATATCTTTTGTATTTGTATTATCGATAGTAATAAAATCTAAATCTGTTAAATCTTTTCTATTATCGCTTTCTTTTAATATAAGATCATCGTCTTCTGCTAAAGGTTCTTTCCTGTCAAGATCGTGACGTGCTAGAGTTACCCACCATGGTATTAATGGATCATCTTCTTGAGTAATTTTTTCAGTTAACTCAGCATAAAAAAGATGATCTCCTTTGAGTTTATGTTTTTTTAATTGAGCTACAGCCCAATCTCCGTTTTGAAAAATATTGATACAATTTTTGTTAGGTTGACATGTTATAAGATCTTTTAAAAACGGATAATCTGGAACAATAAATAAGCGATTGTCTTTTTTCTCTATTTTTCCAACAAATCTATTTAGAAAAGGTTCAATTAATTTTTCAGGTTCAACTATTTCTCGATCTTTTTCTGTTGTTAATAATGCAATTATTTTATCTCCATGCATAACATTTTTCATATTTTTTGGAGGTATAAAATAACTTTTTTGCGGATCAACTTCTAAAAATCCAAATCCTCTTTCAGTGCTTTTTACTATGCCTTCAACACGTGGTGATTTAGCATGTAGGTTTTTTTTTAACTGTGTAAGTAATGGATTATTTTGAAACATAATAATACGACCCAATTGTCATTGTAAAAAATTAAGAATCTCATAAATGTAAAAAATTAATTTAAATGTATAATTCATTTATGAAATAACATAGATAATTACTTTTTAGTTTTTAAAATTAGCATGTATATTGTATGTAAATTATTTTTATGTATAAATAATCCTTCTAAATTTTGAATAATAATATTATTGAATATTATTCATGCTGCTGACATTAAAACCATTGTCAACATAAATAACTGAACCAGTAATACCTAAAGACAAATCAGACAATAAAAAGGATGCTACATTTCCTATATTTTCACTGGTAACAGAATTTTTTAAAAAAGAAGATGCATAAGAACAATTTCGTATTTTATTAAAATTTGTAATTTTATAAGAGGAAATAGTCTTAATGGGACTAGACGAAATAGCGTTGACACGAATATTTTCTTTTCCTAATGAACTAGCCATATAACGGACACTTGCTTCTAATGAAGCTTTAGCTAAACCCATAACATTATAATTAGGTACGACACGTTGTGAACCTAAATAAGATAAAGTCAATAAAGAAGAAAAATTGTTTAACATTGTTCTGCAGGCTTTAACCAATCCTATAAAACTATAAGAACTAATTTCATGAGAAATATTAAAACCTTCTCTGGTAATATTATCAATAAAATCTCCATTAAAATATTGCTTTGGACAATAAGCAATTGCATGAACTAATCCGTCAAATTTCTTCCATACCTGACCTAAATCTATAAATAATTTTTTAATATTTTTATCATTAGAAACGTCACAACATAGTACGATACAAGATTTCATTGGTTCTACTAGTTTTTTTATTTTTTTTCTGATTTTTTCATTTTGGCATACAAATCCTAATTCAGCTTTCTGATTATATAAAGATTTTGCTATACCAAAAGCAATTGATCGTACACTTGAAATGCCAATTATTAAAAATTTTTTACCTTTTAAAAATCCCATTTTTATATCTCAAGATATAGATATTATTAAGAATAATCTTTAATTTTTTAAAAAATTATTAATTGTTTAAAAATAATATTTTTATATTAGATTATAAACCGTAATTATTTTCATTAAATAACGAAATGCTTGCACTGCCGGGTGTTTTTTTTTATGTGTGTACAAAAAGATTTTTTTGTCATAGTATTTATTATGTTTATTGCTTCTTTTCTACTTTTAGAAAATGTTTTAAGAAGTGCACTAGTTCCATTGACATATGCGACAATTATAGCATATCTCATGACATCTTTGTTTTTTATACTGATGAATTTTTTTTGTAAAAAACTGATATAAGAAGTTCCTATATCTATATTCGTTTTTGGATCATATAATTCTTGAATAGAAGGTCTGCCTTTTTTTCCATTTAAACGATATACTTCTGCTCCGGCTGAGGAAGGTTTGATTTGCATTAATCCGATAGCATTAGATTGACTTTTAGCATAAGGATTACCAGAAGATTCTACGTAAACAATGGACTTAATTAATTTCTCATCAACTTTATATTTATTAGCTGTAGTTGCAATGATATCATTCCAATTCTTTAAAGTATTTTTTATACTTTTTTGATTTAAAAAATAATTTTTTTTTAAAGTTGGTTTTGTATTTAAAAACTGATTAAATCCAGTTAATAACAGAATGGAAATAGCTAATATTCCTAATGTCACAGCATATTCTCCTTGATATTTTAAATTTTTTAAAAATTTCTTGTAATTTTTATTATAAATAGAAGATTGAAACAAAAGTTTTAAAATTATTGTTTTTTTTATTCTATTTCATTGATAATTTGACTCGCTGCTCCAATATAGTTGAAAGGAGTCATATTTTTTAAACGTTTTTTTTCTTCTTCAGGAATATTTAAACTAGAAATAAATGTATGTATGACATTTCTATTTATTTCTTTTCCTCGAGTCAATTTTTTTAATTTTTCATATGCGTTTTTAATTCCATAACGACGCATAATAGTCTGAATAGGTTCCGATAAAATAGACCAATTTTTATCCAAATTTTTTAATAATTCAGATTCATTAATTTCTAATTTATTAATTCCTGATAATACAGAATTATATGCAATTATTGCATAAGAAATAGCCACACCTATATTTCTTAATACCGTAGAATCACTTAAATCACGCTGCCATCTAGAAATAGGTAATTTTGTAATCATATGATTCATAAGAGCATTAGAAAGTCCTAAATTACCTTCAGAATTTTCAAAATCAATAGGATTGACTTTGTGGGGCATTATTGAAGAACCTATTTCATAATCTATTGTTCTTTGTTTAAAATAATTAAGTGAAATATAACCCCACATGTCGCGATTAAAATTAATTAATATTGTATTAAATAGAGACATGCAACTAAAAAATTCTGCAATATAATCATGAGGTTCGATCTGAGTAGTATATGGGTTCCAATTAATACCAAATGACGTGATGAAATCTTTACTTATCTTATGCCAGTTAATATCAGGATATGCTGCTAAATGTGCATTATAATTACCAGTACTTCCATTAATTTTTCCTAATATTTCTATTTTTTTGAGTATGATATACTGCCGTTTCATTCGGTAATAAAAATTAGCAATCTCTTTTCCCATAGTTGATGGAGTAGCGGGTTGTCCATGAGTTAAAGATAATAAAGGATAGTGTTGATATTTAAAAACCATTTTTTTTAAAGTACTTATAATTTTATACCATAATGGTAAAATTATTTTATCACGAGCATCTTTAATCATTAATGAGTATGCTATATTGTTAATGTCTTCCGAAGTACATCCAAAATGTACGAACTCTGAAATAGTTAAAAGATTTTTAGATTGAGCGATCTTGTTTTTTAAAAAATACTCTAAAGCCTTAATGTCATGATTGGTTTCTTTTTCTATATTCTTAATAAGAATTGCATCTTTTTCATTAAATTCTTCAACAATACTATCAAGAAATAATATTTCTTTATATTCAATATTATTAATATCTAATATTTGAGACATACTAATGATTTTTTTTAGCCACTGAACTTCAATGTTCAAACGATATTTTAAAAAACCAAATTCACTAAAAATATTTCTTAATAATATTGTTAAATTGCTGTATCGACCATCAACAGGAGAGATGGCTGTTAAAGAGGTTAATTCCATGCCTTATATCCTAATTTTTTAACAATTTTTTATAAGAATTAAGTTGCATCTTTTAAATGATACAATATTTTTTTTGCTTTTTTAATAATAAAATATCTAAAATATATCAATTGCAGTTGGTTTCCTCCATATTGCTTCCACAAAACTATTGCACGAATACCTGAAAATAACAAACATCGAATTTTTTCTTGTATTTGATGATCTTGTAAAAAATCTTTTATTCCTTTTATTACAATACGCGAACCTAAAGAACTAATAATTTCAAGATATAGTTCTCCTAGTTTGCGAGTTAAATTTTTTATGTTGTAATTTAAATAGTATTCACTAGATATAACTGATATTTTATTTTTTAAAGAATAAATTGCCGTACGACTTTTTTTTAACTTTTTTTCAATAATCATCATATTAGAAATGTATTTAATTAGTTCAATATATGAATAAGAAAAACTAGAAAAAGTTAAAGTAGATAACAATATTTCCAATCCTATGATGAGGTTTTTTTCATGATTACCATATATTGCAATGAAAGAAGTTGGATTAATTTCTAAAATACTTTTTAAACATATACTGAATGCATTACTGTCGCATTTTCCTGAATAAGCTAATTGCTGTACTAAATGAGCTGACTGACATATACCTGCAAGTGATAACGTAATTAAGTGTATTTTTTTCATCACAATTATCTCCTTACTATTCAAAATAATTAAAATTATAACAATGGTAATCTAGATTCAATAATCCCACCACCTATACAAATATCTGATACATAAAAAACTACTGATTGTCCAGGTGTGACGGCGGCAACTGGACAATCAAATAATATTTTTATATGATGATTATTAATATATTCTATTTTACATATAATATCTTTCTGACGATATCTTGTTTTTGCCATACAAGACAAAGGAAAAGACAACTGATCATAATTAATCCAATTAATATTTTTAGCAATTAATCCTATGGACATAAGGTGTTTATTATAAGAACCTTGAGCAACAATTAATATGTTTTTTTCAATATTTTTTTCTACAACATACCAGGGTATGTTGTATTCTCCTTTTATTCCGCCTATACCTAATCCCTGCCGTTGACCTATAGTATAATAAAACACTCCACTATGTTTGCCAATAACTCGTCCAGAAATTGTAACTATATCACCTTTTTTTTCAGAAATATAAAGGCTTAAAAAATTTTTTAATTTTTTAGGACCAATAAAACAAATACCCGTAGAATCTTTTTTTTTAGCGATTTTTAAATCTATTTTTTTAGCTATATTCCTTACTTTATTTTTTTTTAAATGTCCGATAGGAAATAGAATTTTTCTAAGCTGAATACTATTTAAAGTATATAAAAAATAACTTTGATCTTTATTAGTATCAATTCCTTTTAAAAGTAAATATTTACCATTTATCTTTTTTATACGAGCGTAATGACCTGTAGCAATATAATCGGCTTTAAGTTCTTGAATAGAATAATTCAAAAACATATTAAATTTAATTTCTTTGTTACATAATATATCTGGATTAGGTGTGTTTCCTTTTTTATATTCCTTTAGAAAGTTTTCAAAAACATATTCCCAATATTCTGAGGAAAAATTCATCTTATGAAGATATATATTTAATTTTTTACAGATGTTTTCTGCATCTAATAAATCTTTAGTAGAACTGCAATATCCTTCTTGGTCGTCTTCTTCCCAATTTTTCATGAATAAACCTTCTACTTGATAATTTTGTTTCTTTAAAATCCACGCACAAACAGATGAATCTACCCCTCCAGACATAGCAACAATAATTTTTTTATTTTTTTTTATTATCATAATTAAAGGTATTAATTTTAATATTTTCTTGTAGATATTTTTTAATATATTTAATATTACATTATATATCATAAACAAGAAGAATAAATAAATTATCTTTTATATTTCTAAAACATATTATTTTTAAACAAACTTTTATCCTAGTATATTTTTTATTAAAAATTTATAAAAATAATAAAAAATATTTTTTACTGCATGTTAAAATGTATTAAACATGAATATGGTATAAAAAACATGAAAAGTATAAGAAATTTTTCGATTATAGCTCATATTGATCATGGAAAATCAACTTTATCTGATCGATTAATACAATTATGTGGCGGTTTATCTGAAAGAGAAATGTCTAATCAAGTATTAGATTCAATGGATTTAGAAAAAGAACGAGGCATTACTATTAAAGCTCAAAGCGTTATGATTGATTACAAAAATAAATCAGGAAATATTTTTAATTTAAATTTTATTGACACTCCAGGTCATGTTGATTTTTCTTATGAAGTATCTCGATCGTTAGCTGCATGCGAAGGAGCATTATTAGTTGTAGATTCCACTCAAGGGGTTGAAGCACAGACCTTAGCTAATTGTTATACTGCAATAGATATGAATGTAGAAATTGTTCCTGTATTAAATAAAATAGATTTACCTAATTCAAATGCAGACAAAGTAGCTAAAGAAATTGAAGATATTATAGGAATACCTGCATTGGATGCAATTAGATGTTCAGCTAAAACTGGAGAAGGCATCGAAGATCTAATAGAACGTATTATTAACGATATTCCTTATCCTAAAGGTTCAATAAATTCCCCTCTTCAAGCATTAATTATTGATTCCTGGTTTGATAATTATCTAGGTGTAGTATCTTTGATAAGAATTAAAAATGGCATATTATTTGAAAGAGATAAAATTCAAGTAATGAGCACAGGAAAAAATTATTATGTTGATCAAATAGGTGTTTTTACACCTAAAAAATTAAATAAAAACCAATTAAGATGTGGTGAAGTAGGTTGGATTATTTGTGGTATAAAAAATATCATTGCTGCTCCTGTTGGAGATACGTTAACAACAGCTAAAAATCCAGCCAAAAATATGATAATAGGTTTTAAAAAAATTAAACCTCAAATATATGCTGGTCTATTTCCCCTTACATCAGATCAATATGAAATGTTTAGAGATGCATTAGGAAAATTAAGTTTAAATGACGCTTCTTTATTTTATGAACCAGAAAATTCAGTAGCGCTTGGTTTTGGATTTAGATGTGGATTTTTAGGTGTATTGCATATGGAAATCATTCAAGCACGCTTGGAAAGAGAATATTCTATTGATTTAATTACTACAATACCTACAGTTATTTATGAAATAGAACTTATTAATGGGAAAATAATTTATTTAGATACTCCTTCTAATTTTCCTAATATGAATGATATAAAAATAATTAAAGAACCGATCGTAGAATGCAGTATTCTATCACCTCCTCAATTTCTTGGATCAATAATAAAATTATGTATAAAAAAAAGAGGTGTTCAAATTAATATGGTTTATCATTCACATCAAGTATTATTGAAATATAATATACCTATGAATGAAGTTATATTAAATTTTTTTGATGAACTAAAATCTGTATCTAGTGGATATGCTTCATTGGAATATGATTTTAAATATTTTCAATCTGTGAAAATGGTACGAATAGATATATTAATTAACTCAGAAAAGGTAGATGCTCTAACAATACTATCCTACCATAAAAATGCACAATCTCGTTCTCGTGAAATAGTTGATAAAATGAAAAAATTAATACCTCGACATCAATTTGACATTTCAATTCAAGCTGTAATTAACAATTCTGTTATCGCACGATCTACTATTAAGCAATTGAGGAAAAATGTATTATCAAAGTGTTATGGTGGTGATGTTAGTAGAAAAAAGAAATTGTTACAAAAGCAAAAAGACGGAAAAAAAAGAATGAAAAAAATAGGTAATGTTAATGTGCCTAAAACAGTATTTCTTTCGATTTTAAATTCTAGAGAAAGTTAAAAAAAGGAAAATACCATGGCAAATATATTAACTATTTTTTTGTTAATTAGTACATTAGTAACTGGAATATTTTGGAGTTTTTATTGTATCAAAAGCTTTAAAAATTATTTAATTAATAAAAAAATAATTAACAATAATAATTTTCATCAAGAAAAAATAGAAAAATCAAAAAATAAAACATATTTCTTAAAATCTTTAGCGTCATTTTTCCCAATTTTTTTAGCAATATTTATTATACGTTCATTTATTTATGAGCCTTTTCAAATTCCTTCAGGTTCTATGATGCCTACTCTTTTAGTGGGTGATTTTATTTTAGTAGAAAAGTTTTCATATGGTATTAAAGAACCCATTACACATAAAATATTAATACGTACCAAAAAACCTAATCGTGGTGATATTGCAGTATTTCAACATCCTACTGATCATAATATAAATTATATTAAACGTATAATAGGATTACCTGGAGATAAAATTAGATATGATCTTCACGATAAACACATACATATATGTACGAATTATTCAGACCAGAGAGGATGTGAAAAGAAGATATCAATTAATTATTCCCAATCTCGATCTAGTAATTTTATTCAAAAAATATACTTCTCTAATAAGAACAATATCAAAGAAGATAAAAACATATATAACTCATTATATTTTGATATTGTTGAAGAAATAATCGAGGATGTCAAACATAGTATATTACTATTAAATAGTATTAAAAATACAAAAGAAAATTATTTTCAACAAAAAAATATGCCTAAATTAACTTGGATTGTACCTAAAGGTGAATATTTCATGATGGGAGATAATCGTGATAATAGTTTAGATAGTCGTTATTGGGGGTTTGTACCTGAAAAAAACTTAGTGGGAAAAGCCATTAAAATATGGATGAGTTTTGATAAAAATGAAAATGAATGGCCTACTGGTATACGTATAAATAGAATTGGAAGTATACATTAGAAAAGACTAATCTAATAGAAATATAATAAGAGTCAATATTTATATTAGCGTATACCTTCAATTTTATCAAAATTTCTATTTTCCTTGTTATATGTACAATCAATTAAAATATTATTGAAATTGGTATAACATGAATCATATTGTGACAAAAAAAATACAAAAAGTATTAGGATATACTTTTACTCATAAGGATCTTTTAAAACAAGCATTAACACATCGTAGTGCGAGTAGTAAACATAATGAACGACTGGAGTTTTTAGGCGATTCTATTCTAAGTTTCGTTATCGCCAATGCTTTATATCAACATTTTCCATATATCGATGAGGGTGATATGAGTCGAATGAGAGCAACTTTAGTTCGAGGAAATACTTTAGCAGAAATCGCATATGAATTTGATTTAGGAGAATATTTAAAATTAGGACAGGGAGAATTAAAAAGTGGAGGTTTTCGTCGTGAATCTATTTTAGCCAATACTGTAGAAGCTTTAATTGGAAGTATTTATTTAGATAGTAACATTAAAACAGTAGAAGAATTAATATTAAAATGGTATGAAAAACGTTTAGAAAAAATTAGTCCTGGAGACACACAAAAAGATCCTAAAACACGGTTGCAAGAGTATTTACAATCAAAGCATTTATCTTTGCCTTTATATTTTATAGTTGAAGTATATGGTGAAGCTCATAATCAACTATTTACCATTCATTGTAAAATTAGTACCATTTCAGAATATTTGATTGGAACAGGTTCTAGTAGAAGAAAAGCTGAACAAGATGCAGCTCAAAAAGCATTAATTAAATTAGGTGTAGAGTGAAAATAAAAAAAAAATATTGTGGACATGTAATAATTGTTGGAAAAGCAAATGTTGGTAAATCAACATTACTCAATAATATAATTGGTAAAAAAATTTCTATTGTTTCAAGAAAAAAAAATACTACACAGAGTAATATTACCGGTATTAAAACAGAAGATAATTATCAATCAATTTATATAGATACTCCCGGAGTAGTTTTTGACAAAAATAACAATCAAATGAAACATCATAAAAACAATTTTTATCAAACAACACAAATCGCAACATTAATCATTTTTATTATTGATCGGATTGATTGGACAATACATGATGAAATAATTTTAAATGAAATAAAGAAAACTAAAATACCAATTTTAATTATTATTAATAAAATTGATAAAATAAGTAACAAAATTATTTTGTTGCCTTTTATCAATTTTCTCAAAAAAAAAATTGATTTTATAGAAATTCTTCCCATTTCTGCAAAAAAAATAAGTAATTTAATATTATTAAAAAATATAATTAAATCTTATTTGCCAGAAAACTGTCATATATATCCTGAATGTTATATTACAACTAATTCCGATTTTTTTACAGTCTCTGAAATTATTCGAGAACAATTAATATTATTTTTAGGAGATGAATTGCCTTCCATAATTAAAGTAGAAATAGAATCTTTTAAAAAGAAAGAAAAAATAGCACTTTATATAAAAGCCATAATTTGGGTAAAAAATGTAAGGCAAAAAAGTATTGTAATTGGTCATAATGGAGAGAAAATAAAAAAAATTAGTATGATTTCAAGAAATAATATAGAAAAGAAATTTTATATAAAAACTCATCTTGTCTTATGGGTTAAAGACAAAAATTGAAATTAATAGAATAATATAACTAATTTTTTAAAATTAGTTAAAAGTTCAAATTTTTAACTGATTTTAAAAAAATCAATAATTTTTAAATATAAAAAATTATATTTACATAAGGTGTATCTTTATAATGTCAATTATAGGTATAGGAATAGATTTTGTAGAAATATTACGTATTAAAAATATTTTTTTAAAGTATGGAGATAAATTTGCAAGAAAAATTTTATCTACAGAAGAATGGAAGAAATACATTCTTATCGATGATAGTATTAGTTTTCTTGCAAAAAAATTCGTTGCTAAAGAGGCTGCTTCTAAAGCGTTAGGAACAGGTATAAATCATCAAATAACATTCAATCAACTGGAATTTTATAAAAATAAATCGGGCAAACCAAAATTGCGCTTTTTAAAACATGCTCTAAAAAAATCTAAAGAAATCCAATGTAAATCGATACATGTAAGTATTTCTGATCAAAAATTATACGCTTATGCTTTAGTTATTTTGGAAAATTAATTAAATTTTCTTGCAAATATGGATTTTATTTTTTCTCTTTTTTTGGAAGAAATTTATTAAAATATCGGAACATTCACGTTGCATAACATTTTTTTTAATATCTAATTTGTAATCTTTTTGTGGGTCGCAAAACAGATTTTTTAATGAGAATCGATGATCTGATGAATTACAATTAGCACCAAATACCAAACGTTTAATACGACTCTGTATAATCGCACCACAACACATAATACACGGTTGCAAAGTAACATATAATGTAGTATTTAATAATCGATAATTTTTTATTTTTTTTCCTGCACCACGTAATGCTATAATCTCCGCGTGTGCAGTTGGATCGTTTTTAGAAATAGAACTATTCCAGCCTATTCCGATTATACGTTCCTTAAAAACTAATATTGCACCTATGGGAATTTCCCCTTTTTCTTTAGCATAATATGCGTATTTTAAAGCAATTTTCATCCAATTTTTATCTTTTTCATATTTCATAAAATATTTTAGTATGTTTCTTTAGTTTTTTTAAGTATTTTTAATTTTTCTTGTTCCCATTCTCTTTTTTTTAAATTTATTCTTTTATCTTGTGCAGTTTTTCCTTTAGCTAATCCAAATTCTAACTTACACCAAGATTTTTTCCAAAATAGAGATAATGATACCATTGTGTATCCTGTATTTTTTTTTTTAAGAGATAAAAAATCAATTTCATTTTTATGCAATAATAATTTTTTCTTTCTTGTCGGATCACAAGAAAAACGATTTGAAGACATTTGCAAAGGTTCAATTAAGCAATTACAAAGATACATCTCATTACGATCATTTATTATATAACTTTCCGAAATATTTACTTTACCTGATCTAATAGATTTGATTTCCCAGCCTTCTAAAACTAAACCGGATTGAAATACTTTTTCTATGAAATAATTATAATATGCTTTTTTATTAATTATAATTTTAGATGATTTTTTTTGATATTTTTTTTTTTGCAACATAATTTAATTTATTCCAAAAGTAAAATAAGTTAAAATAAAAACAATCTTTTTATATAAAATTAAAAAATAAAAAATAAAAAAATTTATAAAAATATGAAGATCATAAAAGTAACCGTTGTCTATGCTTTACCAAAAATTCAATATATTTGTCAGGTTGATATTGCATTAGGATCTACTGTAAAAGATGCTATTTTAAAATCAAATTTGTTAAATTTAACAAATGACGTTTCATTTCATCACAACAGAATAGGAATATACAATAAGACCGTACATTTAAAATTCAAAATCAAAGATGGAGATAGAATTGAAATTTATAGAAATTTAACTATAGATCCAAAAGAATGGAGAAGAAATAATGTTTTTTTATCAAAAAAATTAAAAAAAATATATTAATATTTTTAATAAAATTTTTAGATTTAATAACAATTAAAATACTTTACAATATTATTAAACCTAAAAAACATATTATTTTTATATTTTTTCTTTAGACACTACAACCATAGCAGGACGTAACAAACGAGATTTATGTAAAATATAACCTGACTGCATAACTGTGACTATTTGATTAGATATTATGTCATTAGTATAATGAATAGACATTGCTTGATGAATAGACGGATTAAACAATACATTTGTATCATTAATTTTTTTAATATTAAATAAATAAAAAAATTTTTCTAACAGATTACAAATAAATTGCAATTTTTTTAAAATTTCTGTGTACTTTTCTTGTTTTAAATTAATTGTTTCTATTAAGTTTAATGCACGTTCAATATTATCAATAATAGGAAGGAAGTCTATAATTATTTTTTCTAAAGAAAATTTTATAGATTTTTCAATCTCTTTATTAAATCTATTATGTATTAATACTATTTCTTTTTCAACTATTTCTTCTTTTTCTATTATTTTTTCTTCAGATTCTTTTAGTTGTATTTCTAAAAATTGAATTAAATTTTTTTTTATTAAATTATCACTGTCATATTTTTTATGATTTATTTTTGGATCTTGATTTTTTTCAATTTTTTTTTCTAATTGTTCTTCTTCGTTATGTATCATAAAAACATCCTTTTTTGCAGTATGTATTTATTTTGGAAAATTTTATTTTCATTAACAATCATTATATTAAAGATTTCTTAAGAGAAATAATATTATTTTTTTATTTGATTTTATAATTTTGAATAAGAGGGGGAATATAAGAAATGGACATATCCCATGGTTGTTCGATCCATACGTTTTGAGGAATATCTATAATATAATTATCTACTAATGAACGACCCATTGGTTTTGCAAAAATAGTTACAAAGCATGCTTTTGGATATAATTTTCTAATAATTTTTGCAGTGCCACCAGTATCTACTAGATCGTCTATTACAATAATTTTTTCTCCATTACCTTCTGCTTTTTTAATGATTTTTCTATTTTCTTTTAAACAATCATAATTATAACTTTCAATGCACACAGTATCGACGCATCTTAGACCTAACTCTCTTGCTAACAAAGCTGATGGAACAAGACCTCCTCTACTTACAGCAATGATTCCATTCCAAGAATGAATTTTTTTAACTAATCGGTTAGCTAGTTTTCTAGTATGAATTTGAAGCATATCCCAGGTGACAATGTATTTCTCACTCATGAAAAGAAATTCCGAAACTATAAAATAGTATTTATTAAAAAGCGGAAATTACTTGAAAATTATTATAGGATTTTAATGTAGTAACGATTAATTATTGAATAATTCGTTAATTTTTTTGCATTTCTTTTTCGATAATTAATATTAATATATGAATAATTTTAATATGCATTTCTTGTATCCGATCTGAATACCCGCAATGAGGAATACAAATTTCTATATCAGATAAGTTTTTAATTTTACCTGCATTGTTTCCTGTTAAAACGATTACTTTCATTTTCTTTTTCTTTGCTTCTTCTATTGCTCTTACTATATTTAAAGAATTTCCGGAAGTAGAAATAGCTAATAATATATCTCCTAAATGACCAACACTTTGAATAAATCGTGAAAATATTTGATCGTATCCAAAATCATTCCCTACTGCAGAAATATAACTACTATCTGAAATGGAGATTGCGGGATATCCGGATCTTTTTTTTCTATATACACTAGTTAATTCTTCTGAAAAATGTACTGCATCACAATGTGAACCTCCGTTTCCACAAGAAATTACTTTTTTTTCGTTTTTAAATGATTGAGCAATTAGAATAGCTGCTTTTTGAATATTTTCTATTTGTTTTTTATCTTCTAAAAAATTTTTTAATATTTTTGACGCAGAGTTAAATTCAGAAAAAATTATTTTTTTATACATAATTTTAAATTTTTCAACTTTTTAATGGAAAATAAGTAAATATTTAGTATTAAAATAACATATTTATATAATATTTTTTTCGGTGCGGACGGGACTCGAACCCGCGACCCCCGGCGTGACAGGCCGGTATTCTAACCAACTGAACTACCACACCTTGTTTGTATCTTTATATTGTACATATTTTAAAAAAATCAGTCAATGATCTTTTTTATATTTATTTTATAATTAATTCCATAAACATGTACTTTTATCTTTCATGTATTGTAGATATTTTTCATGTAAATCATTTTCTTTTAGTGTAGGATGTAATATCCTTAAAGTATTATTTTTTAATTGAATATTTTTTTTCAATTTTTTAAAATTTTCTTTATAATTAATTGTATTATCAGAAAACAAAGAATCTTGACCGCCAGTCATTAAAAGATACAATTTACCTAAAAGATAAGAGTCTACTATCGCACTATGTAGATTTCTATGAGATTTATTTATCTTATAACGTGTACATAAAGCATCTAATGTATTTTTTTTTCCAGGAAATAATTCCCGGGCAATTTTTAATGTATCAATAATAGAACAAAATGTATTAATTTTGATTTTCTTATTTAATATTTCTAGTTCTTGATTTATAAATCCTACATCGAACGAAGCATTATGAATAACTAATATAGAATTTTTAATATAATTTAAAAATGAATCAGCAATATCTTTAAAAATAGGTTTATCTAATAAAAATTTATTAGTAATACCATGAACTTTTAATGCTCCAGACTCTATTGATCTGCCGGGTTGAATATATACATGAAAATTATTTCCTGTGAAACAACGATCAATGATTTCAACAGCTCCTATTTCTATAATTCTATGGTTTATATGAGGAAGACTTGTTTGATTTATACCTGTTGTTTCTGTATCTAATATAATTGTTCTTTTTCTATTCATAATATTTTCAATGACGTAAATATAATTAAAATTATTTGGAATTACTATTATTATGTTAAAAATAGTTAAAATGTTTACAGATGGGTCCTGTTTAGGTAATCCTGGTGCAGGAGGATATGGCACAATTTTACGCTACAAAAAGCATGAAAAAATATTAACTTCAGGATTTCATTTAACTACTAATAATCGCATGGAATTAATGGCCGTAATATCAGGATTAGAGTTTCTTAATCAATCATGTCATGTTGAAATTACAACAGATAGTTTATATGTAAAAAAAGGAATTATTGATTGGATGCCTATATGGAAAAAAAAAAATGGAAAACTGCCAAAAAAAAATCTGTAAAAAATATAGACTTATGGTTACGTATTAATACTGCTCTTAAAAAACATTTAGTCACTTGGTTTTGGGTTAAAGCTCATATCGGGCACTTAGAAAATGAAAGATGCGATATGATAGCACGGCAGTCTGCTAAAAATCCTTCAATAAAAGATACTTACTATGAAAATAGTAAATTATAATTTTTAATTTTTTCGAATAAAAATAAAATATAAAAAAATTATGATATTAAAAAAAATATCGATTTTATCAGATAACTATGTTTGGGTTCTTTTAAATACCAGCGGTTCCTGCATAATTATAGATCCTGGATTATCTGAGCCTATTATACAAGAAATAGAGAGAAAAAAATGGCGCCTAAGAGCTATTTTATTAACTCATAATCATATTGACCATACGGGAGGAACAAGAAAAATTATTGAATATTTTCCAAAAATAAGCGTTTTTGGACCAAAAGAAACAAGACAGCACGGTGTCAATAAAATTGTATCTCATGGAGATAGGATTATCTTATTAGATAAGATATTTTATGTTTTTTTTACTCCAGGTCATACATCAGGTCACGTTTCTTATTATAGTCAACCATATATTTTTTGCGGAGATACTTTATTTTCGGCAGGTTGCGGACGTGTTTTTAAAAATAAACATTTAGAAATGTATCGTTCTATAAAAATTATTTCGTCTCTTCCAGATAGCACTCTTTTGTGCTGTTCTCATGAATACACATTATCTAATTTACAGTTTTCTATGTTTATTTTGCCTAATGATAATTTTATTAAATTATATTTAAAAAAAATTGAAATAAAATTGAAACTAGGTCAGTCTAGCTTGCCTTCTTATATTTTTTTCGAAAAAAAAATTAATTTATTTTTAAGAACAAATGATAATTATGTTAAGAAATCAATTGGATTAAAAAGTACGTGCACTGATTTTGAAGTTTTTAAAAGATTAAGATTAAAAAAAGATTTTTGGAGCTAAGCGGGATTGAACCGCTGACCTCCTGCGTGCAAGGCAGGCGCTCTCCCAGCTGAGCTATAGCCCCAGATGATTTTTTATTGGTAGGCCTGAGTGGAATTGAACCACCGACCTCACCCTTATCAGGGGTGCGCTCTAACCATCTGAGCTACAAGCCTTCTAATTTTTTTATTAGATAATTTGTGTGGGCACTTTCAAAAAAGTATATATTTTTAAGGAGGTGATCCAACCGCAGGTTCCCCTACGGTTACCTTGTTACGACTTCACCCCAGTCATGAATCACAAAGTGGTAAGCGCCTTCCTTTTAAAGGGTTAGGATACCTGCTTCTTTTGCAACCCACTCCCATGGTGTGACGGGCGGTGTGTACAAGGCCCGGGAACGTATTCACCGTGGCATTCTGATCCACGATTACTAGCGATTCCGACTTCGTGGAGTCGAGTTGCAGACTCCAGTCCGGACTACGATTTACTTTATGAGGTTTGCTTGTCTTTGCAGATTTGCTTCTCTTTGTATAAACCATTGTAGCACGTGTGTAGCCCTGGTCGTAAGGGCCATGATGACTTGACGTCGTCCCCACCTTCCTCCGGTTTATAACCGGCAGTCTCCTCTGAGTTCCCGGCCGAACCGCTGGCAACAGGGGATAAGGGTTGCGCTCGTTGCGGGACTTAACCCAACATTTCACAACACGAGCTGACGACAGCCATGCAGCACCTGTCTCACAGCTCCCGAAGGCACTTCTTTATTTCTAAAGAATTCTGTGGATGTCAAGACCAGGTAAGGTTTTTCGCGTTGCATCGAATTAAACCACATGCTCCACCGCTTGTGCGGGCCCCCGTCAATTCATTTGAGTTTTAGCCTTGCGGCCGTACTCCCCAGGCGGTCGACTTAATGCGTTAGCTTCGGAAGTCACTTCTCTTGGAAACAACCTCCAAGTCGACATCGTTTACGGCATGGACTACCAGGGTATCTAATCCTGTTTGCTCCCCACGCTTTCGCGCCTCAGTGTCAGTTTTCGTTTAGGAGGCCGCTTTCGCCACGGGTATTCCTCCAGATATCTACGCATTTCACCGCTACACCTAGAATTCTACCTCCCTCTACGAAACTCTAGTTTTCCAGTTTCAAATGCAGTTCCTAGGTTGAGCCTAGGGATTTCACACCTGACTTAAAAAACCACCTACGCGCTCTTTACGCCCAGTAATTCTGATTAACGCTTGCACCCTCCGTATTACCGCGGCTGCTGGCACGGAGTTAGCCGGTGCTTCTTCTGCGGGTAACGTCACGAAATAAAATTATTAGTTTTATTTTTTTCCTCCCCGCTGAAAGTACTTTACAACCCTAAGGCCTTCTTCATACACGCGGCATAGCTGCATCAGGCTTTCGCCCATTGTGCAATATTCCCCACTGCTGCCTCCCGTAGGAGTCTGGACCGTGTCTCAGTTCCAGTGTGGCTGGTTATCCTCTCAGACCAGCTAGAGATCGTTGCCTTGGTAGGCTATTACTCTACCAACAAGCTAATCTCGTCTGGGTTCATCCAAAAGCATGAGGCCAAAAGGTCCCCCACTTTGGTTTTTCAACATTATGCGGTATTAGCTACCATTTCTAGTAGTTATCCCCCTCTTTTGGGTAGATCCCCAGATATTACTCACCCGTTTGCCGCTTGCCGACAAAGAGAGCAAGCTCTCTTCTCGCTGCCGCTCGACTTGCATGTGTTAGGCTTGCCGCCAGCGTTCAATCTGAGCCATGATCAAACTCTTCAATTGAAAAACTTTTTTAATCTTAAAGAAAAAATCTTTAAGATATTTTAAATAAAAAAATAAATTTTTTGTACTTAATTGTCTGTGCCCACACAGATTATCTAATATATTTTTAAAGAGCGTTTTTATATTTAAAACTTTAGATTAAGAGATTACATTTTTTTTATTCTACTGTCAACCTTTTTATGAAAAAATTTTTAATTTTTACATTTATTTGTAGAAGAAGATTGTTTTTATATTTAATACAAGAAAAATTTTCTAAAATAATAATTAATAAATAATTAAAAATTAATAAAATAGAACATATATGATAAATTAATTTAAATTATAGCTCAATTAAATAAGTAATTATTTAAACATATATTTTATTATTTTTTAGAGAATAAGGTTAATATGTTTCATTTAATATCATACAAAACAAGGTTTTATTATGAACTTGAAAAATACAATCAAAGAAGATATCCAAGATGCTTTAATTAAAATTGCTATCATAAACTGCGATCCCGTTATTACATTAAATAAAAAAACAAAAATAGGGCATTACCAACTTAACAATCTAATAAAAATAGCTAATATATCAAACTTAAAACCATTTGAATTAGCTAATAGAATAATTCTCAATATTAAAAAAAAATACATGTATAAAGAAATAACATTCTCTCAACCAGGTTTTATTAATTTTCTTATTAATCCATATTGGATATCTGAACAATTAGAAAAAATTTTTCTTTCACCTCGTCTTGGCATAAATCACGTAAATGCACAAAATATTGTAATAGATTATTCTTCGCCAAATATTGCAAAAGAAATGCATATTGGACATTTACGTTCAACAATAATTGGCGATGTTATGGCTAGAATATTAGATTTTTTAGGTCATAATGTAATTAGAGCAAATCATATTGGTGACTGGGGTACTCAATTTGGTATGTTGATTGCATATTTAGAAGTTAAAAAACTCGTAAATAGTCCTTTATCCCTTATGAAATTAGAGGAATACTACTGCAAGGCGAAAAAAAAATATGATATTGATCAATTATTTGCAGAAAAATCTAGAGAATACGTAGTAAAATTACAAAATGGTGATCAATATTGTTATTCTATTTGGAAAAAATTAGTATCCATCACAATGTTAGAAAATTGTAAAATATATAAAAGGCTACATGTTACTTTAAAAAAAAAACATACAATGGGAGAGAGTATATACAATAAAATGCTTCCTAATATTATTGAAGATCTTAAGAATAAAAAAATAGCAATAGAAAAAAACGGTTCTACAATTGTTTTTTTAAAAGAATTCAAGAATAGATTAGGAGAACCCATGGGTGTTGTTATTCAGAAAAAAGACAAAGGGTTTTTATATTCTACTACTGATATCGCTTGTTTAAAATATAGATATCAAGTATTACATGCCGATCGTATTATATATTACACTGATTCTCGACAGCACCAGCATTTACTACAAGCGTGGACTATAGCCAAAAAAGCTCTTTATATATCTCAAAATTTATTATTAGAACATCATATCTTTGGAATGATGCTATCAAAAGATAAACGTCCATTTAAAACTCGTGATGGTGATACTATAAAACTTTCTGCACTTCTTGATGAAGCTACAGAAAGGGCGATGCGTTTAATTAAAAATAAACAACCTAACTTATCTAAAAAAAAACTAAATCAATTATCTAATATCATCGGTGTCGGCGCAGTCAAATACGCAGATTTATCTAAAAATAGAAATACTAATTATATATTTGATTGGAACGAAATGTTAAGCTTTGAGGGTAATACAGCGCCCTATATACAGTATGCTTATACAAGAATTGTTTCTATTTTAAAAAAATCTAATATGCCTATAAAGAAACTAAAAGAAAAGATTTTTTTAACAAAAGAAAGCGAAATTAATCTAGCAATTAAAATATTAGAATTTGAAGAAATCATTTTATTAATTTCTCAAAAAGGAACCCCTCATATTTTATGTAAGTATCTTTATCATCTTGCAACTAGTTTTTCTCATTTTTATGAGAATTGTTCTATACTTTTTCCCAAAAAAATAAAAACTTGTAAAAGTAGACTTAAATTATCTATTTTAACAGCTAAAACATTAAAAAAAGGACTTAATATGCTTGGTATTAGAGTAGTAAAAAAAATGTAAAAATATTAATTTATATGACATCTATTTGTCCTAAAAAACCAGCAAGGTGAGGAAATAATGTAGCACTAACATGGTACTACTTATCACCGCACCAATCTGTATACAAAAAACTAATTTTATCTATCATGAAGTACCAATAATATTAGTCATTTTTATTTCTTTTACATCTATAATCTCAAATTGAGACAAAACAGTTAGTTCTGGAAAATTTTGACGTAAAAATTTTGATAAAAAATATCGTAAAGAATGACGGACTAATAACACTAGAGGAGAACCTATTAACAATTGTTTTTTGATCGCTTCTTTTGTTTGTATTAACAAATTTTCAGATAAATTAGGTTCTATAGTATCAGTTCCAGATTTTAAACTATTTAGTAATAATCGTTCTAAATTAGGTTCTAGTCCTATTATTTCGATAATATTGTTTTGATTAAATAATTTTTGTATAATAATTTTTCTTAATGCAATACGCACGATACTAGTTAATTCATTAGGATCTTTTTGAGTATCCGCATGTTCAGATAATGTTTCTAAAATAGTTCTCATATCACGTATTGGAACATGTTCTAATAATAAATTTCTAAGAATTTTATGAAAAATGGTTAAATTAATTGTATTTGGAATTAAATCTTCAGTTAATTTTGGATGGTCTATCGTAACGCGTTCTAACAATTGTTGAGCTTCTTGACGACCAAATAAATCATCAATATGATTAGTAATTAAAAAATTTAAATGTGTTGAAAGTACAACGCTAGATTCTATAACAGAATAACCCTTTTTTTGAGCTTTATTTTTAAATTCTTCATCAATCCAATAGCCAGATAAACCAAAAGTAGGTTCATATACTTTTTCAAAAGGCAAAGATTCTGTTTCACGGCCTGAATGAATCGCCATAAAACGTCCATAAAAACACTTTCCTTGACCTACTTCAACACCTTTAATAAAAATACGATAAGAATTTCCAGATAAATGCATATTGTTTTTAATACGTACTAATGGAGGTAAAAAACCAATTTCTTGAGCAACTTTTTTACGAACTATACGAATTCTATCTAATAAGTCACCTTTTTTATTAATATCAGTCATTGGTGTTAACTTGTAACCTATTTCTATTCGAATTGGATCTTCTAATTCAACATCATTCCAAGATGCTTCTGAGATGGCATCATGTATAAATTTATATTTTTTATTAGATTTTATAAAATCATTTTCTAGATCATATTTTTTTTCATACAACCACCAAGAAAGAATAAATAATAAAACTGTAAATACTAAAAAGATAATATTTGGCATTCCTGGAACTAAACCAAGAACTCCTAATACTATCGCACTTAATAAAATAACTTGAGGATTATAAAATAATTGACTTGCCATTTGTTCTCCAACGTTTTGATTGCTACTTACACGTGTTACAATCACACCTGCTGCAGTAGAAATAACTAAAGCTGGAATTTGAGCAACTAAACCATCTCCGATAGTTAATAAAGTATAGACTTCTACTGCCTTGTTTAAGAACATATGATGTTGTATTAAGCCAATAATTAAACCTCCAAAAATATTAATGACCATTATTAAAATGCCAGCAATTGCATCTCCACGTACAAACTTACTAGCACCATCCATAGAACCGTAAAAATCAGCTTCTTGTGTAATTTTTATACGACGTTTTTTAGCTTTTTCTTCCCCAATCAAACCTGCATTTAAATCTGCATCTATTGCCATTTGTTTCCCTGGCATAGCATCTAATATAAATCGAGCACCAACTTCCGCGATTCTGCTAGCACCTTTTGTAATAACAATAAAATTAATAATAACTAAGATTATAAATACCACTATTCCAATAGCAAAATTACCACCTACTAAAAAATGACCAAACGATTCAATTACTCTTCCTGCTGAATTGGTGCCTGTGTGACCTCTTAAAAAAATAACACGAGTAGAAGCCACATTTAAAGCTAAACGCAACAATGTAGAAAAAAGCAAAATTGTTGGAAAAGCAGTGAACTCTAAAGTATGACGCGTAAACATAGAAACAAGTAAAATTATTATTGACAAAGCAATGTTAAAAGTAAAAAAAACATCTAAAACAAAGGGGGCTAATGGTAAAACCATCATTGATAAGATCATTAAAATAAGTATTGGACCAGCAAGTATTTGCCATTGAGTTGTTTTTAAACTTTTTACAATACGTAAAAGAGAAGAAAAATTAATCATTAGTTTCATGTTCTCCTGTGAACGTTAATTCTGATGGGACTGATATATTGATAGGTTTTTCAGGGAAAATACCTCCTTCTTTTTTCCATTTGCGCACTTTCCAAACCCATGCTAAAACTTCTGCAACAGCTTTATAAAGAGGACCTGGAATATACTGTCCTATTTCGGAATAACGGTATAATGAACGAGCTAATGATGGTACAGAGATAATAGAAATATTATGTTTAAGAGCTAAATTTTGTATTTTGATGGCAGCCTCTCCTATACCTTTAGCTATAACTTTAGGTGCATTCATGTTTTTTTCATCATATTTTAATGCAACAGAATAATGTATAGGATTAGTGATAATTACATCAGCTTTAGGAGTATTGATAATCATTCTTCTGCGCATAACAGCTTTCATTGCTTGACGAATCCGCATTTTTATATTTGGATTTCCTTCTTTTTCTTTTAATTCATCCCTCATTTCTTGACGAGTCATTTTTAATTTTTTATAGTAGTTAAATTGCTGCCAAGCTATATCAAAAAAAACAATAGGAAATAAGCCTAGTATAACTAAAAAACAACAAGAAAAAATTATATTATATCCATGTGATAATGAAGATACATAATTTGCATTAACTAAAAATAAAATTTCAGAAAAAGAAAACTGTAAATACCAAAAAGATATAATACTCACTATAAATAATTTTAGTATTATCTTAAAAAATTCCACTATTATTTGAAAAGAAAAAAGTCTCTTAAAACCATGAAATGGATTTAACTTGGAAAAATTTAAGGTTAATGATCTGAAATTTAGACTGATTCCACTAAAAAGTATAGGAGGTATGATAATTACAATTAATAAAGATATTAAAAATGGAAAAAAAGAAAATAGTATCTCTTTTAGAGACATTAATATTTTTAATAAATTATTGTTGTTATTTAAAAAATCATTACTTTCAAAAAGAAAACTATCGGACATTATTTTACTAAAATTTAAAACAATTAAATCTCTATACCACCATAAATTTATAAAACCAACTAACAAAATAAATAAAGAACTCAATTCCCTAGAATATCTTGTTTTTCCTTTTTTACGAAATTTTCTGATGCGATGCTCTGTGGGATGTTCTGTTTTTTCTTCATTTGTATTATGATTCATTGTAAATATTTTTAACCACTATTTATACATAAAAAATTCATTAAACCTCTGTACTAAAAAAAAAACAAGTTAATTTTGCTAAAGAAACAACCAGACTTGATCTATTTTTTAAAAATATTAACATAATATATTGATCTTTATTTTTTTAAAAAAATATCATTTTTATGATAATTGAAAATTCTATATATTTATATTTTTGATATATATTAACTTTAAATAAATTATTTAAGAAAAGATCTTATCATATAGTAAAATTAAATTTACTATGCAAAAACAAATTTTTTTAAACATACAATTCTATTTTTAATAAAAAAATTTTTATTTTTGAGAGTTTAAAAGATGCTTACAAGTCAATATTTATTATCAACTTCAAAAGACATACCCTACGACGCAAAAATTATTAGTCATCAACTAATGATAAGAAGCGGTATGATTAGAAAAACATCTTCAGGTTTATATGTTTGGCTGCCAACTGGAATGAGAGTCCTAAAAAAAATAAAAAATATTATTACGACAGAAATGGAAAAAATAAATGCATTAGAAATATTGATGCCTATTATACAACCTGAATATTTATGGAAAGAAAGCCGACGTTTAAATCTATATGGAGAAGAACTATTAAGATTTCTTGATCGGCGTAAAAACCAATTTATTTTAGGTCCCACCAATGAAGAAGTTGTTACTAATTTTATTGGTTCTGAAATTCATTCATATAAACAACTTCCCTTAACTGTATATCAAATACAAACAAAATTTAGAGATGAAATACGACCGCGTTTTGGAATTATTAGAACACGTGAATTTACTATGAAAGATGCTTATTCTTTTCATATTAATCAAAGCTGTTTAGAAAATACTTATAATAAATTTTATGATAGTTATATAAATATATTTAAAAAAATGAATTTAAATTTTTGTGCAGTAAAAGCTGATTCAGGTTCTATGGGAGGCAATATTTCACATGAATTTCAAGCTTTCTCTCAAAATGGAGAAGATGAAATAGTGTTTTCTAATGATAAGTTATATTCTTCAAACATGAATATGGCTGAATCTATAGAAACAATTGATTTTTTTAAAAAAAAATATTCATCCTGTTTGATTAAAAATAAAACAAACACCAAAAAATCTATAATAATGTCTGAAAAATTAAACACACCATTAATTAATCAAATTCAAACTTTTTTAATTCAAACCAAAATAAATGATATTACTTCAATAGCTGCATTATTAATACGAGGAGATCATGAATTGAATTTTTTTAAAGTAGAAAAAATTGATATAATTAATAAACCTTTAGTATTTCTTAATGAAAAAGAAGTCATTTCACTAATTGGAGTAAAAAAAGAATTCTTAGGACCTTTGGGATTAAAAGTTCCCATTATTGCTGATATTTCTACTTTTAATATGAAAAATTTTACTATTGGTTCAAATATTAATAAACATTTTTTTATCAACGTAAATTGGAATATTGATTTGCCGATGCCTATATTTAAAGATATTAGAAAAGTAACAAAAAATGATTTGAGTCCTAATGGTTCAGGATATTTAAATATAAAACAAAGCATTGAAATTGGTCATATATTTCAACTTGGACAAAAATATTCTAGAAAAATACAACAGTCTGTAAAGATAAAAAATGGTAATCTAAAAAATCTATATATGGGATGTTATGGAATAGGCATAACGCGCATCGCAGCTGCTGTTATCGAACAACATCACGATAAAAATGGTATTATTTGGCCAGATTCTATCGCACCTTTTGAAGTAGTTATTTTACCTATAAATATGAAAAAAGATAATAAAATCAAAATAATAGCACACTTTTTATATAAAAAGTTTAAAAAAACTGGTATAGACGTTATATTAGACGATAGAGATGAAAGACCGGGAGTTATGTTTAATGAAGTCGATTTAATTGGTATTCCACATCAAATTATTATAAGCAAACGTTCAATTAACTACGATAATGTTGAATATCGCGAAAGAAAAAATAAGGAAAATATTTTAATTAATATAAAAGATATAAAAAATTTTATTATCCAAAAACTTAAAAAGTAAAGGTGCAAAACTATTGAATCTAAAAAATAACTAGTTAAAAACCGTATTTCTACTTGACAATATTATTGATCAAATTTTTTTAAAAAATTTGATTAAAATTTTATTTTATAATATCAAAAATTTTTTATTAATTAAATTTTAATTCTATGTTTTTAGATCCTACTAAAAATTTTAATTTATTTAAAAAATCATCAGTAATTACAACAAACCATTTTTTATTTAATTTTTTATTTAAACATACTTCTTTATTATCGAAAAAAATAAAAACAGGAATATTACCTTTAGATTGTTTATCTAAACATTCGTATAAATTATTTAAAAAAAATATGTTTGTTTTCTCTTTATTTAATATAATTATTAGTTTATTTATGTATTTTTTTCTCAAAACACTTAAATCTATAAGTGCATAGGCCGTCATTTTAATATTTTTATCAATGAAACTGACATTTAACATACCGTGAACAAACAATAGTTTGTTTAATTTTACAAGAGACTCATATGCATTTAATAATTCTGTAAAAATCACAACTTCTAAACGGCTAGTATTATCGTCCAATACCAAAATAGCTATACGATTCTTATTTTTTGTTATTTTTATTTTGATAGAAACAATTATTCCTGCTACTAAAATTTTCTTGTTTCTTTTGATGAATTTTAACTGTGATAATTTTACACCATTTACATAACATTCTAATTCTTTCTTATATTGATTGATAGGATGTCCTGTAAGATAAAATCCCAATACTTGATATTCGTTTTGTAATTTATTTTTTTCAGGGCAGACTAAATTAACAAGATTATTTTTTTTTACTTGATTTAACTCATTTTGAAAAATACCAAAAAGACTATCTTGTTTAAAAGACTTTATTCTAAAAGATTCTTTTGACGCATTTATAGCATCATCAATTGATTGAAGTAAATAATTTCTATTTTTATCAAAACAATCACAACTACCAGACATAATTAATTTTTCTAAAACTCTACGGGTTATCTTTTGAGAATCAATTCGCATACAAAGATCAAATAAGTCATGAAAAAATTTATTTTCTTCACGTTCTTTAATAAGAACTTGCACTGAATTTTTGCCTATACCCTTGATAGCACCAAGACCATAAACTATATCACCTTGATCATTTACATAAAATTCATATTTACTTAAATTAATGTTTGGAGGGATAATTTTTACCCCCATATTTAGAGATTCATTAATTAAAATAACAATTTTTTCTGTATTATCTATATCAGATGTCATAGCTGCAGCTATAAATTCCGCAGGATAATGTGATTTCAACCATAAAGTTTGATAGGAAACTAGAGCATAAGCTACAGAATGAGATTTATTAAATCCATATCCTGCAAATTTTTCTAGTAAATCAAAAATTTTTATAGATAATTTTTTATCGATACCATTATTTGAGGCTCCTTCTTCAAATATAGCACGTTGTTCTGACATATCTTTTAAATTTTTCTTGCTCATAGCTCGTCTTAAAATGTCTGCACTACCTAATGTATAACCTGACAAAACTTGAGCTATTTCCATTACTTGTTCTTGGTATAATATAATTCCATATGTTGATTCTAATATAGGTTTTAATAATATATGTTGCCATTTATGATCGGGATATGAAATGTTCTCACGTCCATGTTTTCGATTAATAAAATTATCGACCATTCCAGATTGTAGAGGACCTGGTCTAAAAAGTGCAACCAAAGCGATCATGTCTTCAAAACAATCAGGTTGTAATCTTTTAATTAAATCTTTCATCCCATAAGATTCTAATTGAAACACACCAGTAGTTTCAGAATTTTTTAATAATTTAAAACATTTAGCGTCATCAAGAGGAATTGAATTAATATTTATTGTTCTTTTTTTATTCAGATTTAATTTTGTATTAATCATTTCTACCGCATAGCTAATAATAGTTAGTGTGCGTAAACCAAGAAAATCAAATTTTACTAATCCTATATATTCTATATCATTTTTATCAAATTGAGTTACTGGATTATTTCCCTTTTCATCACAGTATAATGGACAAAAATCAGTAATTTTAGTAGGTGAAATAACCACTCCCCCTGCGTGTTTGCCAATATTTCTATTTGTACCCTCTAATTTTTTAGCAATATCAATTAAATTTTTAACATCTTCATTATTTTTATATAAATTGAATAATTCAGATTCCTTGGAAAAAGCTTCTTTTAAAGTTATCCCGGGATCTAAAGGTACTAACTTAGATAGTTTATTAATAAATCCATATGGATATCCTAAAACTCGACCTACATCTCTAATAACAGCTTTTGCAGTTAATGTTCCAAAGGTAATAATTTGTGCTACTGCATTTTTACCATATATCTCTGAAACATGATCAATTACTTGATCACGTTTTTCCATACAAAAATCAATATCAAAATCAGGCATAGAAATACGTTCTGGATTTAAAAACCTTTCAAATAAAAGATTAAAAGATAATGGATCTACTTCTGTGATATTTAAAGCATATGCTACAAGAGAACCTGCACCAGAACCTCGTCCTGGTCCTACTGGTATATTATTATCTTTTGCCCATTGTATAAATTCCATAACAATTAAAAAATATCCAGGAAAACCCATTTTGTTAATTACAGTTAATTCCATATCTAAACGGTTGATATACTGACTGTAAATATCTTTATATTTTTCAATATCTAGATATCTTGAGTTTAATCTTTTTTTTATACCTTTATAAGCTTCTTTAATTAAATATTTTTCAACACTTATTTTTCCAGTTCGAAACTGAGGTAAAAAATATTTTCCGGAATGTATAAATACATTGCAGCGTTTTGCAATTTCTACACTATTTATAAGTGCTTCTGGAATATCTGAAAAAAGATCAGACATTTCTTCCGTAGTTTTTAAAAATTGCTGGTTGCTATAATTATTTTGAATTTTAGAATGTTGTAATATTTCACCTTCATTGATAGCAATTCTAATTTTATGAATTTTAAAATCTTCTTGACTTAAAAAACAAACATCATTAGTAGCAACAATAGGAACTCCTGTAGATAAAGATAAATCTACAGCTAAATGTAAATATGTCTCTTCATTATCTCGGTTTGTACGAAATAATTCTAAATAGTAAGAATCCGGAAAATACTTTTGATAAAATGACAAACAAATAGATATCAATGATGATTGACCATTAAGCAAAACTTTTCCAAGTTCACCCTGAGGGCCACCAGAAAGTAATATTAATCCTTTGTTAATTTCTGAAAACCATTTTTTTTCAATAGTAACATGATTATTATGAACATATCCCTTTTGATATGCACGAGAAATTAATAAAATTAAATTTTTATATCCTTCCTGAGTGGAGGCTAATAAAGTTAATTTTGTTAATTGATTATTTATCAAATCAGAAAAAAAATTTACTGTAATACCAATAATAGGTTTTAAACCTAGTTTATGAGCCATATTATAAAATTTAATTACACCATATAAATTATTGTAATCAGTTATAGCTATAGCCGGCATATTTAAAGATGCTGCTTTTTTAACTAAATCTTCAGGTTTTGATAATCCATCAATCATTGAGTAATCACTATGTACATGAAGATGAATAAATTTTGGTTCATTCATATATTTTTCCGGAAATTTATATGTAAATATATGTTTTTAAAATAAGTATTTTTTAGCAAAAACAATTTTAGATTTACAAATAATATCATTATTTACTACAGCTATATTTTTAAAAATTAAAATATTTTTATTAGATTTTAAAATAGTTACTTTTATAAATATTTGATCACCTGGTATTGCGATTTTTTTAAAACGAGTATCGTCTACACCTACAAAATAATACAATTTATTTATATTTAATTCACCTGTAAACTTACCATGTATTTTTTTCTCTTCATTATTAATACTATTATGTGTATATCCAAATCCAAAATTTACCTTATTATAATTATTAATTAAAAATCCCAAATTACCTTCAAAACCATATGTATTTTTTATAATATTCGAAATATTGTCAAAATTATATTTAAAATCATTGTAAAAAAATCTGGCATTTAAATCTGCATTATTATAAAAAAAATATGGATAACTTGTTGATATATCAAGGTATTTTTGATAATCATTTTTAATAATATCGACTTTTAAAGAATTTCCAGAACCAAATATATTATCTTGAGAAAAAGCAAGATTAAAACTGGTACCACTATCTACTCCATATCCTAAACCAAAATTTATAGAACCAGTAGTCTGTTCTTTAACTTGATAGGTAATATCAATTTGATTAGAATCATAAGAATTTAATTTTTGAATGATTTTTACATCACTAAAATATTTTGTTTTTTCTAATAGTTTTTTACCTAATTCTACTAATTTTGTATTAAAATATTTACCTTCCATTTGTTTAATTTTACGACGTAAAACTCTATCTTGAGTTATTTCATTCCCTGTAAAATAAATTCTTTTTACAAAATAACGTTTTTTCATATCAATATTAAAATTTAAGGCTATTGTTTTCTTTTTATGATCAATTTGCGGGTCAACTATAACTTTAGTATTAACATATCCATATTCAGATAAAAATCTTGTTATTTTATTTACTATAATATCAATTTTGTCTCGATTATAAAATTCATTAGGATTAATATTAATTAAATTTGTAATTAATTTTTGATATGGGAATAAATTTCCATTGACAAAAAAATTGGAAATTTTGTATTTCTTTCCTTCAGAAACACCTATTGTGATATCCACCTGTTTTTTATCTTGCAAAAAATCTACTTTTTTAGTGTTTACATTAAAATAATAATACCCATTACTCAAATAAAAATTTTTTAAATGTTCTAAATCATTATTTAATTCTTTTGGAGAATAAGTAGATTTACTTAATAAATTCCACCAAGAATGATAATCTTGCAATTTGAATAATGAAAGAATTTTTTCTTTAGAAAAGGCTTGAACGCCGAGTATTTTAATACTATTAATTTTTATTTCTGTTCCTTCATTAATGAGTATTTTTATACTAACACTGTTGTTTTTAGAAAAAATTTTTAATATTTTTATATCGGGTTTGCATCTCCCAATATCAAGATAGAAATCTTTTATCGTTTTAGTTAATACATTAGTAAAAAAATTATTAAATGATTTTCCTGTTTCAATATTTAATTTTTTTAGATACGGATCTAAAACAGAACTGGCAATAATATGGTTACCAGAAACAATGACGTTAGAAATAATCGGTCTTTCTCTAATATTAAAGACAATAGTTTTTCCTAAAAATGACACTTTAATATCTTCAAATTTTCCCGTTTTAAACAAAGATTTGATACTATTTTTTACATCATATTGAGATATTGTACTTCCAATCCTAAAAGGAATGTTTTTTAATGCTTCATTTTGCGAAAAATTTTTTAATCCTTTGAACTGAATATCCTTTACAATAAATTTATTTTCCGCATGAACTAAAATACTAAAAAACATCAAAAAAGCTATAAAAAAATTTTTTATTAACATTATTATTATAATTTTCCCTACAATAAATCTCTTTTTTTATAAAGTTTTTTAAAATACTTGCAAGTTAAGAGATACTATTAAGTAACAATAAAATTCAAAAATACACTTATTTTCTTATACTTTTTATAAACTTATTTAGTAAAAAAAAATATTTTTTTAATGGATTAATAATGTTATTATTTGATATACATTTAAATTTTATTTATATAAAAATATTCATGGTATAAAATTTTCTATTTTTTATTTTTTTTAAATCCTCCGAAACGACGTTCACGAGATACAAAAGAATCTATAGCATGTTGAAAAATATGACAATTAAAATCAGGCCATAAAACATCAGTAAAATATAGTTCAGAATAAGCTATTTGCCATAATAAAAAATTACTGATTCTTTTTTCTCCTCCTGTTCTAATAACTAAATCTACTGGAAGAAGTTCACTAGTAGATAAATATTGAGAAATAGTATTTTCGTGAATTTTATTTACATCTAAGATTCCTCTCTGCACTCGATTAATAATTTTTTTAACGCTTTCAATTATGTCCCATCTTCCACCATAATTTGCTGCTATATTTAAAATTAAACCGGTATTGTCAAAAGTAATTTGTTCTGCATAATGAATACTATTTTGTAATTTTTTATCGAAACATGTTATATCACCAATAACTTTAAATCTGATATTATGTTTTTTTAAATTTTTAATTTCAGTATCTAACGCAAATAAAAATAATTCCATTAGTGCTTTAATTTCAAATAATGGACGATTCCAGTTTTCACTACTAAAAGCATATAAAGTTAATATTTTTAAATTATTTGCAATAGAAAATTTGATTGCTTCTTTTACTGCTCTAAAACCTTCTTTATGACCCATAATACGAATTTTTCCTTGTCTAGTAGCCCATCGCCCATTTCCATCCATAATAATTGCTACATGACAAGGATTACATTCATGATTTTTTTTGTTGTATTCTAATAAATATTTATACTGCATAGTACGTATATGTTTCTCTCAAAAACAAAATTTTATTAAAAAAAGTTTTGAATTAAATAATTGATGAATTAGTACATTAACATAATGTACGTTTAAAAAATTAAAGATGATACTTTATTTTTTGCTAATATTCTTACTTTTCTGTCAATTTCTAGAATGTCTTGAATACACTTTGGTTCGGAAAAACAGGAAGACATTAATATTTCCATATTTATTTCATAAATTTTAGTAAAAGAAATTTTAGAATCGAGAAAAGATGACACGGCAATTTCATTAGCGGCATTCAAAACTGTCATAGAAGCCTGCCCTTGAGAAAAAGCATCAATAGCTAACTTTAGACATGGAAACTGAGTAAAATCAGGTTCGAAAAAAGTTAGATTATTTATTTTATAAAAATTTAAATAATCAACTTCTGTGCAAATACGGTCAGGCCAAGACATTGCATATGAAATAGATGTTCTTATATCAGGTACTGATAATTGTGCTAATAAAGAACCATCATAATACTGCACCATAGAATGAATAATTGATTCAGGATGAATTAAAATTTTAATTTCTGATTCCAAAGCATTAAATAACCATCTTGCTTCAGCATATTCTAAACCTTTATTCATCATAGTAGCTGAATCTACAGAAATTTTTTTTCCCATCAACCAATTGGGATGAGAACAAGCTTGATCTGGAGTCACATTAGATAAATCAGATGAAGAAAATTTATAAAACGGACCTCCAGAACCAGTTAAAACAAGATGCTTGATACTATTTTTCTCTAGAGTAGTTTTACCTAAGTTTTTTTGAATTTCTAAAGGTAACACTTGAAAAATAGCATTATGTTCGCTATCAATAGGAATAATTTTCGCGCCACTTGAAGAAAGTGCTTTCATAAAAAAATAACCACTTGTAATTAAAGA
Organism: Buchnera aphidicola str. APS (Acyrthosiphon pisum); assembly: GCF_000009605.1. NCBI lineage: Bacteria > Pseudomonadati > Pseudomonadota > Gammaproteobacteria > Enterobacterales > Erwiniaceae > Buchnera > Buchnera aphidicola. The sequence continues at coordinate 259,068 of NC_002528.1, read as the reverse complement.
TTCTTTATTAGCTAATAATATTGTTTTGCCAGCATGTATTGCAGATAACGTCGGTAACAAACCAGCCATTCCAACAATTGCAGATATAACGTGATCTGTTTCTTCTAATGCAGCTAACGCACAAATATCTTTTTCTCCAGTAAGAACTTGAGTATTGATTTTACTATGTTTTAATTTTTTTCTTAATATATGAGCAGATTTCTCGTCTCTCATAGCCACCCAATCAGGAGAAAATAACTCACATTGACGTAACATAATAGAAAAATTTTTATTAGCTACTAAAGCAATTACCTTAAATAAATCTGGATTTTTTTGAATAATAGATAGCGCGTTAATACCAATGGAACCAGTAGATCCTAAAATAGTGATTTTCTTCATAAATATTCTTAATTATAAAAAATTAATAATTTTTTAATGTATGTTTTATTATATCAAATATGTATATTTTAAGTATCAAATATTAAAATTTCATAAGTTCTTTTTCTTTTTTTTCTAAAATACAGTCTATTTTTTTAATATATTCATTTGTCATTATTTGTATTTTTGATTGTGAAGTATGCTCATTATCTTCACTAATAATTTTATCTTTAAGTAATCTCTTAACTTTATCATTTGCGTCTCTGCGAATGTTGCGAATCTGAATGCGACTACTTTCAGCATCACCACGGATTACTTTAATTAATTGTTTTCTTCTTTCTTCTGTTAGTCTAGGAATCGGAATAATTATATCTTTCCCTTGTAAAACTGGATTCAAATCAAGATTTGAATTTAAAATAGATTTTCTAATTAAAGATGTAATCGAATCATCAAAAACATTGATTTTAAGAGTATGAGAATCTTCAACTATTATATTAGACACTTGACGTAAAGGAGTTTTAGATCCAAAATATTCAATATAAATATTATGAAGCAATGTCGGTGATGCTCTGCCCGTTTTAATATTGGTAATATTATTATGAAACGTTTGAATACATGCTTCCATTCGTTCACGAGTTTTTATATCAATCTGATTAATCACATGATTACCTATATAATATTTTTTTTAATCTAATAAAATGTTTTATTTTAAAATGAATTTTTCTAAATTTTTTTCAAAATTTATCTCGTAATAAGAGTACCTTCATCATCTCCCATGATGATGCGATATAAAGAACCGGGAGTATGTATATTAAAAACTCGAATTGGCATATGATAGTCTCTAGCAAGTGTAAAAGCGGCTAAATCCATAATTTTTAGCTCTTTTTTTAAGACATCTTTGTATGTCAGTCTTCTATATAGAAAAGCATGAGAATCTTTATTTGGATCTTTTGAATATACCCCATCAACTTTGGTTCCTTTTAAAATAATATCAGATTCTGTCTCAATACCACGCAAACAAGCCGCTGAATCCGTTGTAAAAAAAGGGTTTCCTGTTCCAGCTGAAAAAATTACAACAACATGATTAGATAATAAATTCATTGCTTTTTCATAATTGTATATTTCACAAATACCATTTAATGGTATTGCAGACATTAGACAAGTTTTAATAGAAGAGATGGAATTAATTGTATCTCTCATGGCTAAACTATTAATAACTGTTGATAATATACCTATATGATCTGAAGCTACTCGATTAAGACCTAATTTAGATAATTTTGCACCACGAAATAAATTACCACTTCCGATAACTAAACCGACTTGTACACCAATTTTTACTATAAATTCAATTTCTTTTGCTATTCTTTTTAAAGAATTTATATCAATACCAAATTTATTAACTCCTTGTAATACCTCTCCACTTATCTTTAATAAAATACGTCGGTATATGAATTTCTTATCAGTAGACATATTTCTCAACCTAAATATATTTTATATTAATATGTTTTTAAATCTATATTTTATTTAGATACTAATTCACCTAATTCAAATCTAATAAATGATTCAATATGTGCATGATTTTCATTTAAAATATCTCCTACTGTTTTTATAGGGTTCATAATAAAGCTCTGACTAGTTAAAGAGATATTGTTAACGAATTTTTCCATTCTCCCGTCTATAATTTTTTTCAATAAATTTGAAGGCTTATTTAAATTCTTAGCTAATTCTAGTTGAATTTGATATTCCCGTTGAAAAACCTCACTAGATACATTTTTTGGATGTAAATATTCTGGTTTGCTTGCAGCTATATGCATTGCAATATTTTTTAATATTGTTTTATTTAGCGAACTAGAACTAACTAAAACTCCAATACGAACCCCATGAAGATAGGAAAAAATATTTTCACCTTCTATTAAATGAAAACGACGGATATTAATGTTCTCGCCTACTTTTGATACCAACTCCGTTCTTCTTGATTCAAAAATAACTTTTAATTGATTGATATCTTTTATTCTTTTTTCTAATGCTTCTACTAGAATATCTTCGCCTAGACAAATAAACAAGTTGTCTTTAGACACAAAATCAGTTTCACAATTTAACTCAAGCATGACGCCAATGTTATTTTTAATCTTAGAAAAAATCGCACCTTGATTGGTAATATTATTAATTTTTTTTTCAGCAGTTAATTTTCCTGATTTTCGTAAATTATCAATTGCCGATTCGATATCTCCATTTTCTTCTAATAACGCTCGTTTACATGCTAAAAAACCCGCTCCTGTACGAGACCTTAGTTCTTTAATAAGACCAGTATCAACATTGGTTTTCACTATATTAGTTTCCTTTTTTATAAATAGTTTATTATGACTTTATTAAATTAATATTTAAAATATTAATAAATATTTTCTATTCAATATTAGTACTGTTTTTAGTATCAATAAAAACTTTATCTAACGAATTTTGATTATTTATTTTAGAAATTGTAAGCATTATAGATTTTAAATAAAGATTCACAGATCTAATGGCATCATCATTACCAGGTATGATGTAATCTACACCATCAGGATTAGAATTAGTATCAACTATAGAAAATACAGGAATACCTAAGTTATTAGCTTCTGTTATTGCAATATTTTCATGTGCAGCATCAATAACAAATAAGCAATCGGGCAATCCTCCCATATTTTTAATACCTCCTAAACTATTTTCTAATTTAAATAATTCTCTTGATCTTATTAAAGCTTCTTTTTTAGTCAATTTAGAAAAAGTACCATCTTTAGATTCTATTTCTAGATCTTTTAAACGTTTTATAGATTGTCGAACAGTTTTCCAATTTGTTAACATACCACCTAGCCAACGATGATTTACATAAAATTGTTCGCAATTAATAGCGACTTCTTTTATTCCTTTGCTTGCAGCTTTCTTAGTACCTACAAACAATATTCTACCTTTCTTCAAAGCAATTTTTTTTAATTCTGATAGAGCGAAATGAAACATTGGTAGGGTCTTTTCTAAATTAATAATATGTACTCTATTACGAATACCAAAAATAAAAGGTTTCATTTTCGGATTCCAATAACGTGTTTGGTGACCGAAATGAACTCCTGCTTTTAACATCTCGCGCATTGATACAATTTCCATGATTACCTCTAAAATTTTTTAAAATATGAAATTTTTTGTAAATATTATCTTAAATAAAAAATAAAGATTAATATATTAATTTTTAATTTTAATTGATATACCATATAAAGTAATTTATATCATTTTTTATGCTAATAAAACCAATAATTATTGATGTTTCATATAATTTATAATTAATTTTTTTAAAATATATATATTTTTACAGTATAATTTAAATATATCTTAAATCTGAGAAATTGATATAAAAAAACGGCTAAATATTATGAGTTGCATAATTAAAACAGAATCAGAAATTAAAAAAATGCGCATATCTGGAAAATTAGCGGCTGAAGTATTAGAAATGATAAAAGAACATCTTCAGCCAAAAATTAGTACAGAAGATATCAACCAAATTTGTCATGATTATATTGTTTATAAAAAAAAAGCTATTTCGGCATGTTTAGGATATCATGGATTTCCAAAATCAATCTGCATTTCCATTAATGATGTAGTATGTCATGGTATTCCAAGTAAAAATCAAGTATTTAAAGAAGGAGATATAGTTAATATAGATATTGCGATCATTAAAGATGGTTATCATGGTGATACTTCAAAAATGTTTTATATAGGAAAAACTAGTATTTTATCTAAACGTTTATGTCAAGTTGCTCGAGAAAGCTTATATCTGTCTTTAAAACTAGTAAAACCAGGTATACCGTTATATAAAATTGGCGAAATTATTCAAAATTATGTTGAAAGCAACAATTTTTCTGTTGTAAAAGAATATTGTGGACATGGAATTGGACGTAATTTCCACGAAGAACCTCATGTATTACATTATAAAAATAAAAAAAACAATATTATTCTAAAGAAAGGAATGATTTTTACTATTGAACCAATGATTAATTCTGGAAATCCAGAAGTAAAATGTATGAAAGATGGATGGACTGTGAAAACTAAAGATCGTTCTTTATCAGCTCAATATGAACATACTGTATTAGTAACGGAATATGGATGTGATATTTTAACATGGCAAAAGGATGAAGATATTTCTCAAAAATTAGTTAATATAAATTAAATTATTGATAATTTAACAATTTTTCTTATTCATTAATAATAAATTAGGTCACATTAAAATATGAAAGAACTTAAAAAAATAATTGAAGAAACTTATGAAAATAAAAATAAAATTAACCTAAATAACCTTGATTATGAAATCTTACAAACTATTTTTCGTGTTATTAAATTATTAAATAATGGCATAATTAGAATTTCAGAAAAAAAAGATAATACTTGGATTACACACGAATGGTTAAAAAAAGCAGTTCTATTATATATATATATTAAAGAAAATAAATTTATAGAAGGTAGTTACACTAGTTACTATGATAAAGTTCCATTAAAATATGAAAAATATAATGAAAAACAATTTAAAAAAGAAAAAGTCAGAATAGTACCACCAGCAACAATAAGATATGGTGCATTCATTAATTATAATACAATAATTATGCCTTCTTATATAAATATAGGTGCATATATTGATCAAGGTACTATGATAGATACTTGGGCTACCATAGGATCTTGTGCTCAAATAGGTAAAAATGTGCATATATCTGGAGGTGTAGGTATAGGTGGCGTTCTAGAACCTCTTCAAAATAATCCTACAATTATTGAAGATAATTGTTTTATTGGTGCCCGTTCTGAAATTGTAGAAGGAGTTGTTATAGAAAAAGGATGTGTGATTTCTATGGGCGTTTTTATTGGGCAAAGCACAAAAATTTATGACAGAGAGAACGGAAAAATTTTTTACGGAAGAGTACCTGCCCATTCTGTAGTAGTTTCTGGAACTTTGCCATCCGAAAATAGAAATTACAACCTTTATGCTGCTATTATTGTAAAAAAAGTAGATGCAAAAACATTAGGAAAAACAGAAATTAATCAATTATTACGAAATATAAAATAAGAAAAAAGCCGCCCGTATTTGTTCGGGCGGAACTATAAAATTATTATTCGCTTACTAAATATATAGTATCATTTCCTCTTTTTATATTAAAAACTAAAATTTTAGGTTTGCTATGTAAAAATTTCTTTAATTCGTCCACATTACTTATTAATTTCTGATTTACGTTAAGAATAATATCATCTTTTTTAAAACCAATTTTTGATGCAGGAGTATGTGGTTTTACATTATCTACTTTTATAACTTTTTGTTCATTAAATATATAATCACTTAAATCTACACCTTCAATTCCTATATAATCATTTTCTGAATTTAAATTGTGTTTTACGGAATGTTTTAATTCTACAGTAATATTTTTAATTCTTCCCTCGCGAAATACTCCTAATTCCATTTTAGTTGCAACTGGCAAAGATCCTATTTCAGCACGTAATGATGAAAAACTAGAAATTGGTTTTCTATTTAAAGAAATTATAATGTCACCAGCTTTAATACCTGCTTCAAATGCAGAAGAATTAGGTAAAACTCGACTAACAAATGCTCCTTTTTGTGAATTTATTTTCATAATTTGTGCTAAATCTGAATTAAGTTCCATGCCCATTATACCTAATTCTCCTCGTCTTACCTGTCCAAATTGAACCATTTGTGCTGTTAAATTTTTTACCATATTGCAAGGAATAGCGAATCCTATTCCAATATTTCCGCCATCTGGAGCTAAAATAGCAGTATTAATACCTATTAGCTCACCCTTTAAATTAACTAAGGCTCCACCAGAATTTCCTCTATTAATTGCCGCATCAGTTTGAATAAAATTTTCATAATGCTCAATATTTAAACCACTTCGTCCTAGAGCAGAAATAATACCTGAGGTTACAGTTTCTCCAAGACCATATGGATTTCCAATAGCTACAGTATAGTCTCCTACTCTTAAATTATCGGAATCAGCAATTTTTATCTCACTTAAATTATTTGCATTTTTTAATTGTATTAAAGCAATATCAGAACGAGAGTCTTTCCCAATTACTCGTGCTTCATATCGACGTCCATCACTTAGTTGAACCTGAATTTTATTTGCATTTTCAACAACATGATTATTTGTTACTGCATATCCTTTGTCAGCATTAATAATAACACCTGAACCTAATGCCCGAAATTTTTCTTTTTTATCATCAGAGTCAGGATTAATATGACAAAAAGGTGAGTGTCGAAATGGTGAATTTCCTTGACAAAAAGGGGAATTATCACCAAAAAATGGTTGAAATTGATGAGGTAAACGAGAAGTACGTGTAATTGCACTTCCTTCAATATTAATACTAATTACTGAAGGCATAACTTTTTCTAACATTGGCGCTAAACTAGGAGAAATTTCTCTGGAAACAATACTATTTTTTGTGTTAGAGAAAACATTATTCCAAGACATTCCAAAACTTAGTAATAGCGTCAAAATCAGTATTATTTTACTTAATATTATAGCTGATTTTTTCATTATTTCTTTCTCATAATTACAATCTAATCTGTAAACAAAGATATTATTATAATGCATTACACAATAGAATAAATGTTTATTATACACTCCATCGATATTTAACTCCATTTCTGGTTAATATCTATATAAAATTTTTAAAAAGATTGAAAATTAGAAAACAAACTACAAAATAATAAATATTTATATTTGAAAACTCAAAAAAATCTATAACTTTATTTTTTTATTTATCAGATAAAATTTATTTTTGTTAATTAGGAGAATAATATTATTTATGTTCTTAAAAATTATTTACAGTGTTTTTATTTTTTTTATATTTATAGTCGTTAATTTTTATAATAGATATTTAGATAGAGAAAAACAAAATATTGCAACATTAACAGGAAAAACTATGGGTACATATTGGCAAGTCAAGATCCCTAATTTAAAAAATAAAAAATACATAAAAAATTTAATACAACAAAATTTAGATGAAGATGAAAAAATGCTTTCTTCTTGGAAGAAAAATTCTCTTGTATCTCAATTTAATAGACTAAAAAAACATCAGCGTCAAATAATCAATCAAGATTTTTTTAAAATTATTTCAACCGCCCTAAAAATTAATCGAAAAACTAATGGGAAATTAGATATTACAATTAGTCGATTAATTAATATGTGGGGATTTGGCACTAAAGAAAAACTCACTCATTATCCTTCTAAAAAAAAAATAAAAGAAAAAATTTTCCTTTCCGGAAGTCAACATTTAAAACTTATTAAAAATTCTTTTGGGATGTTTCTAGAAAAAGATATAGATGGGATAGAAATTAATCTTTCCACTCTTGGTGAAGGCTTTGCTGTAGATCATTTGTCACGTATACTTACAAAAAAAAAATAAAAAATTATACTATCTCAGTAGGAGGAGCTGTATTAGTCAAAGTAGAAAAAAATACAAGAAAAGATAAAATTATCGCAATTCAAAAACCTGTTGATAGAAGAAAATCAATACACTTACTTGTATATTTAAAGAATAATGCAATCAGTACAGCAGGCAGTTATCGTAATTATTATTCTCTTGAAGGAAAACATATTTCGCACTTAATTGATCCTCATAGCGGCAAACCTATACATCATAATTTAGTTTCAGTTAGTGTAATTTCCTCAACAGCTTTAGAATCAGACGCTTGGGATACAGGATTATTAATACTAGGTTTTAGAAAAGCTCAAAAGTTAGCATTAAAAGAGAAATTAGCGGTATGTCTTATTACTCAAAAAAAAAATGTTTTTTCAACATGGATCTCACCTAAATTTAAAAGATTTTTAGTTGAAAAAAATATTCCAATCATTCAACATATAAAAACTAAATTACATTAAATAATACTTAATACTTTCTATTAATTGATAATATCTGATATATTTGCAATAATAAAAATCAAAATTAATTTTTCATTTAATAGTAATAAAACATGACATCATTTAAAATGACTTCTTAAATAAAACATAACATTAAAAATAAATTTTTTGAATTTTTTATAATCTTTTAAACTAAATAGTGCTAATTTTATCTAGATGAACTACAGGATAAACTGATAGATAGAGATCTAGGAAATACAACCTAATAAATTAGTATCCTGGAGGAAAAAAATGGAAATATTATCAGGAGCCGAAATGGTCGTTCGATCATTAATTGATCAGGGAATACAGCATATATTTGGTTATCCTGGTGGTGCTGTACTAGATATTTATGATGCTCTAAAAACCGTTGGTGGAATCGAACATATTCTAGTGAGACACGAACAGGCTGCAACTCACATGGCTGACGGTTATTCTCGTTCTACTGGAAAAACTGGAGTAGTATTAGTTACTTCTGGACCCGGTGCAACTAATGCTATTACTGGTATTGCAACAGCATACATGGATTCTATTCCAATGGTTGTTATTTCAGGACAAGTCGCTTCTTCATTAATCGGTTATGATGCTTTTCAAGAATGTGATATGATCGGAATTTCTCGTCCAATAGTAAAACACAGTTTCTTAGTTAAAAAAACTGAAGATATACCAATTGTTTTTAAAAAAGCTTTTTGGTTAGCATCTAGTGGCCGTCCAGGACCTATAGTAATTGATTTACCGAAAGATATTTTAAAAAAAGACAATAAATATCTCTATAAATGGCCAGATAATATTAATATACGTTCATATAATCCAACAACTAAAGGTCATATAGGGCAAATTAAAAAAGCTCTGCATACATTATTAAAAGCTCAAAGACCAGTGATTTATGCAGGGGGCGGAATTATTAGTTCTAACAGTAGTGAAGAATTAAGAATTTTTGCAGAAAAGATCAACTGTCCTGTTACGACTTCTTTAATGGGATTAGGTAGTTTTCCAGGCACTCATGATCAAAATATTTCCATGTTAGGAATGCATGGTACGTATGAAGCTAACATGACCATGCATCATGCCGATGTTATTTTTGCAATCGGTGTAAGATTCGATGATCGCACAACAAATAATTTAAATAAATACTGTCCAAATGCGATTGTTTTACATGTTGATATTGATCCGACTTCTATTTCTAAAACTGTATCTGCCAATATACCTATTGTAGGAGATGCTAAACATGTCTTGCAAAAAATGATAGAATTACTAAAAAAAGAAAAGAAAATTTCACTGTTAGAAGATTGGTGGAATACTATTAAAAAATGGAAAAAAATAAATAGTCTACAATACAATCAACTAAGTAATAAGATAAAACCTCAAACAGTTATTAAAACTCTTTTTAAACTCACAAAAGGAACGTCTTATATCACATCAGATGTTGGACAGCATCAAATGTTTACTGCATTATATTATCCATTTAACAAACCTAGACGTTGGATTAATTCAGGTGGATTAGGTACCATGGGATTTGGATTACCCGCGGCATTAGGAGTTAAATTAGCCCTGCCCAAAGAAACTGTTATCTGTATTACAGGAGATGGCAGTATTCAAATGAATATTCAAGAATTATCTACAGCACGACAATATAATTTAGCAGTATTAATATTAAATCTCAACAATTCTTCTTTAGGAATGGTCAAACAATGGCAAGATATGATTTATTCAGGACGACATTCCCATTCTTATATGGACTCACTTCCTGATTTTGTAAAATTATCAGAATCCTATGGCCACTTTGGTATCCAAATTACTGAACCTATAGAATTAGAAGAGAAATTAATGCTTGCATTAAGTAAATTGTCTGATGGTCATTTGGTGTTCGTAGACGTTCAAATAGATAATTCTGAGCATGTTTATCCTATGCAGATTCAAGGGGGTGGCATGAATGAAATGCGGCTAAGGAAAAAAGAGGTTGCCTAAAAATATGCGAAGAATTTTATCTATTTTATTGGAAAATGAATCAGGTGCACTATCAAGAGTAATAGGACTCTTTTCACAAAGAGGATATAATATAGAAACTATTACGCTAGCACCTACTGAAGATCCTACTTTATCTAAAATGACTATACAAACAGTAGGAAATGAAAAAGCTATTGAACAAATTGAAAAACAACTGCATAAATTAATAGATGTATTAAGAGTTGTACAAATTGGACAATCTTCTCATATAGAACGGGAAATCGTATTATTAAAAGTTCAGATAAACAATCATAGAAGAGATGATATAAAACATATTACTGAAGTATTTCGAGGGCAAATTGTAGACATAACATCTGCAACATATATATTGCAATTGTCTGGTACTACGAAAAAAATTGATGCTTTTTTAAAAATAATACGTAATTTTTCAGAAATTATCGAGGTAACTCGTTCTGGAATTGTTGGTATTTCTCGGGGATAAATGTTTTAAATTTAAATTAATAACATTTCACATTCTTCTTTCTAAAAAATATTAAACATGGTTATTTAAATAGAAATGACCATGTACTATATTCTTACTTTATATCGTCTATATTTAAAAAATGAATCACATATTTAAACATATTCCAGTAATGAAAAAAGAACTAATTGATTCTTTAAAAATAAAAAAAAACGGTATTTATATTGACAGTACATTTGGAACAGGTGGACATTCAAATGAAATTTTGAAAAAATTAGGACAAAATGGTCGATTATATTCTATTGACAGAGACCCCATTGCTTTCTCCATAGGAAGTGAAATCAAAGATTCACGTTTTCATATAATTAATGAAAATTTTTCAAAATTATTAGATTTTGCAAAAAATGAAAAAATTATAGGGAAAGTAAATGGAATTATATTTGATTTAGGAGTTTCTTCAATACAAATTGACGATTATAGAAGAGGTTTTTCATTTAAAAATGACGGCCCTTTAGATATGCGAATGAATCCTAATTATGGAATTTCTGCTTCCGAATGGCTTTTTGAAAGTAATGTTAAAGAAATTTCTTTTGTTTTAAAAAATTTCGGAGAAGAACGTTTTTCAAGAAAAATAGCTTATGCTATCAAACGTAGAAGTCAAATAAAAAAAATAACCAGTACTCTAGAATTAGCCAACATTATTAAAAAAACTATACCAACAAAAAATAAATTTAAACATCCAGCAAGAAGGAGTTTTCAAGCAATTAGAATTTATATCAATCAAGAGTTAGAAGAAATTCAAAAAGCTTTAGAAAGCACGCTAAAAATACTTAAGCCAGGAGGACGTATATCTATTATTAGTTTTCATTCTTTAGAAGACAGATTAGTAAAAAAATTCATGATTAAAAACAGCACAAAAGCAATTATTCCATACGGAATGCCTATTACGGAAGAACAATTAAATAGGTTAACAACATGTAAATTAAAAATTATAAATCGTATATTACCTACACAAAATGAAATAAATAATAATCCTAGAGCTCGCAGCTCCGTACTTCGTATCGCAGAAATACAAGAATAAATATGAAAATTCAACGTTATGATTTACCTAAAATCATCAAAAATGATTTTCTTTTATATGGGAAAATTCATTTAACTTTATTAATAGCTATTATATTATCAGCTAGCTTAGTCATCATTACAGTTTATAATACTCGATTATTAATTACAGAAGAAGAAGATGTTATTCAAAAAAAAAAAAAAAAAATGATGAATGGAGAAATTTAATAATTGAAAAAAATTCTTTATCTATTCATTCTACAGTTCAAAAAAAATAATTTTAGCATAAAAAAATTTTTATTTTATAAAAATAAATGTACATTGATGGATATTATTTAGAAAATGTATAAAAAAGAAAAAAATAGATTTTTAAAATCAAAACAAATAAATTATATAAATTGGCGTTTTTTTTTATTATATGGCTTTATTTTTTTGTCCCTGTTTATTTTAACACTTCGCGTAATTTTTTTACAAATTATCAGTTCTAATCGATTAATAACAGAAGGAGATCGTCGAACATTAAGAACACAATCTTTACTTAGTACAAGAGGTGCAATTAAGGATCGAAGAGGTTATCCGTTAGCAGTTACTGTATTAGTAAACGCAATTTGTGCAGATCCATCAGTAATTCTAAAAACAAAAAATATTAAAAACCATAAACGTTGGCAAGCTTTATCAGAAATTCTTTCTATTCCTTTAAAAAAAATGTTTCTACGTATAAATTCTCATAAAAAATCAAAATTTATTTACTTAGCTCGTCAAATTAATCCTGAAATTTCAGAATATATTAAAAAATTACAGTTACCTGGCATTTTTTTATTAGAAGAATCAAAAAGATACTATCCATTTAAAGAAATTTCAGCTCAACTAGTAGGTTTTACTAATATAGATGGAATAGGGATTGAAGGAATAGAAAAAAGCTTCGATTTATTATTAACAGGAAAACCAGGAAAAAGAAAAATAAGACAAGATAATAAAGGACATGTTATTGAAAAAATATCTTTAGTTCATAAACGAGCATCTAATAACTTAAATCTTAGCATTGATACAAAATTACAAACTATTGTATATAATGAATTACAAGAAGGGGTTAAAAAAAGCCAATCTGATTCTGGAACTGCAATTTTAATTAACATTAAATCAGGAGAGGTTCTAGCTATGGCAAATAGTCCTTCATATAATCCTAATAATATACGACATATCATACAAAAAAATGTTCGTAATAAAGCAATTACAGATCTTTTTGAACCTGGCTCAACAGTAAAACCAATAGTCATTATAGAAGCGTTAAAACTTGGAATAATACAAGAAAATTCAATTATTGATACAAAACCTTTTTTAATTCAAAAACATCAAATAAAAGATGTATCCTATCATGAAAAACTTACGATAACTGGTATATTGCAAAAATCAAGTAACGTGGGTGTGTCAAAAATTGCACTATCCATGCCAACTTTAAAATTACTCGATAGTTATATTAAATTTGGATTAGGTAAACCTACTCAACTAGGATTAATAGGAGAAAAACATGGTTTTTTCCCTCCTAAAAAAAGGTGGTCTAATTTAGATAAAGCTACTTTGTCTTTTGGATACGGACTTATGGTAACTCCACTTCAGTTAGCAAGATTATATTCTACTATTGCTAGTTATGGAATATATCGTCCACTTTCAATTATAAAAACTGACCGTCCAACAGGCGGAAAACAAATTTTCCCCCCAAAATATGTCAAAAAAGTAATTAATATGATGGAAAGTGTTTCTCAACCAGGTGGAGGAGGTCTTCAAGCGGCAGTCCGAGGATATCGTGTTGCTGTAAAAACAGGGACTGCAAAAAAAGTAGGAATTCATGGGCGTTATATTAAAAAATACACAGCTTATACAGCAGGAATTGCACCAGCTAGCGATCCAAGATTTTCATTGATAATTATTCTCGATAATCCTCAAGGAAAAAAATATTATGGAGGAGCGGTTTCTGCTCCAGTTTTTAGTAATATAATGAAACTAATATTAAAAAAAATGAATATAAAACCAGATAACTTGTCAAATCAAAAAATGATTTTAAAATCAAATAAAAGGAACTGAATGAATAAAATTTGCTTAAAATATTTATTATTACCATGGATTAAAAATATTCCAAAAAAATATATTTCAAATTTGAAGATGGATAGCAGAACTTTAACTCCAGGAGATTTGTTTATAGCAGTTCCGGGGATAAAAAAAGATGGCCGTCATTTCATTGTTCAAGCTATTAATAAAAAAGCAGCAGCTATTCTATGTGAAACTAAAAAAAAAGATAAGCATGGAATATTTAAATATATCAAGAATGTTATTCTAATATACTTTTTTAAACTATCTGAAAATGTATCATTGTTAGCAAATCGTTTTTATAAAGAACCAGGAAAGAGATTAAAAATCATTGGCATAACTGGTACTAATGGAAAAACTACGGTAACACAATTAATCAATCAGTGGAGTACAATTTTAGGTACAAAAACAGCAACTATGGGAACTTTAGGAAATGGTTTTTATAATTCTTTGCAACCTACAAATAATACAACTTCCTCGCCTATTTTTATTCAACTATTCTTATCTAAAGTCTTAGAAAAACAAGCTGAATTAGTGACTATGGAAGTTTCTTCACATGGTTTGATACAACATCGCGTTAAAGAAGTTCCTTTTTATATTGCAATTTTCACTAATCTAACTCAAGATCACTTAGATTATCATGAAAATTTGGAAAAATATGAATCCGCAAAATGGTTATTATTTAGTACACATAAGGTAAAAAAAATTATATTAAATGCTGATGATCAATATGGGAAAATATGGTTAAAAAAACTACTTAATTTCTACACAGTAGCTGTTACTATTCAAAACAGAAAACAAAAAAAATATTCTACAAAATGGATTAATGCCACTAATATTGAACAGAATAATAATTCCATTTATATTACATTTGAATCTAGTTGGGGAACAGGAAGAATATCCTCTTGTTTAATTGGACGTTTTAATGTCACTAATCTCCTGTTGTCATTAGCTTGTCTTTTAGAACTAGGCTATAGTTTATCAGACTTAATCCATACGTCTGAAAAAATAATACCAGTACAGGGTCGAATGGAATTATTTTCTTATGTCAAAAAACCAACTTTTATTATCGATTACGCTCATACACCTGATGCACTAAAAAAAACACTTAATGCCATTCATTCACATTACCAAAGATATATATGGTGTATATTTGGATGCGGAGGAGAAAGAGATCAAAAAAAACGCCCTATTATGGGTGCTATTGCAGAAAAAATGTCAGATAAAGTGATCATTACTAATGACAACCCCAGAAATGAAAAAGAAAAAAAAATTATTCAAGATATTTTAAATGGTTGTAAAAATAAGGAAAAAATATTAATTATCCCTGATAGAAAAAAAGCAATATCTTATGCTTATTTCGGAGCAAAATATCATCATATAATTTTAATAGCTGGAAAAGGACACGAAGAAAAACAAATAATTCAAAATAGATCTATAAACTATTCAGATAAAAAAATAGTATTAAATTTATTAGGAAAAAATATATGATTTCTTTATCATTAAAAAAAATTGCTTTAATAACGAACGGAACGCTATATGGAGCAGATTTGTTAATAAATGAAATTGTCATAGACACTAAAAAAATTATTCCAGGTTGTCTTTTTATTGCTTTAATAGGTAGAAAATTTGATGCTCATATTTTTATACACGATGCCTTAAAAAAAAAGTGTGCTGCATTTGTTACACAAAAAAATATAAAACCCCATGTTCCATATATTATAGTGGAAAATACTTCTATTGCGTTAGGTCAAATTGCTGGCTGGGTTCGCAAAAAAACTAAGGCAAAAATATTAGCTATTACCGGTTCTTGTGGAAAAACCTCAGTAAAAGAAATGACGGCCTCTATACTTAGGAAAAATGGGAATACAATATCTACTATTGATAATTTAAACAATAATATTGGTGTTCCAATGACTTTACTTCAATTAAAACAAGAACATAAATATGGTGTGATTGAATTAGGTGCGAGTAAACCGGGCGAAATTGCTTATACTAGTAATATCAGTCAACCAGATATTATACTAATTAATAATATTCATTGTGCTCATTTACAAGGATTTAAATCATTATTAGGAGTATCTAAAGCAAAATCAGAAATATTTTCTGGTTTAAAACCTAATAGTACAGTTATTATTAATTTAGATAGTCATCATTTTTCACAATGGAAAAAAGACATAAAGAACAGTAATATTTTGTTCTTTTCTATTAAAAAAAAAAAATATAGTAATTTTTTTTGTAGTAATATTAAAATTCATATACATGGCACATCTTTTACGATGCATACACCGTGTGGAAAAATAAATATTTCATTACCGTTTTTAGGTTACCAAAACATATCTAATGCATTAGCAGCTAGTGCCTTTTCATTTGCGCTTAAAATACCTTTAAAAAAAATAAAAATAGGACTATTGGACACACCTATTGTTTCAAAAAGATTAGAGTCTATTATACTAGAACCCAATAAAATTTTAATTGATGATACCTACAATTCTAACGTTTCATCTATGATTTCAGCAATAAAAGTTTTAGAAAGAATGCCAGGTTATAAAATATTAGTAACTGGAGATATGGCCGAATTAGGAGAAAACAGTATGATGTATCATCAAATGATAGGAAATACTGCTAATTCATCTGCAATTAATAAAATTTTTAGCATTGGTGATATGAGTAGTGAAATCACTAAAATTTTTAATAATGGCAAACATTTTTTAAATAAAAAAAAATTAAGCGAATATTTAAAAAATGTTTTTTTAAAGAAAAAAAAAATAACCATATTAGTTAAAGGATCTCGTAGTACAAAAATGGAAAAAGTAGTAGAAGATCTTATTAAGGAGAGCAAAAAAAAATGCTAATTTTTTTTAATAAATATTTACATATAAATTTAAATATTCTTTCTTATATTCCATATCGTGCAATATTTAGCTTATTAACTTCTTTTTTTATCAATCTATATATTGGGCCATATTTTATATATTACTTTAAAAAATTACAAACATATCAAATTATACGAAATAATGGGCCAAAAACACATTATTCAAAAAAAAACACACCTACCATGGGTGGAATTTTTATAATTTTTTCTATATTGTTTTCGACAATACTATACTGTAATTTATCCAATATTTATATTTGGTACGTCATAAGTATTTTAATAGGATATGGCTTAATAGGTTTTATAGATGATTATAAAAAAATAAAGTATAAAAATAGTCAAGGATTAAAACTAAAATGGAAATATTTTTTTTTATCTATTATTGCTTTCATATTCATCTGTATGATTAAGATAAACAATAAAGATATTATTTCTACTGAATTAATAATTCCCTTTTGTATAAAGAATGATTTTGAAATAAACTATTTATATATATTTCTTTCTTATTTTGTACTAGTTGGCACTAGTAATGCAGTTAATCTAACAGATGGATTAGATGGTTTAGCTATTATGCCAGTTATTTTTTTAACTTGTGGTTTGACATTAATATCTTTATTTAGCGACAATATAAATATCTCACATTATCTACATGTTCAATATGTAAAAAATTCAACAGAACTAGCTATATTATGTATGGCAATTGTTGGTTCAGGATTAGGTTTTTTATGGTTTAATAGCTATCCAGCAAAAGTGTTCATGGGAGATGTTGGATCACTAGCATTAGGTGGTTCTTTAGGAGCTATAGCAATATTATTACATCAAGAATTACTACTAATTATCATGGGTGGTATTTTTGTTTTTGAAACAATATCTGTGATATTACAAATTATATCGTTTAAAATAAGAAAAAAAAGAATTTTTCAAATGGCACCAGTTCACCACCATTATGAAGTCAAAGGAATATTAGAACCTTTGATTATCGTAAGATTTTGGATTGTGTCACTAATATTGTTACTCATAAGTCTCATTTCTTTAAAGGTATGTTGATGTCATATAATTATTTTGGTAAAAAAATATTAATTTTAGGAATGGGTTTAACAGGAATATCTTGCATTAATTTTTTTTTAAAAAAAGGAATAAAACCTAAAATTATTGATGAATCTAAACATCCTTCAAATTTTATTAAAATTCCTCAAAATATTGAATATAGTTTAGGAAGTTTAGACCATCAGTGGATTCTAGAATCAGACTTAATTGTTATAAGTCCGGGTATTTCTTCATTTAAACCTATTTTAATTAAAGCACGTTTGCTAGGTATTGAGATTATTAGTGATATTGAACTATTTTCTAGAGAAGTGACCTGTCCTATTATTTCAATAACAGGGACTAATGGAAAAAGTACTGTAGCTACCATGATTGAAAAAATTGCAAAAAAATCAGGATATAAAGCTTTTCTAGGTGGTAATATAGGTGTTCCCGTACTAGAAATACTTGATAAAGAAGCAGATTTATACATAATAGAACTGTCTAGTTTTCAACTAGAAAATACATTTAATTTAAAATCTAAGATAGCAGTTATTCTTAATATTAGCGAAGATCATATCAATCGATACCCAAATGGATTCCAACAATATAAAAACACTAAATTGTCTGTTTATAATCAAGCAGAAATTTGTATAATTAACTCTAATGATAAGATAGAAAAAAGTCTTATTCATAGTAAGAATAAAAAATGGATTAGTTTTGGAACAAATAGAAGTGATTATCGTATTTGTTCTAAAAGCAATGACCCTATTTTATTTTTTAAAAATAAAAAAATATTAAATACTAGTGAAATATTATTATATGGATATCATAATTACAATAATATATTAGTCTCTTTAGCTATTTCAGATGCAATGCAATTCCCTAGAAATGACGCAATAAATGTACTTAAAAGTTTCTCGAATTTACCACATCGATTTCAAATAATAAAAAATGAAAAAGGAGTACGTTGGATAAACGATTCTAAATCCACAAATGTAAATAGTACTCAAGTTGCTTTAAATTCTATAAAAACAACTGGAACAATAAGATTATTATTAGGCGGCGATAGTAAATCTGCAAATTTTAATATATTAAAAAATATTTTTAGAACTTTAAAAATAAAAATTTACTGTTTTGGAAGAGATGGCATTAAATTGTCAAAAATATGTGAAAAAAAATCTATTTATGTTGAAAATTTAAAAAAAGCAGTAATTTTAATTTCAAAACAAGTCAAATCAGGTGATACCGTTCTTTTGTCTCCTGGGTGCAGCAGCTTAGGTCAATTTTCTAACTTTGAAGAGAGAGGTAATCTTTTTATAAAATTAATAAAGGAAATAACTTGAAACACTTACAAAAAAAAAATTCAAAAAATCCAAAAAAGATTGAAGAAAAATATAACACACGAAATTCTTATTTTATACTATATGATCGTGCATTAGTATGGTTGACTCTAGGTTTATTTTCTGTCGGATTAATTATGGTGATCTCTACATCAATTCCTATAAGTCAAAAGATATATCATAATCCATTATTTTTTATAAAAAGAGAAATTTTTTATTTTTTTTTAATATTTTTATTATCTTTTATTTTTTTACGAACACCGATCATTTTTTGGGAAAAAAATAGCAATATTATACTAATTATTTCAATTGTATTGCTAGTATTAGTATTACTTATCGGTCATTCAATACATGGATCTTTTCGATGGATCAATATAGGGTTTTTACATATCCAACCTTCTGAAATATGTAAAATTTCTTCTTTTTGTTATCTTGCTAGTTATTTATCACGAAAATCTAATGAAGTACGCAATAATTTCTGGGGTTTTTTTAAACCCATGAGTGTTATTATAACACAGTCAATGCTTCTATTAGCAGAGCCTGATTTAGGTACTGTTGTCGTTCTTTTTTTTACTACTATATCAGTTTTATTTCTTTCTGGAGCTAAAATAGGACAATTTTTTATAATTATTACTGTTAGTATATTAACTATAATTTTATTAATATTATTAGAACCTTATCGAATTAAAAGAGTTTTATCTTTTTGGAATCCTTGGGAAGATCCGTTTGGTAATGGATATCAACTAACACAATCATTAATAGCATTAGGACGTGGAAATTTTTTAGGTCAAGGTTTGGGAAATTCAATACAAAAGCTAGATTATTTACCTGACGCACATAGTGATTTTATATTTTCTATTATAGGTGAAGAATTAGGTTATATCGGCTCTTTTTTAATATTATTAATAATTTTTACTATTTCTTTCCGAGCAATGTATATTGGACAAAAAGCGCTAGAAAAAAAACAAATTTTTTCAGGATTTTTAGCATGTTCTATTGGTATTTGGCTTAGTTTTCAAACATCAATTAATGTTGGTTCTGTTACCGGTATTTTACCGACTAAAGGACTAACTTTGCCATTTATCAGCTATGGAGGTTCAAGTTTAATTATTAATTCAATAGCTATTTTTTTTCTTTTAAGAATTGATTTTGAAACAAGATTAAAAACATCGCAAGCATTTCCTAGAGGTCCCAAATGATTCCTAAAAAAATAATAATTATGGCAGGTGGAAGTGGTGGTCATGTTTTTCCGGGGCTTACTATAGCACGTTATTTAATTGAAAAAGGATGGCTTGTTAATTGGATAGGTACAAAAAATAGCATAGAATCTAGAATTATACCTAAATATGGTATTAAAATTCATTATATTTCGATCAAAGGATTGCGCAATACTAGTCTCAAAAATTTAATTATTTCTCCAATATATATACTGCGAGCTTATTATGCTGTAAAAAAAATAATAAAAACTTGGTCTCCAGACATTGTTCTTGGAATGGGAGGGTACGTATCTGGTCCAGGAGGGGTAGCTTCTTGGAACTGTAATATTCCGTTACTTTTACATGAACAAAATAAAATTGCAGGTATTACAAATAAATGGCTGTCTAGAATATCTACAAAAAATATGCAAGCGTCTCCTGGAGTTTTAAGAAATGCGGAAGTGGTTGGAAATCCAGTATGCCAAAGTATTATAAAAGTTCCTAATCCCATTAATCGTTTTAAAAATAGAACAGGTCTTTTACGAGTACTCGTTATTGGTGGAAGTCAAGGTTCTTCTATTTTAAATCGTATTTTACCAGAAGTATCATTTTTATTGAAAGAAAAAATTATTTTTTGGCATCAAACAGGAAATTATGAATTAGAAAAAACTAAAAAAAAATATAATAAACTTAGATTAAATCAAAATTTAATAACCTCTTTTATAAAAAATATAGCTTCTGCATATGAATGGGCTGATTTAATTATTTGCCGTTCTGGAGCCTTAACTGTAAGTGAAATATCTATAGTAGGATTAGGCGCTATCTTTATACCTTATCCACATAAAGACAAACAACAGCATAGAAATGCAGAAGATTTAGAATTAATTGGTGCTGCAAAAATTATTGATCAGTCAAATCTTAATACGAAATTAATAGTTAATATACTTAATTCATTAGATAGAGATAAGCTTTTTATTATGGCAAAAAAAGCTCATTCTCTTGGTGTTCGAGATGCAATATTTAATATTTTTAATGTTATCAACAAAATCTCTAAAAAAACTTAAATATTGTACATTTAAATCAATAAAAATTAAAAAGATGAAAGTATGAATATAAAAGATATAAAAAAAATTAATTTTTTTATTTCTGAAAAAAAAAATAAAAATATTCATCTTATCGGCATCGGCGGTGCAGGTATGATGGGAATTGCTTTGATTTTATTAAAATTAGGATATAAAGTTAGTGGCTCTGATTTATTAGAAAGTTTAATGATAAAGAAATTAATTAATCTAGGGGCGACTATATATTTGCAACATTCCGAAAAAAATATTAAAAATGTTGATTTTATTATTAAATCTAGCGCTATCTCTTCAAACAATAAAGAAATTCTTGCTGCTAAAAAACGTAATATTCCTATATTACTAAGAGCAGAAATGATCGAAATACTTATGTCCTTTAAAAAAGGAATAGCTGTTTCTGGTACACATGGAAAAACTACAACGACATCGATGATTGCAGATATTTTTATTGATAGTGGTCTAGATCCAACTGTAATTAACGGTGGTTTAATAAAATCAATTAATTCATATGCAAAATTAGGATCTTCTAGTTATTTTATTACAGAAGCAGATGAAAGTGATGCTTCTTTTTTATATTTAAATCCTAATATAATAATTGTAACTAATATTGAACCTGATCATATAGATCATTATGATAATAGTTTTAAAAAATTAAAACAAACCTTTTTAATTTTTTTAAAAAAAATTACATTATACGGAACAGCTATAGTATGTATAGACAACAATGCTATTTGCGATATTTTAACTAATTTAAAATGTAAAATAATAACATATGGATTTAATAAAAATGCTGATGTGCGAATTTTTTTATATAAACAAAACAATTTTATTGGACATTTTTATATAATTTTAAAAAATAATAAAAAATTAAATATTATATTAAACATCCCTGGTAAACATAATGCATTGAATGCAGCAGCAGCTATTGCTCTAGCAATACATGAAGGTATTAATAATGATCTTATGATTGCATCATTAAAAAACTTTCAAGGTACTTGTAGAAGATTTGAATTCCTTGGATTTCTTTCAATTGATCAAGGTTTTGATAAACGTGCTAATTGTATGTTGATAGATGATTACGGGCATCATCCTACAGAATTATCTGAAACCATTAAAACAATACGAATTAGTTGGCCCAATAAGAACTTAATAATGATATTTCAACCTCACCGATACACTAGGACATATAACTTATATCATGACTTTGTTCAAACTTTATCTCAAGTAGATGTTCTTCTAATACTGCATGTCTACTCTGCAAATGAAAAATTTATTGTTGGAGCTGATAGTCTTTCACTATTTAATGATATAAAAAAACTAGGAAAAAATTATGTAACTTTAATTTCTAATCATAATATGATATTAGATACTCTAATACAGACATTACAGGGAAATGATATTATTTTAATACAAGGTGCTGGAAATATAGATACTATAGCACATAAAATATTAATTAAAAAAACTAAAAAAGTGATAAAATGAACAAAAAAATAGCAGTTTTATTAGGTGGTGTATCTTCTGAAAGAAAAATTTCAATCAAATCAGGATATGCCGTACTTAATAGTTTACTAAAATCTAGATTAAATGCATATCCTATTGACACACGTGATTATTCTATTATGAAATTAAAACAAGAAGGTTTTGATAAAGCATATATTTCTTTACATGGGAAAGGTGGTGAAGATGGAAGTATTCAAGGAGTTCTACAATATTTAAACATTCCTTATACTGGCAGTGGAATTATGGCTTCTGCAATATCTATAGATAAATTTAGAACTAAATTATTATGGAAATCTCGTGGTCTTGCAACTCCGCCTGATATTTACCTTTCAAAAAAAAAAATATTATATCTTTAGATAATGATCTTATAATAAAAAAAATATTGAAATTAGGTCTGCCTGTTCTAATTAAACCAAACAATCAAGGGTCAAGTATAGGTATAACTATAGTATCCCATCTCACACAACTTAATGATGCTATAAAAACAGCATTTAATTATGACAATCATATTCTTATTGAAAAGTTTATAGTAGGAAAAGAATACACAGTATCGATTTTAGGTCAAAAAGCACTACCTGCTATTCATATTACAACCAAGAATAATTTTTATGATTATGATGCTAAATATACATCCTCTTCTACTAAATACTCATGTCCAAGTGGATTAAATGCAATCCAAGAAAAAGAATTACAAAAAATAGCAATTCTAGCATGGAGTACACTAGGATGTAGTGGATGTGGAAGAATTGACGCTATATTAGATAATGAAAATAAATTTTGGTTGTTAGAAGTAAATACAATACCTGGTATGACAAATAGAAGTTTAGTGCCAATGTCTGCAAAAGAAACAGGACTATCATTTGATGAACTAGTTTTATTAATTTTGAATACGAATAATTAGAGTGTATTTTAATATATAGTCACTTCGAATAGTTTATATTTTTTAATAAGATATTTATCTTATATGTTATATTTTTTTATATATACACAATAAGAAAAAAAATTTCTGTCTTTAAATTTAAAAATAGCATAAATATAAAAAATTAGTTTATCAAAAAAAGAAATATTTAAAGAAATAAAGTATGGGCTAAAAATAATGATTATATCAAAAGACAGAAAATTAGTAGTCGGATTAGAAATTGGTACTACTAAAGTCGTGACTTTGGTAGGAGAAGTATTAATAGATGATAATATTAAAATAATTGGATTTGGTACTTGTTTATCTAAAGGCATAGACAAGGGAAAGATTAATAATTTAGATTTAATAGTTTCATGTATACAAGAATCTATTAATAAAGCTGAAATTATGGCAGATTGTCAAATTACTTCCGTATATCTATCTCTATCTAACAAATATATTAATTGTCAAAATGAAATTGGAATAATACCAATTTCTGATGATGAAGTGACAAAAGAAGATATAGAACATGTAATACATATAGCACAATCAGTTCAAATTCTAAATGAACATCATATATTGCATGTTATACCTCAAGAATACTCAATTGATCAACAATATGGAATAAAAAACCCTATAGGTTTATCCGGAGTACGTATGCAAGTAAAAGTTCATTTGATTACGTGCCATCAAAATATGGCTAGAAATATTATTAAAGCCGTAGAAAAATGTGATGTAAAAGTTGATCAAGTAATTTTTTCAGGTCTTGCTTCTAGCAAAGCTGTTTTAACTGAAGATGAGTGTAATCTTGGTGTATGCATGATTGATATAGGTGGAGGTACAATAGATTTTACTATTTATATTGATGGTTCTATAAAATACAGTCAAGTTATTCCATATGCTGGAAATATTGTAACTAGTGATATCTCATATGCTTTTAGTACTTCTCGCGATAATGCTGAAAATATAAAAATCAAATATGGATCAGTCAAAAAGCCACCTTTAGGATCATCAAAAAATATTGATTTTTCTGATATTAACTGTAATTTTCAACAAAATTTACAACAGGATGCATTAATAGACGTAATTGAATCAAGATATGTTGAATTATTATCTTTAGTACAAGATCAAATTGTTCATCTACAAAAAAAACTTCATAAAAAAGGAGAAAAATATGAATTATTAAGTGGCATAGTACTTACTGGAGGTGGATCTAATATTTCATGCTTGACTGACTGTGCAGAAAAAGTTTTTCAAAAAAAAGTACGTGTTGCTAAACCATTTAATATTTCTGGATTAATAGAAAAAATCACTGAACCATGTTACTCAACTGTAATTGGTTTATTACATTATGGAAAAGAATCTTATATCAATATTGATAAGAAAAAAAAAGAACATTCTTTTTTTGAAATAATTTTTAAACGAATTAATAATTGGTTTAAAAAAGAATTTTAAAAACATATTATACTTAAAACTTTATAAAAAAATATAGATATATAATGGAAATAAATCATGTTTGAACCTTCAGAATTAAGTAATAACGCAATAATTAAAGTAATCGGTGTCGGGGGTGGAGGTAGTAATGCAGTAGAACACATGGTTCGAGAGCGTATTGAAGGTGTTGAATTCTTTGCAATTAATACTGATGCACAAGCATTAAGAAAAATAGAAGTCGGACAAACGATACAAATAGGAAACAATATAACTAAAGGATTAGGAGCTGGAGCTAATCCAGAAATTGGACGCACTTCAGCAGAAGAAGATAAAGAACTGTTAAAATCTGCATTAGACGGTTCTGATATGGTTTTTATAGCAGCTGGAATGGGAGGAGGAACTGGAACTGGAGCTGCTCCTGTAGTTGCAGAAATTGCAAAAGAATTAGGAATTTTGACAGTGGCTGTAGTGACAAAACCTTTTAATTTTGAAGGTAAAAAAAGAATGATTGTAGCAGAACAAGGTATAATTGAATTGTCAAAATATGTAGATTCCCTAATTATAATTCCTAATGATAAACTGTTAAAAGTACTCAGCCGAGGTATTTCCTTACTTGACGCTTTCAGCGCAGCTAATAATGTATTAAAAGGCGCCGTACAAGGAATTGCTGAATTAATTACAAGACCTGGTTTAATGAATGTAGATTTTGCTGATGTGCGTACTGTAATGTTAGAGATGGGATATGCGATGATGGGAACAGGGATATCTTCTGGAGAAAATCGTGCAGAAGAAGCTTCAGAAATAGCTATATCTAGTCCTTTACTAGAAGATATAGATTTATCTGGCGCACGTGGTGTTTTGGTTAATATTACTGCTGGTTTTGATTTAAAATTAGATGAATTTGAAACTGTCGGTAATACTATTAGATCTTTTTCTTCAGATCACGCAACAGTGGTTATAGGTACTTCTTTAGATCCTGATATGAATGATACACTTCGTGTAACAGTTGTTGCTACTGGTATCGGGATGGAAAAAAATTTAGATGTTAATCAAATAAAAAACAAATCTTCTAGAGAAGTGTTAATGGATTATCGTTATCAATATTTAAATATATCTCCAAAAAAGACAGATAAAAAAATAATAAAAAAAGAAATAAAAAATACCAAAGAAAAAATTAACAAAGAACCAGAATATTTAGACATCCCCTCTTTTCTTCGCAAAAGAGCAGATTAATTTTTAAAATTATCAATATATTTTTTAAAAAATATTGAATCAAGTACTGATTGATAATATCATTATCTTTGATAACCTGCGCCAATAAAGACTAAATAACTTGTCGGCGCAAGGAATACTAATAAATACAAAACACACATATAAAATATTTAAAAAATATTTATTTATGATAAAATTAAAATAGAAGGTTTGTATTCGAAAAACATATAAAACATTGCGAGAACAAAATAAATATGGAAAACGCTTTTAAAAGTCATCTTCAATTTACTGAAAAAGCAATTAAAAAAATAAAAAATCTTATTGAAATAGAAAAAAATCATGATTTAAAATTAAGAATTTATATAAATGGTGGTGGATGCAGCGGTTTTCAATATCAATTTATTTTTGATACTTCAATCAATGAAGACGATATCATAATCACCCAATCAGAGGTATCCTTAATCATTGACCCCATTAGTTTACAATACTTATATGGTGGTCAAATAGATTATTTAGAAAACCTAGAAGGTTCTAAATTTATTGTTTACAATCCAAACGCAAAAAATACATGTGGATGCGGCTCATCATTCAGCATTTAAAAAATATAAGATATGTCAAAAAATCTTATGTGATTTTAAAAATTCATTATAAGTCATATCAAAATGAAAATTGGAATAATAGGTGCTATAAATCAAGAAACTGAAAGATTAAAAAAAATAATACATTTTTATATAGAAAAAAAAATTAACACTTACAAAATTTATATAGGAAAATTTAAAAGTCATGATGTTTTTCTAATAAAATCAGGAATAGGGAAAGTTTCTGCTAGTGTTGCAACTATGATTTTAATTGATTTATATAAACCTGATACTATTATTAATAGTGGTTCTGCTGGAAGCTTACAATCATTTTTAAAAATTGGCGATATCATCATACCTAAAAAAACATGTTATTATGATGTAGACCTAACAAACTTTGGATATACTCGAGGACAAATTCCTGGGTATCCGAAAGAATTTACAGTTAATGAGAAAATATGCAATTTTTTTAAAAAGAATGCGGATAAATATCAATTAAAATATATAAAAGGACTTATTTTGAGTGGTGATACATTTGTCAGAGAAAATGAAAGTATAAAAATCTTAAAGAAACAATTTCCTTCTGCAATAGCAGTTGAAATGGAATCTTCTGCAATAGCACAAGTTTGCTATAAATTTAATATTCCTCTTATTATCATAAAATCTATCTCTGATGAATCAGATAATAATGCTACTGTTAATTTTAAAGAAAATATTGATTTTGTATCATATCAACTTTCTAAATTTGTAAAAATAATTTTAGAGAATTTAATTGATATGTAAATATCATAGAATCTGATTAATAAAAAATAGCATTCTTATATTATTTTTGATAACCTTTATTAAGGAAATTTTTTATTTTTTTAAAATTTTTTTATAAAAAACGTCTAGATATAATTAATAAAGTTTTTTTAAAAAATCATTTATTTTTTCAAGAATCATTATCCTTCTTTTAAAAAATCTGAAAATAAAGTCTACTATTTCACAATACTCGTAGTTTTTTATTAATCCCAAAATAATCTATAACGTTACATTTTATAGGATATATAAATATAACCATGGATCACAAAAAAACATGGCATGAAAAGCTTTATTGTCATCTTGGACAATACTTTTTAATTGAAAAAATGCTGTATAAAAAAAAAACCCCTCATCATCAAGTAATGATTTTTAAGAATTCTGTTTTTGGTAAAATCATGGTAATAGATGATATTGTTCAAACAACTGAACGCGATGAATTTATATATCATGAAATGCTAACTCATGTTCCTATAATCGCTCATGGTTCAATAAAAAGTGTATTAATAATAGGAGGAGGTGACGGAGGCATACTACGTGAAGTATGTAGATATAAAATGATTGAAAATATCACTATGGTTGAAATAGACGTAAATATCATTGATTTGTGTAAAAAATATTTTCCAAATCATAGTAATCAGGCCTATCAAGATTCTCGTTTAAACTTGATTATTGATGATGGTTTGAATTTCATAAAAAGAACAAAAGAAAAGTTTGATTTAATCATATCAGATTCCACTGATCCTATTGGCTGCGGAAAGAATTTATTTCGATCAGAATTTTATTTTAATTGTAAAAATCATCTTGAAGAAAATGGTATTTTTGTAGCACAGAACGGTGTTTTTTTTCTTCAAAAAAATGAAACCATTCTTACTTATAAAAATTTAAAAAAATATTTTTATGATACAAGATTTTATCAAGCGAATGTTCCAACTTATTATGGGGGGGTAATGGTTTTCGCGTGGGGTACTAATAATATAGAATATCGTAAAAATAGTCTAGAAAAAATACAAATACGTATAAAAAATACAAAATTAGATTTTAATTACTATAATGCTAAAATTCATATAAGTAGTTTTTATTTACCTCAATATATTCTTAATGAATTAAATGAAAGTTAAAAATCCTTTCATAGGGGAGTGATTAAATTGCAAAAACTAAAATTATATGGCTTTAATAACTTAACTAAAAGCCTAAGTTTTTGTATCTATGATATTTGCTATGCTAATACCAATGATTCGCGTAATAGTTATATTTCTTATATTGATGAACAATATAATGCTATTCGATTAACTAAAATTTTAAAAAAAACCTGTTCAATTATTGGTGCAAATGTTTTAAACATATTTCATCAAGATTATG
The DNA here is from genome assembly GCF_000009605.1 of Buchnera aphidicola str. APS (Acyrthosiphon pisum). Lineage (NCBI taxonomy): Bacteria > Pseudomonadati > Pseudomonadota > Gammaproteobacteria > Enterobacterales > Erwiniaceae > Buchnera > Buchnera aphidicola. Next base: position 229,916 of record NC_002528.1, on the reverse strand, counting down.
AACCTCAAGGTGCGAGTGTGACTATTTTAGTATGTGAAGAACCAATGAGTATGGAGAAGATCGATGCTTTAAATAAAAACATTGTATCATCTTCTGTGCTTGCTCATTTAGATAAAAGCCATATTTGTGTACACACATATCCAGAAAGTCATCCTCAAAGCGGCATTTGTACGTTTCGTGCTGATATAGAAGTCTCAACATGTGGAATTATATCACCCTTAAATGCTTTGAATTATCTTATACATCAATTAGAATCAGATATTGTAACAATTGAATATCGTGTGCGGGGATTTACTAGAGATATTCATGGAATAAAACATTTCATTGATCATAAAATAAATTCTATTCAAAATTTTATGTCGGATGATATAAAATCAATGTATGACATGGTTGATGTTAATGTATATCAAGAGAATATTTTTCATACTCGAATGTTATTAAGAGAATTTAATTTAAAAAATTATTTATTTAATATTAATTTAGAAAATCTAGAAAAAGAGGAACGTTCTTATATTAAGAAACTACTCTCAAAGGAAATGCGTGAAATCTATTATGGAAGAAATATATCTAGATAGACTCTGTTTTATAAATATTTAATTAAAACATGTATTTGCAAAAATTGAATAAAATATTTAATGTTTGTATAAACTACAATCAAATCTTATTAAAAAAAAGAAAAGATTATAGAAGTTTAATTTCTATAATCTTTTCTTTTTCTAAAAAAAATTTTTTAATAAAAAAAAATCATTATTTATTTAATTTGAAATTTAATACATCTGTTACTGTACCCTGAAAAACTTCTGCAGATAAACCGATTGATTCAGATAAAGTAGGATGAGCATGAATCGTCAAAGCAATATCCTCAGCATCACATCCCATTTCAATGGCCAATCCAACTTCACCAATTAATTCACCAGCATTAGATCCTACTATAGAACCGCCAATAATTTTATTATTTTGTTTATTAAAAATTAGTTTTGTCTTACCTATACTACAATTTGAAGCAATAGCTCTACCAGATGCATTCCAAGGGAAAATTGCAACCTCATAATTTATATTTTCTTGTTTAGCCTCTTTTTCACTCAATCCTACCCAAGCAATTTCAGGATCAGTATATGCAATAGATGGAATTACTTTAGGTTCGAAATAATGATTTTTACCAGAAATAACCTCTGCTGCAATATGACCTTCATGAACTCCTTTATGCGCCAACATAGGTGTACCAGCTACATCACCAATAGCGTAAATATGAGGTATGTTCGTTTTTAACTGATTATTTACTTGAATAAAACCAAAATTATTTATTTTCAACCCTATTCTATCTAATCCTAATGAATCAATATTAGGAGTTCTACCTATTGCTACTAATACAGCATCATACAATATATTTTTTTTGGGAATATTTTCATGTATCATGTCTACTATCAATGCATCTTTTTTCACTTCTACTTTATCTATATGAGTATTTAACATCAGATTAAATTGTTGATTAATAGATTTTTTATATATACTAGAAATATCTTCATCTATTACAGGAAGAAAATGATTAAAACGATCAATAATATCAACTTTCGAACCTAATGCACTATATATTGTTGCCATTTCTAAACCAATAATCCCACTACCTATAATTAAAAAATTGTTGGGTATTTTTTTTAATGATAAGGCATCAGTCGAATCCCAAATTCTTATATCATCATGAGGTATTGAAGGGATTTTAATTGGTTTAGAACCAGTTGCAATAATTGCATTATCAAAAAAAATAGTAAATTTATCTTCTGTATTTGTAACACAAAGACTTTTATCGGTCTCAAAAATAGCATGGCCTTGAAAAATTCTTATTTTTCTTTTTTTTCTCATACTACTTAAACCATCAGTTAGTTTATTTACAATATGCTGTTTCCAATTTTTAATTTTTTTAATATCAATATCTGGTTTATTAAAAGAAACACCTGTTTTATGCAATTCTTTTGCTTCTTTAATAACTTTAGCTATATGTAATAATGTTTTTGAAGGAATACAACCAACATTTAAACAAACACCTCCTAATTTATCATAACGTTCTATTAAGACAGTATCTAAACCTAGATCTGCACAACGAAAAGCTGCAGAGTAACCTGCTGGACCTGATCCAATAACTACTACTTGTGTATAAATTTTTTTATTCATTAAGACCTCTTAAAAAAAATTTAAGTAATGTGAAATAGCGAAAACTACATAATTAAAAAATGCATATCTGATAAAACTCTACTAATAAATGTAATAAAACGCGCTGCATAAGCACCATTTATTACACGATGATCATAAGATAAAGATAATGGTAACATTAAAGAAGGAATAAATTCTTTTCCATTCCATGACGGTTTTATCTGAGATTTTGAAATACCAAGAATTGCTACTTCCGGTGAATTGATAATTGGTGAAAACCAGCTTCCTCCAATACCTCCTAAATTAGATATTGTAAAACAGCCTCCTGTCATATCTTCAATATTTAATTTTCTTGTTCGTGCTTTTTCTGATAGCAATATTAATTCAGAAGATAATTGTTTAATATTTTTTTTATTGACGTCTTTTAAAACAGGAACAAATAAATCGTTATTTACATCTATTGCAAACCCGATATTAATATATTTTTTTAAAATAATTTTTTTATTATTAATATTTAGTGAACTGTTAAAAATAGGGAATTTTTCTAATGCATATGCAACTACTTTTATTATAAAAACTAAAATTGTAATATTTTCATTTGTTTTTTTTTGATTTCTCTTTTCGTTATTATATTTTTGACGAAACTTTTCTAATATAGTAATATCAACTTCATCAAATTGTGTAACATGAGGTATATTCATCCAATTCCGATGTAAATTATTACCAATATTTTTCTGGATATCACTTAATTCTAATTCTTTTGTTTTTGATTTCTTAGAATCACCAAAATTAATTTTATTTTTTTCTTCTATAAGATTCTCTTTAATATTACTTTGATATAGATCTAAATCTTCTTTTAAAATCCTATTTTTAGGTCCGGTACCAACAACATCGTATAAATTTATATTTAAATTTCGAGCTAAACGTCTTATTAATGGAGTTGCATGAAAAAAAATATCTTTTTTGAAATTTTTTTCAACCTTATTTAAAACATTATTATCTAAACAAATTTCTTCTTTTTTCTTTACATGAAAATCAATATTCTCCACTTCACATCTCATAATGAGAGCATCAGTTTTAATTTTTTCGCCAATTTTAATAAAGATATGCTTTACAATACCTGATATAGGTGAAGGTATTTCCATAGAAGTTTTATCTCCTTCCACAGTTATTAATCCTTGTTCTGGTGCTATTTTTTCATTAATACTTACTAATATTTCAATTATTTCTACTTCTTCTAAACCAATATCAGGCATTTTGACTTCTATATCCACTGTTTTCACCTCTCAAGATAAACGCGGATTAATTTTATTAGCATCAATATTAAATTTCATAATCGCATCTTCTACAACTTTTTTCTTAATATCGTTTATATTAGCTAATAAATTTAACGCAGCTATAACAATATAATAAGCATTCACTTCAAAGTGATCACGCAATTTATCACGACTATCTGAACGACCAAAGCCATCTGTGCCTAATACATGATATTCTTGAGAGGGAATGTAGTGTCGAATTTGCTCAGCGAATAATTTCATATAATCAGTAGCCGCAACGGTGGGGTTTTTATTCATAATTTGTTTAACGTATGCTATTTTGTTTTTTTCATTAGGATGAAGCATGTTCCATCGTTCACAATCTTCACCATTTCTAGCTAATTCTGTAAAAGAAGTAACACTATATATATCCGTTGTAATAGAATAGTCTTTTAATAAAATCTCTGCCGCTTCACAAACAGATCGTAAAATAGCACCAGAACCTATCAGCTGTACTTTTGATGTAGTACCATGTAAAGTTTTTAATTTATAAATACCTTTACAAATTCCTTCTTCTACACCTATAGGCATAGCAGGCATATAATAATTTTCATTAATTGTGGTAATATAATAATATATGTTTTCTTGAGAAGGACCATACATACGTCTTAATCCATCTTGAATAATTACAGCAACTTCATAAGCAAAAGCAGGATCATAAGATATGCAATTAGGAATAGTCAAGGATTGTATATGACTATGTCCATCTTCATGTTGCAATCCCTCACCATTTAAAGTAGTTCTTCCAGAAGTTCCACCAATTAAAAAACCTCTTGCTTGTTGATCTCCAGCCGCCCAAAACAAATCTCCTATTCTCTGAAAACCAAATATTGAATAATAAATATAAAAAAGAATCATAGGAAAATCATTAGTGCTATAAGAAGTAGCTGCTGCTAACCAAGATGAAGCTGCACCTAATTCGTTTATTCCTTCTTGTAATATTTGACCTTTTTTTTCTTCTTTATAGTATGCTAATTGTTCTCGATCCTGAGGAGTATACTTTTGACCACTAGAACTATAAATCCCAATTTTACGAAATAATCCTTCCATTCCAAAAGTACGAGCTTCATCCGCAATAATTGGTACTATTAAGTGTTTAATAGAATTATTTTTTAAAATAATATTTAACACACGTATAAAAGCTACAGTTGTAGAGATATCTTTTTTTTGCTCTTCTAATAATGATTGAAAATCTATTAATTTTGGTAAAATCAATTTTCCAGTAAAACTGGATAAACGAAAGGGAATATAACCACCTAATTTTTTTCGTTGCGAATGTATGTAACAATATTCTTCAGAATTTTTTTTAAAAGTTACATATGGTAATTTATTTATTTCATCATTTGATACAGGGATATTAAAACGATCTCGAATGTGTATTATTCCATTGATATTTATTTTCTTTATTTGATGAGCAATATTTTTACCTTCTGCTATTACTCCCATTCCATATCCTTTCACAGTATGTGCTAGAATTACTGTTGGTTTATATTTTGTTTCTTTTGCTTTTTTTAAAGCATTAAACATTTTTTTAGGATCATGTCCACCTCTGTTAAGTTTCCATATTTCTTCATCAGTCATGTCTTTAACTAAGTCGTATGTTTCTTTATATTTCCCAAAAAAATACTTACGAACATACGCACCATCTTTAGATTTAAAAGTCTGATAGTCTCCATCAACTGTTTCATTCATTAACTGAATCAGTTTGCCAGATGTATCTTTTTTTAATAAACAATCCCATCTACTCCCCCATATAACTTTTATAACTTTCCACCCTGCGCCATAGAAAAAACTTTCTAATTCATTTACAATTTTTCCATTTCCAACTACTGGACCATCTAATCTTTGTAAATTACAATTGATTATAAATATTAAATTATCTAATTTTTCACGAACTGCTATAGAAATAGCGCCTTTAGATTCAGGTTCATCCATCTCACCATCACCTAAAAAAGCATAAACTATTTGTTTTGAGGTATTTTTTAATTCTCGATTATGCAAATATTTTAAAAATTTTGCTTGATAAATAGCACAAAGTGGTCCTAAACCCATAGATACAGTAGGAAATTGCCAAAAATTTGGCATTAGCTTAGGATGCGGATAAGAAGATAAGCCTATTCCATCAACTTCTTGTCTAAAATTATCAATCTGTTCTTCGGATAAACGTCCTTCTAAAAAAGAGCGAGCATAAATTCCAGGTGAAATATGACCCTGGAAATAAACTAAATCACCTCCATCTTTATGATTTTTAGCTTGGAAAAAATGATTAAAACACACTTCGTATATTGTAGCAGAAGACTGAAAAGATGATAAATGACCACCTAATTCCAAATTTTTTTTTGATGCACGCAGCACCATCATGATGGCATTCCAACGAATAGCTGAACGAATACGCTTTTCTAAAATAAGATTTCCAGGATACTCATATTCATCTTCTCTAGAAATAGTATTAATATAATCACTAGTAAAAGAGGACCTAAAAAATTCTTTTCTATTTATTTTTGCAGTTTTTAAAACTTGTTCAATCAAAAAATGTGCTCTTTTATGACCTTCTCGGCGAATAACAGATTCAATAGCTTGCACCCAATCACGAGTTTCAATTGGATCCACGTCATTATATAAATTTTCTGACATGGTATAAATTCCTTATACATTATATATATTTAACGATTAGATTAATATTTCATCTAAAAAATTATTACAATTATTTTTTAACTTTAAAAAAATTTTATTGTGAATGCTCTTATATTTTTTTAAAAAAATCATAAACATCTAAAAAAAATCAATAAAATTAAATATATATATAAGTATAATTAATTTTATTGATTTTAAAATGTAAAATGTTTATAATAAATATTATTTATTCTTTAAAAGCATTAAATATACAATTTTCTTGCTCAGTGACTCGTATAAATGTAGTTCTTTTCGTTAGTTCCTTTAATTTTTCTGCACCGACATAGGTACAAGAAGAACGTAAACCGCCTAAAATATCACGTATAGTACTATCTACACCACCACGAAATGGTATTTTTACTGTTTTTCCTTCAGATGCACGATATCCTGCAATTTTTCCTTCATAACGCTGCATTGCAGAAACGGAGCTCATTCCATAAAAAATCATATATTTTTTTGACTTTTCTTCAATTATATCTCCTGAGCATTCTTTATGACCTGATAGCATTCCTCCTAACATGACAAAATCTGCACCGCCTCCAAAAGCTTTAGCTATATCTCCAGAAACAGTACAACCTCCATCACTAATAATTTGTCCATTCAAACCATGTGCTGCATCCGCACATTCTATAATTGCTGAAAGCTGAGGATAACCCACTCCAGTTTTAACTCGTGTAGTACATACAGAACCTGGACCAATTCCGACTTTAACTATATCAGCTCCAGAAAGTATTAATTCTTCAACCATTTCACCTGTAACGACATTTCCTGCGCAAATAATTTTATCAGGAAAATAATCTCTTACTAATTTTAAGAAAGAAACAATGTGTTCAGAATAACCATTGGCAACATCAATACAAATATATTTTAATTCAGAAGATAATAAAAAAATTTTTTTAATTTTTAAAAAGTCTATATTAGAAGTTCCAATTGACACAATTACATGATTTAATATCTCTTTAGAAGATAAACAGACAAAATTTTTCCACTCTTCAAAAGAGTAATATTTATGAACTGCGGTTAATATATTAAATTTCGATAAAGATTTGACCATTTCAAATGTACCTATTGTATCCATATTTGCTGCAATAATAGGTATGCCAGACCATATACTAGCGGAATATTTAAAAGAAAAACAACGCGCAAGATTAACTTGAGAACGACTTTTTAATATAGAACGTTTCGGTCTAATTAATACATCTTTAAAACCTAATTTAATATCTTCTTCAATTCTCATAAAATGATCGTCCTAATTTAAACATAAAATACTAACCATGAAAATTTAAAATAGTATGACTTATATTGTAGCACTTACTGGAGGCATTAGTAGTGGAAAAACTACTATCTCTAATGGTTTTAAAAAAATAGGTATTAACGTTATTGATACAGATATTATTGCAAAAAACATAATAGAAAAAAATCTACAAGTATCATTTTCTATTAAAAGAAAATTTGGAAAGAAAATATTAAATATAGATAATTCTATTAATCGATTGCTACTTAGACAGTATGTTTTTAATAATCATCATCATCGTTTATGGTTAGAAAATCTATTGCATCCTAAAATCTATCAAGAATCCAAACATCAAATAAAAATGACACAATCTAATTGGTGTTTATGGGTGGTACCACTGCTAGTTGAAAAAAAATTAGAAAAAAAAGCTCATCGAATTCTTTTAATTGATACTCCTGTAAAAGAACAAATAAAACGCACAGTCAGAAGAGACAAAATTAGCTTTTTAGAAGCTAAAAAAATTATTGCGTTACAATCTAGTAGAAAAACCCGAATTTCTTTATCAGATGATATTATTTTTAATAAAAAAAATTTTAAAAAAATTAATCTATATATTTATTATTTTAATTTGCTTTATTCACATTTATCAAGAATATATAATAAAAATAAAACAATAAACATCAAAAAGAATTTTTTAACGAAATTTTATTAAAATATTATTTTTTTTAAGAGCATTTATGACACTATGATTTGCAAGTGGAAAATCCAAAGCTCTTAAATGACATAAACGTTTCCAAAGATAAGTATAGCCCTCAATACTATAAGGTCGCCCTTTCCATTTTTTTTTTAAAAAAAAGTATAATTTTATTTTTTTTTCAGGATAAATATATTCTATATATTGAAAAAAATTAATTTTTAAGACAATAATTCCAACTTCTTCTAATAATTCTCTCTTTAATGCATGTACTATGTTTTCATGTTTTTTAACTTTTCCTCCTGGAAATTCCCATATATTTTTTTTATATTTCCCTCTAGTAATATAAACCTTTTTTTTTGATAATAATTCCAATTGCAGCTTCTACATAATTCACAGAGTCTATCCTTTATAAAAAAGATTTTCTTGTTTTATAAAAAAAATTAATAGTTACAAACTACCATGACAATACTTGTATTTTTTCCCTGAACCACATAAACAAGGTGAATTTCTGCTAATTTTCATAGTATTATTATGAGTTATTACTAAATGTTTATTTAAATCTATATATTTTTTTGCATAAGATGAATTAATTCTACTAAGAAATGAAACTACTTCAAATTTCAATAATTCTAACATGCTAGAAAACATATTAAAAGATTCTCGTTTATATTCTTGTTTCGGATCTTTTTGAGCATAACCGCGTAAATGAATACCTTGTCTGAGATAGTCTACAGCTGCTAAATGCTCTTTCCAAAGTGAATCTAATGTTTGCAACATAATAATTTTTTCTATGATACGCATATTGTTTGAACCAATTAATATTTCTTTATTTTTATAATTAATTCTAGCAAAATCAATTATTCTTTTTATAATTTTTTTATCTGTTAAATTTGGTTCTATATTTATCCAATCTAAAATAGGCGCATTTAAATAAAAATCTATATTTAATTTATCTTTTAAATCAGTAATATTCCATTTGTCGTGAAATGTATTTTTAGGTATATATAAAATAATGTTTTTTTTTAAAACATCTTTGAAAATATCATAAATCATTAATTTTATATCTCTTGCATCAATTAATTTGTTACGTTGAGAATAAATTGCACTACGTTGTTCATTAATAACATCATCGTATTCTAGTAGCTGTTTTCTAATATCAAAATTTCGATTTTCTACTTTTTTTTGAGCGTTTTCTATTGCTTTTGTTACCCAGGAATGCTCGATTGCTTCATTAAAAGCTAATCCTAATTTTTTCATCATATGAACAATTTTATCAGACGCAAAAATTCGCATTAATGAGTCTTCCATAGAAAGATAAAAACGAGAAGAACCAGTATCTCCTTGACGACCAGAACGCCCTCTTAATTGATTATCAATACGGCGTGATTCGTGGCGTTCGGTGCCAATTATATGTAGTCCTCCAGCAGAAACAACTAAATCATGTTCTGATTGCCATTTTTTTTTAATTTCTTCAATTTTCCTTGAAGTTATATTTTTATATTTATTTAATTCAACTTCTAAATTACCACCAAGAACTATATCTGTACCTCTACCCGCCATATTAGTAGCAATGGTAATTGATCCAGGTTTACCTGCTTGTGCTATAATTTCAGCTTCCTTAGCATGAAACTTAGCATTTAAAACATTGTGATTAATATTTAATTTTAACAATTCTTTAGAAATAATTTCTGACTTCTCAATAGATACAGTTCCAACTAGAACAGGTTGATTTAATTTTATACATTTTTGTATATCTTGAATAATAGCATTGATTTTTTCTTTTTCAGTCATATATACTAAGTCTGGAAAATCTTTACGTATCATTTTTCTATTTGTTGGTATTACAATAGTATCAAGATTATAAATAGAGTTAAACTCAAACGATTCAGTTTCAGCAGTACCCGTCATACCTGCTATTTTTTCATATAAACGAAAATAATTTTGAAAAGTAATAGATGCTAAAGTTTGATTTTCATTTTTTATAGAAACATTCTCTTTTGCTTCTATTGCTTGATGTAATCCATCTGACCATCTTCTTCCTGGCATAGTGCGACCTGTATGTTCATCAACAATAATCACACTATTATCTTTTACAAGATAATCAACATTTCGAACAAATAATTTATGCGCACGCAGTGCAGATAATACATGATGCATTAATATTATATTATTTGAAGAATATAATGATTCACCTGTATTCATTAATTTTTTATCAAATAATATTTTCTCAACTTTAATCAATCCTCTTTCTGTTAAATAGATTTGTTTTGATTTTTCATCAATAGAAAAATCTCCTGTTCCACAAAAAATATCTGAATCTTCTTTTTTTTGAGAATTTAAAAAAGGAACAATTTTATTAATTTCTTTATATAATTCAGAACTATCTTCTGAGGGTCCTGAAATAATTAAAGGTGTTCTAGCTTCATCTATTAAAATCGAGTCTACTTCATCAACTAAAGCATAATTTAATTTTCTTTGTACTCTTTCTTCAGGAGAAAAAACCATATTATCACGTAAATAATCAAAACCATATTCGTTATTTGTACCATAAGTGATATCAGATAAATAAGCTTTACGTTTAGAAAAAAAAGACATTTCGGATAAGTTTAAACCTACTGTTAAACCCAAAAATTCAAATAAAGGAGTATTTTTTTCAGCATCTCTACGAGCTAAATAATCATTCATGGTTACTATGTGTACACCCTTTCCATTTAATGCATTTAAATAAGCCGGCAATGTGGATGTTAGAGTTTTTCCTTCACCTGTACGCATTTCTGCAATACATTGTTTGTTCAAAGCAATTCCGCCAAGAATTTGAACATCAAAATGACGCATGCTAAAAACACGTTTACTCGCTTCTCTGACTAAAGCAAACGCTTCTGGTAATATATCATCTAAAGTTTCACCATTTCTTAATCGTAAACGAAACAGTTCTGTTTGTGCTTGTAATTCTTTATCTGATAACTTTTCAAAGTTTTTTTCTAATTTATTGACAGATAAAACTATTTTTTTGAACTTTTTTAAAATTCGATTATTATGGTTACTAAATATTTTAGTTAAAAATTGAATTAACATGTATAAATTCTCACATTAAAATTTTTCAAATTAAGTAAAAGTTAAAAATTTTTTATTATTATTCAAATGAACTGATTAATGATTCTATTTTAATTAATGCAAAACATAACTAAAAATTCAATTTAATAAAATACTCTAAAATAAATATTGATAATAGATAGTTAAATAGAATTTAAGTTTTAATATAGATTTATACCATCTCTCTTGAATAAAAATTTTATTTTTTATTTTAAAACAAGTTTTTCAACCAAAACAAAAAATTTTTTTTCTTTTTTATGGAAAAACGTTCTGATAATTTATCATTACAAATTTTTTTATTTTTTATCGACCATATTGGTAGCATTCGATTGTGCTGATTATTTTTTTTACAAAATAATTCTCCTAGATTGTTAATATAAAACATATTAATATTGTTTGGAGCTTTTAATACTAGTGGTACTGGACGCTGATATTGAAGGTATCTCTTGTAAATTTGCATTGCACCAGAAGAACTATATAATCTTGTTGTGTGGTTATTATCTCTTCCTATCCAAGTAATGACAATTTGTTTCCCGTCAATTCCGACAAACCAATTATCAACTAAATTATTTGTAGTACCAGTTTTTCCAGCTAAAGAAAATTCTTTAAAAATGGTTCCTAATGATTTTGCAGTTCCACTCTTAACTACTTGTTGCATACCGTATAGTGTTAAATAAGAAGCTTCAGAAGATTCTATATGTATTGATTGAGGCAAATTCTGATAAAGCACTTTACCATCATCAGATATAATTGATCTTACTGATGATAAAGACGACTTATAACCACCACTTCCAATTATTTGAAAAACTTGTGCTATTTCAAAAGGTGTTAAATTGATAGCACCTAAAGATATTGATGGCAGAGGAGTAATGTATTTTTTAGAAATGCCTAAAAGCAACCAGCTATCAACTAATTTTTTCAAACCTATATTTATACTGAGATTAACTGTGGGAATATTAATTGAATGAATTAATGCGTCTAACAAGAGCACTTTTTTACTAAAAGAAAAATTATTATTTTTTGGTGTCCAATATTGACCACTATCTAATTTAATCGAAAGAGGATAATTAGAAATCCAAGTATTTAAATGATATTTCTCTGGTTGTGATAAAGCAGTTAAGTATGTTATAGGTTTAGATAATGAACCAATAGAACGCCGAGTTTTTAAAGCACGATTGTAACCATTAAATTCTGGTTTAGAACTGCCAATAAGAGCTTGAACTTCTCCTGTAAATCTATCTATAACGATCATAGCAACTTCTAAATCCTTTAGTCTTTTTTTTCTTTTTAATATAGGTATTTCGATTTTTACTGCTTGTTCTACTGCATTTTGTGAAGTATAATCAAGAGTAGTAAATATCTTTGTTCCCGGAAAATTTTTAATAGGATTATAAATTTTTTTGTGAAATTCTTCACATACAAGTTGTATAAAAGAAGGATGAGATGAAATAATATTCCCTTTAGGCTGAACATTTAAAGATCGTTTACATAAATCTTTATAAATTTTTCTTGTAATATATTTTTGTTTATACAATAAAAATAAAACCAAATTTCTTCTTTTTAATGCAAGATTAGGATTAGTCCAAGGACTATATAAAGAGGCACCTTTGACCATACCAACTAATAAAGCATATTGTTCTAAATTCAATTCATTTATTGGTCTACCAAAATAATAAATACTAGCAAGAGGAAAACCTCTAATTTGTTCATCACCATCTTGTCCTAAATAAACTTCATTTAAATACAATTCTAAAATTCGATCTTTTGTATAAAATCTATCTAAAATTAAAGCCATATAGATTTCATTTATTTTTCGTAATATTGAACGAGTATTGGTTAAAAATAAATTTTTTATAAGTTGTTGAGTGAGAGTACTACCACCTTGAATTGTGCGGCCAGCCATTAGATTTACTAAAAAAGCTCGACCTATAGATGATAAGTGAATTCCATCATGCTCATAAAAATACTTATCTTCAATAGCTAGTAATGTTTTAACTAACATTTCCGGGTATTGATTGCGAGGAATAAACATTCGTTTTTTTGCTTCAGGAGATTTTAACATAGCAATTAGTTTGGGCTCTAAACGAAAAAAACTAAAATCATGATTGTTGTCAATGTTTTTAATTTTTACTAAAGTATCTTTATTAAAATACAATCGCGCATGAAATTCATCTTCTCGTATATCAGGAAAATCAAAAGCACGTCGTATAAATTCTATAGTATTATTTTTTATACTGTATTCTCCTGGCAACATAACTAAATCTACTTTTCTATACATTGTGCTTTTCAACAAGTGTAATACTTCTTTTTGAGAATATGAATTTCCTGGTTCTAAATTAACTATACGTCCATATATTGAAGTGGGAAAATTCCATACTTTTCCATTTATGAATCGATTTATCTTAACGTATAAATATAACCCATAACAAAGCGTTAAAATTAATACAAAAAAAAATACTTTTATAAGAAAATATTTTTTAAAATTAAAAAACATCAATAAACCCCTGAAATTTTATCGAAAATATTTTTCTAAAAATTAATAAATAAAAAATAATTTTAATTTTTTTATTTAAAGAAAATAGAAGTATATGCTGATCTCGGTAAATTAAAATGTAAGGGATATTCTACATATACTAAATACAAACCTTTAGCTGGTGCAGTGGCTCCTGCGTGACTCCTATCTTTTTTTTCCAATAAATCTTTTATCCAATATTCTTTTTTTTTAGATATTCCCACTTCAATTAAGGAACCAACAATATTACGCACCATATGATGTAAAAAAGAATTAGCAGTAATATCCACGACTACCCAGTTATGAAAACGAAATACATTTAATTTTGTAATATTTCTCCAAGGAGAATGTGATTGACAACCGAGTGCTCTAAAAGATGTAAAATCATGCTCTCCTAATAAAAATTGAGCTTCAAAATTCATTTTGTCTACATTTAGTTTTCTATAAATATGATTTAATTTTGTTTGAAAAATAGCAGAACGAAGACTATAATTATATATTATATAACGATAAGAACGTGTAATAGCACTATAACGAGCATGAAAATTTTCTGTAACTTCTTTTACCCATACAACAGAAATATTTTCAGAAAGATAACTATTTACACCTATCGACCAAGAAGATTTTTTTCTATTAGCTGTAGTTTTAAAGTGTATCACTTGTCCTATACTATGAACACCAGCATCAGTTCTACCTGCACACACTACATCAATCTTATGATTAGCAATTATAGATAAAGCTTTTTCGATTTCTTCTTGAATACTAGGTAAAATTTTTTGACGTTGCCATCCATGGTAATAACTACCATCATATTCAACTCCTAAAGCAAATGTTTTAACATTTTTTGCCACCATTTAAAAAGAACCCTATTATGAATATTGATAAAATAATGAATTTATTCTCAAAAAGAACTGTTTATGACTTGATAAATAAATAGAATTATATAAAAAAATATTTAATTATATTTTATGTTAACATAGTTTATTATAATAATTTCTTTACAAATAAAATAAGAAAATTATATTTTTAATATACTTTAAAAAAAATATTTTATTTAAAATTTTTCTTTATATTTGATATTTAGTAAAAATATTATCTTCGGAGAGAGCTATGGAAAAAGAAAAAAACAAAAAAACATCATCTTTAAATGTTCTTTCTATTGCTGGTTTGCAACCTTATCAAAAAAAAATAGATGAAGAATACATGAATAAAGATCAAATACTGCATTTTTATAAAATTCTTGAGACATGGAAAACTCAATTACAAGATGAAATTAACCATACTCTACTCTATATACAAGATAACGCGACAAATTTTCCAGATCCTATTGATCGTGCTACACAAGAAGAAGAATTTAGTTTAGATTTGCGAAATCGTGATCGTAGTCGAAAATTAATTAAAAAAATTGAGATAACTTTAAAAAAAATCAAAGAAAAAGATTTTGGCTACTGTAACTCCTGTAGTGTTGAAATTGGAATTCGTCGTTTAGAAGCTAGACCTACTGCCGATCTATGTATTGATTGTAAAACGTTAGCAGAAATTAGAGAAAAACAAATGACTGGTTAGTTTTATAGATTAAAACATTTAAACAAGGATATTCGACTAATTTGAAAAACTAATTCGGATATCCTTTATTAATTTCACATACATTATAATAATAATATCATTAAACGGAGCTAACATGGAGTCCATTACAATCTCTCAATTAAAGAATTGGAAAATAAATAAAAAAAAATTTGCAGCTATTACAGCTTATGATTTTAGTTTTTCTAGATTGTTTTCTAATTGTGGCATTCCTGTCATACTTATAGGAGACTCTCTTGGAATGACTATACAAGGTCACACTTCTACTTTACCAGTGAAGATTGAAGATATTGCATATCATACAAAAGCTGTCAGAAAAGGAGCTCCTAATACGTTCTTAATATCTGATTTACCTTTTATGTCTTATTATGACACTAAACAGGCTCTTAAAAACACAGCAAAAATTATAAGATCTGGTGCAAATATGATAAAAATGGAAGGTGGAAAATGGCTAATTGAAATTATTAGAGAACTATCTAATAGATTAATATTAATTTGCGGTCATATTGGTTTAATACCTCAATCTTTTCATTATTTAGGTGGCTATAAAGTTCAAGGACGAAAAGAAAATGACGCTAATAAATTAATAGATGAAGCATTATTATTAGAAGAATCTGGAATTAATATGCTTATATTAGAATGTATTCCAGAAAAACTAGCAAAAAAGATTACTGAAAGTTTATCAATTCCAGTTATTGGAATAGGATCAGGTAAAAATACTGATGGACAAATTCTTGTGATGCATGACTTATTAGGTATTACTGAAGGAAAAACACCTAGTTTTACAAAAAATTTTCTCTCAGAGAGCGATAGCATTCAAAAAGCAATTCAAAAGTATATATATGAAGTGGAACATAGTATTTATCCTAGCAAAAAACATAGTTTTTAAAAAATGGAGTAAATATGCATATTATAAAAACAATAAAAGTACTATATAAAGAAATAAAAATTCTTAAAAAATCAAATAAAAAAATAGGACTAGTTCCTACAATGGGTAATTTACATGATGGTCATATAAAATTAATACTATTAGCAAAAAAATATTCGGATATCATTATAGTAAGTATTTTTATTAATCCAATGCAATTTGATAATTTATCAGACCTGAAAAATTACCCTAAAACTTTTATGAAAGATTCTATAATATTAAAAAAATACCACGTAGATATCCTTTTTTTTCCTCATATAAATGAAATATACCCGAATGGCATAGAACATCAAACATTTGTTGAGGTTATCAAATTATCTAAAATTTTAGAAGGTCAATCACGACCTGGACACTTTAGAGGCGTTACGACAATTATTACTAAGTTATTTAACTTTATACAACCAGATTTTGCATTTTTTGGAGAAAAAGATTATCAACAATTATTAATTATAAAAATCCTTGTAAAGGAGTTGAATTATATGATAAAAATAATTAGCTTACCTACAATACGACTAAAAAATGGATTAGCTTTAAGTTCAAGAAATAATTATTTAAGTTCCCAAGAAAATGAAATAGCACCTTATTTATATAAAATCATAAAAAAAACATGTGAAAAAATTATAAAAGAAGATGATAATATTAGACCTAAAATTATTCATGAATCTAAAATATTATTAATAAAAAAAGGATTTTCTGTTGACATATTCGACATATACGATTATAAAAATTTAGAACATCCATCTAAAAAAGTCAAAAAAGTTATTCTTCTAGCATCTGTATGGTTGGGAAATACTCGTTTAATTGATAACAAAAAAATAATTTTAAATTATTAAAATTTACTTATTTTTTAAAAACTACTTTTCCTATGTTTGGAAGTTAACGATAAGATTGAGCATAATCAATACCATAACCTACTATAAAAAAGTTTTCTAAGATAGAAAAACCTATAAAATCAACGTTAATATTAACCTCGCGACACTCTGGTTTATCTAAAAGAGTGCAAATTGATAATGATTTTGGATTTCTAAGTTTCAAAATATCTAAAACTTTACTTAGAGTTTTTCCTGAATCAATAATATCTTCTACGATTAAAACATTTTTATTATAGATATCTTCATCTAAATCTTTAATAATTTTTACATCTCCACTCGATAACATCCCACGCCCATAACTAGAAGTTGTCATAAAATCTATTTCATGTTCAATATGAATTCTACGACATAAATCTGATATAAATATAAAGGAACCACGTAGTAATGCTATTAGTATCATTTTATTTCTGCTATTTCTATATTTCTTGGTAATTTCTTGACCCAATTCTCGAACACGAATATCAAGTTCTTTCTCAGTGATGATCACTTGAAGAGTA
Source organism: Buchnera aphidicola str. APS (Acyrthosiphon pisum) (assembly GCF_000009605.1). NCBI lineage: Bacteria > Pseudomonadati > Pseudomonadota > Gammaproteobacteria > Enterobacterales > Erwiniaceae > Buchnera > Buchnera aphidicola. The sequence goes on along the minus strand of NC_002528.1, from coordinate 212,362 downwards.
TGTTTCATAATATTAATTAAATAGTTAGTGTGAATTAAATGATATGAAAAAACTTAAAAAAATATAATAATATTATATTAGAAATACACAATTTATTGAATAAATAAATTTCTAATATACAATAAAAAATAAAATATTTATTTTTTTAACTATTGCACTAATAATGATCATTATGTTATAAAAATTAATGCATCTAAAAAAGTTTTTAAAAAACAGTTCTTTTTAATATTTTAAAAAATGAAAATATATATTTTTTATATAAAAATATAATTTCTTTTATACCTAATTATAAAATATGAAATTTAAAAAAATACTATAATACTTTTTTAAGTATAAACAAATTAATTTTGTCATTGTAATATTTTTTTGTAGACATCAACACATCTGATTTTTGATAAAATCAAAAATACCGCTTTTACAGCATTCTAAATAAATAAAAATATTTTTAATTAATAATTAAATTATATTAAAAGATACTACCTAATATAATTAGGTAATACACTTTACGTATTTATAAAAAATATTGACATCTATTTACAGCCTCTTCACTAGAATAGCTGTTCTAATTATTATAACTAGTTATGATGTAGGCTTAAATAATCTTTAAAAACCTGCTCATACTTAAGGCGGGTTTTTTTGTGATATAAATATAAGGAATTATAAAATATGAAATTATTAAAATTTGGTGGTACATCATTAGCTAATGCAGAAAAATTTTTATCTGTATCTAGTATTATTGAAGAAAACACTCAAACAGATCAAATTGCGGTAGTACTTTCTGCACCAGCTAAAATTACTAACTATCTAGTAAAAATTATAGAAAACACTATTAAGAATAATCAAATTTTAGAAACAGTACATCTTGCAGAAAATATATTTATGCAACTAATAAACAATTTTTTAAATATACAATCTAATTTTCCTCATAAAGAAATAGAAAAAATTATAAAAAAAGAATTTAATGAGTTAAAAAATATCATACAAGGGATTTTATTATTAAAACAGTGTCCAGATAATATTCGTGCAATTATAATTTCTCGTGGAGAAATACTTTCAGTTTTCATAATGAAAAGTATATTACAATCTAAAAATTATAATGTAACTATTATTAATCCTGTTAAAAATTTAGTTGCTATAGGTGATAATTATCTTGATTCAACTGTTGATATATCTGAATCTAAAAAAAATATTCAGAACATGAATATTAATCAAAGTAATATTATTTTAATGGCTGGTTTTATTGCGGGAAATAAAGATAAAAAATTAGTGGTATTAGGACGAAATGGTTCTGATTATTCAGCTGCGGTGTTAGCGGCTTGTTTAGATGCGAATTGTTGTGAAATCTGGACTGATGTTGACGGAGTTTTTACTTCTGATCCAAGAAAAGTTCCAAATGCTCGTTTATTAAAATCAATATCATATCAAGAAGCAATGGAACTGTCTTATTTCGGTGCTAAGGTGCTACACCCTCGTACTATTGAACCAATTGCTCAATTTAAAATTCCATGTTTAATTAAAAATACAAATAATGTTAAATCTATTGGAACATTAATTTGCGAACAAAACTGTTCCGAAAAAGATTTCCTAAAAGGGGTTACTCATCTTGATGAAATAGCAATGTTTAATATATCTGGACCTCATATAAAAGATGTAGGAAGTGTAATTTCACGTATATTTACAATGATGTCTAGAGGAAATATTAAAATATTATTAATTACTCAATCATCTTCAGAAAATAAAATTAATTTCTGTGTTTACGAACATGATATTTATAAAATTTTATATTTATTCAATAAAGAATTTCAACTAGAATTAAAAGATGGTTTGTTGAATCCCTTCAAAATAAAGAAAAATTTATCTATCCTCTCAATAGTAGGATCGAATATCTATAAAAAACACAATATTGCGTCAAAAATATTTTCTGTTCTAGGCGCTTTAAAAATCAACGTCATTGCAATCTCACAAGGTTCTTCGAAACATTCTATTTCATTAGTGATTAAAAAAGAAAACATTTTAAAAGCTGTTCAACATGTTCATAATACATTGTTTTTTAATAAAAAAACTATTCATATGTTTTTAATAGGAATAGGTGGAATTGGCAGTACATTACTGAACCAAATATTAAAACAAAAACAATTTTTAGATAAAAAAAATATAGAAATTAAAATTTGTGCTATTGCAAATTCTAAAAAAATATTATTGTTAGACAATACAAATGATTTATCTAACTGGAAAAATGATTTTAAAAAATCAACTCAAAAATTTAATTTAGAATTGTTAAATAATCTAATAAAAAATAATCATTTTTCAAACTCAGTCATTGTAGATTGTACATCTAGTCAATTATTATCCGAACAATATGTAAATTTTATTGATAATAATTTTCATGTCGTTACTTCAAATAAAAAAGCAAATACCAGCGAATGGAATTACTATAAAAAAATAAGAAAGTCTGTGGCTCAAACAGGTAAAAAATTTCTATATGAAACTAATGTCGGTGCTGGATTACCTGTAATAGAAACTCTTCAAAATTTATTTAAATCGGGTGATAATTTAATTTGTTTTAAAGGTATATTATCTGGATCACTATCTTTTATATTTGGAAGATTAGAAGAAGGTATTTTGTTATCACAAGCTACTAGAGAAGCTAAGGAATTGGGTTTTACTGAACCAAACCCGTGTGATGATTTATCAGGTATAGATGTAGCACGAAAATTACTAATTTTAGCACGTGAATCTGGATATAATATAGAATTAAAAGATATTAAAATTGAACCTTTATTGCCAAATAATTTTAAAATATATGAGGACACTGATAAATTTTTATTAAAATTAAAAGAACTAGACGTATATTTTTCAAATAAAATCAAACAGGCGCTTAATGTAGGTAATGTATTACGATTTGTAGCAACAATAGAACAAAAAAGACAATTTTTTATAAAACTTGAAGAAGTTAATATTAATAATCCATTATACAAAGTAAAAAATGGTGAAAATGCACTAGCATTTTATACTAATTATTATCAACCAATTCCTCTGGTACTAAGAGGCTACGGTGCTGGTAACAATGTTACGGCGTCTGGAGTATTTTCCGACTTACTGCGTACACTATCATAAACGTCAGGAGCATAGTAATAATGATTAAAATTTATGCACCAGCTTCTATTGGTAACGTTGGAGTAGGATTTGATATTTTAGGTGCAGCAATTATACCTGTCAATGGTTCTTTATTGGGCGATTTTGTAACAGTAAAATTATCAAACAAATTTAATTTAGTTAATAAAGGTATATTTTCTAATAAATTACCTAAAAATACCGAACAAAATATTGTTTGGAAGTGCTGGTTAAAATTTTGTAATACCATAAAAAGAAATATTCCAGTTTCTATTATACTAGAAAAAAATATGCCTATTGGATCAGGATTAGGTTCTAGTGCCTGTTCAATAGTAGCTACTTTAGTTGCAATGAATGAATTTTGCGATAAACCCTTAAATTCAAAAGAATTACTACTTCTTATGGGGGAAGTAGAAGGCGAAATATCAGGCAGTATACACTATGATAATGTTGCCCCATGTTATCTAGGAGGACTTCAGCTAATATTAGAAGATTCAAAAATAATAAGTCAAACTATTCCAAATTTTAAAAATTGGTTTTGGATAGTAGCCTGGCCTGGAACTAAAGTTCCTACTGCAGAAGCAAGAGACATACTACCAAAAAAATATAAAAAAGAAACATGTATTAAAAATAGTCGTTATTTAGCAGGTTTTATTCATGCTTCATACAGTCAACAACCTCATCTAGCAGCACGATTGATGCAAGATTTTATCGCAGAGCCATATCGTATTAAATTATTACCTAATTATTTGTATGTAAAAGAAAAAATTAAAAAAATTGGTGCTATAAGCTCTGGAATATCTGGCTCTGGACCTACTATTTTTTCTATTTCTGATAACATAAATACAGCTCAAAAAATATCCGCATGGTTAACAGAAAATTATTTACAAAATACAACAGGATTTGTTCATATTTGTTTTTTAGATTCAAAGGGTGTACGTAAAATAGGATAAAAAAAAATGAAACTTTACAATTTAAAAAACCATAACGAACAAGTAAATTTTGAAGCAGCCGTAAAATTAGGATTAGGTCAGCAACAAGGGTTGTTTTTCCCTGTAGAATTACCTACTATTACTCCTATTGAATTATCAAAAATATTAAAAATGGATTTTATTACTCGTAGTACTGAAATACTTTCTAAATTCATTTGTCATGAAATATCTAAAGAAGAACTATATAAACATGTTAAACAAGCATTTTCATTTAAACATCCATTAAAAATAAAAATTACAAAAGATATACATTGCTTCGAACTGTTTCACGGTCCAACATTGGCGTTTAAAGATTTTGGAGCTCGTTTTATGGCTCAAATGATATTATTACTAAATAAAAAAAATGAATCAGTTACTATTTTAACTGCAACATCAGGTGATACAGGTGCAGCGGTAGCAAATGCATTCTATGGAATGAAAAATGTGCGAGTAATTATTTTATATCCTAAAGGCAAGATCAGTGAATTACAAGAGAAATTATTTTGTACTTTAGGTAGAAATATAAAAACTATATCAATTAATGGTAGTTTTGACGATTGTCAAAAATTAGTAAAAGAAGCTTTTAACGATAAAAAACTGAAAGAATCAATAGGATTAAATTCAGCTAATTCAATTAATATAAGTAGATTATTAGCACAAATCTGTTATTATTTTGAAGCTTTCTCTTTAATTTCAGAAGAACAAAGAAAAAATTTAGTAATAGCAGTTCCATGCGGTAATTTTGGAAATTTAACAGCTGGATTATTATCTAAATCTCTTGGTTTGCCAATCAAATCATTTATAGCATGTACGAATGCGAATGATACCGTACCAAGATTCCTTAATAATGGTACGTGGAATCCTAAAAAAACTGTATCTACAATTTCTAATGCTATGGATATCAGTCAACCTAATAATTGGACTCGAATTGAAGAATTATTTTATCGAAAAAAATGGGATTTAAAAAAACTTAGGTTTGGAAGTGTATCGGATCATACTACAGAAGAAACATTAAAAGAACTATTTAAATTAGGTTATGTTTCTGAACCTCATGCAGCAATAGCATATAGATTGTTGCGAGATCAATTAAAAGAAAATGAATTTGGCTTATTTTTAGGCACCGCTCATCCGGCTAAATTTAAAAATACTGTAGAAAAAATATTAAAAAATAAAATTTCACTGCCTTCTGAACTACAAAATAGAATTGATTTACCATTATTATCTCATAATATTAACCCTGTTTTTAGTAAATTAAAAACGTTTTTATTAGAAAAATAAATATTGCATTAGAGAGGATCATTTTTTTCCTCTCTAAAAAAACAACATATACAAAAATTTTAACAGTTAATTTTTTTAAACATTGAATAAAAAATGAATAATATCACCATCTTGAATATAATATTGTTTTCCTTCTGTTCTAAATTTTCCCATTTCTTTAATCTTGGCTTCACTTTTATATGTTATAAAATCTACATATTTAATAATCTGTGCTCTAATAAAACCTTTACTAAAATCACTATGTATTTTATGAGCAGCTTCAATACTAGTACTACCATTAGGAATTGCCCAAGCTCGAATTTCCTTATCACCTACAGTAAAAAAAGTTATTAAATTTAATAAATGATAACCAGAAGAAATAATACTATTTAAACCCAAAGTTTTTATATTAAATAATTTCATAAAAGATTTTTTTTCTTCATCGCTCATTTTAACTAGATCCAATTCTAGATTTGCATGAATAGGAATAACTATAGATCCTTCTTTTTTAGCAATTTCATTTAATTTATCTAAAAAATAATAAGATTCTTTTTCTTCATTAATATTGGCAATATACATTGTTGGCTTTAAAGTCAAAAAACGCAAATAACTAATTAATTGTTTTTCAGTTTTATTTAAATTAAGAGTTTTTAACATGAAAAACTGTTTCAAATGGTTAAGGCATTTTTTTAAAGTATTAATTTTTTCTTGTGTTTCTTTGTTTTTTAACAATGTTTTTTTTTGTAATTTTAATATAGTTTTTTCACAAAGATCAAAATCAGATAATATCAATTCGCTATTAATAATATCTATATCTTTAATAGGTTGCACTTGATTATAAATATGAGTAATATTATCATCTTTGAAACAACGAACAACATGTGCTATAGCATGCACATCTCTTATATTACCTAAAAATTGATTACCCAATCCTTCACCTTGAGATGCTCCCTTAACTAACCCTGCAATATCTATAAATTCTATGAATGCATTAACTGTTTTTTGAGGAGAAACAATTTGATTAAGATTATTAATACGTTCATCAATAACTGGAACGATGCCTATATTTGGTTTAATGGTACAAAATGGGAAATTAGCAACAGCCGAATTTCCTTTAGTTAAAAGATTAAACAGAGTAGATTTCCCAACATTAGGCAATCCTATTATACCACATTTAAAACCCATATCTCATGCGCCTTGAAAAATAGAAAATATTTTTATCTAATTAAAATTTTAAAATATTTGAAAGAACATTTTTTTCTATTGCATGTAAAATTGATTTTTGAATTAATATCTTCTCTTTTTTTGTGGGGTTTGATAAGACAAAAGAAGCTATTTGATCACGATTTATTGGGCGACCAATACCAATTCTAAATCGATAAAAATTAATATTCTTATTGAATGTGTTAACGATATCTCTTAATCCATTATGTCCATTATGTCCATAACTATATTTTAATTTTGAAATACCAGGTTGAAGTTCTAAATCATCATGAACAATTAATATTTCACTTAAATTGATATTATAAAAGGATGCCATTTTAAATACCGACTGACCATTTATATTCATAAATATATTCGGAATAAGTAATCGAATATAATTTGACTCTATATTTAGAGAGGTGGTAAAACCAAAAAATTTTTTTTCATTTTTAAAATTTCTTAAATAACTTTCTGCTAAAGAATAAAGGTACCAAGACCCTACATTATGACGTGTACTATGATATTCTTTTTTTGGATTAGACAACCCGACTATCATTTTTATAGTATTCAAGAAATATCCTTTAAACTCACAATAATCATTTTGATATTTTATAAGAGATATAAAAAAACATATAATATATATTATATGTTTTTTAAAAATTATACGAGCAACACTACTGACAAATTAATAAAATAGTATTGAACATATACAAAATAATAATAGTGTATTTTTTTTAAATAAACTATTTTTGCAGACGATTAGATGCTTCTTCCCAATTAACAACATTCCAAAAAGATTTAATGTAATCTAAACGTCTATTTTGATATTTTAAATAATAAGCATGTTCCCAAATATCTAACCCAATAATTGGATATCCATAAGTATTAGATATCAATTTTCCCATCAACGGACTATCTTGATTGACAGTAGAAACTATAGATAATACACCATTTTGATTTACTAACCAGACCCAGCCTGATCCAAAATGATTTAGTGCTACTGATTCAAATTTTTCTTTAAATTCATCAATAGTACCAAATTGTTTTTCTATTTCTATTTTTAGATCATTTGTTAAAACTGTTCCTGATTTTAAACTTTTCCAAAAAAAACTATGATTTATATGACCTCCTGCATTATTACGTAATGCATTTTTCTTTTCTAAAATAATTTCATTTAAAATAGATATTAATTCTTCTATAGGCAATGAAGAAAAAGTTGTATTTTCTAAAATAGAATTAGTATTATTGATATAATTTTGATGATGTTTAGTATGATGAATTTTCATAGTTTCTTCATCAAAAAATGGTTCTAACGCATTGTATGAATAAGGTAAAGAAGGAAGAACATAACTCATTTTATTTTCCTAAAGACGATGATAATAAAATTATGACATGATTTTTAAAAGCATTAAATGAATAATTTAATCTTAAATATTTTTATAAATTATAGTACAATTATTAAAGCATTCACAAGAATCATAATACATATTTTAAAAGTATCTACAATTAAAACTGTAATAATATAGAAAAAATTAACTAAATTAAACATAAAGTATTTTAAGAATGAGATCTTGATGTCTACAAACCAAGAATTTAATTTATTAAGCAATCGATTTCGTACTTTTTATCCTGTTGTTATAGATATTGAAACAGCAGGATTTAATGCAAATACCGATGCAGTATTAGAAATTGCTATAATAACATTAAAAATGGATGAATTAGGATGGTTACATAAAGAAGACACATTACACTTTCATATAGAACCATTCAAAGGGTCAATAATAAACTCCGATGCCATAGCTTTTAATAAAATTGATCCATTTAACCCATTGCGTGGTGCTATTAGTGAAAAAATAGCCATTCAATCTATATTAAAAAAAGTGCGAAACGGAATTAAAATACAAGGATGCAGTAGAGGAATTGTTGTGGCACACAATGCAAATTTTGATCACAATTTTTTAATGGCAGCGATTCAGAGAGTAAAAATAAAAAATAATCCTTTTCATCCATTTGCTACATTTGATACAGCCGCATTAAGTGGATTAGTAGTCGGTCAAACTGTCTTATCCAAAGCATGCAAAGCTATTGGTTTATCATTTGACAACCATCAAGCTCACTCTGCACTTTATGATACCTTGCAAACTGCTAATCTTTTTTGTGAATTAGTAAATCGTTGGAAACGTTTAGGTGGTTGGCCTGTTGATATAAAAAAAAATAATAGTACCTCAAATAAATATTAAAACCTAAGTAAGTTTTATATTTTAAAGTTTTTTTAATAAAAAAGATATGACATAAAGAACAAAGATCAATTTTTTTAATGCTCTTCGCTTCATGTCATATCTATTTTCATGTATATATTATTTGCGCCTATCTTCCTTAAAGATTAAGTTTGATATTTTTTTTTTACCTTTAATATTAGTTTTTTTAATTCACCATTTTCTAGCATTTCAAGAATAATACTACACCCACCAATTAATTCACCATCTATCCATAATTGCGGAAATGTTGGCCAATTTGCGTATTTTGGCAATTCACTTCTAATATCAGGATTTTCTAAAATATTTACGTAAGCAAATTTTTCTCCGCAAAACGATAAAGCTTGCACTGCTTGTGCAGAAAAACCACAACTAGGAGCTTCAGGAGTTCCTTTCATATAAATCAAAATAATATTATCTTGAATCTGCTTTTTTATTTTTTGAAAAATACTCATATTAATTTCCCTGTTCAAGTGTTATAAAAAATATATTTAAAATATTCATGTAAAAATTTTATCAAAAGACTCTGAAATAATTAATAGACAAAATTATTTTTTTTTGTAATACTACATTTTTAAAAAAAGAGGGGCTGTTTTTGGATTTGACAAAATTATCAACAAAGTAAAGTGCATGCCGAGGAACGGTTTGCCTCGATAAAAGCCGTAAAAAAATAATTGCAAATAATAAACAAAACTACGCTTTAGCAGCTTAAAAAACTGAATAAAGCCCTTCCTTCTTATCCTCCTTCTCTTAGGATGAGAAAACAGGAAGGTCAGAAAAAGAGAAAAACGTGGATATCAAGCTTGACGATAACACGAAGTAGTTTTTTCAAGCTATATACCTAATATGTGTTTTTCCAAATTAGGTAATGAATTCAATAAAGAAAAAACTAAGCATGTAGGGCTTTATTAGTAGAAATTTTGGACGCGGGTTCGAATCCCGCCAGCTCCAAAAAAAATTTTATAATATTTCGAATAAAGTTTGTCATAAATTATGTCATGTTAAACTTAAAAACTTTGTTATCTTTAAAATAAAGATTTAACATTTTTTTTGGATAAACATTATTATTTTTTGAATCAGATAAGTAATAATGATATATATCATCAAAAGAATCAGAAATAATTGGTATTCCAAAAATGTAAACTATTTGCTGTCTTGTCATACCAACGTAATTTCTATTTAAGATATTTTTATTTAAATGTGTTGCCTCTAAAACATCGAGATTATATTTGTTTTTATCTGATATTGAACAACTAGAAAAACAAATAATTATCAATAACGCTTTAATATAATTATTCATTATAATACCCTATCGCAGTTTAAATAAAAAATAATTAATATTTTTTATTCATATCCTATGATGTTCTTTCTAAAAAAATATGTTATATAAAAAATATTTTAATTAATTTTAGTTATCTTATTTTTAATAATTTTAAAAAAATTTTTTAGACCAACTTAGCTTAGATGTGAGAGTTTTAAAATAATTATAACTTTTAGGATGGATGAGATTTAAATAATAACAACTTCGACGAATAAATACACATTCACCTTTTTTGATTGTTAAAATAATCTGACTATCACAGCTTATTTTAAGATTGGTTTGAATATTTGAAAATTTTAAACAAATTATACTGTCGCTATGAATTACTAAGGGGCGTGCAGATAAAGTATGCGGAAACATTGGCACCAATACAATAGCATCTAAAGATGCTGCTATAATTGGTCCTCCAGCCGAAAGTGAATAACCGGTAGAACCGGTGGGTGTTGAAACAATTAATCCATCTGCGCGTTGAGAAAAAGAAAATTTATTATCAATATAAACTTCAAATTCTATCATATGAGCTAAATTCTTTGTATGTAAAACTACTTCATTAATTGCTATGCTAGATCTTGAAATTATCTTTTTTTGACAGACCTGTGCATCCAATAAAAATCGATTTTCTAGTGAATAATTACCAGATAATACTTCTGATAATTTTTTTAAACCAGTATCAGGATTTAAATCAGCAAGAAAACCTAGATTACCTCGATTAATTCCAATAATTTTAATATTATAAAATGATAAAACACGTGCAGCACATAATAAATTACCATCTCCTCCTATAACTACTGCTAAATCACAAAATTCCCCAATTTCAATTAATGTAGCAGTATTGGGATTATTCAATTTTAATTCTCTAGCAACAGTATGTTCAATAAAAACCTTGTAACCATTTTTTATCAACCATTCATAAAGAGTTTTATGTGTTATCAGTGCACTGTCATGACGGGGACGCCCAACAATACCGATACAAGTGAAATGTTGCTTCATTACATAAGAATTCCTAATAAAATAACATCTATTATATTATAATAGCAAACAGTCTTGAAAGATTAATTATAGGCTTTATAATATCTTAATCATCAACATCATAAATGGTAAATTTTATGGATAATAAAGAAAATAAATTAGATGAAAAAAAAATTTTCAAAAACAATAAGATAGAAGAAAAAAAAGAAAACTTGATTGATGCCATTACTGTGCAAAATCAAAAAATAGAAAATTTAAAACTAAAACTTCTTCAAAATCAAAAAAAAATAAACGATATTGAATTACGAAAATTAGCAAATATAGAGAATATAAAAAAAAATACTGAAGAAAAAATAGAAAAAATAAAAAAAACAGAAATTGAAAGGTTTTTAAAATCAATCATTCCAGTAATAGATTCTTTAGAAGATATTTTAAATTTATCTACTACAGTAGATATCAAAGATCAACCTATAATAAAGGGCATCGAGCTTACATTAGAATCTTTACTAAATATATTGAATAAATTAGGTGTTAAAATTGAAGGTCAAAAAAATAAAGTTTTTAATCCTGACATTCACGAATTAGTTTCAAGAGAATTATCTAAAGAAACACTACCTAATCATGTTATTTCTGTTAATAAAAAAGGCTTTACTTTTAATAAAATAGTTTTAAGAAAAGCAAGTGTTATAGTCGCTGAAAATTAATATTATTTTCTATTTTTAAAATTTTTTTTCAAAAATAATTTTTCACATTTAAAAATAGAAAAATTTTTTCTATTTTTAAATCAAAAACCAATTAATTGGTTTTTTTTTTGTTTTGAGTAATATTTTATTAGTTAAAGAAAAATGTTTACACCCAAAAAAACCTCGGTATGCTGATAATGGAGAAGGATGAGCTGCTTTTAATATATAGTGATTTTTTCTATTAATTAAATGAGATTTTTTTTGCGCATTACTACCCCAAAACAAGAAAACAACAGAATTTTTATACAAATTAATTACAGAAATAACTTTATCAGTAAAAATATTCCAGCCTATATTACTATGCGATTTTGGTTTTCCTGATTCGACTGTTAAAATACTATTTAATAAAAAAACACCTTGATTAGCCCAACTTTCAAGACATCCGTGATGAAATATATGTTCTTTTTTGAAATCAGTATTTAACTCCTTGTATATATTCTTTAGAGAAGGTGGTATAGTGACATGTTTAGGTACAGAAAACGATAAACCGTGTGCCTGATTTTTAGAGAAATATGGATCCTGTCCAAGAATAACAACTTTTATATCGTTAAAACTAGTTAAAAAAAAGGCGTTAAATATATCTTTTTGATCAGGATAAATTATTTTTTTTAAACGTTCTTTTTTAAGGAATCTAATTATATTAATAAAATATTTTTTTTTTTTTTCTTGAGATAAAACATCTTTCCAGGATAAAATCATATTTATTTTAAATTTCCATTGTTGATTAAAAATTAACAATAATTTTCTTTTACTAGTATAACACTATAGGAAAAAAAATGGTTTTAGTAACACAAAACGCACCTAACTTTATTGCTCCAGCAATTTTAAAAAACAATCAAATTGTTGAGCAATTTGATCTTAAAAAGTATTCTAATGGTCAATCGACCGTACTATTTTTTTGGCCAATGGATTTTACTTTTGTATGTCCCTCTGAAATTATAGAGTTCAATAAACTTCACTCAGAATTTAAAAAAAGAAATGTAAAAATAGTAGGTGTATCAATTGATAGTGTTTATGTTCATCAAGCTTGGCAAAATACATTACCTAAAAATGGCGGGATTGGAAAAATAAATTTTCCTATGGTATCTGATGTAAAACATGATATTCAAAAATCTTATGGAATTCAACATCCAAATCTTGGTATAGCACTGAGAGCCTCATTTCTAATTGATTCGAATTGGATTATACGCCATCAAGTTGTAAATGATCTACCATTCGGACGTAATATAACAGATATGATACGTATGGTAGATGCTTTAGATTTTCATAATAAATTTGGAGAAGTATGCCCTGCTAATTGGAAAAAAGGAGAAGAAGGTATAACAGCTTCTTCAGAAGGAGTTTCTCAATATTTAAGTAAATATTCTTAATGAGAGCTAAAGTCAGCAAAAAAAAATATTTTATGCTGGCTTTATTTTTTATATCTATTTTAATCTTATGACTGATATAATATGGAATATTATGAATTCAAACTTAAAATATATATATTTTTTTAAATAAAGTTGTCATTGTCAATATCGTCTGTATCATCAACATTATTATTAATACTTTCTTCACTTGATTCTCTAAAATTTATATCTGATTCATTGTATGAGTAATTTATTAAATCATTATCAGTGTTATTATTTAAAAAATTATTTTCTGTATACTCATCTGAAGATGATTGTTTAACGGTATCGAATATATCTTCTTCTGGTTTAGTGTGACTAAAAACATTCATCAACATATTACCTAAAATCATACCACCTGCTACACCTGTAGCTGTTTGTAATGCATTGCCAAGAAAACTACTACTCCTTGTATTATTTATTACTGGTGATGTTTGAGTCGTTGGTGAAATTGGAGAACTGGAATAGTTAGAGGGTAAAATATTTTCCTTTTTTTTCAATATGTTATTATCGTTAGAGATTATTTCAGAAGGAGATTTTTTTTTAAAAAAATTTGATAAAAAACTTGGTTTTTTATTTGTTTCTTCTCTATTTAATATTTTTATTTTTTTTCTTAACTCTTCAAGTTCTATACTCATTTTTTTTATAGCTGTTTCTTGAATCAATATTGTTTGGGCCATATAGTAAGAGGAAGTAGGTTGTTTTTTTGCTAATCTTTGAATTAGTTCATCGGCTGCATCATCTCTTTCAGGAGAATTTAATTCAGTTTTTTTTAAACGATGAAATAAATTTTCTATTAAATTTTTTTCTTCATCTGTCATAATAATATCTCCTCTCAAAATCAAATTAATAAACTAGTATATTTTCAATTATGACTTTTCAATAATTTTATTATTAAGTAATAATTGTTATTTATAATAATACTTTCATCTAAAATAAACAATACAAAAAAAAAAAAAAAGATTTTTTATTAATATAAGAATTACTTTTCATTTTAGAAAATTTTTCTTTAGATGCATCTAATAGTTTAATTATGTTATAATTTTTTACTTAATTTGATTTTTTCAATAAAAGAGATAAACTTTTTATGAAAGACCCTTCACGAGAAATCATACAGGTCAATATTGAAGAAGAGTTAAAAAGCTCCTACTTAGACTATTCTATGTCCGTGATAGTCGGCCGCGCCTTACCAGATGTTCGAGATGGTTTAAAACCAGTCCATCGAAGAATACTTTTTGCAATGTATATATTAAATAATGATTGGAATAAAGCATATAAAAAATCTGCTCGCATAGTAGGTGATGTTATAGGAAAATATCACCCACATGGAGATTCTGCTGTATATGATGCAATAGTTCGGATGGCTCAAAAATTTTCATTGCGCTATATGCTTATAGATGGACAGGGAAATTTTGGTTCTGTTGATGGAGATTCTGCTGCAGCAATGCGATATACAGAAGTTCGCATGTCCAAAATAGCTCATGAGCTATTAAACGACTTAGAGAAGAATACTGTCGAATTTTTACCAAACTATGATGGAACTGAATACATTCCAGAAATACTACCAGCAAAAATACCTAATCTTTTAATAAATGGTTCATCAGGTATAGCTGTAGGAATGGCTACAAATATTCCACCTCATAACTTAAATGAAGTGATTAATGGTTGCTTAGCATATATTGATAATAACGACATCACCCTAGAAGAATTAATTAAACATATTCCAGGTCCAGATTTCCCAACAGCTGCTATAATTAATGGAAAATCAGGAATTGAAGAAGCTTATCGCACTGGAAAAGGAAAAATTTATATTCGAGCACAAAACCAGATTGAAAAAAATAAAAAAAATAAAAAAGAATCTATTGTCTTTAATGAAATACCGTATCAAGTCAATAAATCTCGCTTAATAGAAAAAATAGCAGAATTAGTTAAAGAAAAAAGAATTGATGGAATCACTGCATTACGCGACGAATCTGATAAAGATGGAATGAGAATTGTTATAGAAATAAAACGAGAGGCAATAGCCGAAGTAATTCTCAATCAGCTATATTCTTTAACTCAATTGCAAATATCTTTTGGTATTAATATGGTTGCTTTATGTCAAGGACAACCCAAAACTTTATCTTTAAAAGAGATATTAAAAAATTTCTTGTCACATAGACAAGAAATCATTATAAGACGTAGTCTTTTTGAATTAAATAAGGTTCGCAACCGTATTCATATCCTTGAAGGATTGAATATGGCATTAATTAATATTAATGCAATTATTGAAATAATAAAAAATTCAGTAAACTCAATAGATGCAAAAAAAATTATAATTCAAAAAAACTGGAAATCTGAAAAAATAAATTATTTAGCTAAAAAACATGAATACTATTTCAGTGAAAAACAGGCACAAGCTATATTAGATTTACGTTTACATAAAATAACTAATTTAGAACAAGAAAAAATAATTATGGAGCACAATGATTTAATAAAAAAAACTAAAGAATTAAAAGAAATACTTGAAAATCCTAAGAAAATGTTTGAAGTTATAAAATCGGAATTATTATCAATACAAAATAACTTTAGTGATAAAAGACGAACTAAAATCACCGAAAATCATTCTGATATTAATATGGAAGATTTAATTAATCAAGAAGATGTCGTAGTAACACTATCTCATTCAGGATATGTAAAATATCAACCTCTTTCTGATTATAATGCTCAAAGACGCGGTGGAAAAGGGAAATCAGCTGCAAAAATAAAAGAAGAAGATTTTATAGAAAGTTTAGTAATAGCAAATACGCATGATACTATATTATGTTTTTCTAGTCGCGGTATTCTATATTGGATGAAAGTATATCAATTACCTGAGTCTAGTAGACATGCAAGAGGAAGACCAATAGTAAATTTGTTACCATTAAGCCCTAAAGAGAGGATTACAGCTATATTACCAGTACATAAATATCAAGATAACCTTAATATTTTTATGACTACAGCTCATGGAATAGTAAAAAAAAGTTCTTTAAGTCAATTTAAAAAACCGAGATTTGCAGGAATTATAGCCATCAATTTACATGCAAATGATGAGCTTATTGGAGTCGCTTTAACTGATGGAAATAACAATATCATGTTATTCACACAGAACGGTAAAGTAGTACAGTTTTTAGAAAATAGTGTTCGTACTATGGGTAGAACTGCATCTGGAGTTAAAGGAATTAAAATTAAGAAAAATGACAAAGTTGTTTCTTTAATTGTACCTAAAAATAAAGGAAGTATTTTGATAGCAACAAAAAATGGATATGGAAAACGTACGAAAATTTCTGATTTTCCTATAAAATCACGTGCTACTCAAGGTGTTATTTCGATTAAAATTACCAAAAAAAATGGAAAGATAATTGGAGCAATACAAGTTATAGAAAAAGATCAAATTATGATGATTACTGATGCAGGAACATTAGTTAGAATTAGAGTTTCCGAAGTTGGAGTATTAAAACGTAACACGCAAGGTGTAATATTGATTAGAACATCAAAAAATGAAAAAGTTGTTGCTCTACAAAAAATTGTAGATCCTATGATAGAAAAAATTGATCTATAGATGTAGATAATATGTATTAATAATTAAATGAAAATAAATTTTTTATACTCTTTATAATAAGTTAAATTAATGATGAAAAAAAATCTGTTTGTCACTAAACGTGATGGAAGAAAAGAAAAAATAAATTTAGATAAAATTCATAAAGTATTAAATTGGGCGTCAGAAGGATTAGATGACGTATCTGTGTCACAAGTTGAATTATGCTCACGTATTCAATTTTATAATAATATTACTACTATTAACATACATGAAACTATTATAAAAGCCGCGGCTGATCTGATTTCACAAGATACACCAGATTATCAGTATATGGCTGCAAGACTAGCTATTTTTCATCTTAGAAAAAAAGCTTATGGTCAATTTGAACCACCTAAACTATATGATCATGTAAAGAAAATGGTTGATTTGGAAAAATATGATGAGAATTTATTAAAAAACTACTCTTATAAAGAATTTTTACAAATGAATAGTTTTATTGATCATTGGCGAGATATGAATTTTTCATATGCAGCTGTAAAACAATTAGAAGGAAAATATTTAATACAAAATCGCGTTAATGGAAAAATATACGAAAGTGCGCAATTTTTATATATTTTAATATCTGCATGTTTATTTTCACAATATCCAAAAAATGTTCGAATGAACTATATTCATCGTTTTTATAATGCGATTTCTACTTTTAAAATTTCATTACCAACACCAATTATGTCTGGTGTCAGAACTCCAACTCGTCAATTTAGCTCTTGTGTTTTAATTGAATGTGGTGATAGTTTAAATTCTATTAATGCCACAACTAGCTCTATTGTAAAATATGTTTCTCAACGTGCCGGAATTGGTGTTAATGCTGGACAAATTCGTGCATTAGGTAGTCCTATTAGAAATGGAGAAGCATTTCATACAGGGTGTATACCTTTTTATAAACATTTTCAAAGTGCTGTAAAATCTTGTTCACAAGGGGGTGTAAGAGGTGGGGCTGCAACTATTTTTTATCCGATTTGGCATTTAGAAGTTGAAAGTTTATTAGTTTTAAAAAACAATAGAGGAATCGAAGAAAATAGAGTACGTCATATTGATTACGCTATTCAAATTAATAAATTAATGTATCAAAGAATGCTATCAGGAGATCAAATAACATTATTTAGTCCCTCAGATGTTCCTGATTTATATAAAGCATTTTTTTCTGATCAGAAAAAATTTAAAAAAATATATTTACAATATGAAAAAAATAAAAATATTAGAAAAAAAACTATTAAAGCATTAGATTTATTTTCTCTGATGATGCAAGAGAGAACTTCTACTGGACGTATTTATGTACAAAATGTAGATCATTGTAATTTACACAGTGCGTTTAACCCCGAATTGTCTCCAATAAGACAATCTAATTTATGCTTAGAAATTACGTTACCAACTAAGTCATTAAATGATGTGCATGATACAGATGGGGAAATAGCACTATGTACATTATCAGCTTTTAATTTGGGAAAAATTAAAAGTCTTGATGACTTTAAAGAATTGTCAATATTATCTGTGCGTGCGCTTGATGAAATATTAGATTATCAAAATTACCCAGTATTAGCAGCTAAAAAATCAGCTATTTCTAGACGATCCTTAGGAATTGGTGTAATTAATTTTGCATATTATTTGGCTAAAAATAAAGTACGTTATTCAGATGGAAGTGCACATAATTTAACACATAAAACCTTTGAAGCAATGCAATATTATTTATTAGAAGCATCTTGTGAATTAGCGAAAGAAAAAGGAGCATGTTCTTTGTTTAATCATACTAATTACTATTTAGGAAAATTACCTATAGATACATATAAAAAATATATTGATGACATATGCAATGAACCACTACATTTAGACTGGAATTTATTACGTAGTAAAATAAAAAAATATGGACTAAGAAACTCAACTTTATCTGCCTTAATGCCTTCAGAAACATCTTCTCAAATATCTAATGCAACAAATGGAATTGAACCGCCAAGAGGGTTTATTAGTATTAAAGTATCTAAAGATGGAATCTTACGTCAAGTTGTCCCTGAATATAAAAAATTACGATTACAGTACGAATTACTTTGGGATATTCCAAATAATACAGGATATCTACAACTAGCCGGTATTATGCAAAAATTTATTGATCAATCTATCTCAGTAAATACACACTATGATCCAGCAAGATTTTTAAATAACAAGATCCCGATGAAACAGCTTCTCTATGATCTTCTCTTGTCTTATAAGCTTGGTTTAAAAACACTCTATTATCAAAATACTCGGGATGGTTCTGAAGACGATCAAAATATTACATCTAAATCTATAACAGAAGATATTTGTGAAAGCGGATCATGTATTTTATAAAAATAAAAAAATAAAAATTTTTAGGAATATATAGTACAATATTAAATTTATCATTAGGTGTAATAACATGTCTTACACAATTTTCTCAAAAAAAAAAAATAATCAACTTAAAGAACCTATGTTTTTTGGACAACCTGTAAACATCGCTAGATATGATCAACAAAAATATAAAATTTTTGAACAATTAATTGAAAAACAATTATCGTTTTTTTGGAGACCTGAAGAAATAGATCTTTCTAGAGATAGAATAGATTTCCAAAATTTACCTGACAATGAAAAACATATTTTTATTAGTAATTTAAAGTATCAAACGCTACTCGATTCGATACAAGGAAGAAGCCCGAATATAGCCTTTTTACCAATCATCTCTATTCCTGAATTAGAAACATGGATTGAAACATGGTCTTTTTCAGAAACGATCCATTCACGTTCTTATACTCATATCATTAGAAACATTGTTAACTGTCCATCTTTAGTCTTTGATGATATTATTTCAAATAAAAACATTTATGATCGAGCTCAAAATATTTCTATTTATTATGACGAATTGATAAATTTAACTAGTTATTGGCATTTATTAGGTGAAGGTATTCACTTAATAAATGGGAAAAAAATTCATATCAATTTAAGATTTCTTAAAAAAAGATTATATCTATGTTTAATTAGTGTAAATGTTTTAGAAGCCATTAGATTTTATGTTAGTTTCGCATGTTCATTTGCGTTTGCAGAAAGAGAACTTATGGAAGGAAATGCAAAAATTATAAGATTGATAGCACGCGATGAAGCGTTACATCTAACAGGAACTCAACATATTTTAAATCTTTTAAGTAATATAAAAAATAATGAAAATATGGAAGATGTAGTTTTAGAATGTAAAGAAGAAGCTATTAATATATTTATTTCCGCAGCACAACAAGAAAAAAAATGGGCTTCATATTTATTTAAAAGTGGTTCGATGCTTGGATTAAATAAAGATATTCTTTGTCAGTATATAGAATATATTACAAATATTCGTATGCATGCGATAGGTTTTAAAATGCCTTTTAAAAAACAATCTAATCCTATTCCTTGGATTAATGATTGGTTGACTTCTGACAATATACAAATTGCGCCACAAGAAACAGAAATTAGTTCTTATTTAGTTGGTCAAATTGATTCAGAAGTATCTGATAATGAATTTAAAAAATTTGAACTATAAACATGCAATCCTCTATTATTGAAATAACAAATATTAAAAAAAAAATTGTTTATCAAACACAGATAACCTTGTTATTGGTTTTAGAATTAAACAATATTCATCTAGAATATCAATGTAGATCTGGATATTGTGGTATATGCCGAATTGAATTAATCAAAGGAGAAGTATTTTATTTAATAAAACAGCCTATGGCTGCTTTATTTAAAGAACGAGAAATTTTTCCATGTTGTTGTAAACCAAAAGGAAATATCACAATTAAAATTTAAAAATATATATTTTTTTATAAAAAATTCGTTTTTATTCAGATTGAATTGATGTTAATGCAATGGTATAAATAATGTCTTCCACTGAGGCACCTCTTGACAAATCATTTACTGGTTTTCTCAAACCCTGAAGCATTGGACCAATAGAAACTATTCTTGAAGAACGTTGAACTGCTTTATAAGCTATATTACCAGAATTTAAATCTGGAAAAATAAAAACATTCGCAGATCCTGAAATTGGTGAAGAAGGTGCTTTTAATTTAGCAACCTTATTTGAAACTGCTGCATCATATTGTATAGGCCCGTCAATTATTAAATCGGATCTTCTATTCTTAATAATAGAAGTAGCTTCTTTGACTTTTTCAACTTGACACCCAAATCCAGAACAACCCGTTGAATAAGACAACATTGCAATACGTGGTTCTATTCCAAACATTTTTGCTGAATCTGCAGATTGAATGGCAATTACTGCTAATTCTTCTGCAGTAGGATTGATATTAATTGCACAATCACCATAAATTAAAACTTGATTTGGTAACAACATGAAAAAAATAGATGAGACTAATAAACTTTGAGGATTAGTTTTAATAATTTGCAATGCTGGACGTATAGTATCAGATGTGGTATTTATGGATCCAGAAACTAATCCATCTACATGATTAGATTCCAGTATCAAAGTTGCTAAAACAGTATTATCTTCTAATTGTTTTTTAGCAGAAAATTCGTTGATATTTTTTCCTTTCCGTATTTCTAAAAAACGTGCAAGATATTCTTGTCTTACTGAAATAGGATCAATTATTTCAATATTTTTTTTTAAATTAATCCCGTTATCGTTTGCAATACTATAAATTTTTTTTGGATCACCCAATAACACACATTGAGCAATATTAGAATCACTGCATATTGCAACGGATTTTAATATTCGAATTTCATATGATTCAGGCAATTTAATACGTTTATTTTTTTTTTGTGATAATAATTTTAAATTATAACAAAATTCTTTCGGAGGATATATTACATTTATATTATATTTTTTTTTAAAAAACATAAAAGAAGAATGACAAAAAAAATTGGAAATATATCTCTGTAATTTTTTAATATATGTTATATCTTTTACAGAAATATCAAAGTTAAAGTTTTGCAATTGAGATAAAATCTCTATTGTATTTTTTTCTGTAAAAAAAATAGAAATAGATCTTTTAATTAAAAATTTATATAAAGAAGCAATATTTTTTTTTAATTTTAATATTCCCGTTAATATAATACACTTCACTTTACTACGATTCACATTACAATTTAAAACATTTAAAAAAACATCTACACGACTAAAAGAAACTATTACTAAAGTATTTAAAGAGTGTTTATTTAATAAATTTAGATGATGCGTATCGAATATGATTATTTCTTCTATGATATGATTTTTTTTTTGTACTAAATTAGTATGTTGTATATTTAAAAAATTAAAAAGATCTATTACACGTGTTGTTACGATGTTTCGATTCCAAGGAATACAGGCTATAATTGAGAAAAAATTATTTTTTAATATTTTTTTAGGCACTATTGTTTTTGTTTCATTTTTTATTTTTTTTAAAACTATCAACTTTTTTATAAAATCATATTTGTTTTCTAGAAAAGGAGAATTAATTTGATTAAAAATAACACCTAAAATATTTTTATATTTTTTTTGTTTTAAAAAAAAATTAATTTTTTTTTCTTTATTTTTAATATATTCGGGAGAAGAATTTTCTAAATTTGCTATAAATATTACTTCCGCATTCAAATTTTGAGAAATATCATAATTCATTTCTTCAGAATTAATACAATAATTATTTTTTATACCTTCAATTAGAATAAGTTCACGTAAAAATTTGTTATTATAATGTTCATCTATAACTTTATTTAATAAAAATGAATACTCTGGAGAATTAAACAAAACTTTAGAAAAATCTATGTAATCTACTGTATGAACGATTTTTGAAAAATATTTATTAATAACATGCGATGTACTATTAGATGAATTTTGTGTGCAGGAAAAATACAATATAGACTGAACAGATTTCTTTTTTATTTTTTTTTGATAAAAAAAATAAATGATACTCAAACCGATTGAAGTCAAACCAATATCTTTATCTAAAGGGATTAACATTATAATACGGGACATAATTTTCCTGTTATGATATATCAATATAAAATACTAAGAAATAACTATTTTCTATTAATTATACTATTAGTTTCTTGAGCTATTGCTAATTCTTCATCTGTTGTAATTACAAAAACTGGAGTAGAATTATCCTCAGTAATTAAACCGGATTTACCTCCTATAGTAGATAAGTTAAGATTTGAATTAATCTTAAAACCTAATAGAGATAATCTAGAAAAAACTAATTCTCTAATTAAAGGTACATTTTCACCGATACCACCAGTAAAAATAACAGCATCTAAACGATTTTCTAGTACACTTGTATAGGCGGCAATATATTTAGATAGACGATGACAAAAGATATCTACAGATCTTTTAGCATGTTTTTTACAATAATATTTTTTTTCAAAATAACGAAAATCACTACTAATTCCACTTAAACCTAATAATCCTGACTTTTTATTTAAAATTGTTTCAATTTTATCAATACTTAAATTGAGATGGTTATTCATAAAAAAAATAATTGAAGGATCTAGATCTCCGCTACGAGTACCCATAACTAATCCTTCTAGAGGAGTTAATCCCATTGAAGTATCTACACATATTCCATTGCAAATAGCAGAAATAGAAGATCCATTGCCTAAATGACATGTTATGATATTTAAAGATTTAAATTGTTTATTTAACATAAGAGATGCTCTATGAGCAACATAATTATGACTAATACCATGAGCACCGTAACGTCTAATACCATATTTTTTATAAAAATTATATGGTATTGCATATAGAAAAGAAGTTTCAGGCATATTACAATAAAAGGATGTATCAAAAACTGCTATATTTTTTCTTGATAAACTAGGATATTTTTCTATAATCATTTTTATGCCAATTAAATTAGCAGGATTATGTAGTGGAGCAAAAGATGATGCATCTTGAATACATTTAATAATATTACTGTCAATTAAAGTTGATTTTTTTATTTTAGTTCCTCCATGTACTACTCTATGACCTACTCCTATTAGATTTTTAAAAATATCTTTTTGTTGTGAAAAAACCTGTTCTATAATAAAATTTAAAGCGTCTTTATGATTAACATTTGCACCTATTTTTTTTTTATGTTTTGTTCCTAAACACTGCCATGTGATATATGTTTCTAATAAAAATAAACATTCTACTGATCCAGATAAATATTTTTCTTTATTATCAGGATTTAATATCGCAAATTTTATAGAAGAACTACCACAATTTAACACTAAAATTAAATTATTCAATTTTTTGTCCATTTTATTTATTTTAATAATATTAAAAAATATATTTTCTATTTTGTATATAAATATTTTCAATTTCTGAAAAATCAGGTTGATCTATGACACTTCAAAAAAAAATTATCGAATTACTGGGAGTAAAACCAGCAATTATACCAGAGATAGAAATAAAAAATTGCGTTGATTTTTTAAAAAAATATTTAGTTAATCATGTGCATATAAAATCTTTAATAGTTGGTGTCAGCGGAGGACAAGATTCAACATTGACTGCAAAATTATGTCAAATGACTGCTGAAACATTAAGAAAAGAAAAGAACGATATTACCTACCAATTTATTGCATTGCGCTTACCATATGGTATTCAATATGATGAAAAAGACTGTCAGGATGCAATTCGTTTTATACAACCAGACCAAATTTTTAATGTTAATATCAAAAAAGCGGTTTTAAGCAGTGAAAAATCTTTAAAAAAATCAGGTGTCATTATTTCAGATTATGTAAGAGGAAATGAAAAGGCTAGAGAAAGAATGAAAGTACAATATAGTATTGCAGCGATGAAACAAGGTCTTGTAGTTGGCACAGGACATGCAGCAGAAAATATTACTGGATTTTTTACAAAATATGGAGATAGCGGAACAGATATTAATCCTATTGCCAAGTTAAATAAACGACAAATTCGATTGTTATTAAAAAACTTAAATTGTCCAAAGCATTTATATTTAAAAAAACCAATGGCGGACTTAGAAGATGAGCATCCACAGCAAGATGATGAATCTGTTTTAGGTGTTACATATGATGCAATTGATTCTTATCTAGAACAAAAAAAAATAGATATTAGAAGTCAAAAAATTATTGAAGCACTATATTTAAATACATTACACAAACGTAATCTACCGATTACACAGTAAATAGTTTTTAATGTAAAATAGTTTTTTTTTGTTCAATAGAGTGAATTTGAATTTTAATGATTTCACTAATAGGATCTTCTGGACAATGTTCTACAAAATAAATCAAATCTGTTAAAGCAACATGATTACATTCTAATTGTGCATATATCAGTCCTCTATCACGAATTTCATAGGGATCATTTGGATCAATTTTAATTAATAAATTAGTAACATTGAGTGCTAATTCCATTTTTTTTTCTTCCATTAATGCGGCTTTTAATGTATCTAACATTTTTCGAATTACAGTAATAGATTCAGATTTATATAAATCATTTTCATATAATTCTGCTGTCGGACTAATATTACCTTTTAACCAAACTTCTAATGTATGTTGATCTAATATCTCTCCATTAAAAGGATTAATAAGCCATTTTTTTTCGTTGATCCAATCTGCTCTTAAAATAAGTTGAGTAGGAAAAACAACGGGATTTAATGGCAGTTTTAATGATTGAGCAATATGTAAAAAAATAATTCCTAGAGATACTGCAGTGCCTTTTCGTGTTTTTAGAACATTATCAATCCATAATGTATCTGAAAGCTTATAAACACCGCTGGCGCCACCAAAATTCCACTGAGTATAAAACAATTGCAGCAATTTTTCTAATTTGCGATCAGGTTCGTTTTCAGATGAAATGTAAGATTCAGCTTCTTTAATTCTATTTTTTAATTCAGTCAGGACACTATGTGAAGGAAAATCTTCTCGAATAGCCTGAGAAGCAACGATAATTGATTCAAACAGTGATAATTTAGAAAAATCAATATTAGAAAGAGAGTTCATATTATTAGTAATAGTAATATTTTTAAAATAAATAATAAAAATTTAAATGGTATAATTTTTTTATAAAAAATTTACTTTATATTAAAATATAACATTTTTTTTTGTTTTTGTTAATACAACATTTTTTGTTTTTACAAATTTTTTAAAATATATAAATTTTTATTTATCATATTTTTTCCCAATTGTTACACGATCGTTTCCTCCATAATCTTGATAAGATTCTATTTCATGAAAATTATATTTTTTAAATAAATACTGAACTTTTACTTTTTGTCGCCATCCGTGCTCTATCATTAACCAACCACCATAAAACAAGTAATGTTTCGAATTTTTTATTATATTCTCAATATCTGATAGTCCATTATTATCTGATATAAGAGCACTTAATGGCTCAAAAAAAATATCTTTTTTAAAAAATTTAATTTCTTTTTTACTAACATATGGCGGGTTACTTACAATAATATTAAATTTTTTTTTTATATTTAAGAACCAGTCACTAAAAAAGAAAGTAACATTTTTAAAATTTAATTTTGAAGCATTGATTCGAGCTATTGCAAGGGCGTTTTCTGATTTATCAATGCCGATAATATTCCAATTAGAATTGATACTAGCTAAAGCTAAAGCAATTGCTCCACATCCAGTACCTAAATCAAGAATACATGCAGAATTACTTTTAATTTTAGATAATGCTCGCTCGACTAAAATCTCTGTATCAGGTCTTGGAATAAGAGTATCATATGAAACACATAAAGACAAAGACCAAAACTCTTTTTCTTTTATTATATAAGCTATAGGTTCTCCTAAAGATCTACGATGAATTAAATGATTTAAGTATTTATATTGTTTTTCAGTTAATTGAATTTCATCAGAACTAATAATAAAACTACGTGTGTGTTTTGTAACATAACTTAATAAAAGTTCTGATTCAAATTTAGGATTATCGACGTGAGATAATTTTTGAATAGATTTTTTAATCCATTTTTTAATGTTCATGATTCTGATTTAGATAAAGAAGATAGCATATCAGCTTGATATTCCTGAATAATTGGATCAATAAGCAAATCTAATTTTCCTTGTAATACCTCGTCTAATTTATAGATAGAAAGATTAATTCTATGGTCTGTAATTCTATTTTGAGGAAAGTTATATGTTCTATTTCTATCAGATCGTTCTCCAGTACCTAATAAAATCTTTCTCATAGAAGAGCTTTCTTGACGATCTTTTTCTAATTTTGCCGCATAAACACGTGCGGATAAAATAGATAAGGCTTTCGCTTTGTTTTTATGTTGTGAACGTTCATCTTGACATTCTACTACATTGCCTGTAGGGATATGAGTGATTCTAATGGCAGAATCAGTGGTATTGACATGTTGCCCTCCAGCGCCAGAAGATCGAAAAGTATCAATTTTTAAATCAGAAGAATTAATTTCTTCTTTTTCAGTTTTAGGAGTCACAGGCATAACGGCAACTGTACAAGTTGATGTGTGAATTCTTCCCTGTGATTCTGTTTCTGGTACTCTTTGCACACGGTGGCCACCTGATTCGAATTTTAAGCGACCACATGCACCTCTTCCTGTAATTTTTGCAATTATTTCTTTAAATCCTCCTTTTTCACTTTCACTAGTATTCATTATTTCTACTTTCCATGAATAACTTTCAGCATATCGCAGATACATTCTAAATAATTCACCTGCAAAAATAGACGATTCATCCCCTCCGGTTGCAGATCGAATTTCAATGAAACAACTATGTTTATCATTAGGATCTTCAGGTAATAATAATTGGTTAATTTTTTTTTCTAACGCTTTCTTTTTTTTATTAAAAAAATATAATTCTTCTTCAGCCATACCTTGTATTTCTACGTCATTTAACAAGATATTGACATTTTCAATATCAACTTCTAGTTTTTCCCATTCAATAAAATATTTTATAATTTCTGAAAGTTTCAAATATTCTTTAGATAAAGTCTTTAAATTTTCACGATTCGAAATAACATTTTTCTGTGTAAGCATTATTTCAATTTCTTGGTAGCGATTTCGTAAAGATTTTAATTTATTTAAAATAGAATTATTCATAAAAACCTTCTATTGCTGAGTGTTTTAAAAAAATTAATTTTTAATTAATATTAAACAATGTATTATTAATGTAATCAAAAATACAAAAATACTTTTTATTTAATCTTTTTTAAAACGATAAAATGTAAATATCTATACGATAGTGATTATAACATTTTAAATGTTTCTATTGTAATTTTAATAAAAATTAATATAAAAATATTTTAAATGAACAAACGAAACCAAAAAAAAATGATTTATACATGTTTATCTCCCGCAAAAATTAATCTTTTTCTATATGTCACAGGTAGACGAAAAGATGGATATCATAATATACAAACATTGTTTCAATTTCTTGATTATGGTGATCAATTCAAAATAATTGCTAATAAAACAGGTAATATTGAATTATTCACTGAAAAAAAAATTTTTATGAATGTACAAAATAGTATTATTATTGCTGCTAAACTATTAAAAAAAACTGCACTCTTACAAGGTAAATTACAAAATTCTAGTTATGGAGCAAAAATATTTTTAAAAAAAAACATACCTATGGGTAGTGGATTAGGAGGAGGTTCTTCAAACGCTGCAACCACTTTAGTTGTTCTAAACAAATTATGGAATACACAATATACATTGAAAGAACTATCTTTATTAGGACTCAGAATAGGGGCTGACGTACCTGGTTTTGTTATGGGCAATACAGCTGTTATTGAAGGAATAGGAGATATATTATATCCTATTGTGCAAAAAGAAAAATGGTATTTAGTTGTCTATCCTTGTATTAATATTTCAACACGTTATATGTTTTCAAGTCCATTTTTAATGAGTAATACAGCTAAAAAATCACTCCAAGTATTATTAAAAACACCTTTTAAAAATGACTTCGAAAATATAGCAAAAAAACAATTTGTCCCAATAAAAAAATTAATTAGAATGTTATCTTCATATGCGCCTTCACGCATGACTGGCACAGGATCTTGTGTTTTTTCTGAATTTGATAATAAAAAATCTGCACAAAAAATTTTTTCCGTGTTACCTAAAAACGTCCAAGGGTTTATAGCAAAAAGTGTTAATATTTCACCATTGCATAAAACTCTTTATAAACGATAATATTGATTGTTAGAATAAGAAAATATTTTAATGGTAATTTATTTAATAAAATATTTTTGAATAGAAAATATTATTATCGAATACATAAAACTACTAATTCAAAATAAAAAAGGTTCTTTATGCCTGACATGAAACTTTTTTCTGGAAATTCTATTCCTAAACTAGCAAAATTTATTGCAAATCGATTATATATCAACTTAGGAAAAGCATCTGTCGGTCGATTTAGTGATGGCGAAATAAGTGTTCAAATAAATGAAAATGTAAGAGGAAGTGATGTTTTTATCATTCAATCTACCTGTTCACCAACGAATGATAATATTATGGAATTAGTTGTGATGGTAGATTCCTTAAGAAGAGCTTCTGCGGGAAGAATTACTGCAGTCATACCATATTTTGGATATGCTCGTCAAGATCGCAGAGTAAGATCGGCTCGCGTTCCTATAACCGCAAAAGTAGTAGCTGACTTTCTATCCAGCATTGGAGTAGATCGTGTATTAACAGTAGATTTGCATGCAGAACAAATACAAGGTTTTTTTGATGTACCTGTAGATAACGTATTTGGCAGTTTAATTCTTTTAGAAGATATGCTTCAAAGAGAGCTAAAGAACCCTATTGTTGTTTCTCCTGATATTGGTGGAGTTGTAAGAGCTAGAGCAATTGCTAAACTTCTTTACGATACTGATATGGCGATTATCGATAAAAGAAGACCTCGTGCTAATGTATCTCAAATTATGAATATTATTGGAGATGTAGCTAATCGTGATTGCATTTTAGTAGATGATATGATAGATACAGGCGGAACTCTTTGTAAAGCTGCTGAGGCTCTTAAAGAACGAGGTGCTAAAAGAGTTTTTGCATATGCAACACATCCTGTTTTTTCTGGAGATGCACCAAAAAACTTAAAGAATTCAGTTATTGATGAAGTAGTTGTATGTGATACTATCCCATTATCAGAAAATATTGAGTTACTACCTAATGTACGAACATTAACCTTATCAGGTATGTTAGCAGAGGCAATAAGACGAATTAGTAATGAAGAATCTATTTCTGCTATGTTTGAACATTAAACATCTGATTTAAATTGCTAAAATTCTAAGCACACTATAATTTTTTATATTGATACACATCATAATGTGCTTAGTCTCTAAATTATATCTAATAATAAAAAATAATGTTTATATTTTAAAAAAAATAATATTAGAAAAGAATGATTTATATAATAATTATAGCGATTCTGATCAAAATAACTAAAAATAAAAAGAAGAAAAAACACTAATAGTATACTACGAAATATTCCAAATAGACCTCCTAAAATAATATTGTAATAAGATATTTTCATTTTTCTTATAAGTTTTCTCATAAAAAAGTTTAAAACATGTTTTATAATAAAAAAAAAATAATCATCACTAATATTAAAATTTTATTTTTTAAAAAAACATTCTGAACTGCATTAATAAAAAACGAACTAAAGTAATCATATTTATTAAAAAAATAAAAATTAAAAAACCAAAAATAAGAAGAAACTATTTCTTGATATAAACCACGTGATAAACCAAAAAAAAATGAAATAATAATGAAAAAAATAATAATATAATCTAGTAACAACATAGATTTTTCCAAAATCATATTTTTTTGTGTGTTATATTTATATTTTTAAAGAAAGAAATTCTGAAACAGTTAAAAAAGAACCGAAAATTATAATAGCATCTTCTTTTTTTACTAATATCAAAGCTTTTTTATAAGCTATTTCAATACTTTTTAAAATAGATGTATTGTGAATAGGAAAAAATTTTTTTAATTCATGTTTGGTGGCAGTTCGAATCGTTTTCAAGGGGGCAGTGAACCAATGATGAATTTTATTTGCCAGAGGATCAATAATACCCAAAATATCTTTATCTTTTAATATGCCTACCACTGCATATATTTTTCCGGTTATATTTATTTCATCTATTTTTTGAGATAAATAAAAAGCAGCGTTAGGATTATGAGCTACGTCGACAATAATATAAGGAAAGGTAGAAATAACTTGAAATCTACCAGGCAATTGAACATTAGAAATAGATTTTCTTATAATTTTTTCTTTTATTTTAAAACGAGAATAATATAGAGTAGATAAAGCAGTAGCTGCACTCGATAATGGTACCTGAGTCTCAGGTAAATTATACAATTGTATGGTAGAATGAAAAAAATTCCAATAATTTCTTTTTTTTTCCCATGACCAATCTATATCAATTTTCTTTAGTATTGTTTTTTTTTCTTTAGCTATTTGATACATAGAACAAGGTATATCAGTTTCTCCAATAACAGAAATTTTATTTTTTCTAAAAACTCCACATTTTTCACGTGCGATGCTTATGCGATCTCTTCCTAAAATAGAAGTATGATCTATACCTATATTAGTTATTATCGATATATCAGAATCTATAATATTAGTAGCATCTAATCTTCCCCCTAAACCTACTTTTAGTATAATACAATCTAATGAATACCTTTTAAACAAAATTAATGCAGCGAGTGTAATAAATTCAAAATAAGTTAATAAAACACCATTTCGAACTAGTTCTACATTCTGAAAAGAATCAATATGTTCTTCTTCATGAAGAACAAACCCATTAATTCTAACTCTTTCTACAAAATTTATAAGATGAGGGGAAGTATATAGTCCTACTTGATAACCCGAATCTAATAACAATCTTTCTAATACTGCACAAGTAGTACCTTTTCCATTAGTTCCTGCAACAGTAAAAATAAAAGATTCCGACTTTAATAAACCGAGCTTTTTTGCAAGAAATTTTAATTCAGTAAGATTATATATTCTTTTTTTATCTAACTGCTCTAAATATTTAAGCCAGAGAGATAAAGAGTAATTTTTATTAATCATAGCACTCTTATTTTTTTGTAAAAAATAATTGAAAATCTTCTGATGAGAAATAGAACAACATGTAAAGACCTAAATATGTCTTATATATTTTATAATCTTATAAAAAATTAAATTGTATAATACGTTATGGTAAAAAATTTTTTATTTTTTTATATTTTTTTAAAAAATTAAAATATAAATATCTATATGTAAAATTATGTGTTTAAATAAAAAATTATTAATATTTTTTATTGTATAATATATTATTAATTATAAATATAACTAATACAATAATTAATATTATCAAAACAGTTATCAATATTAGAATAATAAAAAAAAAATTTTCAAAATTATTTGGAACATGATAAAAATTCATAACCCCTCGGATAATCTATGTTTTATCATGTAATTTTTTCTATATATATAAAGAAGATATATAAATCTTAGATCTAATACAAAAAAATGTCCGAAATACTATCTACTGTAAAAATCATCTTAGTCAGATCTATTGCAATCAAAGATACAAATAAAAGAGGGATGATAAAAATTTTTTATTATTTGCATCTTTACTTATTCTAAAAAATCAGATATTAGAAATATTCTAATACTGTTTTTTATGAACTAGTTTTATTAGAAAAAATAAATTTCTAAGCCTATTAATAAAAAAAATTACACGAGCATAATAATTAATAACACTTAAAAAATATCTGACAATAAAAAACTATTATTCAGAATAATGTGAAAACTTCGCATACTAATATAGTAGTATTTTTTGAAAATTTATCAGTATTTTAGAGATTAAAAAATAACACACTGCATTAAAATATTATCTATTAAAAATAAGCTTTCTAACACATACCTAGTAAAAAAATAATATAATTTTTTTAATTAGTAATTTCATACATTTTATTTTTAATAACTAGACAGAAAAATATCAAAAAAATAGCACAAATATAAAAATTATAATAAAAAAAAATTTTAAAAATTATTTTTTATTTTTTTGTATATACAATAGTCTATCATAAATATGATTAGATCGAAAAAAATACTTCAAAAGTAATAGCATATAAAAAATCGGCCACTAAAAATACCTTTTTTATTAGTAAAAATTTTTTTAGTATTATAAATATATTTTCAAAAATAATATTATATAGTACATTTAATTAAGCCAATTAATGGATTAGGATATATACCTAAAGCTAACAGTATTATTCCTGAAATACATATTACTATACCAGAAGGAGTATAAACCCAATTCAGAGGTATATTTAAATCTCTTTTAAATAATTTCGATGGGTGTAAATATAAATTTAAAATTATTCTTAAATAACAGTATAAACCTAATAGACTTCCAATTAGAAAAGCAAAACCTATTAACCATAAATGTTCTATCATAACAATTGATAATATATAAAATTTTCCAATAAACCCTAAAGTCATTGGAATACCTGCAGATGAAATCAAAACTAAAGTCAATACACTAGATAAAAGTGGATGAGACCAAAACAACCCTCGATATGAATTTATTGAACTAGCATTATTATTTATATGTGAAGTTGAAATTAAATTTACAATACCAAGACACGCTATATTACTAAATAAATAACCACATAAATATATCGCACTAGCTTCTAAAGAAAATGAATAATTCTTATGTGATACAAGCAATACTATCAACAAATATCCTATTTGAGATATAGATGTATATCCTAAAAATCTTTTGATGTCTTTTTGAAAAAGAGCCATCAAATTACCAACTAATATAGATAAAATAATTATCAACGATAATATAAAATATATTACTTTGTTGTCTGAATTAGAAAAATATGATAAAAAATTTAATAGTACGCTAAAAACAGAAATTTTCCCGGCAGTGCTAAAAAAAGATAATACTGATGTTGGAGAGCCTTGATAAATATCAGGAGTCCATAAATGAAATGGTACAATTGACAGCTTAAAAAATAAGGATAAAAGTATCATGCTTATTCCAAACAGCACTACTAATATTTCTTTTTCAGATGCAAAATTAAAACTCTTATGTATAGATAAAAAATCAAGACCTCCAGAAATCGAATAAACCCATGCAATACCAAATAATAAAAAACTAGAAGAAACGCCAGATAAAATAATATATTTTAATGAAGACTCTAAAGAGTATTTTTGATATCTTGAATAAGCAATTAAACCAAACATAGGTAAAGATATTAGTTCAATATTAATAAAAAATGACGCCATATGATGAGATATAGTTAATGATATTGCACCTAAAGTTGAAATAATTACTAATAAATAAAACTCCTCTTTGTTAAACGGATATTTTAATAACCACGGATATGAAAAAATACACGTACAGATGCTAGAAATTAAAATCATTCCGATATATAAAATAGCATTACTATTAAAATGAAATAATATACTTACGTTTATAGGAATAATTTCAATTAAAAAATATAGTGAACATAGGGCGAATATAAGACCTAATATACTGAATACAGCAACAAAAAAATGATTTCGATTATAAGAAATAGATAATATGACTGTGATAACAGTTAACATTATAATCAACAAAGGCAGCAATGCTGTTAATTGTTGTAAATTTATTATCATTACTAATTAAGACCTTATCTTTAGAATGGAATTATTAAATTCTTTTTGAATATTGTGTATAGAATTATATGAAACATCTATAATTTTCTGTGGATTTAAACCTAAAAAGACTAATGTAAAGACTAACGCTATTATTGTCCATACTTCTTGTTTATTTATGAAAAAAACTTTAATATTTTGTTTGCATGGGCCATAAAAAATTTTTTGAATAACATTCAGAGAATAAATAGAAGAAAATACAATACCTATCGTCGCTAATATAGATACTAAGGGAAAAACTTCAAATACTCCTGATAAAATTAAAAACTCACCAATAAAATTTCCAGTTCCAGGAACTCCTAAATTTGCCAAAGAAAAAAATAAAGAAAAACCTGGAATCCAATAAATACAAGACCATAAACCCCCCATTTTACTCATATCTTGAGTTTTAAAACGTTTATAAATTTGACCAGATAAAATACACAAAGCAGCAACAGTTAAACTATTTGATAACATTTGAATAACTACTCCTTGAAGAGCCCTTTCGTTATTACTATAAATCCCTATTAAAATTAAACCCATATGAGAAACAGAAGAATAAGCAATTAATCGTTTAATATTCGTTTGAGAAAAAGCAATCCAAGCTCCATAAAATATACTAATAATACCCCAAAAAACTGCAATTAAAGAAAAACTTTTCGTAGAATCGGGAAATAAAACTAAATTATATCGTAAAAGAGCATAAGGAGCTGTTTTTAATAACACACCAATTATTTCTACTGAACCGCAAGAAAGAGATCGAGAATGTATATCAGGTAACCATCCATGAAACGGAACAATAGGCATCTTTATTGCGAATGATAAGAAAAAACCTATCATAACTATATATTCTACATATATATTAATCGGTTTATTAATTAATAAATTATAATTAAAAGTTAATATATTAGTGCTATAATAGTGACTAAAAACTAATAACAAAATAGAAGATAGCAATATTAAACCAGAAGTTTGACTATATAAAAAAAACTTATTAGCAGCTAGAAAATTTTTCTTTTTTTCAGTTTTATCACTCCATAATGCAATTAAAAAATACATAGGTATTAACATAATTTCCCAAAAACAAAAAAATAAAAAAAGATCACAAGAAATAAAAACACCAATAATACCAGTGAAAACAAGCATAAAATTAAAATAAAAAAATCCTTCATTTTTTTTAATTTCATTCCATGAACATATAATAGCTATTATAGATAAAAAAGAAGAAAAAATAAGCATTATAATAGATAAACCATCAAGTGCAATGTTGAATTCAATACCAAATCTTGAGATCCAAGGGACGATTAATTGACAATTCCAATTAGGGTAATGTCTTATCTGAAAAATATGATAATTTTCTTGAAAAAATATTTGTATTACAACTAATAATGTTGCAATTATTCCTGATAGTGCAATCCAGCGAGGAAAATTATTGTGCAATCTAGGAGAAAAAAAAGAAAAAAAACTACTCAAAAATGGGATGATAATTAATAAAGAAAGTAACATTGCACGTATATTCCTATTATTCACTATGACTATTTAATCAACAGAATTATTTTATATTTTTAAAACAATAATAATATATTAATAAACACACTGTTTTTAATTAAAATAAAAAAATAACATTAATAAAAAAATAAAATTAATACCTAATATCATTGAAGCTACGTACCATCTCACATAACCATTGCTAGTTTTTAATAAGTAAAAGTTAAATATCTGCGTGACTTTTAAAAAATAATTGATAATTTTATTAAGTGGATCAGCCGATAATCTCTTAGATATATATAAATAAAAATATACAAAAGATATTTTATAAAACCAATTAAAACCCCATCCTTTTAAAAAAAAATAATATAAATATCTCATGAATTTAAACTGAAAAATTTTATCTAGAACATATAAATTTTTAATCCAAATATAGTAAGATAAATATATTCCTGATAAAGATAATATACTGCATATTATTTCAAATGCGAACTTGTGATCTATTGGGGTATAAGACAAAGGAAATACATCTGATAATGGAGGTGATATGTACGAACCAAATACAGTAGACAATAATAAAAGCACAAATAATGGAATGTTATGTTGTAAATTCGTAGATGAGTCTGCTGTATGAATATTTTTACCATGAAAAATAACAAAAATCATTCTGAATGTATAAATAGCAGTTAAAAAAGAACAAAATAAACCGATTATAAAAAAATCAATACACCCGCTTTTTAAAACACTAAATAAAATATTACCCTTGCTATAGAATCCGGCTGTAATTAAAGGAAAAGACACTAAGGATGCCCCACCAACTATAAAGCTAATATATAAAAAAGGAAGTTGTTTACGTAAACCACCCATTTTAAATATATTTTTTTCATTTTTACATGATTTAATCAATGAACCTGCAGATAAAAATAGTAATGCTTTAAAAATGGCATGCATAATCAAATGTGTAATTGCCGCACTCCACGCTTTAACTCCTAAAGCTAAAAACATATATCCTATTTGACTCATTGTAGAATAGGCTAAAATGCGTTTTATATCCTTTTGTACTAAGGCAGAAATACTGGAAACTAATATTGTCAATGTACCGATTAATCCTACTAAATATAATATTCCAGGAGTTAGTAAAAATAAAAAATGTGTTCTTGCTATTAAATATACACCTGCTGTTACCATAGTAGCTGCATGTATCAAAGCTGAAACAGGAGTCGGTCCAACCATAGCATCAGATAACCAAGTTTGTAAAGGTAACTGAGCTGACTTTCCAATCACTCCTAATAATAAAAAAAGTGTAATATAATCTAAATAATAAAAATTTTCTACATTTAAAAAACTTGATAAGAATTTAATTTCTTGGAAATTAAAACTATTAAATTCTCTATATATTAAAAACATTCCAATCATTAAGAAGACATCAGAAACTCGAGTTAAAATAAAGGCTTTAAAAGCACAAAGGTTATTTTTTAATTCAGTATAATAAAACCCAATCAGCAAATAAGAACAAACACTGACACCTTCCCATCCTAAATACATAAATAGAAAATTATCAGCAAGCACTAAAACCGACATACTGGCTATAAATAAATTAGTATATGCAAAAAAACGTGACTGGCCTTCTTTGTATCTCATATACCAAGAAGAAAAAATATGTATTAATAATCCAACACCTGTAATTACAAATAACATACTTAAAGACAGTCCATCTAAAAAAAAACCAAAATCAATCTTAAACTCATTAATAGATAACCATTTCCACAGTATCTGAGTAAAAACTTGATTATTATTTTTAAGAATACTAACACCATAAAAACAAGTTATAAAAAATGATATAAATATAGAAAATATACCTATATTTAAAGTATATCGTTTGAAAATAAAATCTTGTATAGTAGATAAAAATAAAAACCCGATTAGTGGAAATAAAATTATGAAAAAAATAATACTCATCCATTCATCTCACTTAAAATATCAATATTTAATGTTTTCTTTCGCCTATAAAGTTGTAATAATAATGCTAAAGCTATACTGGCTTCTGATGCGGCTAAAGTTATGACGAATATATACATTATTTGACCATCTGCTTGATGCCAGTAACTACCAACTACTATTAACGCTAATCCAACAGCATTCATCATTATTTCTAAACTAATTAATATAAATAATATATTACGTCTGACAATTAAAGATGTTAAACCTAAAATAAATAATATTAATGATAAAAATAACCCGTGAAATAAAGAAATCATGAATTATTGCCCTTAATAAAGATCAATTAATTACAAAACTTTATTTTTATCTACATTTTTTTCGGTTCCAATATGAAAAATAACGACTAAAGCAGATAATAAAAGAATGGAAGACAGTTCAACTAAAAATACATAAGGACCAAATAAATTTATACCTACTATTTTTGAATCAATTAAAAATCCATCTATTTTTTTATCTCTTAAAAAAAATATTGCATAAGTCATAGATAAAAGTAATATTAATGATAAAATACTTGGTCCGATCCAAAACCTAGGTTTTAAATAGTGTGCTTCTTCTAAATTATATTTATCACTTATATTAAGCATCATGATAACAAAAACAAATAATACTATAATAGCTCCTGCGTAAATAATTACTTCTAAAGAACCAGCAAAAAATGCTCCTAATGAAAAAAAAACACCAGCTATTGATAAAAGAGAAATTATTAAATACACTAAGGAATACACTGCATTTTTTTGAATAATTACAAAAAAAGTAGAAACGACTGCTGCAAATGAACACACATAAAAAACAAATTCCATAAAATCTCCTTATGGCAATAAATCTTTTACATCAATAGGTCTAGCTTGAATCTCTAAATCACCTGTTTTTTTACCTTTGAGAGTTACACCGGAAAAGTTATAAAAATCATAATTTGGATATTTACCTGGACCTGAAATTAATAAATCTTTTTTTTCATACACCAAATCTTGTCTTTTGAAATCAGATAGTTCAAAATCAGGCATTAATTGTATTGCAGCTGTGGGGCAAGCCTCCTCACATAAACCACAAAATATGCAACGAGAAAAATTAATTCTAAAAAATTTCGGATACCAACGACCATCAGTTTTTTCAGATTTTTGTAAAGAAATACAATCAACAGGACAAACTACAGCACATAAATTACATGCAACACAACGTTCTTGTCCATCTATATTACGAGTCAATATGATACGACCTCGATAACGAGGGGCAAGATATACTTTTTCTTCTGGATATAATTTAGTTTCAGGTTTAGAAAAAATATTTGCACCAATCATAAAAATACTTCTGATTTGTGTAAAAAATCCAATAATAATATTTTTTAATGTCATAAATAAAAAAATCTCTTAAAAAATTTATACCAAAATTAAAAAAGCAGTCAAAAATAAATTAAACAATGTTAATGGTAAACAAAATTTCCATCCAAATAATAATACTTGATCATATCGTGGTCTTGGCAAAGCTGCTCGGATTAAAATAAAAAGAAAAATAAAAAAAATAATTTTTAAAATAAACCAAATACAACTGGGAATCCAAGGACCTAACCAACCACCAAAAAAAAGTGTAACTATTAATGATGAAACGGTAATAATAGAAATATATTCGCCAATAAAAAATAAACCAAACTTCATCCCAGAATATTCAATATGATAACCATCAGCTAATTCTTGTTCAGATTCAGGTTGATCAAAAGGATGTCTATGACAAACTGCTAAACCGGCTATGAGAAAAGTTAAAAAACCAAAAAACTGTGGAAAAACATTCCAGATATATTTTTGACTATTGACAATATCAGATATTTTAAAAGATCCTGACTGAGCGACTACACCCATTAATGATAAACCTAAAAATACTTCATAACTTAATGTTTGCACACATGCACGCATAGCTCCTAATAATGCATACTTATTATTACTTGACCAACCTGCAAATAATATTGCATAAACAGATAAACTGGCCATCATCAAGAAAAATAAAATCCCTATATTTAAATCAATAATAACAAAATGAGATGTAAAAGGAATAATAGGAATAACACACAGTAAAGAGGTAAAAGCTATTACTGGTGATAAAACAAAAATAAATTTTCTGCTAAAAGGAGGAATCCAATCTTCTTTAAATAAAATTTTAATCATATCAGCGCATAATTGTAAACTCCCCATCCAACCAACTCGATTAGGGCCATATCTATTTTGAAATACGGCTAATAGTCTTCGTTCAACTATACTCAACATAGCACTAGAGAATACTATTAATAATAAAATAAAAATAACTTTAAAAAAACAAAAAGTTATTTTAATCATGTTCTCTTCTAACCAAATCATTTAATAAATTCCTATAAAAATTCAATTTTTTCACCAACAAGTGCAAGAGGAAATCCTTTTCTTCCAATAGGCAAACCTATTTGTTTTTCAGTTAAATACTTAGATACTTGAACTGGCAAACAATAATCTTTTTTTAAACAGTTAAATTCTACTATAGAATCTTTTTTCAAACCCATCTTAATGGCATCTGATAAACCAATTAAAGCATACTCTAAAGGAGTATTTTCTTGTATTATAGAAGAATATTGAGTTAATTCTTCATTGCCAAATAGATGATAATAGGGGATTATATTCCAGTATTTTTCTTTTATAGAATTTTTTAAAACTATATTTGAATATACATCTGTTTTTTTTTCATATTTTTTAAAAATATGTATACCTGAATCACCAGATATTAAGTTTCTACCTACTTCTACCTGAAATTTATTCCATGCTTGAGGTGAATTCCATCCGGGGAACCAAGCAAAGGGAATATTCGATACAGACGAATTAGGTTGATTGTATCCTTCCATAGAAAATGCAAACATAGTATTAATATCTTTAGGCTGACAAGGTTCATGAACATCGATATTAGAACGCAAAGATGTTCTGCCACTAGAACGAATAGGTGACCGAGAAATTTTTTGACCATGGATACGAAGATTAGAATTTAATTCGTTTGTTTTTATTTGTTTAAAAATAGAATATTTTTCAGCATAGGAATTGATTACATCATCTAAATTAAACCAACATATTTCTGTATTATTAATTTTTGATTTGATAGTATGCAACCATTTCCAACTATCACATAGACAATTACTTTTATCATAAAAATTAGGATCATAAACTTGAAAAAAACGCTGTGCTCTTCCTTCAAAGTTTATTACCGTTCCAGAACTTTCAGTAAAATTTGTTGAAGGTAAAGATAACATGGATTTTTTAAAAGTTTGTGTGTACTGATGATCGAGAGTAATTATATTATCTTTATTCTTAAAAAAATACTCACAGTCATATTCAGATACAGAACGATACAAATCGTATTCCATAAAAATTACAGCATCTGCTTTTTCTTTTTTAAGATCATCTAATGCAGATTCTATAGACATGCCTCCAAGCAACTCTGCACCTAAAGAATTAACAGATGACGTTAACAAAGTCACACCAACATGGTGATCGGGAGCGCGAAATTTAATAGCTTTAGCTATATTTATTGATGCTTTAATAATAGAATCACTAAAAGAATGAGAACCTGAAATAATTAATGTTTTTTTAGATGAAATTAATCTATCAGAAATTAACAACACTTTTTCTTTTAATTCAGAATCTAAATTTGAAACTTTTGGTGAACTTTTATCTATCTCATAAGCGATAGAAGATGCTAAATTAACTTGTTTATCAATAGAAGCGAAATAAGACCATTCAGAAATATCATCTAATTTACTTTCATGTGTATGCATAATATATAAAGAATTTTTAAATTTTTCTGAAATATGAATATTAGATGATGTATTCCATTTCGGAATACCATATAAATTTTTTATATCTTGAACTTTTTTTTTCACTGCTTGACGCACTGCTAAAGCAACACGAGAAGATGTTTGTGTTAAATCTTCTCCAAGAACTAAAATTACATCATAACTTTCAATTTCTTTTAAAGATGGGATATATATATAATTATTTTTTAAAAATTCTAAAATCGATTTGATACATTCCTTCTCTTTGTTAGACATTCCGTTAGAAAAATTCTCTTTTCCTACAAGTTCTTGTAATGCAAAATTATTCTCTAT
Source organism: Buchnera aphidicola str. APS (Acyrthosiphon pisum) (assembly GCF_000009605.1). Lineage (NCBI taxonomy): Bacteria > Pseudomonadati > Pseudomonadota > Gammaproteobacteria > Enterobacterales > Erwiniaceae > Buchnera > Buchnera aphidicola. The sequence goes on along the minus strand of NC_002528.1, from coordinate 170,360 downwards.
ACTTGATCTTGCAGAACCGACACCAATTACACGCTTATATCTTTTAAAAAAATCAACTCCGATTTTTATTGCTTCATTAAAATTTAATACATTAAGATCATTATACTTATTAACATATGTAGGTTTTTTAGGACGTGTATTCAAATTGGTATGTGAATACCCAAAACGACCAAGGTCGCATATTAAATAATGATTTATATTTTCATGATATCTATTTTCTATTCGACGTATTTCACCATAACGTTCTCCAATACTAATATTACAGCCGACACTGCAATTATGGCATATTCCTGGAGCGTATTGCATATCCCATTTACGATTATATTTTTTAGAATGAGTTTTATCAGTAAATACTCCAGTAGGACATAATTCTATTAAATTTCCAGAATGTTCACTTTCTAAGACACCATCTTCTATACGACCAAAATAAACATTATTATTGGAACCATAAACTCCAAAATCTACACCATCTGCATATTCATTATAATATCGAACACAACGATAACATGCAATACAGCGATTCATTTCATGTTTAATAAAAGGACCTAAATATTGATTTTTATGTGTTCTTTTTTTAAATCTATAATTCCGCATACTATGTTTGACCATAACGGTCATATCTTGCAAATGACAATGACCACCTTCTTCACATACTGGACAATCATGGGGATGATTAGTTAATAAAAGTTCAACAATAGCACTTCTAAAAACTTCTGATTCAGTACTTTTGATGGAAATTATAGCTCCATCAGTTACAGGAGTCATACAAGACATAATTAACCGACCTTTACGATCTTGAAAATTATCATATTGTGTAACAGCACACTGACGACATGCACCTAAACTTCCCAATAAAGGATGCCAACAAAAATAAGGAATATTTATACCCACTGATAAACAAGCTTGCAGTAAATTATCTGATTCGTTAACATTATATATTTTACTATCTACATAAATCTTAGCCATAAGAGAATAATTCCAAAATCTTTTATTCAGATAAATTTATATAAAAAAATTTATTTAAAATAAATATTTTCTATAAAAATTTCAATGTTTGAATTAAATACAATTAGATTGAATCCCAATAATTTTTTTATTTAAATCTCTTTTTCTTATATTGATTCCAGATTCAAATTCAGATCGAAAATATTTAATAGCACTTTGCAATGGTTCTATTGCCCCGGGCGCATGAGCACAAAATGTTTTTCCTGGACTTAAATGAGAGCATAGTTTTTCTAAGTTTTTCACATCATTTTTATGACCTTTATTTTGTTCTAAACTTTTTAATATTTTTACAATCCAAGGCAACCCATCTCGACATGGTGTACACAAACCACATGATTCTCGTGAAAAAAATTTTTCTATATTATATACAAGAGAAACCATGCTAGTTTTATTATCAACAGCCATAGAAAGAGCAGTTCCTAAACGACTTCCAGCCTGACTGATATTTTTAAAATCCATTGGCAAGTCTAAATGTTCTTCAAGCAAGAAATCTGTTCCCGCGCCACCTGGCTGCCAAGCTTTTAAAGAAAAACCGGACTTCATTCCATGAGCATAATCTTCTAAAATTTCACGAGCAGTGGTGCCAAAAGGTAATTCCCAAACACCGGGATTTCTTACATTTCCTGAGAACCCCATTAATTTAGTACCTGTATCAGAACTTTTAGATAAATTTTTATACCAACTTACACCGTTCAATATAATACATGGAACATTAGACAGTGTTTCAACATTATTCACACAAGTAGGTTTTCCCCACAAACCAAATACTGCTGGAAATGGCGGCTTCGATCTAGGATTAGCTCTACGACCTTCTAAAGAATTAATTAAAGCAGTTTCTTCTCCACAAATATATCGTCCAGCCCCAGTATGTAAAACTAACTCGATATTAAAATTGCTTCCTAAGATATTTAATCCAATAAAACCAAAATTAATTGCTTCCTGTATAGATTGTTTTAAAATATGCTCAGCTTGAACATATTCTCCTCTTAAAAAAATATAAGCACGAGAAACGTTTAATGCGTATGCGGACAATATTATTCCTTCAATTAATTGATGAGGAATCTTTTCAATTAATAATCTATCTTTATACGTACCAGGTTCCATTTCATCAGCATTACATATTAAGTAACCACGTTCTCTTGTATAAGAATGGTTTTGAGACATTAGACTCCATTTTAATCCAGTAGAAAATCCTGCACCTCCTCTTCCTTTTAAACCAGATTCTTTTACTATATTAATAACATCTTCTGGAAGCATTTCTTTTAATGCTTTCTTTAAAGATAAATAACCATTTTTATCACAATATTCTTTAATCCAAACAGTTTTTTGATCATCTCTTAACCGCCAAGTTAAAGGGTGCGTTTCTGAAATTCGTAAAATTCTATTCATTTATATGATTCCAGTAAACTTGGTATGGATTCTGGAGTTAAAACAGAATATGTATCTTCATTAATCATGATGGTTGGACCTTTATCACAATTTCCTAAACAACAAACTGGTAATAAAGTAAATCTATCGTCTTTAGTTGTTTCTCCTATCTTTATTTTTAAATAATTTTCTAGAGCTATTTGAATCCTTTTATAACCTGTCAAAAAACAAACTACACTATCACAATAACGAATAATATTACGACCCACAGGTTTACGAAAAATTTGACTATAAAAAGTAGCGACTCCTTCAACATCACTGGGGTTAATATGCAGAATTTCTGCAATAGCATAAATAGCTTGATCAGAAACCCAACCTCGTTTTTTTTGAACAATTTTTAACGCTTCTATAGAAATAGCACGAAAATCTTCATAGTATTTTTTTTGATTTTCTATTGCATTTATTTCTTCATTAGTTAATTTAAATTTTATAGAAATTTCTTGCATTTGACTTTTTTTTTATACATGATTATCTATCCACGTCAGACATTACAAAATCGATACTACCTAAATATACAATTAAATCAGATATCAAACTGCCACGAATAACTGAAGGTATTTGTTGCAAATGTGGAAAACTAGGTGTACGTATTCTTGTACGATAACTCATCGTACCACCATCACTAATTAAGTAATAACTATTAATTCCTTTTGTTGCTTCAATCATTTGAAAACTTTCATTTTCTGGAATTACTGGACCCCAAGACACTTGTAAAAAATGAGTAATCATAGTCTCAATATTTTGCAAAACACACTCTTTAGAAGGAGGCGTAGTCAATGAATCTTCAGATTTAAAAGGACCTGATGGCATATTACATAAACATTGTTTTAAAATAAAAAGACTTTGATAAATTTCTTCTACTTTAATCATTACTCTTGAATAACAATCACTAATTCCCGAACCCACTGGTACTTCAAAAGTATAATTTTGATATCCAGAATATGGCCTCCATTTCCTTACATCAAAATTTAATCCTGTAGCACGTAAACCTGCTCCAGTGACACCCCACTGCAATGCTTCTTTTTTATTATACTCAGCAATTCCTTTTGATCGATGGATTAAAATACTATTTTTTAAAGCAGTGTTTATATAGTATTTTAACCTTTTTGGCATCCAGTCAAGAAATTCTTTTAATAAAATATTCCAACCCTGTGGTAAATCATTAGCTACTCCACCAATACGAAACCAAGCAGGATGCATACGAGCACCTGTAATTGCTTCAATTAAATCATATATTTTTTGACGATCAGTGAAAGCAAAAAAAACTGGAGTCATACAACCTACATCTTGAATAAAAGTAGAAATATATAATAAATGACTATTTATACGAAACAATTCTGACATCATTACTCTAATTACTTCTGCTTTTTCTGGAACTGAAATATTTGCTAATTTTTCTACAGCTAAAACATAAGGAAGTTCATTTACACAACCACCCAGATATTCAATGCGATCAGTATATGGAATATAACTATGCCATGACTGCCGTTCTGCCATTTTTTCAGCTCCGCGATGATGATACCCAATATCTGGAACACAATCTACAATATTTTCACCATCTAACTGTAAAACAATTCTAAAAGCACCATGAGCAGAAGGATGATTTGGACCTAAATTTAGAAACATAAATTCTACATTGTCGTTCTTGCGTTTCATACCCCATAACTCAGGTTTAAATTTTAAACCTTCCATTTCTAAATCTTCTTTCTGCTCATTTAAGAAGAAAGGTTCGTATTCGGTTGCTCTTGCAGAATAATTTTTTCTTAATGGATGTCCTTTCCATGTACTAGGCATAATAATACGAGTTAAATTAGGATGATTATTAAAAATAATCCCAAACATATCCCAAGTTTCACGTTCATACCAATTAGCATTAGGAAATAAACCAGTAAAAGTTGGCAAGATCAAATCGTTTTCTAATAATGGTACTTTAATCATAATATCAGAGTTGCGTTCAATAGATATTAAATGATAAAAAACGGAAAAATCAGCTTTAGGTAAATCTTCTCGATGCAATCTAATACGTTCATCTACGCCATGTAAATCATAAAGCATGATATAAGGTTGAGATAAATGATATAAAAATTTTCCAACTTCTATTAATAATGTCTTATCAATCCAAATTATAGGAAAACCGGTTAAGGTAATTTGATGAAAACAAAATTCTTTACCAAAGAAATCAAATAAATTATTAATTACTGAATTATTTGAGTCTTCTTTATATTTTTTTTTTAATAAAAATGTATTTTTTTTTGGCATTAAATCAATCATATATCTCTCACCACTCAGTTTAAAATATAATAATATTATCATCTAAAAAATCAGTAATATTAAAGAAATTTATATATTTTAAATATATTATTAAATTTTTTCTGAAGTTGAAAGATTGATAATATTAATTCTTTTGCTTCTTTTTTGAACTCTTTCAGATGGCATCTTTTTATGATAAACACCTTGTTCTCCAATTACCCAGGATAACGGCCTTCTTTCTTCATTGATCAATTTTTGCAACAGTATTAAAGCTTGCATATACGCTTCAGGACGAGGTGGACAACCAGGAATATAAATATCAACCGGCAAAAATTTATCTACTCCTTGAACAACAGAATAGATATCATACATTCCGCCAGAATTGGCACATGCTCCCATAGAAATAACCCATTTTGGTTCTAACATTTGATCGTATAATCTCTGAATAACAGGCGCCATTTTTATAAATGGCGTACCTGCTATCACCATGACATCAGCTTGTCTAGGAGACGCACGTAATACTTCAGATCCAAAACGTGCAACATCATGAACGGAAGTAAAAGCAGATACCATTTCCACATAACAACAAGACAGACCAAAATTATAAGGCCATAAAGAATTTTTTCGACCCCAATTAACTAATTTATGTAATAATTGAGTAATTTTACCCATAAAAATATTCTTTTTTAAATATTCTTCTAGAGGATCTGAAACAGACTCAATCGTTTGTTTTGGATATTTTTTATTATTGTTATCAGAATCTGCTTTAGTTAAAGTATAATTCATTTTATGCCTCATTAAGGTAAAACATATTATATGTTAAAATAGTTGAATATTATTTTTAACTGAAGATGACCAGTTTAATGCTCGAATACGAACTAAATAGAACAATCCTAATAAAAGAGATATTCCAAACATTAAGGCTTCGCTAAATCCTATCCATCCAGATTCTTTTATACTGACAGACCAAGCATATAAATATAGTGCTTCAACATCAAATACAACGAAAAACATAGCAATTAAATAAAATTTTACAGAAAAATAAAGATTAGTATTACCGGATGATACAATCCCTGACTCAAAAGGGGTATTTTTATATCGAGAAGAAGACCTGCCTCCTAAAATCCAACTTAAACAAAGCATAAAAAAACATAATCCTAAAGAAAAAAATATAAACATAAAAAAGGATAAGTATTCATTAACTGCTTCAGTATTTATTAACATTAATTACCCCTGAAAATTTAAAAATATCTATAGCATTAAATATAGATTGTTTATATATATAAATATATAAAAAAACTATGTTATTAAATATATTAACGAATATGTTATTTTTAATAAATAAAAAACTTATAATTTTCAGTTATAGTTTGGTAAAACTTTATTTTTTTTTCTACTGCCCCTTGATGAGCGAAAAAGCGACCCCATCTAATAATCATTAAACATTTCAGATGCAAAGTATGATAAAACTTATGTAACTAATTAAAAGCCAAAAAAGTGGCCGCATAAAGGTTGCAAAAAACCCAATTTATCAAAATATTAAATAGGAGAAACTTTAATGGGTAAAATTATTGGTATTGACTTGGGAACAACCAACTCTTGTGTTGCCATTATGGATGGCAATAAACCACGTGTTTTAGAGAATGCGGAAGGTGATCGTACTACACCGTCAATTATTGCATATACTCAAGAAGGAGAAGTTTTAGTAGGACAACCTGCTAAACGTCAAGCTATAACTAATCCAAAGAATACACTTTTTGCTATAAAACGTTTAATTGGCAGAAAATTTAAAGATGATGAAGTACAACGTGATATAAAAATCATGCCTTATAATATTGTAAATTCTGATAATGGTGATGCATGGATTGATGTAAAAAAACAAAAAATGGCACCTCCTCAAATTTCTGCAGAAGTATTAAAAAAAATGAAAAAAACTGCAGAAGACTATTTAGGAGAAACAATTAAAGAAGCAGTTATTACGGTTCCTGCTTACTTTAATGATGCTCAACGTCAAGCAACTAAAGATGCAGGTAGGATAGCAGGACTAGAAGTAAAAAGAATCATAAATGAACCAACAGCTGCAGCACTAGCTTATGGTTTAGATAAAGGAAAAGGAAATAGAACAATAGCTGTATATGATTTAGGTGGTGGAACCTTTGATATTTCAATCATCGAGATTGATGAAGTGGATAAAGAAAAAACATTTGAAGTTCTTGCTACAAATGGAGATACACATCTTGGAGGAGAAGATTTTGATAGTAGACTAATTAATTATTTAGTAACAGAATTTAAAAAAGAACAAGGAATAGATTTAAGAAATGACCCATTATCCATGCAACGCTTAAAAGAATCTGCGGAAAAAGCAAAAATAGAATTATCATCCGCACAACAAACAGATGTTAATCTTCCATACATCACTGCAGATTCCAATGGACCTAAACATTTAAATATAAAGGTTACTCGAGCAAAATTAGAGTCTTTAGTGGAAGATTTAATATTACGTTCAATTGAGCCACTAAAAGTTGCATTAAAAGATGCAGGATTATCAGTAACAGACATAAATGATGTGATATTAGTTGGTGGTCAAACTAGAATGCCTATGGTGCAATCTAAAGTTGCTGATTTTTTTGGAAAAGAACCTAGAAAAGATGTAAATCCAGATGAAGCTGTAGCAGTTGGAGCTGCAGTACAGGGAGGAGTTCTCTCTGGTGATGTTAAAGATGTCTTATTACTTGATGTTACTCCTCTATCCCTAGGAATTGAAACTATGGGTGGAATAATGACATCACTGATAAATAAAAATACCACTATCCCTACTAAACATAGTCAAATATTTTCAACAGCAGAAGACAATCAATCAGCAGTTACTATACACGTGCTTCAGGGTGAACGTAAAAGATCTTCAGATAATAAATCATTGGGACAATTTAACTTAGACGGGATTAATCCAGCTCCTAGAGGAACAGCACAAATTGAAGTAACATTTGATATTGATTCCGATGGAATATTACATGTATCTGCAAAAGATAAAAAAACTGGAAAAGAACAAAAAATTACCATTAAAGCATCTTCTGGATTAAATGAAGAAGAAATTAAAAAAATGGTAAATGATGCAGAAGCTAATTCTGAAGCAGATCAGAAGTTTGAAGAATTAATTCAAACAAGAAACCAAGGTGATCAACTAGTTCATAGTATCAAAAAACAACTAAATGAAAATAAAAATTCAATTGAAGAAGAGAGTAAAAAAGATATTCAATTAGCTCTAAATAAACTAGAAAATGCATTAAAAGGAGAAGATAAGTCTGATATCGAAAAGAACATACAAAATCTTTTAAAAATATCTTCTAAGCTAACAGAAATCAATCAAAAAAAATCAGAAAAAGATCAAAAAGACAACAATATGTCAGCTAATAAAAAAGATGAAAATGTTGTAGATGCAGAATTTGAAGAAATTAAAGATCCGAAGAAATAATCAATTTTAATAAAATATTGAAAGATAATTATTATAGACTTTAAACTAGCACGGGCGTAGATAAACTTCTGCGCCCGTGTAATTATTTTTAAATCAGGTAGAGTAAGTTAGAATGGCAAAAAAAGACTATTATCAAATTTTAGGCATTCCAAAATCGGCTGAAGAGCGTGAAATTAAAAAAGCATATAAAAAACTAGCGATGAAATATCATCCTGACCGTAATCAAGGAGATAAAACCGCTGAAGGAAAATTCAAAGAAATAAAAGAAGCTTATGAAATTTTAATTAATGAAGAAAAAAGAAGTGCATATGATCAATATGGACATGCGGCTTTTGAAAATGGTCAGTCTAATAGTACATACAGCACTTTTACTAATTCCGCAGATTTTAGTGATATTTTTGGGGATGTTTTTGGTGATATTTTTGGTGGAAACAGAACTCAAAGAGCTAAAAAAGGAGCTGATTTATGCTATAATATGGAAATTACATTAGAAGAAGCAGTAAAAGGAATAAAAAAAGAAATTCAAATTCCAACGCTTCAAAAATGTAAAACATGTTACGGAAGTGGTACAAGAACGGGTACTAAACCTCGTTCATGTTCTACATGTCACGGCAAAGGACAAATACATATTAGAAAAGGTTTTTTTACAGTACAACAATCATGTCCTACATGCCATGGTAAGGGGACAATAATTACTGATCCGTGCAATTTATGTCATGGACAAGGGCGTGTTGAAACATATAAAATATTATCAGTAAAAATTCCACCAGGTCTAGATACCAATGATCGTATTCGTTTGAATAATGAAGGAGAAGCAGGTGCTAATGGCGCACAATCAGGAGATCTTTATGTTCAAATTACAGTCAAAAAACATCCTATTTTTGAAAGAGAAGGAAACAATCTATACTGTGAAGTACCGATAAATTTTACAATGGCAGCACTAGGTGGAGAAATAGAGGTGCCTACTCTAGACGGTAGAGTTAAACTAAAAATACCATATGAGACACAATCAGGAAAACTTTTTCGTATTCGTGGAAGAGGAGTAAAATCAGTACAAAATAGAAATCAAGGTGATCTATTATGTCGTGTTGTAGTCGAAACCCCTGTAAATCTTAATGAACAACAAAAAAACCTTTTGCATGAATTAGGTAATAGTTTTCACGGTTTTCGCGGCGAAAAAAATAGTCCTCGTTCAAAAAGATTTTTTGATGGTGTTAAAAGATTTTTTGATGATCTGACAAGATAAGATTCTATAAGTATTGCTTCTAAAAATTAGAGGCAATACTCTAAAAAAAATTATATTTTAGATATTTTTTTAATTTGTAATGATAAATTAGATTTATAGCGTGCAGCTTTATTTTTATGTATCAAACCTTTATTCACATGACTATCAATAATAGGTTGCATTTTTTTAAATGCATCTTCTGCTGTTGTTTTGTTTCCAGACATAATTGCTACTCGTACTTTTTTTACAAAGGTACGAATCATTGAACGTCGACTAGAATTTTTTTTACGACGTTTTTCAGAAGTTAATGCATCTTTTTTAGATGCTTTTATATTGGCCAATTTTTACCTCTAAATTTTAAAAAATTAAACATTTATTTGAAAAAACAATATTAATGAATATACTGAAAAAATATTATTATTTTAATTTTTAATTTCATTAAAAAAATTTTTTTTTAAAAAAATACTAAGAAATATTATATAAAAAAAACTATAAAATTTTTTTATTAAAAATTTTTCAATGTAATTTGCTTCATTTAATAAGGTCAACCTAATAATGAAGATTATACGAGGTATTCATAATATCAAGGAAATAAATTCTAATTCAGTTGTTACTATTGGAAATTTTGATGGGATACATTTAGGTCATCAAAAATTGTTTTCACATATATATCAAATAGGTCAAAAATATAAATTATCAACTATAGTTGTTTTATTTGAACCCCAACCGTTAGAATTTTTAAGAAAAAATAATGCTCCTGTTCGGATTACAAAGTTCCGTGAGAAAATAAGACGTATTAGTTCCTACAATTTTGATAGTATATTGTGTGTTAAATTTAATAAATCTTTTCAATCTCTAAGTGCAAAAGATTTTATCATAAATATATTAATAAATAAACTACACTTAAAATTTATAGTCATAGGAAATGATTTTAGATTTGGCTTTCAAAGAAACGGCAATATCAATCTATTAAAAAAACTAGGATATAAATATCAATTTAACGTCATAAAAATTCGACCATTATATAAAAACAATATAAAAATCAGTAGTACTAATATTAGAAAAGCATTATCTGAAAATAATATAAAATTAGCTTCTCTTCTCCTGGGTCGTGTATTTAGCATATCTGGCAGAGTAATCCATGGAAATAAAATAGGAAGAACCATGAATTATCCTACAGCAAATATACTTTTAAGTAAAAATTTTTTATTAACTAATGGAGTATATGCAGTTAAAATAAAATATTGCCCGAATAAATACGCCATAGGAATTTCTAATATTGGAATCAAACCTAGTTTTTCCAATACTCAAAAAAATAAATTACTTGAAGTGTATTTGTTTGACATAAAAATTGATTTATACGGAAAATATATAGAAATTTTTATATATAAAAAAATACGGGATGAACAATTTTTTCCTTCAAAAAAAGAATTAAAAAATCAAATATCACAAGATATTTTAATAGTTCAAAAATATTTTAACATTCATAAAAATTAATAAAAAAGAGAACAGAATGGATGATTATAAAGACACTTTAAATTTACCTAAAACACTATTTTCTATGAGAGGAAATCTTTCAAAAAAAGAACCAAATATATTAAAAAGTTGGAACGAAAATAATTTATATAAATTAATTCGAAAAAAAAACCAAGAAAAAAAAATATTCTTTCTTCATGATGGGCCACCATATGCTAATGGGAACATTCACATCGGACATGCAGTAAATAAAATTTTAAAGGATATTATTATAAAATCTAAAAATATGTCAGGTTTTGATGCACCTTATATTCCCTCTTGGGATTGTCACGGCTTGCCAATTGAACAGAAAGTTGAGGAAAAAATCAAGTCTAATCAAGGGGAAATATCGACTACAGAATTTCAAGAAAAATGTAGAAAATATGCGCAAGATCAAGTTGAAAAACAAAAAAAAGATTTTATTAGATTAGGGGTAATAGGTGATTGGGATAATCCCCATCTAACAATGAACTTTAAAAATGAAGCTAATATAATTAAGACCTTATCGAAAATTGTACAAAAAAAACATTTATATCAAGATTTTAAACCCATACATTGGTGCCTTAAATGTGCATCATCACTATCTGAAGCTGAAATTGAATACTCTAAAAAAAAATCAGATTCTATTATAGTTGGTTTTAAATTTAAATATAAATCAATTATAGAAAAATTATTTGATTTTCAAATTTCTAACAAAAAAGAAATTCATCTACTAATCTGGACAACAACACCATGGACTCTCCCTTCTAGTAAAGCTATTTCAATACATCCAGATTTTCAGTACCAATTAATAGAAACTGAAAGATGCTATTTAATCATAGCAAAAGAGTTAGTTGAAAAGACGTTAAACACACTAAAAATAAAAAAATCAATAATAAGAAATTATGTAAAAGGAAGATTTTTAGAAAAAATGATATGTTTGCATCCATTTTTAAAAAATATTGATTTGCCTGTAATTTTAGGAAAACATGTAACTCTTGAATCAGGAACAGGAGCTGTTCATACGGCACCAGATCATGGATTAGAGGATTATATTATTAGTCAAAAATATAATATTAAAACAAGTAATATAGTAAATTTTAAAGGGGAATACATCTCTAATACACATGACAAATTAGACGGTGTTAATGTTTTAGAAGCTAATTCAATTATTATAGAACTATTAATTAAAAATAATACATTCTTTCATCATGAATCTCTCATACATAGTTACCCACATTGTTGGAGACATAAGAGTCCGGTGATATATAGAGCCACTCCACAATGGTTCATAGATATCGATCAGAAACAATTACGTATTAAATTATTACAAGAAATAAAAAAAGTACGATGGATACCTGAATGGGGAGAATCAAGAATAGGAGAAATGATTAAAAAAAGACCAGATTGGTGTATTTCGAGACAAAGAAAATGGGGAGTTCCAATGTCTATCTTTATACATAAGAATACAAGAAAGATACACCCTAATACTTTTGTTTTTATGAAAAAAATAGCAAAAAAAGTAGAATTAGAAGGACTACAGGTATGGTGGAATATAGATTCAAAAGAAATACTAGGTGAAGAATATCAATCATATGAAAAAATTTTAGATATATTAGATGTGTGGTTTGAATCGGGAAATACACATACTACAATAAACTACAAGAACAAAAATTATACTAAAAAAAATGCAGATATGTTTTTAGAAGGATCTGATCAACATCGAGGTTGGTTCATGTCTTCACTAATAATATCAACTTTAATCAGTGAAAAAAAACCATATTCTGAAGTATTAACTCATGGATTTGTTGTTGATGGAAAAGGACAAAAAATGTCTAAATCTATAGGTAATACTATAAGTCCTAATGAAATAGTTGATACATTAGGAGCTGATATCTTAAGACTATGGGTTGCATCTTCTAATTATTCTAATGATATTTCGATTTCTAATGAAATATTAAAGAGTTCGTCAGATATATACAGAAGAATTAGAAACACGGCTCGTTTTATGTTAGCTAATATCAGTGATTTTGATCCTAAAAAAAATATAATATCTAAAGAAAATATGGTTCTTTTAGATAAGTGGGCTATAGGACAAACTAAAATAGTTCAAGAAGAAATTATTCAACATTATAATAATTATAACTTTCATGCGGTAATACAACGTTTAATGTATTTTTGTTCAATAGAAATGGGTTCTTTTTATCTTGATATCATAAAAGACAGGCAATATACTTTAAAAAAACATAGTCAGGAAAGACGTAGTTCTCAAACAGCTATATATTATATCATTAATTCTCTTGTACGATGGATAGCTCCAATTCTATCTTTTACTGCAGATGAAATATGGAGCTATTTACCAGAAAATAATTCTCAATATGTATTTATGGAAGAGTGGTTTGACAAATTATTTTATTTAGATCAAGATGACTTATTTAATTATCAATTTTGGAATGAAATAATTACAATTAAACATGAAATTAATAAATTTTTAGAAGAAGCAATACAAAATAAAACTATCAATAATTCACTTGAAACTTCTATTATTCTATATGTTTCACATGAATTATCAAATAAATTAAAAATATTAGAACAAGAAACAAAATTCATCTTTTTAACATCAGATATACAAATTAAGTTATATGATACAGCACCTAAAAATGCAAAAAAAAGCAAAATCGTCCCTTATTTGAAAGTTTCTTTAGAAAAAATTAAAGGAAAAAAATGTCCGCGATGTTGGCACTACTTTAATTTTACTAAAAAAAATATAAAAAATAGTGATATTTGTAATCGTTGTATTTTAAATACTATAGGAAATGGCGAAAAACGTATATTCATATAATGAAACAGAAATATTCTAAAAAATCAAAAAAATGGATTTATATAACCACAATAATTTTTATTCTTATTCTCGATATATCCAGTAAACGCTTGATCATAAAATATATAAAAACTTATGACACAAAAAAAATTTTTTCGGTGTTAAATTTTTTTCATGTACATAATCACGGTGCAGCATTTAGTTTTTTATCTGATCAAAACGGGTGGCAAAAATGGTTTTTATCAACTGTTAGCATACTGACTATACTAGTAATGACAAGAATTATTACTAAATTAAAAAAACAAGAAACAAAAAAAATAACTGCTTATTCTTTAATTATTGCAGGTGCAACGGGCAACTTAATAGACCGAATTTTTTACGGATTCGTAGTAGATTTTATTGACATACATATTAATGATTGGCATTTTGCTACATTTAATATAGCTGATTGTAGTATATTTATTGGAATTATTATACTTATGCGAATAAATTACTCAACATAAAAAGTTAAATGGTTTTTATATAATATTCAATTATTATTAATATAAATGGTTTGGAGATTATGTAATGAACATCATATTAACTAATCCTCGAGGTTTTTGTGCTGGTGTTAAAAGAGCAATTTTAATAGTTGAAAATGCATTAAAAGTTTATAAAAAAACAATTTATATTAGGCATGAACTAGTACACAATCAATATGTTATTAACACACTGCGTCAAAAAGGAGTTGTTTTTGTTGAAAAAATTGAACAAATTCCAGACTATTCAGTAGTTATTTTTTCTGCACATGGTGTATCAAAAAAAGTTGTACAAGAAGCTGTGAAAAAAAAATTAATTATATTAGATGCTACTTGTCCACTAGTAGAAAAAGTACATATAGAAGTCTCAAAATCTAGTGAAAAAGCAATAGAAACAATTCTTATTGGTCATAGAGGACATCCTGAAGTAGAAGGAACGATAGGGCAATATAATAATAAAAATGGAAAAATATATCTCGTTGAGTCTATAGAAGATGTACATAATTTATCTGTCCAAAATAGTAAAAAATTAAATTTTTTTACACAAACAACTTTATCTATTACAAATACAAAAAAAATTATTGCTGCTTTAAAAAATAAATTTCCAGAAATTTCTGGTCCCAATAAAGAAGATATATGTTATGCCACAACTAATCGTCAAATAGCGGTTCGTCAATTATCTAAAATTGCTGATATAATATTTGTAATAGGATCAAATAATTCTTCTAATTCTAATCGTCTTGCAGAATTAGGAAAAGAAACTGGAACATTTACTAAACTTATTAGTTCTTTTCTTGATATTAAAAAAAAATGGCTAAAAAATGTAAATTATATAGGTATTACGGCTGGTGCTTCAGCACCAGAGATATTAGTTACAGAAGTAATTCAATATTTAAGGAAAATAGGTGCTCATAAACCAATAGAAATGATAGGTGTTAGAGAAAAAAAAATTTTTAAAATTCCTAAAAAATTATTAAATATTAAAACAATTTTAGATGAAAACGGATAAAACATGAACAAAAAAACCCGTATAGCAATTACTGGTCCCATTGGTCGTATGGGTCGTATGCTTATTAAAGAAATACAAAACAATAAACACTCACATTTAACAGTTGCAGTGGTCCAAAAAAAACATCAATTAATTGGTCAAGATATCGGCCGAATTATTGGAATAGGAGAAATAGGTGTTCTTATTAGCGATGAGTTAAATATAAAAAAAAATGACTTTGATGTTTTAATTGATTTTACTAGGCCTGCAGGCACACTAGAATACTTGAAATATTGTAATAAATTCAAAAAAAATATTGTTATTGGTACTACAGGATTTTCAAAAGAAGAAATTGATATTATCAAATCATATTCTCAAAAAATTGCTATAATTATAGCATCAAATTTTAGTATTGGTATTAATTTGCTGTTTCAATTAATCAAAAAAACCACTCAAATTATAGGAAAAGATTCGGATATTAACATTCTTGAATATCATCATCGTAATAAAATAGATGCTCCTTCAGGTACAGCTTTGGAGATTGGAGAAGTAATATCAAAAGTAATGAATTGGAATTTAAATCAAGATTCTATATATTATCAAAAAGGAATAACTGGAATTAGAGATGCAAAAAAAATTGGATTTTCTATTGTACGCGCCGGTAATATTGTTGGGAAACATACTGTGATGTTTTCTAGTTATGATGAAGAAATAAAAATTACTCATACTGCGTCTAATAGAATGTCTTTTGCTCGAGGTGCTATACAATCAGCTCTATGGATTCATAAAAAAAATACGGGTTTATTTGATATGACAGATGTACTATCATTGTAATTAGGACTAAAAAAAATAATCTAGTTAATATTTTTTAGTTACCATACATGGTTATAATTAAAATGTATTTTATATTAGATAGAAAAATATAATTTTTAAGAACTTGCAAATGTATATCATGATAATAGACAAAAATATTAATTTTAGTTAAGATAAAATGTAATTAATACAATAGTAACAAAAACTCACATATAAAAAAAGTGTTTTTAATGGAGGGTGTTTTGAGCCAATTAGCAGTACTGGTTTTAGAAGATGGGACTAAATTTCATGGACGAGCTATTGGAGCTAAAGGAATAACTGTAGGCGAAGTTGTTTTTAATACATCAATCACTGGTTATCAAGAAATAATAACTGATCCTTCTTATTCACATCAAATTGTGACATTAACTCATCCTCATATTGGTAATGTTGGTACTAATTCTAATGATGAAGAATCATCCAAAATTTACATTAAAGGTCTTATTATCCGTGATTTATCACTCACTGCAAGTAATTACCGAAATAAAAAAAGTTTTTCTTCCTATTTAAAAGAAAACAATATTATTGCAATATCGGATATTGATACAAGAAAATTAACACGTATTTTGCGTACCAAAGGTTCACAAAATGGATGTATTATAGAAGATAAAAAACAAAATTATTCTATAGCATATAACAAAGCTAAAAATTTTATTAGTTTACAAGATTTAGATTTAGCAAAAAAAGTATCCACTAAATCTATTTATAATTGGGATCAAGGTAGTTTTACTTTTAAAAAAAATAATTTTTTTTCTATAAACAAACAAAAATTTTTATTTCATGTCGTTGTTTATGATTTTGGAGTAAAAAGAAATATACTTCGTATGCTTGTAGATAGAGGCTGTTATTTAACGGTCGTCCCAGCTATAACTGATCCTAAAACTGTATTAAATTTATCTCCAGACGGTATTTTTTTATCTAATGGACCAGGTGACCCGAGACCTTGCGATTACGCTATTCATGCAATTCAATATTTCTTAAAAACTAATATTCCTATTTTTGGGATATGTTTAGGACATCAGCTACTTGCCTTAGCTAGTGGAGCTAAAATTGTTAAAATGAAATTTGGGCATCATGGAGGCAACCATCCTGTTAAGGATATTAAAAACAACCGAGTAATTATAACATCTCAAAATCACAGTTTTACTGTAGATACTGAAAACTTACCCAATAATATAGAAATTACACATAGTTCGCTTTTCGATGGAACATTACAAGGACTATCCTTAACTAATAAATCAGCTTTTAGTTTTCAAGGTCATCCAGAAGCAAGTCCCGGACCACATGATGCTTCATATTTGTTTGATTATTTCATTAAATTAATCGTTTCTCAAAAAACTACACTCAGTAATTAATTAGGGAAAAAAAATGCCTAAATCTACTGATATAAAATCAATTTTAATTCTTGGGGCAGGTCCAATAGTAATTGGACAAGCCTGTGAATTTGACTATTCAGGTACACAAGCTTGTAAAGCTTTAAAAGAAGAAGGTTATAGAATTATTCTTCTAAATTCCAATCCCGCTACTATTATGACAGATCCTGATATGGCTGATGCTACATATGTCGAGCCGATCCATTGGGAAATAGTAGAAAAAATTATCCAAAAAGAAAAACCAGACGCACTACTTCCGACTATGGGAGGTCAAACAGCTTTAAACTGTGCTTTAGAATTAGATCATAAAGGTATTTTAAAAAAATATGGTGTTCAAATCATAGGTGCAACAGTAGACGCAATAAAAAAAGCTGAAAATAGAAAATTATTTGAACATTCAATGAAGAAGTTAAATTTAGAAACTGCGAAATGTGGTATCGCACATAACATTCAAGAAGCATTTTTGGTTTTAAATAACGTAGGTTTTCCATGTATTATTCGTCCGTCTTTTACCATGGGTGGACATGGAGGGGGAATTGCTTATAATCATGAAGAATTTGAAAAAATATGTGAAAGAGGACTTGAATTATCTCCAAGTACAGAACTTCTAATTGATGAATCGCTAATTGGTTGGAAAGAATATGAAATGGAAGTTGTTCGAGATAAAAATGACAATTGCATTATCGTATGTTCAATTGAAAATTTAGACCCTATGGGTATTCACACAGGCGACTCGATTACTGTAGCACCTGCGCAAACTCTTACTGACAAAGAATATCAAGTCATGAGAAATGCATCTATGTCAATTTTACGTGAAATAGGTGTAGAAACAGGCGGTTCTAACGTGCAATTTGCAATCAATCCCAAAAATGGTCGAATGATTGTTATTGAAATGAATCCTAGAGTTTCTCGTTCTTCCGCTCTAGCGTCTAAAGCAACAGGATTCCCGATTGCAAAAATTGCAGCTAAATTAGCTATCGGGTATACATTAGATGAACTTGCAAATGATATCACCGGAACAAATACTACTGCATCATTTGAACCATCAATAGATTACATAGTAACAAAGATTCCTAGATTTAATTTTGAAAAATTTCCTGGATGCGATGATAGATTAACTACACAAATGAAATCTGTCGGAGAAGTTATGGCGATAGGTCGTACTTTCCAAGAATCTATACAAAAAGCTATTCGTGGTTTAGAAGTCGGCGCTAGTGGTTTTGACTCTAAAATATCTTCTCGCGATTCAGAATATTTAATTAAAATTAGACGCGAATTAAAAGATGCAGGTTCTGAACGTATTTGGTATATAGGTGATGCATTTCGATATGGTATGTCTATAAACGATGTATTTGATTTAACATCGATTGATCCATGGTTTCTTGTTCAAATCAAAGAAATTATTCTCTTAGAGAAAAAAATTATAAAAAATGGATTTATTGGCTTAAAATACGACTTTTTTTATTTTCTAAAAAGAAAAGGTTTTTCTGACCAACGTATTGCAATACTTACTAATAAAAATGAAAGTGAAATAAGACAACTACGTTATAAACTTAATTTGCATCCTGTTTATAAAAGAATTGATACATGTTCAGCTGAATTTTCTACCGAAACAGCATATATGTATTCAACATGGGAAGATGAATGTGAGTCTCATCCAAGTAAAAATAATAAAAAAATAATCATATTAGGTGGTGGTCCTAATAGAATAGGACAAGGTATAGAGTTTGACTATTGCTGTGTACACGCGGCTCAAGCTTTACGAGAAGATGGTTTTGAAGCAATTATGGTTAACTGTAATCCAGAAACAGTATCTACCGATTATGATATTTCAGATAGATTATACTTTGAACCAATTACATTAGAAAACGTTTTAGAAATAGTCAGAATAGAAAAACCAAAAGGAGTTATCATTCAATATGGAGGTCAAACCCCATTAAAATTAGCGCATGAATTTGAAAAAGAAGGTGTTCCTATAATAGGAACCAGTCCAGATTCGATTGACACAGCAGAAAATCGTTATCGTTTCCAAAAAACTGTTAATAAATTAAGATTACAACAACCTTTAAACGCAACTGTCTTGACTTTAGATGAAGCTTATAAAAAAGCTGATATAATTGGCTATCCAATAATGGTACGACCATCTTATGTTTTAGGTGGAAGAGCAATGGAAATTGTTTATGAACCGTATGGTTTAGAAAATTACTTTAAAACAACACTAAAAAAGAACAATACAACACCTATTTTATTAGATCAATATCTAGACTATGCAACAGAAGTTGATGTTGATGCCATCTGTGATGGAGAAACTGTTTTAATTGGTGGTATAATGGAGCACATTGAACAGGCTGGAGTTCATTCTGGCGATTCTGCATGCTCATTACCTGCATATACTCTTACTAGTAAAGTGCAAAATGAAATTAGAAGACAAGTAAAAAAGCTAGCTTTTGAATTATCTGTAAAAGGACTAATGAATATACAATTCGCTATTAAAAATAATAAAATCTATATCATTGAAGTAAATCCAAGAGCTGCACGTACAGTGCCGTTTGTCTCAAAAGCAATAGGTCTTGCATTAGCAAAAATTTCTGTACGTGTAATGTGTGGTAAAACACTATTAGAACAAGGTTTTATTAAAGAAATAATTCCTCCTTATTTTTCAGTAAAAGAAGCAGTTCTTCCATTTGATAAATTTCAAGGTGTTGATCCTATACTAGGTCCAGAAATGCGTTCTACTGGAGAAGTCATGGGAATTGGAAAAAACTTTTCAGAAGCATTTTCTAAATCTATGTTAGGAGCACATACTAATATGAAAAAATCAGGTCGTGTTCTTCTGTCTGTAAGAAATAATGATAAAAATAACATTATTAACTTAGCAGTAAAATTAAAAAAACTCGGTTTTAAAATAGACGCCACTAAAGGTACTTCTGTAGCTTTAAAAAAATCTGGCATTTCATCTAGATTAGTTAATAAAGTACATGAAGGACGTCCCCATATACAAGATCGTTTAAAAAACGGAGAATATTCTTATATTGTTAATACTACATCTTGCTATCAAGGCATAAAAGATTCAAAATTAATATGTCGCAGTGCTCTACAATATAAAGTACACTATGATACGACAGTTAATGGTGCTTTTGCAACTGTTATGGCACTAAATGAAAATCCAATAAAAAATATTGAAACTTTACAAAAAATACATAAAAAAATACAATTATTTTATACGAAAAAATAATTGACTGATACTTAAATAACAAACAATTTTTATAAATATGTTGTGAAACATATTTATAATTTATATGAAGGGATGTTCTCTATATTCACATGAATATAAGTTTAATTGCTGCTATATCTAAAAATTTAGTTATCGGATATAAAAATAAAATACCTTGGTATCTTCCAGAAGATTTAAAATGGTTTAAACAAAAAACGATTAATAAAAACATAATTATGGGTCGATTAACTTGGGAGTCTATTAAAAAAAAACCCTTACCAATGCGTAAAAACATAGTTATTAGTAGCAATGAAATCAAACAAGAGGGTATTATTTGGGCTGATTCAATATCTAATGCAATTATATCTGCACAATACAATCAAGAAATTATGATTATTGGTGGTGCTAAAATATATAAAGAAATGCTATTTTATGCTAATAAATTATATTTAACTCATATAGATATTGATATTGTTGGTGATGCTTATTTTCCTGAATATAAGTTATATCCATATTGGAAAACATTATTTAGAAAAAAAAATACCAAAAATAAAATGAATCCATACAATTATTCATTTGAAATTTTATCAAGATAAAACAATAATTTTAAAACATCAATTTCTTATATGCATTTTTTTGATAAATAAGCTTGCGAAAACCATTTTCCATCTTCCCATCGCAACATAACTAATTCTTCACCCCAACAACAACCAGCATCTAATGGGAAAAAAGGTTTAGGTACATGAGTTCCTTTTAAAGAAGACCAGTGTCCAAAAAAAATAGAATAAACTTTAGAAATACTGGATGGCATTAAAAACCATGGGCGTAACGGGTATTTTACAAAATCAGGAGATTTTTTACAAAACATATTTAATCGACCATCAGGATAACAATATCTCATTCTTGTAAAAGAATTCATGGAATATCGTAGTCTATCTAATTGATTTAAGTTCAATCTCCAAAAATCTATATTATTATGATATATTTCTTTTAGAAATAAAGCATAATTTTTATGAGACAAGCGATCTTCAATTTCTAATGCACAAACTTTTGCTATATTAATATCCCATTGTGGACTAATTCCAGCATGTGACATAATAATTTTTCGTTTCTCATCAACTTTTAAAAAAGATTGACAGCGCAGCCAATTTATGAGCTCCACGCTATCCGGTGAAGATAAAAATTCATCAAAATAATTTTCTTTTTTATTATCTTTTATACCAGCATGTACAGCAATTAAATTTATATCATGATTCCCTAAAACTATTTGTACTCTATCTTTTAATGAATAAAGATATTTTACAACTTTAAGAGAGTCTGGACCCCTAGAAACTAAATCACCTGCGATCCATAAATAATCTTTTTTATCATTAAAAGATGATTTTTCTAAAAGAATTCTAAATTCTTCGTAGCAACCATGTATATCACTTATAAAATAAGTACTCATATATTATGATCTCTATAAATAAATGTAAAATTTTAAAAAATAATTTAATTAATTTTTAAAAGATTATTCGATTTTTTATACAAATAATTAGCTAATTTACAATAATGTGACACAGAAACATTTTCAGCTCGTAAATTGGAATTAATTTCTAATTTAATTAATTCTTTTTCAGAAAATAAATTTTTCAAACTATGACGTAATATTTTTCTTCTATTTTGAAAGGCATCTTTTGTAATAGCACTTAGAATATTCACATTATAAACAAAATAAGGAGAATTAGTATGAGGTTTTAAGTTAATAAAAACAGAATGTACTTTAGGGATAGGTCGAAAATCTTCAGGTGAAACGTTTAATAATATTTTAATATCACAGTAATATTGGGATATAATACTTAAACGACCATAAGATTTATTCCCAGGGGTAGAAATTAATCTTTCGGCAACTTCTTTCTGCAACATAAAATTCATATCTTGAATAACTTTGATTTGTTTGAATAAAAAAATAATCAAAGACGTGGAAATATTATATGGCAAATTTCCAAAAATACGAATTAATTGTTTTTTTTTATGAAATAAATTTAAAAAATTAAAATTTAAAGCATTTTGATAAAAAACTATCAATTTTGAGTAAAAAGAACGTTTTTTTAATAAAAACAATAAATCCTGATCTATTTCAATAACAATTAATTCTTCTAACAATTCACACATGGGTTTAGTTAATGCAGCCAATCCTGGACCAATTTCGACTAATGTTTCTGTTGTCTTAGGATCAATAATTTTAATAATATTTTTAATGGTATCTTTATTTATAAGAAAATTTTGTCCGTATTTTTTTAGAGGCAAATGTTTTTTAAAATTTTTTGGCATCATAAATTTATAGTTAATTATTAAATATTTAAATATTTTAAAAAAAAAGATATTTATGATCTTATAATTTCTATATAAGCAGTATTTTTCAGATCTTCTATCCAATGATTTTTTTCCGATATTATTTTTTGGTTTAATACAATATTAAAAGCTTGGTTTTTTTTTAATTTATAAAATGCATCTACTTGACGTCGATCTAATATTTTAAATATATGCCATCCCCAATTAGACTTAACAGGCTCGCTTATTTCATTTTTATCTAAAATTAAAAATTTCTTATTTAAATCAAAACCCAATGATTCTTTTGAAATCCATCCCAAATCACCTTTTTTGTTAGATGAATAATAATCATCAGATAAATTTTTGACTGCATCATCAAAAGTATAAATTCCTTTTTTGATATTTTCATATATATTAAAAATCTTTTTCTTTGCTTCTGTGTTTGTAAGAATCACAGAAGGTTTTATCAAACAATGTTGCATGTAAAATTCAGTGACGATATTTTCTTTTTTATGATGAATATCATTAACTTTTAAAATATAAAGTCCTTTATCTCCAACAATAGGTCCTAAAATCTGTCCTTTTTTAAAAATATTTAAAGTTTTAAAAAAACTATTTTGTATATCTAAAAGAGGTTTCCAAAACATTTTCTTTACTATAAAAGTAGATTTATTTTTTTCACACTCTATTAACAATTTTTCAAAATCGTAACCTTTCTTTAGTTTATATACGATATTTTCTGCTATTTTTGTTCTATTTCTAACTGCATTATCAGAATCTTGTTTTAAAGAAGGAAGTAAAATATAGCTTAAATTTATCTTTTTAAATTTTTCATTGTCTTTTATAAGTTTTTTAAAAATAGTGTTAACTTCTTGTTCCGAAATATTAATACGTTTGTGCAATTCGTAATCTTGAATTGTTTTCATTTTTAATAATATTTCTATTTTTTTTATGAAATTGTCATAATAAGAAGGATTTTTAATATTTCGTAATAAAATCTGTTTTTTAAAGTGATCAACACTAATATGTTTTTTCAAAGCAATATTTTTGATTACAGTGTCAATTTGTTCTTTAGTTATATTAATATTCTTACTATTTGCTTCTTGTAATATTAAAGAATCTACAATTAATTTTTCAAGGACTTTTTCTTTTAAAAAATCACTTTTTAGAGGAATTATAAACTTTTTCTTTGATTTTTTTAAAAAAACAAGAATTTCATTTACATCGCTATTTAATATGATTTCATCGTTCACAATAGCTGTAATATTGTCTACTTGATTATTTTTAGCTAAAACATAAAAAATACTACTAAAAATATAAAAAAATATAAAAATACATATTTTCATTCAAATTCTTCTTTTTATAAATAAGGTGTTTAACACTAAAATATTTTTATAATTTATTTCCAAAGGATTAAAAAAAATAAATTTAAAATATTTTCTTGAGGTTGTTTTAAAAAAAATATAAAGTATAAAATATTTACGTAAAAATTTAGTTTTAATATAAAAAAACCTATAAAATAATGAGAATTTATGGAATCTTGGTTAACATCTTTTATAACACAGTCATTAGTATACTCTCTCTTGGTAGTTGGCATCGTTTCTTTTTTAGAATCTCTTGCATTAGTAGGATTATTGCTTCCTGGTATTATTTTAATGACTACATTAGGAACATTTATCGGTGATGGAAAATTATCATTTTATCCCGCTTGGATATCTGGTACAACAGGATGTTTATTAGGAGATTGGATATCATATTATATCGGGTTGTATTTTAAGAATTGGCTATATAATTTTAATTTTTTGAAAAAAAACCAAAAATTACTCGATAAAACTAAATCTTTTTTAGATAAACATAGCATGCTGACTATTATTCTCGGACGATTTATAGGACCAACAAGACCTTTAATTCCAATGGTTTCTGGAATGTTAAAACTCCCATTAAAAAAATTTGTCTTTCCTAGTATTATTGGGTGTATATTATGGCCTCCAGTATATTTTTTTCCTGGTATAGTCACAGGTATCGCTATAAAAATACCTGAAAGTTCTCAAAGTTATTATTTTAAATGGTTGTTATTACTTATTTCAATTTTAATATGGCTAGGAATATGGCTAATATCAAAATGGTGGAAAATGAGAAAAAATCATATAGATAATAGAACTTCTTTTTTCACTAAGAAGAAAATAGGATGGTTAGCAATTTTAACTATGTCCTCTGGAATTTTAAGTTTGATTGCGATACAATTTCATCCTACAATGTTAATTTTTAGAGAAATTTTCTCTACTATATTGTTAGGAACATAATAAAAAAATTAGAAAAGAATATATTTCTTAAAAAAATAAGTGCGATTACAATAATAATATTAATTGTACCTATTCGACATACAAAAAATCAATATGTAATAATTTTGATTTAAACGAATGTCGCTGAATGGCTTGCACTTTAACTTTATATTTTTTATCCTGAACACACAATAGCAAATTTTCTTTATAAAATTCTATCTTTTTTTGTAAATTAAAGGTGGTGTTATGATCTAATATAAGTAAAATTTCAGTTTTTTTGACTCCATATAAGACTGCTGGAAATTTATTATGAATACGTAGTCGTCTACTAAATCCAGTACCTTTTTCTTTTCTTGTTTCTGCTTGAAGTGTTAACATATTTAAGCCTCTTAAAATGTATTAAATTTTTTAATTATAATTTTTTTTGAGATCTCAACCAATCAATTTCTTCTTCCCATATCATAGGGTTTGCTGTTTCTAAAATAATTGGAATATTAGAAAAATTTTCATTTTTTATAATCCATGTAAAAGCTGCTGTTCCAATTTCACCTAATCCTAAACTTTCATGACGATCAACACGACTATTAATTTTTTTCTTGGAATCATTTAAATGTATTCCTTTTAAATATTTTAAACCTATTAAACTATTAAATTTTTCAAATGTATTTTCACAGTCTTTCTTAGTACGTAAATCATATCCTGATGCAAATAGATGACAAGTATCAATACATACTCCGACTCTAGATTTATCGTCAATATTTTTAATAATTTCAGATAAATGTTCAAAACAATATCCTATATTAGTCCCTTGTCCAGCTGTATTTTCTATAACTGCAATTACATTTTGAGTTTTCTCTAAAGCTATATTAATAGAATCAGAAACCCTTAACAAACAAGCGTTTTCAGTGATTTTGTTTAGATGACTACCAGGATGAAAATTTAAAAAAATTAAACCGAGTTGACTACAACGAATCATTTCATCAATAAAAGATTTTCTAGATTTTCTTAGTAATTCATCAATAGGATGACCTAAATTAATCAAATAACTACTATGAGGTAAAATTTGTTGGGGTTGAAAGCTGTATTTGATGCACATTGCTTTAAATTGATCTATTTTTTTTTGAATCAATGGAGGAGAGAACCATTGACGCTGGTTTTTAGTAAAAAAAGAAAAAGCTGTTGCTTTTATTTGAATGGCACGTAATACTGTTTTTTCTAAACCCCCAGAAGAACTAACATGTGCACCAATATAGTTCATTTTTATTTTTTCCTATAAAAAAACTTATATTGTAATATTTTTGAAGAAACTTAAAAAATAAAACAGAATAACATGATAGAAAAATATGAATATTAGTCAAAATTATTTTTATTTCTAATGAAAAAAATAAATTTTTTATATTAAAAATAATATGATACTGAGAAAATATATTTTAATCAATAAAAATAAAGTGAATATTTTTAATTCATTGTTTTTTATAAAAAATTCATAAAAAAATTGGCAATACACGGGAATTAATTTTTTCTTATCATATAACGATAGAATGGTTTGACTTACATAATAATATTTATTAAAAATAGTTAATAATATATTGCTAACTATAATAATTTTTATTGTACTATATTACATCACCCACAATAGCAATTTTACAAAATACTATTTTGTATATAAAAACTATTTTATTTATGAAAGAATAATTATTGAAATGAATTAAAAGTATTATAATTAGTTTCATATATTTCTTCGTTAATAATTTTCTTTCTTTTTCATTTATATCATTGTATTCTTTTAATATAAGATTTCTTAATCTTTTTTTTAAAGAAAAAATGCTTTAAAAAAAGACATACTTCACTAAATTAAGAATTATTCTTATAAAGTGAAAAAATATTTTTTAATAGTACTAAAAATTTTAAATTTATAAAGTATGTTTTTCAATATTCTGTCTGGATTTTTAATGAAAAATTATCATAATAACTTTCATAAGTTAATTACAATTTTACAAGAATACTGGTTGCAGCAAGGATGTACTATTTTTCAACCATTAGATCTACCAATAGGAGCAGGTACGTTTCACAATATTACTTTTTTAGGAACGATTGGACCAGAACCTATTAATGCTGCATATATACAATCTTGTCGTCGTCCTTCTGACGGGAGATACGGAGAAAATCCTAATCGTTTGCAACATTATTACCAATTTCAAGTTATTATAAAACCTCCTCCAAATAATATTCAAAATATTTATCTAAATTCATTATATTTATTAAATATAGATGAAAAAATACATGATATACGTTTTGTAGAAGATAACTGGGAAAATCCTACTTTAGGTGCGTGGGGTATTGGTTGGGAAGTTTGGTTAAATGGGATGGAAATCACTCAATTTACTTATTTCCAACAAGTAGGTGGATTAGAATGCAAGCCTGTCAGTGTAGAAATAACATATGGTTTAGAAAGAATAGCTATGCACATGCAAAACAAGTCGAATGTATATGATCTTATTTGGAATGAATATAACCATAAAAAAATAACTTATGGCGATATTTTTCAACAAAATGAAAGAGAACAATCACAGTATAATTTTCAATATTCTGATGTTAATTTTTTATTTGATTGTTTTAAAAAGTATGAACTAGAAGCAAAAAAATTAATAAATTTAAAAGAACCATTATTATTAGTATCATATGAAAAAATACTGCAAGCAAACCACATATTTAATTTATTAGATGCAAGAAAATCTTTATCTTCAAATGAACGTCAAAGTTATATTTTACGCATTCGAAAATTAACTTCTCAAGTTGCAATAAAATATTTAAATTTAAGAAAAAATTTAGGCTTTCCGTTGTGTCATAAAAAAAGAGAAATACATGACAAAGAAAATATTATTAATTGAAATAGGGACTGAAGAACTACCTGCTAGACTGCTTTCAAAAATATCTTTATATTTTTATAAAAACTTTATTAAAGAATTAGATTTTCATAATATTTCATACAAAAACATTAAATATTTTTCTACACCAAGAAGACTTGCATTAAAAATTAAAGATATTGATATAACAGAGAGGTTTGTAGAAATAAAAAAAAGAGGTCCATCAATAATAAATTCTTATGATAAAGATGGATTTTTAACAGAAGCAGCTACACGTTGGTTGAAACATTGTGGAATCAATATAAATCAAGCTATACGTTTGAAAAATGAAAAAGGTGAATGGTTGTTTTATAAAACAAGAAAAAAACAGGAAAACATTGAATCATTAATTCCCAAAATCACTGAATCTGCTCTTAAAAATATTTCTATTAAAAAATCTATGAGATGGGGACAAGATAATCAGAAGTTTTCTCGTCCTATTCGTAACATTGTGATTTTATTGGACAAAAAAGTTATTCCAGGAGATGTATTTAATATTACGTCTAAAAACCTTCTTCAAAATCATCTTTCTTCAAAAGATAGTCAAATAAAAATAAAAGATGCAAAAGATTACCCTAAAATTCTTCTTGAAAAAAATAATATCATTGCTGACTATTTCATTAGAAAAGAAAAAATTATAGAAGATATTGAAAATATTGCAAAAAAAATTAAAGGATTTATAAAAAAAAATAACGTATTAATAGAAGAAGTAACAGCTTTAGTAGAATCGCCAAAAGCACTTTTAGTAAATTTTCAAGAAAAATTTCTTCAAATTCCTAAAAAAATACTAATAAATACCATAGAAAAAAAACAAAAATGTTTTCCAATATATAATTCTGAAAAAAAACTTCTGCCATATTTTATTTTTATCTCTAATATTCAAACACAAGAATCAGAAAAAATTATTATAGGAAATCAAAGAGTAATGCATGCACGACTTTCAGATGCTGAATTTTTTTTTAAGAACGATAGAAAAGTAAAATTAGAATCTCGTCTTTTATCTCTTAAAAAAGTTTTATTCCAAAACAATCTTGGTTCGTTATATGAAAAAACATTACGTATTAAATTACTTATAAAATGGATTGCTAAATATAGTTCTAGTGATGTAGAAGATTCAATAAGAGCTGCACTTTTATCTAAATGTGATCTTGTAACTGATGTAGTATGTGAATTTCCAGAATTACAAGGTAAAATAGGCATGTATTATGCTCTAGAAGACAAAGAAAAAAAAGATGTTGCTACTGCTCTTGAAGAACAATATTTACCCAGGTTTTCAGGAGATAAACTCCCGTGTACTCCTATAGGTTGTGGATTATCAATTGCTGATAAAATGGATACTTTATCAGGAATGTTTTATATAGGAAACATTCCAAGTTCAGATAAAGATCCATTTGCATTGAGACGTTTAGCTATAGGAATAATACGTATTATTTTAGAAAAGAATATACCATTAAATCTAGAAGATTTGATTAAAAAAAGTCTTTCTCTATATAACAAAAAAAATGAAGATGATTTAATCTTATTTGACAAAATGATCAAATTTTTTATGATAAGACTATTTCACTGGTATGAAGAAACAGGATATAGTGCAAAAATTATTAAATCAGTATTGTCATGTAAATCAATCGAACTAATAGATATTCATAAAAAAATACAAGCTATATCTTTTTTTAAAAAATTAAAAGATTCACAATCAATAATATTGTCTATTAAAAGAATATCTAACATTTTAGCAAAAGAAAAAGAAAAAATTAATGGAGATATTAATAAAAAACTAATGATTGAAAAAGAAGAAATCATATTATTTAATAATATAGAAGAATTTGATAATTATACAAAAAATTTATTTTTAGAAAAAAAATATAATGATATTTTAATAAAAATAAAAAGTTTTGAAAATCCCATATATAATTTTTTTAAGAAAGTTAAAATATATCATTCTGATTCTAAAATACGGTTAAATCGATTGCTTTTACTAAGTAAATTAAAAAAAATTTTTTTTAAAATAGCAGATTTTTCTTATTTATACTAAATAGACATAAAAATAAAAAAATTGTCATATATACATTATTTTTTAAAAAAATTATAAAGATTTCAAAGTACCTTTAGGTAACAATGATACTATAAAATCTTGTTTTATAAATACTTCAGTGGTCTCGTTTAATTCAAGTAAAATATATCCATTTTTTGTAATTTTTTTTATTCGTCCCAATAAACCACTAGTTGTTATAACTTCATCTCCCTGAACAAGAGAATTGATAAGATTTTTATGTTCTTTGTCTTTCTTTTGTTGAGGACGGAAAAGCATAAAATAAAAAATCAATAAAAATATTACAGCCATAAATATTAATGAATATGAATTACTGCTTTCCGATGTTCCATTTACTACAGCATTAGCATTTTGAATAAAAAAACTCATATATTTCTCCTGTAAACTATCTTTTTAAAAATCAATTTTATTTTTTTGTTTGTAAAAGTTCACTGAAAATTGCTCAAATGTATTATTTTTTATTGAATTTCTTATATTAGACATCAATGTTTGATAATAATGCAAATTATGTATTGTATTTAAACGTGCTCCTAAAATTTCATTACAAGCATCTAAGTGATGTAAATAAGACCGACTATAATATCGACAAGTGTAACAAACACAAGTATTATCTAAACAAGATAAATCCTTTTTATATTTTTTATTTCTAATTTTAATTACACCATTAGTAACAAATAAATGTCCATTTCTAGCATTTCGAGTAGGTATAACACAATCAAACATATCCACACCTCGTCTTACTCCTTCTATTAAATCTTCTGGTTTTCCTACTCCCATTAAGTATCGAGGTTTATTTTTGGGTATTTGAGGACAAATATGATCTAATAATTTATACATTTCTATTTTTGGTTCTCCAACAGCTAGACCACCTAATGCATATCCATCAAAATCAATTTTAATTAATTCTTGTAATGATATATCACGTAAGGATGGATATATACCTCCATGAATAATACCAAATAATGAATTTTTATTTTTATAAGAATCAAAATATATACGACTTTTTTTAGCCCAATATAGTGATCTTTCCATTGCGTTTTTTGTTTTTTCCCAATTTTGATTATATTCAATACATTGATCAAAAATCATAACAATATTAGAACCTAAATCTGATTGAATTTTCATAGAAATTTTAGGAGTTAAAAAAGTTTTTTTTCCATCAATATGATTCTGAAAAATAACTCCTTCTTCATTTACTTTGCAAAATCGTGAAAGACTAAAAACTTGAAATCCTCCAGAATCAGTAAGAATAGGTCCTGACCAATTCATAAAATTATGCAAGTTGCCATGTAATTTTATTATTTCAAGCCCAGGTCGAAAATATAAATGAAACGCATTGGATAAAATAATTCTGCTTCCGGTATTTTTAATTTCTTCTGTACTGATACTCTTCACAGCACCATAAGTACCTACTGGCATAAAAACAGGTGTTTCTATTATTTCTTGGTTAAAATTAAATACACCACATCTAGCATTGTTATCCTGATATAAAACTTTAAAATTCATTTTTTCAGTTATCCTTTTTTATATTTTTTTTTAAAGCATACTAGATTATAAAATTTTCATAGGGAGCTAATTTATTATGAGTGATATACATAGCATCACCATAACTAAAAAAACTATATTTATTTACTATTGCTGTATTGTAAGCATTCATTGTATTTTTATACCCTAGAAAAGAACAAACCAGCATAATTAAGGTTGATTCAGGAAAATGAAAATTAGTAATTAATGCATCGACAATATTATGTTTATAACCAGGATATATAAAAATATTAGTATCACTAATAAAATCTTGGCTATCACTCCATTCAGAAGAGTGATATGCACTTTCTAGAGCACGAAGTGTACTTGTACCAACTGCAATAATACGACCACCTTTTTTTTTGCAAGATTTGATCTTTTGAATAACTGAGGAAGACACTTCAACTGATTCAGAATGCATAATATGTTCTTCGATTTGAACTCTTCTAATAGGTTGAAATGTACCAGAACCTATATGAAGAGTTATATAATCTATATCTACACCTTTATTGTGTAATGCCTCTAACAAAGGTAAGTCAAAATGCAATCCAGCAGTAGGTGCAGCAATAGAACCTGTTTTTTTTTTATATACAGTTTGATATAAATCAACATCCAGTTTATTTCGAAATCTTTTAATATAAGGAGGCAGAGGAATTTCGCCTATATTATTAATAATATCAATAGCTGAATCAATATTGTCATGAAAAAAAATTTCAAAAAAAGAATTTTTACAATCCACAACAGAACCTTTAATTTTGTCTTTATATCCAAAAAAAATTTTACTGCCAATATTGATATTTTTAGAATTTTTAATACTTGCCAATATATTATTAATACCTAATATTTTTTCAACCAAAACTTCAACTTTACCTCCGCTTTCTTTTTTTCCAAAAAAACGAGCTGGAATCACTTGAGTATTATTTAAAATAATTAGATCACCAGAGTTAATTTCATCAATAATATTGAAAAATCGTTTATGGAATATCATTCCGGTATGTCCATACATAACCATTAAACGACATGTACTACGAATAAAATAAGGATGAAAAGATATAAGTGATTTTGGCAAATCAAAAGAAAAATCAGAAAGTTGCATGCTTTACTTCTTTTTAAAAAGAAAAAATTATTCTAATACAATTAGAAATTGTTATTTTTTTTTATTAAATAATTGTTAATTTTATTTTTTAGTTTTTGACCGGCTTTAAAAGTAACTACTCGTCTAGCTGTTATAAGAAAAATTTCTCCTGTTCTAGGGTTTCTACCAGGACGAGCTTTTTTTTTCTTTATTTGAAAATTTCCAAATCCAGATAGTTTAACAGCTTCTCCTTTTTCTAGAGATTTCCTAACTTCTTCAAAAAAAAATTCCACGAATTCTTTTGATTCTTTTTTAGTTAATTGCAATTTCTCAAATAAATTTTCTGAAATAGCAGCTTTTGTAAGCACCATAGGTTTATTTCCTTAAAACGGCTTGAAATTTTTTCTGTAGTACTCCTATACAATCATCTATCATTAAATTAATTTCATTATCTTGAAAAGTTCTTTTTTTATTTTGAAAAATAAAACTAATACCCAAACTTTTCTTATGATTATGCGATTCTTTATAAGCATATATATCAAATAAATTAATTTCTACTTTTTCATTTATAAAAAATATTTTACACTGCTCTATAACATTATAAGCTGCGATTTCTTCTGATATTAATATTGCAATATCGCGTCGAACAGTTGGAAATTTTGAAATCTCTTCAACTTTTAATGGTTTAATATCTGAAAAATTATTTAATGATATTTCAAATAAAAATGTAGTGCTAGATACATTTAATGCTTTTTCTAACCTTGGATCAATTGCTCCAATACTACCAATTAAATAATTTCTAAAATATATAGATGCACTTTGTTCTGGATGCAATCCATGTATTTTTTTACGTCGAAATTCTATCTCATTTAATTGACATATTGATTCTAATATAGATTCTAAATCACCTTTTAAATCATAAAAATCCATTTTTCTTATGTTATAATACCAATTTTCTTTAATATAATTCCCACTAATTGCTGCTGCTAAAAAAATTTCTTGTCTGATGCCAAGATTTTCTCTTTTATCTATTGAAAAACAGAGTCCACTTTCAAAAATACGGATACTTTTTTGCTGACGATTTTTATTATAAGAAATATTTTTAAGCAAACCAGGCCACAAAGATAAACGCATACATGACATATCTTGAGAAATAGGATTAGATAATAACAAATTTTCTTCGTTTGGGAAAATTAAATTTTGTATTTTAGGATCAATAAAACCATAATTTATAACTTCATGATAACCTTGATTAATTAATATCACAGCAGATTTTT
Source organism: Buchnera aphidicola str. APS (Acyrthosiphon pisum) (assembly GCF_000009605.1). Taxonomy (NCBI): domain Bacteria; kingdom Pseudomonadati; phylum Pseudomonadota; class Gammaproteobacteria; order Enterobacterales; family Erwiniaceae; genus Buchnera; species Buchnera aphidicola. The sequence goes on along the minus strand of NC_002528.1, from coordinate 136,293 downwards.
TTAATAAGGAATCTGTTAGTTCATTTTTTTTACTACAGTTCAAAAACTCTTTTAATGGTATTAAATGAACATTATTATACTCGTATATTCGCAGAATATCACCGATTACATCTTCTTCAATTAATATGTCGAATCTCCAACTAGGAGAAATAACGTCCCAAAATGTTTTTTGAAATTTCAATTGATAATCGAGTCTATATAAAATTTTTGAAATAACACTTGTATCAATAAAAAAACCAATTATTTTGTTTAATCTTTCATGATGTAATCTTATTGTATTATTTTTGTGGATCTGAAAATTACATTTTTTCTCATTGATAGGACCAGGAACACCACCACAGATTTTTAAAATCAAATCAGTTGCATACTCAATAGCATAATTTTGAAGGAAAGGATCAACACCATAATAGTGATATTCTAATACTGTATTCATATTCATTTTTTTTATAATATAAGAAATATATTTTCTATTAATCAAATATGAACTAAGAAATATATTTTTAGTATTTTTATCGACATCAACAATATTAGAATTAATATTTCCAGGGAGAGATAATATTTTATTTGAATCAGAAAAAACTAATATATTTTCATTTAAACTTATTTTTATATTATTTTTTAAAAATAAATCCTCTTCATGCCTTGCCATGCGCACTATAATAGAATCATTAATATTATCTGCATCCAATATATTCAATGGTTGTCCCAGTTCAATTAATACATAATGAATAATATTAGTTATAATATTTTCTGACAAAACGTTAGAAAAAAATAATTTTTTTTTCATCCAAAAAGGAGTATCAACATTTATATTGATGTTTTCTATAATTCTACCAAAAAAATTCATACATTCTTTATCAGCTTGAATATCAATATTAATTTTTTTTTGAATAACTGCAGGAACTAAGCGATTTTTTAAAGGTGATATTCTTAAATCATTAATAGCAGCTATATTACGAGATAATCCTAAAATACTTAAGCCATCTGGACGATTTGATGTAATAGAAACTTTAATAATATTATCTTCTAATAAAAAATAATCATAAACATTAATACCTACCAACGTTTCTTTAGGAAATTCGATAATTTTATTATCATTTAAAAACAGGCCTAATTCAAAAAAAGAACATAACATACCTTCAGACCATGCTCCTTTTAAAATTTTCTTATTAATAGTAATATTTTTTGGTAAAGTAGCGCCAACAGTAGCTACTGCAACCTTTATACCATTACGACAATTAGATGCACCGCATATAATATTTAATAATTTTTTTTTGCCTATATCTACTTTAAGTACTTTTAAATTATTAGATTCATTATGAAAAGTACATTGCACTATTTTACCAACTACAACACCATGAAATTCAGATTTAAAATTCTCAACATGTTCTACTTCAATACCAGAATTAGAAATTTGTTCATGTAAAATCTTACTACTAACTTGTGGATCAATCCATTCACGCAACCATTTTTCGCTAAATTTCATTTTGTCTCACTAATTATATTTAAATTGTTTTAAAAATCTTATATCGTTTTCAAAAAAAGATCGAATATCAGTTATTCCATAACGCAACATTGCAATTCTTTCAATTCCTAATCCAAAAGCACAGGCAGAATATATTTTTGAATCAATATTAACATTTTTTAAAACATTAGGATGTACCATGCCACATCCTAATATTTCTAAGGATTTTCCATTATGATCAATGATATCCACTTCTGCAGAAGGTACAGTAAAAGGAAAGTACGATGGACGAAATTTAATCAAAACCTCTTTTCCAAAAAAGTCGTATAAAAATTTATATATAATCCATTTTAAATTAGAAAAATTAATATTTTTGTCAACTATTAACCCTTCAATCTGATGAAACATAGGTGTATGTGTAATATCGTAATCATTACGATATACTTTTCCGGGGAAAATAAATCTAATTGGAGGTTTTTCTTGTTTCATAATGCGAATTTGCATACTAGAAGTTTGCGTTCTTAACAATCGATTACGATCAAACCAAAAAGTATCATGACTATCTCTAGCTGGATGATATTTAGAAATGTTTAAAGCATCAAAATTATGATATTCATCTTCTATTTCAGGACTATTTATTGATTGGAATCCTAATTTTAAAAAAAAATTCTTTATATAATCAATAGTATTTGTTATAGGGTGAAAACCACCATGTTCAGTACGACGTCCAGGTAAAGATATATCAATAGTTTCTGATTTAATACGCTGTTCTAAGATATACACGCTGAGTTTTTGTTTTTTTATATTTATTTTACTAATAATTTCTTGTTTTTTTTTATTAATAATAATACTGTGTTTCTTTTTATCTTCATAAGAAAAATCTTTTAACTTCTTCATAAAAGCAGTTAAGACACCCTTCTTTCCTAAATATTTAATACGAATTTTATCTAGTTCGGAAATTTTTTTTGAATTTTGTATATCTATTTCTATAATTTCAAATAATTTATTTAAATTTAACATTTTACACGCTTTTTTTGGGTTTTAATTATGTTTAATATATTAAACATACTAAAAAGCTTCCATACAGGAAGCTTATTTTAAAATTAACTATTCTAAAATGGAAAAATAAAAAAAATTTTATTTAGTATTGTTAATATTTTTAGAATGGAGGGGAGATTAATTTTCCCCTCTTATTATGTATTAAAATTTTATATTTACAACAAAGCTTCTTTTGCTTTTTTAACTAATGCATTAAATGAAAGCAAATCAAATATAGCAATATCAGATAATATTTTTCGATCAATATTAATTGAAGCTTTTTTTAAACCAAAAATAAAATTACTATAAGACATTTTACTTTGACGAACAGCGGCATTAATACGTGAAATCCATAACTGACGAAATTGTCGTTTTCGTTGTCTTCTATCACGATAAGCATATTGACCAGCTTTAATTACTGCTTGATGTGCCACCCTGTAAATACGAGAACGAGCTCCATAGTAGCCTTTTGCTTGTTTTAAGATTTTTTTATGACGAGCGTGGGCAATTACACCACGTTTTATACGAGCCATTTATGCTCTCCTATTCGTAAAATCTTAATAAAATAAGTTAATTTACGCATATGGTAAAAAAGATTTAACTCTATCCATATCTCCTGTAGACACTAAAATCTTAGGACGAAGATGACGTTTTTTAGTTGTAGTTTTTTTCGTTAAAATATGACGTAAATTTGCTTGTTTACGTTTAAATTTACCAGAGGCAGTTATTTTAAAACGTTTAGCTGCACTTTTTAAAGTTTTAATTTTTGGCATAGACTATTTCATTTAAATTATAAAAAAATGTAAAGAATTGTTTAAATAATGGATACATTAATGATAAAAAATTTAATTAAAAATTACTACTTCTTCTTAGGTGCTAAAATCATTATCATTTGTCGACCTTCAATTTTAGATGGAAAGTATTCCACAGTTGCTAATTCAATCAAATCATTTTTCACTCTATTTAACACATCGACTCCAATTTTTTGATGTGCCATTTCACGACCTCTAAATCGTAGAGTAATTTTAGCTTTATCACCATCTTCTAAAAAACGTATTAAATTGCGCAATTTAACTTGATAGTCACCTTCATCAGTTCCAGGGCGAAATTTTATTTCTTTTATGTGAATAACTTTTTGTTTTTTTTTCTGTTCCTTAGATGATTTACTTTTTTCGTAAAGAAATTTACCATAATCCATAATACGACAAACGGGTGGTTCAGCATTTGGACTAATTTCAACTAAATCCAATCCTAATTCCTCAGATTTTTTTAAAGCTTCACGTAAATTAACTATCCCAATTTGATCGCCTTCGACGCCCGTAAGACGAACTTTTATCGCACGTATTTCACTATTAATACGATTAGGACGTGTTAATTGAACTATTTTTCCACCTTTAATACTTTATTCCTCCATTTGATAAAAGTTACGAGTGATTATTTCCTTTTGCAACTTTTTAATAAAAAAATCAACATCGATCATTCCAAAGTTATGACCTTGTCTGTTGCGAACAGATATTTTTTTAGAACTGCTCTCTTTTTCACCACAAATTAATATATAAGGAATTCGACGTAGTGTATGCTCTCGAATTTTAAAACCTATTTTTTCATTTCTTAAATCACATTCTATACGAATATTAACGTCAGAGAATTTTTTAAATAATTCTTTAACATATCCTGAACTAATATCAGTGATGCTAATTATTACTACTTGTACTGGAGATAACCATGTTGGTAAATTACCTGAACACTCTTCAATTAGTATACCAATAAAACGTTCTATTGAACCCAATATAGCTCGGTGAATAATTACAGGCACTTTTTTTTCATTTTTCTCATTAATATAAAATGAACTTAAACGCAATGGTAAATAAAAATCAAGTTGAATTGTCCCACATTGCCAATTTCGATCTAAAGAATCTTGTAAAATAAATTCGATCTTGGGTCCGTAGAAAGCACCTTCTCCCGATTGATATTCAAATGATAAATGATTTTCTATTAACATGTCAGATAAATCTTTTTCTGATTCATTCCATAAAGAATCAGTACCAATACGTTTTTCTGGACGAGTAGATAGTTTCACTAATATTTTTTTAAAATGAAAGGTGCTATATAAATCATATATCATTTTAATACAATCGTTAATTTCAGAACGAACCTGTTCTCTAGTACAAAATATATGTGCATCATCTTGAGTAAAATTGCGTACTCGCATCAAACCATGCAAAGAACCTGAAGGTTCATTACGATGACAACTTCCAAATTCTGCCATACGAATAGGTAAGTCTCGATAAGATTTTAATCTACTATTAAAAATTTGTACATGTCCAGGACAATTCATCGGTTTAATACAATATTCTCGATGTTCTGATAACGTAGTAAAAATAGCATTTTTATAATTATCCCAGTGTCCGCTCTGTTTCCAAATTAATTTATCTATCAATAATGGTGTTTTCACTTCTTCATATTTATATTCTTTTAGTTTAACTCGAACAAAATTTTGTAATTCATTAAAAATAATCCAACCTTTGTTATGCCAGAAAATCATACCTGGAGATTCTTCTTGCATATGATATAATTGAAGAAATTTTCCAATCTTTCTATGATCTCTTTTTTCTAATTCATTTAAATAATCAAGATGTTTATCAAGTTCCTGCTTATTAGTCCAAGCAGTACCATAAATACGTTGTAACATTTTATTATTTTTATTTTTTTTCCAGTAAACACCTCCAATTTTTTGTAATTTAAAATATTTACAAAATTTTATATTAAAAACTTGTAGTCCTATATCAATGTCTGCATAATTTTCATGATAATATAAAGAAACTTTACTATTACAATTAATATTTTCATCTATTAAAGAAACTTTATATTTTTCAAAACATTTTTGAAATATTTCTCTAGCTTCAGAATAAGAAATTAGTTTATTTAAAATATTATATTCACGTTTTACGAGCATCTTCATCTGATTTTCTAGTAAAATCAAGTCTTTTTCTGAAATACTTCTTTTAAAATCTATATCACAATAAAAACCATCTTCTATAATATTACTTGTAGCAATTTGAGCCAGAGGCCATATATTTTTTATAGCATAGCTTAAAAGCTGCGCGCAGGAATATCGAATGATATTCAATGCTTTATAATTTTTTTGATCAACAAATTCTATAAAAGCATCTTCTCTTATAAAAGTATTTAAATTTGAAAAATGATTATTAACAGAAATTGCAATAAGAGATTTCATTATACTAGGTTTTTTGTTTTTAATAATCTCTATTAATGAAACAGAATGCTCGTACACCTGCTGACTTCCATCATAAAATCTTATTACAGGCATTCTTTTAATCCTTAATTAAAAATATTAATTGTTTTTCCTATGAAAAAATCAATCATTAAAAAAATACTTATATATTTTTTATATACTGACTATAAAAATAATTTTAAAAATTGAAAAAATGCTAGCCAAGTGTTTTTGACTAGCATGTGAATTAAAAACGAGCATCTACGGCATCTGCTAATTGTTCGATAATTAAAACACTGTCTTTCCAATTTAAACAGGCATCAGTAATCGATTTACCATATATTAATGGTTGATTATTCGTTACTGTTTGAAAACCTTCTTCTAAAAAGCTTTCAATCATAACACCAAAAATAGCTTTCGAACCATGAGAAATTTGATATGAAACAGACTTAGAAACATTTTTTTGACGAAGATGTTCTTTTAAACAATTACCGTGACTAAAATCAATCATTAAATGTTCTAATAGATCAAATTCACGTAAATGCTTTACTGCTGAGTTAATATCATCAGGATGGTAATTCGGCGCACGACCACCTCGCATGATTATATGCCCATATGGATTGCCACTGGTATGATTAATCGTCATTTGACCATCTTTATTAGGCGCGAAAAATAAATGTCTAACTTTAGCTGCGCGAATAGCATCAATTGCAATGCGTATATTACCGTCAGTTCCATTTTTAAAACCTACTGGACAGGAAAGAGCGGAAGCCATTTCTCTATGAATTTGACTTTCAGTAGTTCTTGCTCCAATAGCACCCCAACTAATTAAATCTGCTATAAATTGTCCTATAACTATATCGAGAAACTCTGTTGCTGCAGGCATTCCTAATGCATTAATATCTAATAATAATTTACGTGCTACGGCTAATCCATGATTAACTCGAAAACTACCATTTAAATCTGGATCAGAAATCAGCCCTTTCCATCCAACAACTGTTCTTGGTTTTTCAAAATATGTACGCATTATAATTTCAAGACGATCTTTATATTTTACTCGTAATTCATACAATCGATGTGCATATTCTACTGCTGCGATAGGATCATGAACTGAACATGGTCCTATTACAACAAGTAGTCGCGCATCTTGTCCAGTCATAATACGAGCAATATTTTGTCTTGTTGCGATAACAGTGTCCATGATGTCTGAAGTGATCGCGTACTGCCTTGCTAATTCAGCTGGAGTTATTAATGGATCAATTCGTATTGTACGTAGTTCATCTGTTTTTTTCATTTTGTTCTCTAAAACAAGTTTTTTATTCTGGAAAGAATATGAAGGTTTCATAACAATCACAAAAAACTAACCAGTTATAATCTCATTTCTAATAGTTTTTTAAAATACTTGATAGAAAAAACTTTCATAATATTAGGGAGAATAATTTTTAATAGTATACTTTAAATAATATGACGGAAGTTTTAAACAGAAAAAATAAAGATGATGTCTTATATAGTTATAGAATATAATTCTTTTTCTGTTTAGTGAATATTGAATATAACTAAGTTATCTTGCACATATTATCATAATTTAGATTATATTTAATTAAAAGTATTTATTTTCTCTATTATCTAAATACTAATTAAAATTTTATTTTAACGATGTATTTTCTAAAAAAGATGCAATTGAAATTCCGTATATCCAAGATATTGTTAAACGATAAAATATCACTAATACTACTGGACCAATAAACAAACCAATCATACCAAAAGTTAATAAGCCACCAATGACTCCAGATAAAGTTAATAAAATAGGTAAATCAGCTCCTATGCGTATAAAAAACGGTCTAAGTATATGATCAAGTATAAATACAAAACAACTCCAAATTAACAATATTGTACCCCAAGTAGTATCATCGTTCCAATAAAGCCATATAATTGAAGGTATTAAAATAGGTAATGGTCCTAATTGTATTAAACAAGAAAAAAAAATTATTATCATTAATAGAGCCCAATAAGGGACGCCAGAAACTAATAATCCTATCCCAGATAATAAAGCTTGAATTAAAGCTGTTACTGCAACACCTAATGCAACAGCTCTAACCGCTTGAGTAGCCAGTAAAAGAATAGCTTTACCATTTTTTTCGCTCAGTCGATATGCAAAATGATGAATAGAAATGCTAATTTTTTCACCATTCCAATACAATAGAGCACTAAAAAATAACATTAATATAGAATGTACAATAAATAATCCGCAATTTCTAACTTGTATTATAAAAAATTCAGTTGCATGTCCCATATAAGGTCGTATTTTATGAATTAATTCACCCCCATCACTATTTAATAATGTTTGATAACTATTAAATATTTTTCTTCCCATAAGAGGAATATTCTGTAACCATGCTAATTCTGGTAATTCTAGATCATTGGAACCTAGCCAATGAATAATAGGTATACTTGTTGCAATTAAACTGTTTACTAGAAAAAATACGGGGATAATAAATAAAAGAAGCAAAATTATAATCATAATTATCACGGCAAGAGAACGTTTTCCACCTAAAATTTTTTGTATTTTCAACATAAGAGGCCAAGTCGCAATTACAATCATACTAGCCCAAAAAAATCCTAATATAAATGGATGAATTACTAAAAAACTTATTACACCCATAGAAACAATAAATATCAGTGATAAAATAGACTGCGATAAATCCATTTTCTCTTTTGGATTTTGCATATAATTGTTGTACCTCAATATTTTTATATTATAGATAATTTTTTTACAATTAATGTAATTTTATAAAATTCTATATTTTCTTAAAAAGAATTATAACATTAAAATTTATAAAAATAATTAATAAACAATAATATTGTTTAAAACATAAATATTTCTGTACAATACAAGTATTTTTTAAATATTTTTTTATTTTTATAAATATATTTTTAAATAAGAGAACATCATGAATAAAAACGAAGTTAAAACCTACTTATTAAAAAAAAATACATTTCAAAATATTTCAATCACCAAAGATGCTATAGAACAAATTTTATTTTTAATTAATTTAAATTCTGATAATATAGGAATAAGATTAAGCATAAAAAAATCAGGATGTGCAGGGTTTCGCTACAGTATGAAATTACTAAAGGCTTCAGAATTGAAAAAAGAAAAAGATGAAAAAGAAGTTAGTTTTTTTTATCAAAATATTTTAATATATATTTATTCTAAAGATATACCATTTTTAGAAGGTATTAGAATAGATTTCGTAAAAAATAACATCAATAAAATATTTAAATTTTATAATACCAAATTAGAAAAATTTTGTGGTTGTGGTGAAAGTTTTTCAATAAACTAAAAATTAATTACCAACACAATAAAGAATGTTGTTTTTTGCCTCTAGATAATAGAGTAAATTTTCCAAATAATTTATCTTTTTCATGAAAAATATGATTTTTTCTAATTTTTTCAGTGTTAATAGATATAGAATTTGAAATTATCATATTTTTAGCTTGAGTTCGGGATTGCGCTAATGAAGTTAATACTAATGCTTCTTGTAAATCTTTTACATTACTAACTTCAATAAATGGTATACCATCTTGTTTTAACTGTTGCAAATCAGATTCTTCAATATGAGTAGTATTCTTTAAAAATAAAAACTTTGTAATTCTTTCTGCCGCTAGTAATTTTTCTTTTCCATGTACTAACTGGGTAATATGTTTAGCAAGTAAAGATTTGTCGTTAATTATTTGATTTTTAATATTTTTATTTTTTTCTAGTTTATTAATTTCTGACACTTTTATAAAAGTAAATAGTTTTAAAAAATAATAAACATTAGCATCTTCTATATTCATCCAAAACTGATAAAATTTATAAGGACTAGTTTTATTTGAATCTAACCATATAGTTCCTGATTCTGTTTTACCGAATTTGATTCCATTAGACTGAATTAGAAGAGGTACAGTTAAACCATATACTACTCTCTTAGTTTTTCGGTGTATTAAATGCATTCCTGAGGAGATATTACCCCATTGATCAGCTCCTCCGATTTGAAGATCTGCCTGATATTGCTGATTTAAAATAAAAAAATCATATGCTTGTAATAAATTATAAGAAAATTCTGTAAACGAAATGCCTTGGTCTGGCCTTGTAATTCGTTGTTTAACTGCTGCTCGATTAATCATAGTATTAACTGAAAAATATTTTCCAACATCTCGTAAAAATGATAAGATATTAATCTGTTTGAACCATGTATTATTGTTTAATAAAACAGCACTATTCTTACCACAATTAAAATCTAAAAAACAAGAAATTTGTTTAGTAATTTTTTCTGTCCATATATTAACGTTATAATTAGAATTGAAAACACGTTCTTTTTCTTTAAAACTAGGGTCTCCAATTAAACTTGTCGCTCCTCCTATTAAAATTATCGGTCTATGACCAGCTATTTGAAATCTTTTTAACATAATTAAAGGTAAAAGATGACCTATATGAAGACTTTCTTCTGTAGGATCAAATCCACAATAAAGAGAAATTGATTTATTTTCAATGAGTTTACTTAAATTATCTTCATTTGTAATATGAGATATTAGACCTCTATTGTGCAATCTACTGATGAAATTAAATTCACTCATTAAAGCCTCTTTTTTATTATTAATATTTTAAAAATTAATTATTTTTTTTATTTATATCTTACAAGTTCTTGTAAAATATTTTATGCTAATTTTATTAGAAATTCAACGAGTAAAAGAGCAAATTACTAATTATTTATTATAATATTTTTCTATTTTATTTTAATTTGGTTCAATATCTATAAACCATTTAACCCGTTTTGAAATAGTGAAAATATTAATTACATCAATCGATTCATTTAATACATTATTAAGAGCAACACGTGAAGAACATTGAATTAATAATTGATGAAAATATTTATGTTTATTGATTGATAAAAAAGCATTATTAGGACCTAAAACCCATAAAAAACAATTATATTTACGAGATTTTTTTTGTAGTATTTTACGCATTAAACTTAAAAAAATAATATTATATTTAGTATTTGTGCTTGCGGAATAAACAATAGTTTGAAAACTCCAAGGAGGTAATAAAAAACTTTTTCTAATTGCCATTGCTTTCTTAGAAAAAGAAAAATATCCGTTGTTACATATTTCTTTTAAATTTATATCATTAGGAAATGATGTTTGTATAAATATTTTGCATGATTTTTTTGTACTTCTAGTTAATTGATTTAAATTAATATAAAACTGAGCAAAATATTCCATAGCTCGATAGTTAAAAGAGAGAAAATAGTTATCAATACAAATTAAACTAATCAATTTTACATGAGGAAAATAGTAATTTTGTACTAATTCTTCTGTTACGATAATAATACAAGGACTGGAAATAGCAAATTCAAAACTTTTAGTATTTAATATGTTTTTATTAATATTTTTTTCATTTAGAAAGAAAAAAAATGGGATTTTTGGAAAAATACTATGCATTTCTTTTTTAATTTCTTCTGCGCCTATTTTAAATACAATTAGAGAAAAAGATCCACAATTGTAGCAAAAAATTGGCTTTTTAATTTGAATTAAACAAAATTTGCAAAATAAAATATTACGATATTGATTAATTTCAAAATAATCATCACAATTAGTACATTTAAATATCTCATTACATTTCTGACACATTAAGACAAAAAAAAATAAAACAAATTTATTAAAAATTAATAAAACTTGTTTTCCTGTAAAATTTTTATAAATTTCATTTATCAAAGTTAAGGATAAACCAAATTTTATTTTCTCTGTTTTTAAATTAATAATATTATTATTTATTTGATTAACATGATTATATTTATTTAATTTAATGTAAAAACATTTTCTATGTAAGACGTTATTTAATGTTTTCAATGAAGGAGTTTCTGAATCTAAAATAATCGGTATCTTTTCTTTATATGCTCTAAGTATTCCTAAATCTCTAATATTATATCTGCATTGGTTTATACTTTTATATTTTAAATTATGCTCTTCAAGTAAAATAATGAGACCCAACTTTAAAAAAGGTAAAAAAATACTTTTTCCTGTTCCAATAACAATTGAATTTTCACCATTTTTAGTTCTTACCCAATTTGAAAAATATTTAGAAGACGTTAATTTTGAATGCATGACATCAATAGACGCATTAAAATATTTTTCTAAAAAAAATGCAATTGTATTTATATTTTTAATATAGGGAACTAAAATTAAAATTTGCACACCCTTATATAATACCGACTGAATTAAACCTAGATAAAATTTAACTTTTAAATATAAATTAACTCTAGTTAATAACCAAGATGAAAAACATTGTTTTTTTAGAACATCATTGAGAACAATTGATATTTTTTTATTGAAAAATAATTTTTTTTTCGTCCTAATAATTTTTCTTTTAAAAGATATTTTATAATTTAAGTTTACTTTGCATAATTCTTGAATTTCTAATTTCTTTAAAATAATTTTAGATATATTATATTTTTTTAATTCAGTGCTCAAAATATGTTTCTTCTTTAAAATAAGAAGCACATACAATTGTTTTTTTCTTCTTTTAAAATAATTTAGATTCAATTCTTGTCCTTTTTTTGTAATACTCCACTGACAGATATATTTGTTTTTTATAATATAATCAGAATGTAAAATTTTTGGTAAAATAGAAAAAAATAAATTACCAGCCGGACAATGGTAATTGTTACTTATCCACGATATAATATCTAGTACCATATTACTATAAAGTGACTCAGTATCAATCAATGCTTTAATATGTTTAAAATTTGCTTGGTCTACATTATTTTTTTTATAAAAAGAAGCCACAATTCCTATTACATCTTTTGAATTAAATGGGACTAAAATTCGACCCCCAATAATAGGACACATAAAATCAGGCATAAGATATGTAAAATATTGTCTAATAGGGATGGGCAAAATAACTTTTACAATAATCACTTATAGATCCATAAAAAATATATTAAAAAATTTTTTGTTTAAATTCACATAATTTAAAAATTAAACATATATTACATTTAATTTTCCGTGCAGTACAAATATATCGGCCATGTAAAATAAACCAAGAATGAAAGTTTAGTTTAAAAATACTAGGAACTACCTTAATCAACTTCTCTTCGACTATCTTGACATTTTTTCCTTTAGCAAAATTAGTACGATTGCATACTCTAAAAACATGTGTATCTACGGCAATAGTTTTTTTTTTAAATAATATATTTAAAATAATATTAGCTGTCTTCCTTCCTACACCAGGAAGTGATTCTAATTCGATACGATTATTTGGAACAATACTATTATATTTAGTTAATATGATAAAAGAAGTTCTAATAATATTTAATGCTTTGGTATTATACAAACCGATATCTTTAATATAATTTTTAAGACGTTCTAGTCCTAATAAAAAAATAGTTTCAGGAGTGTTTGCAATTTTAAATAATATTTTAGTTGTTTTATTTACAATAAAATCAGTAGATTGAGCAGAAAGAATTACAGATAATAATAACTCAAAATCAGAAGAAAAAAACAATTCTATCTTAGGTTCAGGATTGTTGCGAGATAATATCGATAAAATCTCATAACGTTTTTTTTTATTCATTTTAATATTGTTACTTTATTTTATTAGAACAAGAACATTGTTCAATATTTTTTATAGTATTTTTTTTATAATATAAATCTATAAAATTCTTAATGGCAATTAAGAAGCCTAATATAAGAAAACCACCAGGAGGAAAAACAGCCAAAATTATAGTAAATTTTTTATCTAGTAATGTAAAAAAAACAGAACTATGTATATTAGAGATAATTTTATTGGCTCCAAAAAACAAAGTTCCATTACCTAATATTTCTCGTATAGAACCAACTGCAAACATAGCAAACATTGAACCTAATCCTATAAAAATACCATCAAAAAAAGATTCTACTATAGAACTTTTATAAGCAATAAGATCTGCTCGCCCTACGATAATACAATTGGTAACTATTAATGGGATAAAAATACCTAAAGATTGATATAAATTAAACGTATAAGCATGAAGCAACATTTCTATAGATGTAACAACAGAAGAAATAATCATCATATAGATTGGAATTCTTAAATCTTTCGGTATAATCTTTCTAAAAGAAGAAATTATAGTATTTGTAATAGTTAATACTAAAGTAGTTGTCATTCCTAATCCTATAGCGTTAATGGCATTAGTTGTCATTGCTAAAACTGGACACAATCCTAATAACTGTACTAAAGAAGAATTGTTTTTCCATAATCTATTATTTAAAAAACTTTTGATATTCATAAATACCCTTATTTAAAAAATCAAATATGAACGGTATCTTTTTAATAAAAACAACCGTTCTTTTGATAGAATTTGTTACTGATTGCGGTGTTATTGTAGCACCTGTAAACTGTTCAATTTTTCCTCCATATTTTCGCAATTTAAAATCTTTATCTTCTATAGAAGCTACATACATGCCAGTAAATCTAGTGATCCAATTAGAAATAGATAAGTCAATTTTATCTCCAATTCCTGGTGTTTCTTTATGAGATAGCACTCTTGCATTAATAATTTCTCCATTAAAATATGCTGCAACTAACATATTAATGGCACCAGAATATCCATCAGGAGCTGTAGTTTCTACTATTGCAGCTACAGGTTTTTTATTTTTAAATAACACCCATAAATTATGAATTTTATGATCTCCTAAAAGTTTATTTTTGATTTTATATGATTTTTTTTCAAATGTATGATATATATTAGAAGGAATAACTTCTTTTAATATTTTTTTTTTTCTTGTTCTTTTTGATTAATAATTTTGTTTTTTGTTATATTATTTATCAATGTGATGCCTGCTATAGATATAATGGAAAAAAGACTCATTAAACAAGCATGTTTTAATATTTTTTTTAATGCTTTCATATATTATTACGACCATATCCAGAGGATTTTGTATAGTAATCTACTAACGGCACAGTCATGTTTGCAAATAAAACAGAAAAAGCAATTGCATCCGGATAATCACTATAATTACGAATAATCCAAACTAAAAAACCGATAATAATACCAAAAACTATTTTTCCTACATTATTACAAGCAGCAGTTACTGGATCTGTAGCAATAAAAAAAGCACATATCATAGTTCCTCCTGAAAAAAAATGGACTTGAGGAGACATAAATAATTCTTTTGAATAAAAATAAGTTATAATTGATAACATTCCTAAAGAGGATAAAAAACTAATTGGAATACGCCAGCAAATAATTTTTGTAAACAACAAAAAAATACCACCTAAAAAAAAGCTTATATTTATACATTTCCAACTAGTTTGAATGGAAACTTCTTTATTTTTAATAATATTTTCTTTTAGAAAAAAGTCATCTTTTAAATGAGATTTAATCTTAAAATTGTTTAAAGGTGTAGCTGTTGTAAAAGCATCTGGGATAATATTTAAATAACTACTACTAACAGTAGTTATATCATTTTTAAAAAAAATAATATATGCAGATTTTTTAAAATCATTAAAAAAAGATAAAGAAAAATCTCTTTCATTCCAATTATTCATATAAACTGGAAAAGATATTAATAATACTGCGTATCCAACCATAGCCGGATTAAATATATTTTGACCAATCCCACCATATAAATGCTTAGCAACAACAATAGCAAAAAATAAACCAATACTTGTCATCCACCAAGGAAGCAAAGGGGGGATACTAACTCCAAATAATACTGAAGTTAAAACTAAAGAAGTATCTTGTAAATAATTTTTAATGTTTTTAGAACGTATCTTTAAAATAATAATTTCTAGTACTAAAGAAATAAATATAGAAAAAAAAATTTGTATCAAAGTACCAATACCAAAAAAGTAATACTTGGCAAAAATACCTGGAAGACAAGCTACAATAACAAGAAACATTATTTTTCTAATACTATAAACATGATATATGCAGGGAAAGTTCATTTTTTTCTCACGTTATGTATTAATATATAATATATTTATATAAAACTTTATTGTTTGGATTTCATACGTTCTATAGCATCTTGAAGTGTTTTTTTTAGCACTGTTTTTGTGATATTATTGATTTTTTTATCCTTTTTTTTCATAAGAAATGTATCATTATTTTCATGTATCATTCTTTTTTCATTGAATAAGCGTTGTTCTCTTGTTTTAAAACGAATTAATGACATTTTTTTGCGATTATTTTCTAATGTAATATTTTTTAAAATATTTTTCTCTTGAATAAAATATTTTACTAGCGGAATATAACTGGGACACACTTTCTCACACGCTTTACATTCAATACAATCTAAAACATAATGCTTTTTTGTTTGTACATGATTCTTATTTTTAATATACCAATAAAGCTGTTGAGGAAGCAAATTTACAGGACATACATATGAACAATA
The DNA here is from genome assembly GCF_000009605.1 of Buchnera aphidicola str. APS (Acyrthosiphon pisum). Lineage (NCBI taxonomy): Bacteria > Pseudomonadati > Pseudomonadota > Gammaproteobacteria > Enterobacterales > Erwiniaceae > Buchnera > Buchnera aphidicola. The sequence continues at coordinate 120,139 of NC_002528.1, read as the reverse complement.
ACCACATCGAATACAAGTTTTTTCAGAAATACTTTCATTTTTTTCTTTTTTATGTGTAATAAAAATAGAATTTGTTTTCTTTAATATAGAATGATTCAAATTATTAATCTTCTTACCCATGAATGGACCTCCTAAATATACAGATGCAATAAAAGATTGTTTTAATTTATTACTTGTTAAAAAATATTTTATTGGAGTCCCAATTCTAACCCAAAAGTTTCCAGATAAAAGGTTTTTATCACTCATTAAAGTCACTACACGTTCTGTTAGTGGTTTTCCATTAATAATGGCTCTTTTTATTGAAAATATTGTAGCAACATTAAATATAAGGTATCCTATATCTATAGAATGTTTACCATGAGGTACTTCTTTTCCTGTTAAAGATTTTACAAGTACTTTACTACTACCCGCGGGATACTTCTTCTTAATAATACAAATTTTAAACAATGATTTATTTTTAATCAAATGTTGTATTTTAGAAATTGATTGAATATTATCTTCTTGAATCGCAATAAGAACTGTTTTTATTTTAGTTATCCAGCAAATTATCTTACATCCTATCAAAATTTCAGATATATGATTATATATCAAGCAGTTATCTGATGTTATATAAGGCTCGCTTTCTACGGCGTTTACAATTAAAGTATGTGCTCTATTAATGCTAAATATTATTTTTTTTGAAGAAGGAAACTGACCTCCTCCAAGACCAACTACACCTGATTGATGAATAATTTTAATTAATTTTTCCGGAGCGTATTTTTTATAATCTTTAATAGGATTCAATCTAATCCATTGATCTAAGTAATCAGGAGAAATTACAATTTTTATATTTTTTTTAATAGAATCGGAATTAAAACAAATATTTTCTATTAAACCAGAAGTTGGAGCATGAACAGGAACATTGAAATCATCACTGAAAATCAAAGGTTGTCCACGTAATACTTTTTCGTTTATTTTAACACGTAATTTTACATTATGATAATCGTCTTGTATGAAGAGAAAAAATTTATCGGGTAAAGGCAAAGATTTTAATAATACATAATCAGATTGATTTTTTTTAAATGAACATTTTAAACCACCCTTAAAATTATATTTTTTTTTACATTAAAAGCAGAAAAAATCAATTTTTTCCATGATTTTATAGAAAAGAATTTTTTAAAAATTTTTTTTATTTCTAATAATTTTTTATTCTTCATAAGTCTCTTTTTTTATTTCAATACAATTAGTTGGACAGTGTAATAAACAAATATTACAACCAGTACAAAATTCTTGCAAAACTGTATGTATAAAATTAGGCGCTCCCACTATTGCGTCTACTGGGCAAAAAGAAGCGCATTTTGAACATCCAACACAGTTACTCTCGTTAATCAATACAGTATTATTTTTTTGTTTTTTATGTGTGATGATTAAATTTTTTTCAGGTACTTCTATACTTAATACACTAGATATTGCTGAAATAAGATCAGTTCCACCAGGAATACATTTATTAATTTTTTCAGAATTTTCTACTATTGCTTTTGCGTAAGGATAACATCCAGAATATCCACATTGAGCACATTGACTTTGGGGCAATAGTTCATTAACAATTGCTACAATTGGATCTTCTTGAGATCGAAACTTATAAGCAGTAAAACTTAATATAATTCCTAATAAAAAAGACAAAAAACTAAAAATAATAAGTGTTATCATAATCAAATTTTTATCAAACCCTTAAAACCCATAAATGTAATAGATATTAAACTTACAGTAATTAAAATAATAGGAGCACCTTGAAATGGCAAAGGAATATCAGATAATACTATACGTTCACGAATACAAGAAAAAATAATCATCACTAAAGCAAATCCTAACGATGCACTTAACCCATAAAATATAGATTCTAAAAATGTATGATGTTCATATAAACTGAATAATGGAATAGCTAACACTGTACAATTAGTTGTAATTAATGGGAGAAAAATCCCAAGTAAACGATATAAAATAGGACTCGTCTTTCGTAACACTATTTCTAAAAATTGAACACTAACTGAAACAATTAACATATAAGCAATAATTCTCAAATAAATTAAATCCAGAGGTAACAAAATGAAAAAATTAACACACCATAATAATACTGATGATGTGAGTATAACGAAAGTAGTTGCGCAACTCATTCCAAAAGCAGTTTCAATATTACTCGACGCTCCTAAAAAAGGACACAAACCGAGAAATTTTACTAGAATAAAATTTTCAATTAATATATTAGAAATAAAAAATAAAATATAATGTTTCATTTATAATTCCAAGATAAAGTATATTAATTTTCAATGTTAATCATACAATGATTTTAAATTATTATTGATTAATCGTTCTGTAGTATCTACAATTGTTTGAGTATAAAAATCTATTTCAATATTTACTAAACTACCGTTCTTTTTATCTTTTATAGTAGTGAAAAGGAAAGTATAAGGTATAATATTAACGCAAAATTCATTTTTAATAATATCATTGACAGTGAGACTAATCCCATCAACACAGATAAATCCTTTATAGAAAATATACTTCATTAAAGACATATTATTCATTTTTAACCATATTACACAGTTATTGTCTGACTTTGACATTTTAGAAATTTCAGCGGTATTCATAACATGACCAGATATTATATGACCACCGATTTCATCGCCATATTTTATAGATCTTTCAATATTAATACTATCTCCAATATTTAATATTCCTAAATTAGTACTCTTTAATGTCTCTTGAATAACATCACATATTATAAAAGAATTATTAATTAATTTTACAGTCAAACAACATCCGTTATGTGATATTGAGTCACCTAACTTTAAATTTTTAGATAAATTTGATGGAAGTTCAACTGTATATCTATATTTTTTTTTTTTCTTTTCTATATAAACAATAGTAGCTGTTCCATTTATAATACCTGTAAACATAATCTTTCCTCAAAATAATATCTTTAATTTATATTTATTAATGATAAAAAATATTTGTATATTATATTAATAATAATATATAATTAAAATCATAAAAATATCAAAAAATTTTTAAATATTTTACGTTCGTAGCTCAATTGGTTAGAGCGCTACCATGACATGGTAGAAGTTAGTGGTTCAAGTCCACTCGAACGTATTAAAAAAATTAAATTATAGGTAATTTTTTTGATTAAAGAAATTATTAGTCAATATCAAAATAAATCATTCTTAGTCGCTTATAGTGGTGGATTAGATTCAACCGTACTTCTTTATAAATTGCTGGAAATAAAAAAAAAATACTACATTAAAATACGTGCTATTCATATCAATCATAATCTTACTTTACTATCAAAAAAATGGTCAGAACACTGTAAAAAAATTTGCAATATAAATCATATCCCATTGATAGTTGAAAATATTAACATTAAAAACAAAACAAATAATCTTGAAGAAAAACTCAGAATAAAACGATATAATATTATATATAATCATCTATTTTCTGACGAAATACTGCTAACTGGTCATCATATAAATGATCAATGTGAAACTTTCTTTTTATCTTTAAAAAGAGGAAGTGGTCCTACTGGTCTTTCCAGCATGTCTTTTGAGACTTTATTTGGGACTAAAAAAATAGTTCGTCCTTTTCTAAAAAAAACAAAAATAGAACTACAAACATGGGCTAAGAAAAAAAAATTACACTGGATTGAAGATTTTAGTAATTTAAATATTGATTATGATCGTAACTTTATACGAAATGAAGTTATCCCTATATTAGAAAAAAGATGGTCTTATTTTTTAAAAAATTGTTTTCGTACAACTATTATATGTCAACAAGAAACAAGATTATTAAATGATTTTCTTCGTGAAAGAATATACAAACTTATAAAATTTGATGATTCTTTAAATATCGAGAATTTTAAAAATATAAAACAAGCAATGTGCACAGCTTTAATTAGATACTGGCTTTTGTTAAAAAAAATTAAAATGCCATCATACAAAAATATTCAATGCATTTATCGTCAAATGATTTTCAGTCGTATAGATTCAAATCCTAAAATTATTTTAGGCAAACATGAAGTGAGACGTTATAAACAATCACTTCATTTTATAAAAACTCAACCGAGTCTCAAAAATACTTTATTGTTTTGGCATAAAAACAATATAAAACTAACACTTCCTAATAATTTAGGATATTTAATAAAAAATAACAACGGCACTGTACTTCCCGGTCCTAAAGAAAATGAATTAATTAATATTCGTTTTCAATACGAAGGATATGTCTTAATTTTAGGAAGAAGTAAAAAAAGAAAAATAAAAAAAATATGGCAAGAAAAAAATATCCCTCCTTGGTTGAGAAATCAAATTCCCCTATTATTTTATAATAATTATTTTATCAGTGCCATAGGAGTCTTTGTTGTTAATATAAAAAACAAAAATAGAACAAAGTGCATAATATCCTGGCAAAATGATTTAAAATCAACTACTAATAATTTTTTTTCATTTTATTAAAGTAATTAATTAGGAAAAATTGTCATACTTTATAATAAAATTTATTATTATCTACATATATTCATGAATTCAAACATTTTTTCGACATCAATTCTTTTATATAATGGAAAAAATTTATTTATCTGATGAGATAATAATGGTTTTTTAATACCATCCCAAGTCAATTTAGAAATCAAGAAAGACTCTGTTTTGATTGCTAAATCAGGTACTATAGGTTTTAAAAAAATCATTATAATTCTAAATAAATTAATACCCATTGTGCAAATATTTTGTAATTCCCTGATATTTTCTTCTGTTCTTTTAATTTTCCATGGTTTTTTTTCATTAATATATTGATTGGCTACATCTAATAATCTCATTGATTCTTTAACTATAAAACTAAATTCACGATTTTCAAAAAAATCTTCAATACTACTACTAGTATTAACAAAATATTTATATAATTTTATATTGCTTAATTTATCAGATAAATACCCATTAAAATATTTATTAATAAAACTGGCATTTCTTGCTGCTAAATTTACTAGTTTATTTACGATATCACTATTTATTTTTTGAATAAAGTCTTCTAAATTAATTTCAATATCATGGGTTTTATTAGATAACTTGCTTGCATAATAATAACGCAAACTATCGGAATCGAAATACTGAATCCAATCACTAGCTTTAATCAAAGCACCTCTGGATTTTGACAATTTCAGTCCATTCATAGTAAGATGTCCATGAACAAAAATTCCACTAGGCTGTCTAAAAGAAACAGCTTCTAATATTGCAGGCCAAAATAAAGTATGAAAGTAAATAATATCTTTACCAATAAAATGGTATAATTCATAATTAGAATTTTGGTTCCAAAGTTCATTAAAATTTAATTTTTTACTCTTAAAACAAAGATTTTTAAACGCACTAATATAACCGATCGGAGCATCAAGCCAAACATAAAAATATTTGTTAGGATAATTTGGAATTTTAAAACCAAAATAAGGTGCATCACGAGAAATAGCCCACGACTTTAAACCTACTTTAAACCATTCTTCTGTTTTTTTAATAACTGATTCTTCTAAAACACCAGAATGTATCCATTTTTTTAACATATTAGTAAAAGAAGGTAAATCAAAATATAAATGTTTAGTGTTTTTTAAAATAGGTTTTTTTCCTGAAATAACAGAGATTGGATTAATTAAATCTGTAGGCTCATAAGTTGCACTACATATTTCACAGTTATCACCATATTGATTTTTTGATTTACAAATTGGGCATGTACCTTTTATAAATCTGTCTGGAAGAAAAATTTTTTTTACTGTATCATAAAGTTGGAAAATTTTTTTTTCTTTAATTAAACCTTTTTCATTTAAACATGTAAAAATTTTTCTTGATAAATATAAATTTTCTAAACTATGAGTTGAATAATAATTATCATGAGAAATTTTAAAATTCGAAAAATCTATTTGATGCTCTATCCTAATATTTTTAATTAATTTATTAGGAGATATTTCTAAATCTTGAGCTTTTAACATTATAGCAGTACCATGTGCATCATCAGCAGAAACAAACCATACTTCGTGACCACGCATTCTATGATAACGTACCCAAATATCTGCTTGAATATGTTCTAACATATGGCCAATGTGAATAGAACCATTAGCATAAGGTAAAGCACAGGTAACTAAAATTTTTCTAAATACACTTGACATAATATTATATTTTTTTTAAATAGAGTAATATGATATAAAAATAATAATTATAAACTATTCTTGATTTAAAAAAATAGTTTTATGAATAATTGACTTATGATATAACTAAGAAATTAAAAAATATACATAGTATATTACGTAAAAACTTTATTCCTTATGAATACGACTGGGAACTACTCCATTTTGAATTTTATATTTAGCCTCTTTTCTTAAATTATAGGGACGTAAAACTGGTTGAGATAGAACTTCAAAGCTAAGTGCTGCAATCCTCATTTTAGGTCGTAATACTAAAGTTAATTTTCCTGCATTAAACATTTCTAAAACAATATTACCATTCCAACCTGGATCAATACGATGAGCGGTAGCGTGAATCATTAATCCTAAACGAGCTAAAGAAGAACGCCCATCTAACCAACCCACTAAATTATTTGGCATTTTAATACTTTCAAAAGTCGAACATAATACTAAAGATCCTGGTTGTAAAAAACATGGCTGTTCTTTAGAAAATATTATTTCATTACTCATAATTTCCGTTAATGATAATCCACCGATTATTTTAGAATTACTCAAATCAATGCAAGATCCAGTATGTTCATAAAAAAAACGAAATTTATTACCAAGGTGTATATCGACAGTAATGCCATTAATTAATGTTTTATTAGGATAAGGTTCTATAATTAATTCTTTTCTCTCCAACCACTCTTCAATATCTTTATCACATAAACGCATTTTTATCCCTATGATATTATCTTTGATATATTTTAACATCACGTGTTATAAAACAAAGAAAATATATGAAGTAATAGATATAATCTAATAGCAGAGATATTTTCTAACATCGTCTGCTATTTTAATTTTTTATCATAAACTAGTAGCAGTAATATAAGAAATATGATATTCATATATAAATATCAACTATCTTAATGTTTTTTATTGAGACCAGTTTGTATGAAAGTAACCAGTCTGATCTGTTCTTTGATAAGTATGTGAACCAAAATAATCTCTTTGAGCCTGAATTAAGTTAGCCGGTAAATATAATGCTCTATAACTATCATAATATGATATTGCCGCAGAAAAAGTTGGAGTAGAAATTCCATATTTTATCGCATACATAACAATATTGCGTAATGAATTTTCATATTCATTAGCTATTTTGGAAAAATAAGGTGTTAATAATAAATTAACTACATTTTTATTTTGAGTATATTCGTCTGTTATTTTTTGTAAAAAATTTGCTCGTATAATACACCCTGCTCTAAAAATCTTAGCAATTTCACCATATTTTAAATTCCAATGATATTTTTCTGACGCTCTTTTTAATTGAGAAAAACCTTGAGCATAAGAAATTATCTTACCTAAATATAAAGCTCGTCGAACTTCTTCAATAAAACTATTTTTATCTTTAATAAACGTTTTTATCTTTGGACCCTGTAATATTTTTGATGCAATTATGCGTTGTCTTTTTAGAGAAGATAAATAACGAGCAAAAACGGATTCAGTAATTAATGAAAGCGGTTCTCGAAGATCTAAAGCACTTTTGCTAATCCACTTACCAGTACCTTTATCTTCTGCTACATCTAAAATACGATCTATCAAATATTTTCCCTTTTCATCTTTTTCAATAAAAATATTTTTTGTTATTTCAATTAAATAACTATTTAATTCACCTTTATTCCATTTAGAAAATGTAGATGATAATTCTTCATTACTCATATTTAATAAATATTTTAATAAAAAATATGACTCTGATATTAACTGCATATCACCATATTCAATACCATTGTGTACCATTTTTACATAATGACCTGCACCATTAGGACCAATATAGCTTACACATGGCTCACCTTTAAACTTTGCTGATATTTTTTCTAACATAGGTAAAACAAGTTTGTATGCTTCTTTTTGTCCGCCCGGCATAATAGAGGGACCGTTTAATGCTCCTAATTCACCTCCAGACACCCCCATTCCAATAAAATTAATCTCATATTTAGATAATTTTTCATTTCTCCGAATAGTGTCTTTGTAAAATGTATTACCTGCATCAATTAATATATCTTCTTTTTCTAAATAGGGCAGAATCATCTTGATAGTTTCATCAGTAGCTTTTCCAGATTGAACCATTAATAAGATGCATCTAGGCTTGAGAAGTGAATCAATAAAATCTTTAATAGAAAAATATGGGACAATATTTTTTTTCTTATTCTGATTAAATACTTCTTCTGTTACTGATCTAGTTCTATTGAATATAGATACGCTGTAATTTTTGCTTTCAATATTTAATGCTAAATTTCGTCCCATGACTGCCATTCCGACAACACCTATTTGTTGCCGTGACATTTTGTCCTCCAACTAAAATATATCAAAGAGATATTCAATAATTATCTTTTTACATTGTTAAATTTTATTAAATTACTTAAACAGTAAATCATATTTTAAATATTTTCAACTTTCTATTAGTTTAAAATAAAACATTCATAAAGAATATCTATCAATTAAAATATAGATAAAACTTTTTAAAAACATGACTTTTATTTTTTATTTTTAAATAAAAACATTAATTGATATGCTATTTAATAAATATTTTTAATATGGATATTTTTAAATATGATAATACATAAAATACACGTTCTTATATTATTAAAATTTATTGTGATGTTGAAATATTATAAATTTATTTTTTAGTGCCTCCAAAATATTATTTCAATAATTTTTCAGAATTAGTGTTCAGATTTTTTTCTCTTCTTTTTTTTAAGTTATCAATAACTAAATTGAAATTTAAATCTTGGTCGTGTAACAATACGACTAAATGATAAATTAAATCTGAAGCTTCATTAATTAATTCAATCTGATCTTTATTCATCGCTGCTAATATTGTTTCTATAGCCTCTTCACCTACTTTTTGTGCTATACGACTTGTTCCCGATTTATATAAACTAGATGTATATGAGTTATCTGAAAATTTATTTTTTCTCTCTTCTATAATTTCTTCTAATTTAAATAAAAAATTTATATTGTATTTATTTGAAATAAAACAACTTGAATTACCTAAATGACATGTTTTCCCTTGAGCTGCAACTAAAATTAATAATGTATCATTATCACAATCTGTACTAATTTCAATTACTTTTAAGTAATTACCTGATATTTCCCCTTTAGTCCATAAGCAATTTTTAGTACGAGAATAAAATGTCACTAAGCCATCTTCTTGGGTTTTAGTCAAAGCATCTTGATTCATGTATCCATGCATTAAAACTTCACTTGAAGAATAATCTTGTATGATCACGGGAATCATACCGTTAGTTTTTGTCCAATCAAGATTTAATAAATCATGTTTTTTTAACACTCTCTAATCTCCATTCCTCGCGCAATTAATTTTTTTTTCAACACTTTTATCTCTACTATATTTTTATGAAAAACAGATGCAGCTAGCACTCCATCAACATTAGAATAATATAATGCTTCATAAAAGTGTTCTACACTTCCAGCGCCACCTGATGCAATTAAGGGTACTTTACATATTTTTCTTATTTCACTTAAATGTGATATATCATACCCCTTTTGTAATCCATCTTTATTCATCATATTTAACACTATTTCACCAGCACCTTTTTCTTGTACTTTTTTTACCCAATCAGATGTTTTCCAAGACGTTTGATAAGTTTTACTAATATCTCCTGTATATTGTTGTACCATATAAGAATTTTTTGTTTTATCAAACCAAGAATCAATTCCAATAACTACACACTGTACACCAAAACGTTCTGAAATTTTAGTAATTAAATTAGGATCTATTAATGCTGAAGAATTGATTGATATTTTATCTGCACCACTAGATAAAACTTTTTTAGCATCTTCTACACTTTTAATACCTCCAGCTACGCAAAATGGAATATTTATAACTTTAGAAACATTTTTTATCCAACTACGATCAACTAATTTATTTTTTGTTGCAGCAGTAATATCATAAAAAACTAATTCATCTATACCTTCTTTTGCGTAGCGTCTGGCTAATGGTACAATATCGCCTACGATTTTATGATTCTGAAATTTAATTCCTTTCACTACTACACCATCATCAACATCAAGACACGCTATGATTCTCTTTGCCAGCATTTAACAGCCTCTTCTATTGTAAATTTTTTTTCTAATAAACTACGACCAATAATAATACTCTTCACTCCAGTTTTTTTTAAAAAAATAATATCTTGTAATGATGCTACACCTCCAGATGCTTGAAAATTAATATTTTTAAAATTGCTGCAAATTTCTTTGTACAACTTAAAATTTGGTCCTAAAAGTGTTCCATCTCTAGAGATATCGGTACATAATACGTGTTTTAAACCACTAGATAAGAAATATTCAATTATTTCCTCTAGAATAAAATTTGTTTTTTTTTGCCAACCATCAATAGAGATTTCTTTTTTGTTGCTACCATCAACATGTACATCTAATGCTAAAACAATTGCATCTGGACCATAAAAATTTAACCATTGTTTTACTTGTTTTTTATTACTTACAATAGAAGAACCAATTACTACCCTTTTGACTCCTAAATCAAGAAGTGTGCTTATATCTTTTGTAGTTCTTATTCCTCCACCTACTTGTACAGGTACGGTAGTATGAGAAACTATTTTCTTAAACAATTCTATTTGTCTATTTGCGCTATTTTTTGCACCATCTAAATCTACTAAATGAACTATCTCAATTCCTTTTGATTTGTATACTTCTAAGGAGTTGAATAAGTTTACATTATAATTTTTTTGATTCGAATAATCACCTTGATATAAACGTACTGTTCTACCGTTGATTAAGTCAAATGCAGGAATAATCATTCAATTATATCTCCAAAAAATTTTTTAACAATTGAGACCCTATATTTCCAGATTTTTCTGGATGAAACTGAACGCCAAAGAAATTGTCTTTTTGTATTATTGAACTAAAATTAATACCATAATTAGTTGTAGATAATGTATATTTATTTATTGGAACCATATAGCTATGAACAAAATAAAATCTTGAATTATTTGGTATATTTTTAAATAAAGCATGTCCTTTTTGAAATGTAATTTGATTCCAACCAATATGAGGTAAAGATAAATTATTAACTTTTAAACGCAATGCAGGAGTTTTAATAATACCAATTGTTTTTACGCCATTAGATTCTTCACTAGAAGCACAAAAAAGTTGCATACCCAAACATATTCCTAATATTGTTTGTTTGCATTCTCTAATAACATTGATGATTTTTTTTTTAGACAAAAGATCCATTACTGCCGAGGCAGTTCCTACTCCTGGTAAAAAAATCTTATTAGACTTTAAAATAATTGATGATTCAGAAGTTATTGTAGCATTATAACCTAAGTTATTAATTGCTACTTTTATTGATGTCAAATTAGCGCAACCTGTATCTACTATTACTATGTACATTATAAAATCCCTTTTGAAGTTGGTAACATATTTCCCTCTATCTTAATAGCTTGACGTAACGTTCGTCCAAAAACTTTAAATAAACTCTCAATACAATGGTGGTCGTTTTTACCTTCAGCATATAAATGAAGTGTAATTTTCATAGAGTAACAAAGAGAATAAAAAAAATGCTCTACCATATTAGTGCTTAGATCTCCAGCCATTTTATGATTGAATTTTGCTTTGAAATTTAAATACGGACGATTTGATATATCCATGATACAATTAGATCTACTTTCATCCATTGGCAAGTAGAAACCAAATCTAGATAGACCATTTTTTTTTCCTAAAGCTTGCAATAAAGCCTCTCCTAAAACAATGCCTGTGTCTTCTATTGTATGATGATCGTCAATATCAAGATCTCCCTGTACAGAAATATTCATGCAAATACCACTATGTACTGATAACTGTTCTAACATATGATCAAAAAACTTTACACCAGTATCAATCTTACTTGTTTCTTCTAAATCTAACCAAACTTTAATACTAACTTTAGTTTCTTTAGTTCTCCTGATAATTTCAGCATATCTATTATGTTTTATAATGTATTTTGTGATATGTAACCAATTACATATATCTTCTTTGTATTTTATACCTTTTATTTTAAGGTTATTTGATAGTTGCATATCTGTATCTCGATCACCAATCACATAGCTCTTCTTTAAGTCTATTTTATCTAACCATGGCTCTATCATTTTTATTTTAGGTTTTCGACATACACAGTCATCATCTAAAAAGTGAGGACAAATTAATATATCATCAAAAATAACCCCTTCTGAACGAAAAACACTCAACATAAAAAGATGAGCTGTACTAAAATCTTGTAAAGGAAAAGATTCAGTACCAAGACCATCTTGATTAGTAATCATTATCAATTTATAGTCGAGTTCAACTAATTTACGTAATGAGGAAATAACATATTTTTTAAATACTAATTTATTTATTGAGTCTACTTGAAAAGTATTAATTGGTTCATCAATTAATGTACCATCTCGATCAATAAATAATATTTTATTTTTCACTCATTTCACCTTGACACATGTTTTTTTTAGAAAAAATTTTAAGCTCTTTAATTAAACGCAAAGATTCTGATCGTGTTCCCATTGAAATTCTTATACATTTTTTTAAATTCGTTTTCTCATTTTGATTTCTTAAAATTATACCTTTATTCCATAAAGTTTCAAAAACCTTTTCAAACATAGAAAATTTTACTAATACATAATTAGCATTACTTTCAAATACTGTTTCTACGCATGTGATGTTTTTCAATTGATTAATCAACCAAATACGATTATTGTTTGAATCTAAGACTCTATTTTTCATTAATTGAACATAATCTTTTTCTAAAGATCGTATAGCTATATCAGAGACAGGGATAGATATTGGATAAGGACTAATAACTTTACTTAAAGTTTGAATAATTTCTTTTTTAGCTAAAGTAAATCCGCATCGTATTCCAGCTAAGGCAAAAGCTTTAGACAAGGTTCGTAGAACAACTAAATTCGGATAATCTTTTAAATAATTTGTCATGCTTTCTTCTGGTGAAAATTCAATATAAGCTTCATCTATTACAACTAGAGCCTGTCCTAAAGTTATATTCAATAAAAAAATAAGATCTTTTTTAAAAAAAATATTACCAGTAGGATTATTGGGATTGCAAATATAAATTAATTTTACTCTACTTAAGTTTAACTTAATATTTAACAAATCTAATTGCCAAGTATTTTTAATAGTAGGAATTTCTTTTATTTCTACACCAGCTATGGTTGCATTTATTCGATACATATCATAAGTAGGAGGGCAATAAATAATAGCATCTTTACCAGGTTCGCAAAAAGCCTTAATTAATAATTCAATTCCTTCATCAGCACCTCTTGTGGCTAAAATTTGATTACAAGATAAATTAACATAATGAGCATAAGAAGATATTAGTTTACTGGGTTGACATTCTGGATAACGATTAAATGGTTTTTTTTTTAATTTAAAAAAAATAGATACAGGCGATTCATTAGCATTTAATAATATATTCCCATGTTCCCCTCCGATACGTCTTGCGGATTGATAAGGTATTAGTTTTTTTATATTTTTTCTAGACAATTTCAAAACATTATCTGTCATATTTTTCCCTTTAAAAAATCTACGCGAATTTTTACAGCATTTTTATGTGCTTGAAGTTTTTCTGCGGAAGATAAAATTTCAATAGTATTAGATAATTTCATTAGTCCTTTAGCTGTTAATTCTTGAACTAATACACGTTTTTGAAAATCACACAATCCTAAAGACGAATTTGTAATAGATTTTCCATATGTTGGTAAAACATGATTTGTCCCAGACGCATAATCTCCGGCAGATTCAGGAGACCATAAACCAAGAAAAATAGAACTAGCATTAGAGATGTAGTTAAGTACTTCTCTAGGTGATTGTGTTTGAATAATTAGATGTTCAGGTGCATACATATTAGAGATTTCAATACATTCTGATAAATTTTTGACAATTATGACACTACTGTTTTTTAATGTTTTCAAAATTTCTGATAATCTAGATAAATTATTCAGTTGTTTATTAATGGAAAGCACTACCTTTTCTGCTAATTCAAAACATGGTGTAAGCAAAATTACTTGAGAAGAAACACCATGTTCAGCTTGTGATAATAAATCAGCGGCAATAAAATCTGGATTAGCAGTGTTGTCAGCAATGATTAATAATTCTGAAGGTCCTGCTAACATGTCTATTTCTGTTCCATTAAAAATTGAACTAACTTGTAATTTTGCTTCTGTAACATACGCATTGCCTGGTCCAAAAATCTTATCTACTTTAGGGACCGTTTCAGTACCTAAAGCGAGTGCAGCTATAGCCTGAGCTCCCCCAACTTGATAAATATCATGAATTCCACAAATATGAGCAGCATAAAGAACCTCGTTACTAATCGGAGGAGGAGAGCAAAGAATAATTTTTTTACAACCAGAAATTTTAGCAGGTATCGCTAACATTAATACAGTCGAAAATAAAGGAGCTGTTCCGCCAGGAATATAAATTCCTATAGAATTTAGAGGTAAATAGATTTGCTCACAACGGACTCCAACTTCTGTTTCAACATCTATTTTAGATGGAATTTGAGCTTTATGAAAACATGTAATATTTTTTTGCGCGACAGAAATGGAATCTTTTAGAACCTTACTTAAATAAAACGAAGATGAAGAGATTTTTTCTTTTGAAACTTGAAATGTATTTATATCTTGTTTATCAAATAAAAAAGTATATTTTTTTAATGCTGAATTTCCAAATAATCTAACATTTTCTATAATTTCTTTTACAGTCTTTTTAATGAAGTTATTTTCTTTTAAAATAGGTCTTGATAATATTTTTTTTTGTTCATCAGGGTGTAGTTTGTTCCAAAAAATTATATTTTTAAAATATTTCATTGCATTTCTTACTCCATCATTTTTTCAATTGGTAAAACTAAAATTGAACTAGCGCCTAATAATTTTAGCTTTTCCATCGTTTCCCAAAATAATGTCTCACTACTAACCATATGCATTGCTACTCGATTATCATCACCTGCTAATTTTAAAATGGTTGGTCTTTCTGCTCCATGAAGTAAAGATATCACCGCTTCTAATTGTTTTATAGGAGCATGTAACATAATATATTTAGATTCGCGAGCTTTAATCACGCCTTTAATACGAGTCATCAATTTATTAATAAATTCTTTTTTTATAGAATTAATATTTCCAGTCTTACAAATAAGACAGGCATGAGAATGATAAACTACTTGCACTTCACGTAAACCATTAGCTTCTAATGTTGCTCCTGTAGACACTAAATCACAAATAGCATCTGCTAAACCAGCTCTAGGTGCAACTTCTACCGATCCATTTAACATGCAGGATTTAAAAGAAATATTTTTTTCGTCTAAATATTTTTTTAATAAATGAGGATATGAGGTAGCTATTCTAATATTTTTTAAACATGTTATATTAGTGTATATAGTATTTACCGGTAAAGCTAAAGATAATCTACATACTCCAAAATCTAGTCGTCTTAAAGTAATATAAGAACATTCAGATTTTTGTGATTTTCGTTTCAATAACTCTTCTTCAAGCACATTTTCTCCAACTATTCCTAAATCTACTACACCATCCATTACCAATCCAGGAATATCATCGTCACGAACTAACATTACATCAATGGGCATATTTTCAGCAAATGCTATTAATTTTTGTTGTTTTAAATTAATTTTAACACCACAAGATGTCAGTAGTCTGATAGAATCTTTACTTAAACGGCCAGTTTTTTGCATCGCTATACGTACACGATTATTTTCAAACATATTTCGAATCCCTTAAAGTTCTTTTTATTACATAAAAAAACTTATATAAATTTACTTTTTTAGAAAATAAAAAAACCCAAAAAATAAGGGTTTTAAAAAAAATATCTTATTAGTGCTCATGAAAAAATTATAATTAAATCATTTTATGACATAGACAATGTTATTGCAAAAATGAAGTATAATAAATTAAAATTATTGATAACATTGTAGTTTAAAAAAAATAATTAAAGAAACTTTTTATATTAAATAAAATAGCACTGTTTTAGTTTAATTCAGAAAGCAATATTTCTATTTTAATGTCTTGATATAAAATTATTTGATTTTCTAATTAAAAATATTTATATTTTTTTTTAGAGAATTAATTTCAATTATAACTATAATTGCAGCATCGCTTCCAAAAAATTTAGGAGCTTCATGAAAGGCTATTATATCAGGGTGTTGAGACAACCAAAACGGAGTTTGTTTTTTTAAAATATGTTTACCATGACCATGCATTATATGAGCACAAAAAATTTTTTCTTTTTGACATGTCGTGATTAATTCTCCTAAAGCCTGTTGTGCCTGATGTTGTGTTAATCCATGCAAATCAATAGAAATATCTGGATTGTATCTTCCTTTTTTTAGATTTTTTAAAACATTATACAAGCTTTGATGACGAATATAAGAAACAGGATTTTCTTTAAATAAATTTTTATTATTTCTATAAGAAAAATAATGACTATGAGCATTTTGTTCGAAAAAAACGCGTTGAGATACTGGATGATTATTATTTTTTTTTTGAATTCGAGAATGAAAAATAGTATCTTGTACCATTTCACGAGTATCATTTAACCATTGACGAAATAAAATACTCGAATCAACGGTATATCGGCTATTTTTATCCATAGTTGTTTGTTACCAATAATGTTAATTAATTAAAAATTCCAAACATATGTATTTAATTTAAAATATTTATAATGAATTATGTATTTTTCATTAATTATATAATTTAGTTTTTGTAAAAACAACAAATAAAAAAATATTATTATAAAACTACATAAAAAAAGAAACAATTAGTTTAAACAGATGATTTTTTAAAAAATAAATACAATTTAAATATTTTAAAAAATAAAAAATCATTTTGTTTATTTGTTCTGTATAGTTGTATTATTTCATTTTAACAATTGCAGAAGGATAAAAAATGTCTGGAAATACAATTGGGAAAATATTCTGTGTAACCACTTTTGGCGAGTCACACGGAGAAGCATTAGGGTGCATAATTGACGGAACACCTCCTGGTCTTGAATTATCTTGTAAAGATTTGCAATATGATTTGAATCGTAGAAGACCAGGTACTTCCCGTTACACGACTTTGCGCCGTGAACCTGATGAAGTTAATATACTTTCCGGTATATTTAACGGGGTCACAACTGGTACTAGTATTGGTTTAATAATTTATAATCATGATCATAGGTCTCAAGACTATAGCGATATAAAGAATTTATTTCGACCGGGACATGCCGATTATACTTATGAAAAAAAATATGGAATTAGAGATTATCGCGGGGGAGGTAGATCTTCTGCTCGCGAAACTGCTATGAGAGTTGCAGCAGGAGCTATAGCAAAAAAATACCTTAATGAGAAATATGGGATAACTATTCGAGCATATTTGTCAGCAATGGGCAATATCAAATGCCCTTTTAAATCTTGGCAAGAAGTCGAAAATAATCCTTTTTTCTGTTCTGATCCTGAAAAAATTTTAGCACTAGAAAATTTAATTAAATATCTCAAAAAAATAGGTGATTCGATTGGTGCTGAAATAACAATTATTGCTGAAAATATCCCTGTAGGACTTGGAGAACCAGTTTTTGATCGTCTTGATGCTGATTTATCACACGCCTTGATGAGTATTAATGCCGCAAAAGGAGTAGAAATTGGAGACGGTTTTTCAGTAATAAATCAACGAGGAAGTGAACATCGTGATGAAATTACGCCACAAGGATTTTTAACTAATCATTCTGGTGGTATTCTAGGTGGTATTAGTAATGGTCGAGAAATTGTACTAAAAGTAGCATTTAAACCTACATCAAGTATTCGAAAAGCAGGCAATACAATAAATAAAAATAACGAAAAAGTTCAAATAGTTACTAAAGGACGACATGATCCATGTGTAGGTTTACGCGCTGTTCCAATCACTGAAGCAATGGTAGCAATTGTATTAATGGATCATTTATTAAGATTTCGCGCACAATGCAGTGGAAAATAATTCCTTTAAAATATATTCATAATGCTAAATAACTATTTATTCGATAGGATGATCATATTAAATATCATTGATATTTTTCACATGAATAGAATTATATTTTTCTAGAAATAGCGCATAATTTAATTATGCTAAGTACTATAATTAAATTTTAAAAATACTTTTGAAGTATATAAAAAAATATATTTGAAAAATAATGCAATAAAAATTGCAAAATTTTTCTTCTGTAAAAATAAATACTTTTATAAAGATGTTACGTACAATCATACTTATAAAGCGAAATGTTAATAATAAATATATATTTTCTACCTTTGTTTCTCTATAAAATATATTGTTCAAATTAATTGTATTTCATTTAAAAAAATAAAAAATATTAAATATAAGTTATTATTATAAAAAATTTTTCATTGAATTAGATAATTAAAACTCTATTATATGTACAATATTATCTAATATTTATATATTTATTTGTCAATAAAATTATATTTTTAAGATATTATATTAATAATTTCTATATACTTAATTTTTAAAACGTGCCAAACATCCCATAAAATATTTTTTATGGAGGAGGACAACTAATGTTCAAAGGAAGTATTGTTGCACTAATTACACCCATGGATGAAAAAGGTCAGATTTGTCGTATTAGTTTAGAAAAGTTAATTAATTATCATGTTGCTAGTAAAACTGAAGCAATTGTTTCAATTGGAACTACTGGAGAATCCGCAACACTTAGTCAAGAAGAACACATAAATATTGTTATGCTCACTTTAGAATTAGCAGATGGACGTATTCCAGTTATTGCAGGTACAGGAGCAAATGCTACAACAGAAGCTATATCTTTAACCAAAAGATTTGAAAAATCTGGTGTTGCAGGTTGTTTAAGTGTAACGCCATATTATAATAGACCTACACAAGAAGGATTGTATCAACATTTTAAAGCTATTTCAGAAAACACTGAATTACCACAAATTTTATATAATGTACCCAGTCGTACCGGATGTGATTTACTCCCAGAAACAGTTGCCAAATTATCTCATTTTAACAACATAATAGGAATTAAAGAAGCAACTGGAGATTTATCAAGAATCCATAAAATAAAAGAATTAGTTAAAACTAATTTTTTATTAATCAGTGGAGATGATGCAACAGCTTTAGATTTTATGCAATTAGGCGGACAAGGTGTAATATCGGTTACAGCAAATATTGCTGCAAAAGAAATGATGGAAATTTGTTCGTATGCATTAAAAGGGGATTTTATAAATGCAAGATCTATAAATAAACGCCTAATGTTACTACATGAAGCGCTGTTCATAGAACCCAATCCTATTCCCGTAAAATGGTTAGCAAAAAAAATAGGATTAATAAAAAGTGATACACTTCGTTTGCCTATGACACCCGTTTTAGATTCTACACGTTTTCAACTTGAAAAAGCAATTCAATATGCTAATCTCAAAATATCATAGAAAATTTTTCAAAATTATAATAATATCTCAAATATTAAATATATTTTTAATAACATCTTGTACATTAAATGATTCTAAAGAAAATTATCGTTTTGATAAAATAAAAAAACAATTTCGTAGATTGATTATTCCGAAAGGAATTAGCAGCCCTAAAAAAAAAGAAGAATATAGCATTCCCTATCAAGATAAAGATCTCAAAAAAGAAAATTATGATATATTTCCACCGGTATAAAATATATAATATATTAAAAATAATAATAATATTTAAGAAAATATTTTTTATACTAAATATTCATGCGTAATAATTGGTGCAGACTATCTCTATGATATTCTGCATCATTTATAAAAAATATAAAAAATGTTTTTTTATAAATATTTTTGTTGAAAAATTAAGATAATAAATTTTTCATAATATCTTCATACATACAGCTTAATAATTTTAAATCAGATATTTTGACACATTCATTAACTTTATGAATTGTATTATTGACTAATCCTAACTCTACTACTTCAGAACCCATTAAAGCAATAAATCGACCGTCAGAAGTGCCACCAGAAGTAGATAAAATAGGCTTTTTTTTGTTAAAATAAAAAATAGATTGTATCACTGTGTCTATCAATAAACCTTTTTTAGTGATAAATGGTTTTCCTGAAAATAACCATTCTATAGAATAATTAATATCATTTGAATTTAATATATTTACTATTTGAGATTGAATGTGTTTTTCAGAAACTTCGGAACTAAATCTAATATTAAATTGAACAAATAGAGATCCTGGAATCACATTATTAAATCCATTTCCTGCATGAATATTTGCAATATTTATGCTGCTAGGTAAAAAAAAGTCATTTCCAGAATCTAATTTTATAGACAATATTTTTAAAATAACAGGTAACCCTTTATGTATTGGATTATCTGCTAAATCAGGATATGCAATATGCCCCTGTATTCCATAAATAGTTATATTAGCTGTAATTGAACCACGTCGACCATTTTTTATAACATCACCCACTATATTAGTACTAGAGGGTTCTCCTACTATACAATAATCAATCATATCCCTTTTAGACATTAAATATTCTACTATTTTAATTGTTCCATCAACTGCACTAGACTCTTCGTCTGAAGTAATAAGAAAAGACAAACGTCCTTTATGATTTGGAAACTTATTTACAAATCTTTCAGCCGCAGTAATCATTGCTGCTAAAGCACCCTTCATATCAGCAGAACCTCTGCCAAATAAATATCCACTTCGTATGACTGGTTGAAAAGGATCAGTTTGCCAATCTTTATCTTGACCTATTGGAACTACATCTGTATGTCCTGCAAATGTTAATGTTTTACCTGTACCTCTAAAAGCCCAAAAATTTTTTGTATCATTAACATTTACTCTTTTAATGTCAAATCCTATTGCACATAAACGTTTTATTATAATATCTTGACAACCTAAATCTTTTGGACTAACAGAAGGAATAGAAATTAGTTTTTTTGCTAATTCAGTAATAGAACAAGTCATATTTTTTCCTAATTTAATATTTCTATTGATAAATATTATTTTTATTTTTCATAAAAGATGGGGCTATAATTGAGCCCCATAAATATTTAAAATTTTTAAATAAATTAAGATTTTAATAAAATTAATGATTTATTGAAGATATTTTGTACAGTAAAACCAAATTTTTTAAATAAATCTTCTGCTGGAGCAGATTCACCAAATGTTTTCATTCCAATAATTACACCATTTATCCCTACGTATTTATACCAAAAATCTTCTATACTAGCTTCAACAGCAACCCTTTTAGCAACATAAGTCGGTAATACAAATTCTTTATAAGAAGCATCTTGTCTATCAAAAACACTAGTACAGGGCATAGATACAACACGTACAGAATACCCTAAAGAAGCCAATTTTTTTGCAGCAATTAAAGTAACATTTAATTCTGATCCAGTTGATATAAAGATAATATCAAGTCTTTTTTTTGAATCATATAATATATATGCTCCATAAGAAATGTTTTCTAATTGTTCAGAACTTCTCTCAAATTGATCAAGATTTTGACGTGATAAAATTAATGCTGTAGGTCCTGATGTTTTTTCAATAGCTTTTTTCCAAGCAACAGCTGTTTCTACTTGGTCACTAGGTCTCCATACATCTATATTAGGAGTTATTCTCAAACTAGATAATTGTTCTACTGGTTGATGTGTAGGACCATCTTCACCCAGTCCAATAGAATCGTGAGTATACACAAAAATATGTTTGGTACACATTAAAGCAGCCATACGAACTGCATTTCGTGCATATTCGACAAACATTAAAAATGTAGCAGTATAAGGTATAAAACCTCCATGATGAGATATGCCATTTGCAATAGCGGTCATTCCAAATTCACGTACTCCATAATGAATATAGTTTCCAGATAAATTATCTTTAATGGAATTACATCTAGACCACATAGTGAGATTGCTCGGTGATAAATCTGCTGAACCACCGATTAACTCAGGTAAAATCATCGCATATTTTTCTAATGTATTTTGAGAAGCTTTACGACTAGCAATACTTTGTCTATTTTTTTGTAAAAAAGAAATGTAATTATTAGTTACTCTATCCCACTCAACAGGTAATTTTTTATTTATTCGCCGCAAATATTCAGTCGATAAATCAGGATATTTGGATTGATATAAAGAAAATTTTTCGTTCCATTTCTTTTCAAGTTTAGATCCTTCTTCTATAAAATTCCATTTTTTATAAATTTCTTTAGGTATCTGAAAAGGAGGATAATTCCATTTCAATTGTTCTCGAATTAAAGAAATTTCAACCTCACCTAGAGGAGCTCCATGTGATTCTGCTGTTCCTGATTTATTAGGAGAACCAAAACCAATAATAGTATTGCAAATAATAATAGAAGGTTGATTTGTTATTAATTTTGCTTGTTTTATACTTCTTTCTATAGATTCTGAATCATGACCATCTATATTATCTAATACATGCCAATTATAAGATTCAAAACGTTTTGCTGTATCATCGGTGAACCAGTGAGCTGTTTTCCCATCTATCGAAATACCATTTTTATCATAAAAAACGATTAATTTTCCAAGATTTAAAGTTCCTGCTAAAGAACAGACTTCGTGAGAAATACCCTCCATTAAGCAACCGTCGCCTACAAAAACCCAAGTATAATGATTAATTATATCATATCCTGGTCGATTAAAATAAGAACTTAAAGTTCTTTCTGCAATAGCCATACCAACAGCATTTGCTAACCCTTGTCCCAATGGACCAGTAGTTGTTTCTACACCAGGTGTTTCACCTGTTTCAGGATGTCCTGGAGTTTTTGAATTCAGTTGTCTAAATTTTTTTAATTCTTCGATCGGTAGATTATAGCCTGTAAGATGCAACAAACTATAGAGCAACATAGAACCATGTCCGTTAGATAATATAAAACGATCGCGATCATTCCAATTAGGATTTGCTGGATTATGTTTTAAAAAACTTCTCCATAACACTTCAGCAATATCTGCCATTCCCATCGGCATACCAGGATGTCCTGATTGTGCATTTTGTACAGCATCTATACTTAACATACGAATTGCATTAGCTAATTCTTTTCGTGAATACATAGATTTTCCTTATCAATTTAAAAATATTAGTCAAACTTTATTTTTTTATATTATTTATATTTTTTTAGAAAATATTTTCTCTAAACGTAATTGATCTTTTCCAAAATTTCGTATGCCGTCAGATAATTTTTGAACCGCCATAGCATCTTGATTATGTTCCCATCGAAACTCTTCTTCAGAAAGTGCTACTGGAGGGACTGAAATAAAACTAGGAGGAGCAAGATTTCTATCAATTTTTGCAGTATTAGATTCGAGTTCTTTTAATAAAACAGGTGAAATAGTTAACCGATCACATCCAGATAAATATAATATTTGTTGAATGTTACGGAAGCTAGCCCCCATGATAATCGTTTTATAGCCATACTTTTTATAATATTCATATATTTTACAAACAGATATTACACCAGGATCTTTTCCTAAAAAAGATTTAGATAGTAAATTTTGTGAAATATACCAATCATAAATACGTCCGACAAAAGGAGATATTAAAAACACATTTGATTCCGCGCAAGCACGCGCTTGAGCAAAGGAAAATAAAAGAGTTAAATTACAAAGAATACTATCTTTTTTAAGTTCTTCTGCAGCCTTTATACATTCCCATGTAGCAGCTAATTTAATTAAGACTCTATTCCTAGAAATCCCTTGTTCTTCATATAAATCAATTATTTTTTTTGCTTTTAAAATAGACGCCTCTGTACTAAAAGATAAACGAGCATCTACTTCGCTTGAAATATAACCTGGTATTTTTTTTAGAATTTCTATTCCTAAATCTACTAATATTTTATCACTTGCATTGATGATCTGATCTTTATATAGCCCTCCTTTCTTTTTTGCATATTGCACAGCTTGATCTACAAAATTTTGATTAGTATTAGAACTTACTGCTTGTAGTATTAAAGATGGGTTGGTAGTGGCATCTTCTGGTTGGTATTTACAAATAGATTTTATATCACTAGTATCTGCAACAATAATAGAAAATTGTTTCAAAGCACTCAATTGATTCATATTTAATCTCTCTTGTTTTTCAATAAAAAAATTTAAATCAAAAAATAAATAAATTAGATTTCATAAATATATTTTTTATTTTATATAAACTGAATAATATATATTAAGAATAAAAAATCATTTTAATATCAAAAAAATATTAAAATGATTTTTTTAAAAAATACTAGTCAGATATATAAAAAATATGTTTTTTAAATAGAAAAAGATTTTTAAAAAATATTTCAATTATTGATAGTATATTAATATTTTTTTACTATTAGTGACACGTTAGTTCCACCGAAACCAAAACTATTAGACATAGCTGTATTAATTTCTATATTTGTAGTTTTTTGAATAATATTCATATTTTCCGCACAAGGTTCTAAATTTTCTATATTGATTGTAGGAGCTATAAAATTATATTTTAACATTAATAGTGTATAAATCATTTCATGTACTCCTGAAGCTCCTAATCCATGGCCAGTCATTGACTTTGTTGCAGAAATCATTGGTTTTTTTTCATTTAAGAATACTTTTCTAATTGCTTCTAATTCTATTAAATCACCAATTTTTGTTCCAGTACCATGTACATTAAGATAATCAATAGGAATATTTTTACCTTTTCTAGCTAAATTCATACAACGAATTGCTCCATCTCCTGAAGGTACAACTATATTTGAACCATCAGATGTGGCTGCATATCCAATAATTTCTGCATAAATATAAGCAGAACGAGATAAAGCTGAATTCAATTCCTCAATTACTAGCATACCTGCTCCACCTGAAATAACAAAACCATCACGATATACATCATAGACACGTGATGCTTTTTTGGGGTCATTATTAAAACACGTAGACAAAGCTCTCATTGCATCAAATTGCATTGCTAGTTCTAAACTTATTTCCTCTCCTCCACCTGCAAAAATAAGATCTTGCCTACCGAATTGAATTAATTCAAATGCGTTTCCGATACAATGTGCAGAGGTTGCGCAAGCGGAACTTATAGAATAAGTGACCCCATAAATTTTAAACAGAGTAGATAAGCAAGCTGATATTCCAGAAGGCATCGTTTTAACTGCAAGATACGGACTGATGCCTTTTGAAATATGTTTATTTTTCATGAGATGAATATCAGATGTTAAAGTATTTTTTGAAAAACTACATCCTGATCCAGAAATTAGTCCAACACGAGGATTTTTTTGATAATATTCTCTATCTATCTTAGCATCTTTAATAGCTTCCATCATAGCAACAAAAGAATATCTAGAAGCATTATTCATAAAGCGAGATAATTTTTGTGTTATTATGTTTATACTTTCTAATTTAATATTACCCCAAACTGCACTACGCATGCCTAATTTTTTCATTTCTTCTGAAGAAACAATACCAGAAACACCTTTATATAAAGAAGCTAGTACTTCTTTTTTATTATTACCAATGCTAGAAACAATCCCAATGCCTGTTATAACTACTCGTCTCACTTTTTGTCCTTACATTTACAAAAACTTATATATTCAATTAAAATTAGAATAAAAAAATAAAAAAATTTTATATTTAAATAAAATGTTTGATTAATCTTAACTATTATCACATATATAATAATATTTTATGGAAAAAAAATGAATGAATTTTATATTGGTATTCTTTATATTGTACCTACTCCTATCGGTAATCTATCAGATATTACTTATAGAGCATTAGAAGTGTTAAAAGATGTTGATATAATCGCCGCTGAAAACATCAGACACACTAATATTTTACTTCAACATTTTAATATTAAAAATAATTTAATATTAATGAACAAAGATAATGAAAAAAAACAAAGTCATAATTTGATCCAAGAACTGAAAAAAGGGAAAAAAATTGCTTTAGTTTCTAATGCAGGCACACCGATTATTAATGATCCTGGTTGTATATTAATAAAACAATGTCATATTTTTGATATAAAAGTAATTCCTCTTCCAGGTGCTTGTGCTGCTATCACGGCATTAAGCGCTTCTGGAATAATAAATAATCGTTTTTGCTACGAAGGCTTTTTGCCTTCTAGAAAAAAATCAAGATGTGATTTACTACATTCTTTAAAAGAAGAAACACGAACAATTATTTTTTATGAATCAAAACACAGGATACTTGAAAGTATAAAAGATATAATAGAACAAATAGATAAAAATCGACATATAGTAATAGCAAGAGAAATGACAAAAAAATGGGAATCTATTTATGGTGCAAAAGCAAGTTTAATACTTGAATGGCTTAAAGAAAATAAATATCGTTATAAAGGAGAAATGGTAATTATCATTGATGGTTTTAAAAAATTAAAAAATTATACTCTATCAAAAAAAATATTAGATACATTTTCAATATTAAGAAAGTTTTTTTCATTAAAAACATCAGTTTTAATTACTGCACAAATACATGATATTAATAAAAATAAATTATATCAATATGTAATAAAAAAAGAAGAGTGACAAAATTATTAAAATAATGTATAATTTGATTTTGAAGTTGACTAAAAACAGTCGCTGTTTAGTTTTTAAAAATTAAAAAGAGGAAAGTCCGGGCTCCATAGAGCAGGGTGCCAGATAACATCTGGAAAGCGTGAGCTTATGACTAGTGCAACAGAAAATAAACCACCTATTTTGTAATATATAAAAATATGGCCAGGGTGAAAAGGCGTGGTAAGAGCACACCGCATAATTGGT
The DNA here is from genome assembly GCF_000009605.1 of Buchnera aphidicola str. APS (Acyrthosiphon pisum). Lineage (NCBI taxonomy): Bacteria > Pseudomonadati > Pseudomonadota > Gammaproteobacteria > Enterobacterales > Erwiniaceae > Buchnera > Buchnera aphidicola. The sequence goes on along the minus strand of NC_002528.1, from coordinate 93,158 downwards.
AACAATTCATGGCATGGTAAACTCCACCCGGAGCAAAGCCAAATATAGGATAAATTTTTTGTACTGCTCGTACTTCTTAAACCTGGGTAGGCTGCTTGAATTAGTAAGTGATTGCTAATCTAGATGAATGACTGTTAAAACAGAACCCGGCTTACACGAGTCAACTTCAATAACTAGAAATATTTTTATAAAGGTAATAAATTTATTACCTTTAGTTCATTATTTAAAATTAAACAATATAAGTTAATTTCCAGAAACCTGAATTTCAGATAATAATACCGAACCACATTGAATATTATTACGTCTATCAACATCACTGCTAATACTCACGATATTATTCCACATATTTCTTAAATTTCCAGATATAGTAATTTCATTAATAGGATAAGAAATTTTTCCTTTTTCAACCCAAAAACCTACTGCTCCACGTGAATAATTACCATTTATAATATCTACACCTTGTCCCATTAATTCTGTTACTAATATACCTTGATCCATCTTTTTTAAAAGTTCTTCAAAAGATATATTTTGATTCGAAACTAACCAATTGTGAATTCCACCACAATTTCCTGTACTGTCTAATTTAAGTTTACGAGCATTGTAGCAATTTAATAACCAAGTTTGTAAGATTCCAGCTTTAATAATATATTTAATTTCTGTAGCTACACCTTCATTATCAAAAGGTTTACTACCCAAACCTCGTTTTAAATGTGGATTTTCTTCAATATCAAGCCAATCGGGAAAGATTTTCATTTTCAGATCATTAATTAAAAATGTAGATTTTTGATAAACATTATCACCGCTAATCGCACTAGCAAGATGTGAAAAAAACATGTGAGATATTTCTGATGAAAAAATAATTGGAGATCTCATAGTTTGTATTTTTCGAGAACCTAATCTAGATATAGCTCGTTTAGCTGTTTTTTGACCTAAAATTTCTGGTTTTATTAAATCATCAATTCTTCTTGAAAGAGAATAATCAAAATCTCTTTGCATAGAATTTTTATCTTTAGCGATCATACAAGTATAATTAGAATAACGAGTAGATTTATATTTTTCTAACACACCTAGACTGTTTCCAAAAACATTTATAGTTGTATGACTATTTAAAAAACTTCCTTCACTATTAACAATCCTTTTATCAGATTCAAAAGCTGATTTTTCTGATAATATAGACATCTTAATGGCATTTTCTATGTTAAATTCCCACGGATGAAACAAATCAAGTTCCATAGAATGAAAGCATAAAAATTTTATGTCCGGCAAACCTGAGAAAAAATCAGAAGAAGAATATTTTGAAATATTAATAGCTATGTCTAACATATTTTTAATGTTCTTAATACTAAAATCTTTAGATGAAACACTACCTTTAGAGAACTTATTATATACTGTTATAAACAATCCACCATCGCTATTAAACTCTACATTTTCAACAACATTATTTCTTACATTAACACTAATACCTATTGTTTTTTTTATAAATACTTCTACAGAGGCATTAATATTTTTAGATAGTTTAAGAGTGTTTTTTACTGTATTCACAAGATGTAATTCTTCGTTTTCTATTTCTTTAATTAATTGCATATATATAAATCCTTACAACATGTTTTTTGTATATAAATATTATATTAAAAAACATTCAAAATTAAAACACATTACTTTGTACAAAACGTAGATATAATTATTCTTCGATGTTAAAATTTATTTAAAACTATAAACTCATCTACTTATCTTAAAATTATATAAAATAATCACAAAGTATTAATAAGGAAAAAAAATGAATTTAAATAAAATTGTTGCTGGTGATGATATACCAAATGATATATATGTTATTATAGAAATTTCATCAAATTCATCCCCTATTAAATATGAGGTAGATAAAAAATCAGGAATGCTTTTTGTCGATCGTTTTATACCTACTCCAATGTTCTATCCCTGTAACTATGGTTATATTAATCATACTTTATCTTTAGATGGTGATCCCTTAGATGTTTTAGTACCTTCTCATTACCCAATAAAGTCTAGCTGTGTCATTCATTGTAAACCTATTGGGATATTAAATATGCAAGATGAATCAGGTGATGATGCTAAAATAATAGCAGTACCCAAAAGTAAAATTTGCCAAGAATATAAAAACATAAATGATATATCAGATATATCAGAATTGTTAAAAAAGCAAATTACTCATTTTTTTCAGAATTATAAAACATTAGAAAAAGAAAAATGGGTGGAAATTATTGGATGGGGAAACTGTCAAGATGCAAAATTAGAAATTAATGATGCATATAACCGTGCTAAAAAAAATAGTATCTTTTTAAATAAGTGATATTTTTTGATAACATTAAAAAATAAAATTTTTTTCGTTAATTTGAAAGTAAAATAAGGAAAATTTTATATATCCAATTAAGTCATATTTTGAAAATAAATAATGCAAATTTAATTTCGAAGAAAATTTTACCTTTATTTTTGGAAAAATTAATACTGATATTTTTTTGCTATTAAATGCAATATTCCATTCTATATCAGCAGAGTTATTTTTGAAAAATGGTTTTAATGTAAATAATATATTTCCTTTATTCATCATTATTTCTTGATTAATCTTTATATTATCTACTTTTCCTAAAAAATAAGGAAAAAATAAAGTTATATACTTTAATATGTTGTTACTTCTAATAAAAATATTTTTAAAATGTACATCGGCCAAAACTTTAGGCTGATATAAAGTTCCAAATAATTTTATTTTACTTTGAAACTTACCACTAACTTCTTTAAAATTTGTAGTAAAAAAATTTATAAAAGAAAAAGGAAATTTATAAAAGATAAATTCACCTTTTATGTTTTTTTTGTTGTAAATGTCTATAATGTTTAAATACCCAAAAATATTTTTATTATTCGATAATTTTTTATTTTTTTTTATTATCCATTTACTTTTAAAATCATTTTTTATTAAATTCATAGATATTTTAAAAAAATCTATATTTTGAATAAAAATTTTTTTATTAATTTTTTTTTCTAATTTCGTATTATTGCCTTTTAAAAAAATTGCACCATCAGAAATCATTTTTCCTAATATTAATTTTAATTTTGCATTAATAGATAATTTACTTTCAAAACTAATGAAGGATCTATTAAATAAATTAAAAAAAGACATCTTTACATTGTATAAAAAAGATGAAAAACAATTCCTTTTTTTGATACTTTTTTGATAAAAATTAGTGATACTGTTATGAGAATCATAATAATGAATAAAATTATTTTTTTTTGCAGTAACTTGCCCCCAAAAAGTACGAATATTTATTTTTTTAAAAAAACCATGCCAATGTCCTGTCTTATTATTAAAAGCTCCATTTATTATTAAATTTATATGTAATCGATTACTTTTTAATAAAAAAGAAAAATTTTGTTTATGATTATTCGAATAAGTTTGAATATGTAAAGTATTAATATAAAATTTATAAAAATGAATTTTATTTGCATATATTAACATTTTTCCTGAAAATGTATTATTAATATTTATTCCCGTAAGTACTTTAATATTCTTAAAATATATGTTGTTCCAATTTAAGTCTCGAGCTAAAATTTTGCTAGATATAATAGGAAATTTATTATTTCCTAGAAAATTCACTTTAGCTTGCATTCTACCTTGTAATTTAGGAAAAAAATAATCTAAATTATTCGCATAAATAGATGAATAAATATTATATTTTTTTCCTAATGAACCTCTTAAATACAGTTTATTTTTTCCTAAAAGTAAATTTATCCCAGGAGTTTCTATAAAATTAAAATTTTTATAATATAAAGCGCCTAATATAGATAATTTTTTTTTCATTATATTAGCATATAAATCTATTTTAGGGATATGTACATAATGTGTATGTCTATCAGATTTTCCTGTGATGTTAATTTGTCCTATTAATTTTAATATATATTGATTGTATTTTATATAATCTTCTGGATGAATTACTTTTTTATAAAATTTTTTTTGTTTGATCGGAAAAAAATTAATTTTTTTTAAAAAAATATTATTTAAATCACCTCTCCCTTGAATATCAATGAAAATTGGAGGCAAATCTTGTAAAGTAAAAATATTTTTTAAAGAAAAAAAATAATTATTAATATATCCTTTTAAAACACCATCAAAACTTTTTAATTTAAATATATAATTTTTTTTAATTACACAAGATAAATTACGACTCTGTAATTTTATAAAAAATGGATAATCTGAAAAATTTAAAAATACTAAACCATTAATTTTCATATTATATAAATCTTTAGAGATTAATTTAAATATTAATTGATGATCTACGTTAAAATTGGCTTTAAGTTGAAAATTTATACTTTTATTATACAAGCTTGGTATTACTGTTTTACTATTCATCACACATGAAATAGAATAATCATTATTAAAAATAACTTTTCCATAAGAATTCATCTTTAAAAAGGAAGAATCTACTTTCATTTTATTTATTTGTAAAATATTATTTTCTATATTAGCTTGTAACTCTACTTGCAATAGATTCTTATATTCATAATCTATAAATTGTGTTTTATTGCATTTTAAAGACTTCAAATAAATATTTAATGGAAAATTTTTTTTTGTTTGATTTGAAGAAAAATACGAAAAACTATATATTTTTTTAATTTTATTAAAATTTTTAATAATAGTTGATTTATTTAAAATATTTTTTTTTTCAAAATTAAATTTTGCAGACGATACATGAATAGTATTTATATAAGTAGGTGAAAAAATAATATTATTTCTAACCAATTTTATGCCACTTAAAACATCTAAAAAAGATACACGTACTTTAGGTGATGTAAAAAGAATTTTATCTGCATGTATTTTTTTTAAAATAATCGGATATTTTATAAAAAAAATGTTTTTTGAAATCTTAGAGGGTAGGCTGTTTTGTGAAAAATTAGAAGCGGTATTTTTTTTTAATGAAAGTATTACATTTTTTGTCTCAATCTTTTTGAAAATTGTTGACATTTTAAATAAAGATCTAGTGTCTAATACTATATGTAAACTATTAGCTGTTATGGAGATTCCAAAAACATCATATTTAATATTTTTTAATGTAAAATCACGCCAATTTCCTGATATTTCTTCTGCTTTCAATCCTATAAAAATACGATTCGTAAAATTAAAAATATATTTAAAACCAACACTGCTTTCTATAAATAAAAAAAATATAACAAAGAAAACAGAAAAAAAAATTACAGATTTAGATATATATCTCCGATATATACTCATAAAAATTGTCCTGATTTAGTATTAAATTATAAATATAAAAATTAATTTATAATAAATTAACTAATAGTTAACATCATATATTTTATATTAAAAATAAAAAAAAGACGATATTTTTCTACTTGAAAACTATTTTTTTGCATGTTTTTATAATATATTTCTATTATATTAGAACTCATTTTAATTTTATAACATATTATATTCACTTCATAAAACACGTGAAAAATTAAACAACTATTATAGTTTTTTATAATATGTTAAAATATTGTTCTCTACTTTATAAAAAGTAAAAATTATAATGTTTTTTAATTTAAAATAATATCAAATATTAATTTGAGAGAACACCTCATGTCACGTATATGTCAGATCACAGGTAAAAAAAGAATGATTGGCAATAATCGTTCTCACGCTTTAAATGCCACCAAAAGAAAATTTTTAATAAACATTCAATACCATCGATTTTGGATTGCTGATGAAAAAAGATTTATTAAGTTACATGTTTCGACCAATGGTATGCGTTATATTGATAAAAAAGGAATTGAAACAGTAATAAGAAAAATAAATATGAAAAAATAAAGGTGAATCAATGGCTAAAAAATCTCGTGAAAAAATAAAAATGATATCTTCTGCAGGAACTGGACACTATTACACCACGACTAAAAATAAAAGAAACACACCAGATAAATTAAAATTAAAAAAATATGATCCTGTAATTCGTAAACACATCTTATATAATGAAGGAAAAATTAAATAAAAAAATAATCTATTTTTTTACACTAAAAATTAAAGTATAATTTTTTTAAAAAATTATACTTTATTTGTAGAAATTTTTTAAATATTAAAATTCATAAGATATACATTCATATGAAACAAGTATATTTTTAAATTATATAGAAAAAATTAAAACTATATATGTAAAAGATTATTATTCATAAAAAATATCAAATCATCTAAAATTTTTTTTAAAAAAGGCAGCATAACAGGTATTAAAAAATATAACATTAACATCCCTAATATTAAATTTAAAGGAAAACCAATGGAAAAAATAGATATCTGAGGAGATAAACGATTTAATAAGCTCATTACAAAACTAATAGATAATAAAATAATCATAATTGGTAAAACTAATAAAAGACCGTTTAAAAAAATAGAACTAGAAAATTTTAATAAAATAAAAAAAATATTTACATTTAAAAAATAACCATCAATAGGCATACTATAAAAACTATCAATTACTATCGAAATTAAATAAAGATGCATATTAAGAGTTATAAATACAAACAAAGCTAAAATATTCAAAAAACGAGATATTATAGAGGTGCCAATTTGACTATTATTATTAAAAAAGGTTGCAAATGATAGACCCATTTGTAAGCCTATTATTTCACCGGATAAATTTATTGTAGCAAACAATAATTGTGCAGTAAAACCCAAAACAATACCAATTAATATTTGTTGTAAAATCAATAAAAATCCAAAGTATGAAAATAATACTGTATGAACTTCAGGCAAAAAGGGCCATACTAACCAACTAATCATACCAGACAAAAGAATTTTGCTCTTCCTATTTATCAGTTTTTCCTTAAAAATAGGTGCAACAGAAAAAAAAGATAAAACTCTTATCATAGGCCAAAAAAAATTACTAATTAAAGTTATCAATTGTAAACTGTTAAATGTTAACATTATTTGATAATCAATATTATGTTATTAAATAAATTATGCATATAATCCAGCATAACACCTAACATCCAAGGTCCAAGTATTGATATTACGCCTAAAACAGAAATAATTTTAGGTATAAAAGATAAAGTTTGTTCATTCACTTGTGTAGCTGCTTGTAATATACTGATAATTAAACCACTAATTAAAGCTGCCAATAATAATGGTGATGCAATAATCAAGGCAACTTTCATAGCATTATAAAATAATTCCATTACATATTCGGATGTCATAAATAAACATCTCCATTTTTAAAGTTGATTTAAAATTATTTGTAATAAACAAAAAATATTTTATAAAAATATTATGTATTAAAACTATGTGCTAATGAAGTAATTAATAGTTGCCATCCGTCTACTAGAACAAACAACATTAATTTAAAAGGCAAGGAAATTGTTGAAGGTGGTACCATCATCATACCAAGAGCCATTAATACACTAGCTACAACCAAATCAATAATTAAAAAAGGTATAAAAATAGTAAATCCAATTTGAAAAGCTGTTTTTAATTCACTTGTAATAAATGAAGGCAATAAAATTCGCATTGGTATATCATTTTTATTTTTATAAGAAGAAATATGGGCTAATTTTGAAAACAATTCTAAATCAGGTGTACGTATTTGATTTAACATGAATTTCTTTAATGGCATTGAACCTTTTAAAATAGCGTCTTCCATATTCATTTTTTCTTGACTAAATGGTACATAAGCATCTTTATAGATTTTTTCAAATGTAGGAGACATTATGAAAAAAGTTAAAAAAAGAGCTAAACCAAGTAATATTTGATTTGGTGGTGCATATGGAGTTCCCAATGCATTTCGTAATAGACCAAAAACAATCACGATCCTTGTAAAGCTGGTCATCATCAAAAGAAATGCTGGAAGAAAAGTCAGAGATGTCAAAAAAACTAATGTTTGCACTGGTACAGACCAAGTTTGACTGCCATCATCTAAAATATGACTTGTTAAACCAGGCATATCTGCATGCGCGGAAGGGCAAAGTGACAATAAAAATACAAATGGAATAATTCTATAAAACATTGTTTTTTTCCAGGATGTTTTAGAAAAATTTTTCAAAGAACGATCAAAAAGATTTTTTTGCAACAAAGTATCATTTGTTTCTTTAATTAGTTCATCTTTTGAATTAGACGGAAACGTATGCAAATGACTAATATTTTTTTTTGTCACACCTAATAATAATCTTAATTGTTTAACTTCTACAAGAATAATAGATTCTTGAGATCCAACAGACAATCTTTCTATAATTTTCATACGAGATATTATCTTGTTAATTTTAAAAGAAGAAATCTTTTTTAAGATCCAACTAAAAATTAATATTAGCAATATTATTTCAGACAATGAACTCATTATTTGTAAAAATTTTTCACTGTTAAATATTGGATGAAGAGAATTTGATATTGATTGAAAAAACAAATTATTTTTCATAAAATTTTTATTTAAGATGAAATATTTATAGTTTTTAAGGAATTTTTTATATTAGTAATACGTATTCCGTATTTTTCTTCTAAAACTACAATTTCTCCAGATGCAATTAAATGACCATTCATAAAAATATTTAATGGTTCTTTAATTGATTCATTTAAAATTAACATGCTTCCTTTTGAAAATTTAAGAAAATCTTTTATTTTTATTCTTGATGTTCCTAATTCTACAGTAATATTAACAGGTACATTAAGTATTGTTTTTTTGCTGTCTACTATATCAATAGTATTATCTAATGTACTATTTTTTGAATTTTCTTGGGGTAATAAATTTTTGTCAACATCTTGATCTGTAGGTATTTTTTTTTCAGAATCAATTAATTTGTCATTATCAGAGTTTTTCTGTATCTTACTCATTAGAGTATTCCTTATCTTGATTAGACTCTGAACTAGAGTCAATAAACTCTTCTATAAAAATAATAGACTGTTCATTAAACCTCTTATAATTACCAAGAAATATAGCTTGATCTTGGATAAATCCTGTAATTTTATTAGGTTTTTTAATTGATAAAACATCTCCTATTGATAAATTATAAATCTTATCATACGAAACAGAAATACCAATTATTTTAGATATAATATTTACTTCAACATTGTATATATCATTTAAAGATACTTTATTCTCAATATTTTTTTCTATACATGTATTTTTATGACTATCATATGTAGAAAAAAATTTTTTCTCATTTTGATATTTTAGTATTGATTTGGGAATTAAAAAATTAAAAAAAATTTCTGTATTATTAATTTTAAAATTAAAACAATTAATTAAAAATAATTTGTTAAGATCAAAGTTATATTTTTTAAAATCAAAAAATGTTTTTGTATTGAAAAAATTTATTTCTTTTACAAAATACTTCTTGTAAATTTCAGAAAAAGCATTTGTTATAAATTTCATTATTTTTTTATTAACTAAAGACTCAGTAGAAGTAATATCTCTTATTTTTTTAGTATGATCTTTAAAATCACCCTGGCCTCCAAATAAAATATCTATAATATTAGACAAAAAATTATAGGGAAAAATTATAAAAGATTTTTTTTTATAAGGTAATATTTCTATTAAATTAAGACATCTTAGGTTGGTTATAATTTCTTTATTAGAAGTGCAAGATCCTATTTTTATACTACAGGAAACTAATTCCACGCTATTTTTAAGGAAATTAGAAAAAAATTTTGTAAATTCATCTGAAAAATGACGATTAATCTTTTCTAATATTTTAATTTCATCATGTAGATTCTTACTTTCCCCCATTTTACATGCCTCACAGGTAAAAGTTATTAAAAGACAAGCTAACACGCTTGATTTTTTATATCGAATAGTATCATTATTTTTTGAATAAATATTTTATATTATTTATTAAACATATACATCAATTGTTTTATCTTTTATATAGTCTATTTTTTTTTCATTCCAATTTAATGTTTTCTTGATATGATCTGTGTAATAAATATTTTTATAAAATAAGTTTTTATAATTTTTTAACTGGTTTTTTTTTGAAGAAATAGAAATCTTAAATTCTTTTAATTTAATTCCATTTTTCTTTAATGAATTATACAAAAAAGGCATATAACTGTCTAAAAATGTTTTGACTTCATTATGTTCAGAAATAAATTTTAATGTGGCAATATTATTTTTCATGCTAATTGATACATATATAGACCCTAGCGATTCCGGTTTCAAATGTATCTTAGCTTGATTGTACTTATTAGAAATTGATAAAAGTATTTTATGACTAATTAATTTTTTCCATTCAATAGAATTTTTTGTGTCGCTCGACATAAATGGTTCTATATATGATTTTATAAATTCCTTTTTATTAGAAAGAATTTTACATGAATGTCTTTTACTGATCATGGGATTGATTTTATTGATATTTTTAGAATCAAATACAATCTTTTTATTTTTTTTAATATTTAATGGCAAAATAATTTTTTCTTCGTTATTTATAATTTTTATGTGATTTTTAATGGTGTCAAAAACATTTATTTTTTTTTGAAGTGTTTTATTTTTTAGATTTTTAAAGTCGAAATCATTTTTTTTTTTAATATTACTTGATTCATGAATTTTATTGAAATTATTTTTATGTTTAAATAGTTCTCTTAAAAATTTTTTTTCTGTGGTATTTTTTGTGTTTCTAAAAAAATGCCCCGTTTTTTATAAATTAACCTGGTTGTTATCTATTTTTTTTTTTTTTATTTGATCATTTTTAGAATTATTAAAGTTTTTGGAATTAAAATCTGTATTTTTTTGATTTAAAATATTTAATAAATAATTAACTATAAAATGAGAGGAAATAACAATTTTATCCTTGTTCTCTTTTTTTTCTTCTGCAATAATATGATCAAATTCTATTTTTTTATTTAGAAAATATTGATTAAATCTACTAAAAGTAGATTTTAATAAATATGATGAATTAATAATATTAAAGAAACTATTATTTTTATTAGTCGAAACGTTATCTTGCGATGTTATATTGCTAATTATTTCTATCATTACAATGACTACACCTTTTTAAAAAATTTTAATTGAATATGACTATCATTGATAATTGCGTCCTTTATTTTTTTTATTCTTAATATTTTCCTTTTATGTATCATATTTAAATGTTTCCAAATATTACCTTGAATTTGATTTTTCGACCATATTTTAAAACTTTCTTGAATTATTTTCTCGTCTTTTTTGATTGTATTTATATTATCTTGAATAATTACTTCTAATACAGAAATAAAACTATTATAGTTTTGCCATTGATGTACCGACACACCTAATATTAATTTATCATGTATTTTTCTTAAATATTCTTGTTGATAACCACTAAGTAGTTTTAATTGTTTGATATGCTTTTTTTTATGCAAATAAATATTTTTAATCTTAATTGTTTCTTTTTCTATTTTCTTTTTTTCTATCTTTTCCAAAAGAGAAAATGTTTTATGTTTCATTAACATATCATATCCAGTTTCTTTAAATATTAAATAAATATTTTATTTAATGCTTCACAAGAAAAAAGATAATCACTTTTTTCTGAGATTTCTTGCTGTAAGAATTTTTCTAATTTTGGCCAAATTTTAATCGCATGATCTAAAATTACATCAGTGCCACTCACATAAGCCCCTATATTAATTAAATCTCGATTTCTTTGATAAGACGCAACTAGTTTTTTAAAATAAAAAGCTTGAGAATATTGTTTAGCATTAATAATGTTAGGCATAACACGACTAATAGAAGATTCAATATCAATAGCAGGATAATGGCCTAAATCAGCATAATAACGCGACAACATAATATGTCCATCTAATACAGAACGAGCAAGATGTGAAACTGGATCTTGTTCATCTTCACCTTCAGTTAAAACTGTGTAAAATGAAGTAATAGATCCTTTGTTTTTATTAAATATGCCCGTTCTTTCTATTAAATTAGGAATTTTTGAAAATATAGAAGATGGATAACCTTTAGAGACAGGTAGCTCTCCTAGAGACAATGAAATTTCTCGTTGTGCCATAGCATAGCGAGTCAATGAATCCATAATAAGCAATACATGTTTATTATTTTTATAAAAATATTCTGCAATATTAGTAGCATAAGATGCTGCTTTTATTTTTAATAAAGGAGATACATCTGCAGGAGCGGCGATAATTACTGAACGTGATAACCCTGCTAAACCTAATATATTTTCTATAAAATCTTTTACTTCTCGACCTCGTTCTCCTATTAAAGCAATAACAATAATGTCAGCTTGTGTATATCGTGCTATCATTCCGAGTAAAATGCTTTTACCAATACCAGAACTGGAAAAAATCCCTATTTTTTGACCTCTTCCAATAGTTAAAAGTCCATTAATAGCGCGTATTCCAGTATCTAATACTTCAGTAATTGGAGTTCTATTCAATGGATTAATACTATAATTTTTTATCGTAGAATAATACTTATGATCAATTTTAGGCAATTGATCTAATGGTTGACCTCGTCCATCTAACACTCTACCTAGTAATTCCATACCTAATGGCAATTTTTTTATAAAAAAATTGCTATTGCTAGCTATTTTTGAAAAAACACGTGCTCCGGGAAAAATACCATGAATGTCTTCAAAAGATAATAAAAAAGTTTTTTCTCCCGAAAAACCTATCACTTCAGCATTAATATTCGCATTTTTACCATCTATTGTTCTTTCAATTAAACATTCTGAACCAATAGATGTGTTCAATCCTACCACCTCTAAAATTAATCCATTAATACTAACAAGACGACCATAATTAATAATATCAGATAGCTTCTCAATTCTACTTTCAAAAGAAGAAATATTTTTTAAAAATTGAGCAAATCTTAAATTCATTAATATTCCTCTAAATAAATAAGACGACATAATTGCTGCCATCTAGCATCTACGGTCGCATCTATATCCACACTTTCTGATTTAATTTTACAACCATTTAAGTCTATACCGTCGTCACAAACTATAGTCCATTTGTGACTATTTAAAAATTTTTTAAAAATATCTTCTATTAGTGTTTTATTTTTAGGATGGATTATAAACTGTGGTTTTTTTAAGAAAACACCCTCTTTATTAATTATTTTTTTTATGTAATTTAATAAAATTTGTTTATCTATATCAATTTTTTTCCCAATTACATAAGATGAAATTTTTAAAACTGTTTTTAGTAATTGAGAACATAGTTCATTTTCAAATTTAGCAAGAGAATTTTCAAAATTTAAAAATAAATCATTTAATTTATTTTTCAACAAAGTGTTCTCCTCTTTGCCTTTTAGAAGTCCTGTTTGGAAACCTGTTTCATATGCTTTTTTTTGTGTTAAATTTATCTCTGACGTTTCTTTGCTAAAAGTAAGATCTTTTTGATTTTTTTTATCTATAAAAAAATCTTCTTTTTTAAAATTATTAGAAGAACATAAAATTTTTTTAATTTTTTTTGTATTTTTAAAAGATATATTTTCCGGATACCATTTCGTCCATTTTTTTTCTAAGATTAAATTAGACATAATATTCTCTTAAATTTTTTAATGAAATTCTTCCGTTTTCTACAATGCTTTTAAGCATTATTAAAATCAGTTTTTGTTCATTTTTTATAGAAATATCAGAAATATAAGATTTTTTTTCTAAATTTAAAGTTAGTTCGTTAGACTCTGTATGAGACATGTTTTTAAAAAACTTTTCTCTGATTGCTTGACTAGTATTTTGAAGCGCAATGTGTAGTTTTTCTTTTTCGATATTTTCAAGTAAAATTTTAATATATTTATCATCTAAATCTACTAAATTTTCAAATAAAAAAATTTCTTTAATAATTTTATCTGCTAATTGTTCGTTAGATTTACTAATATTTTCTATAATTTCTTTCTCATGCTTTATTTTCATCGAATTTAAAATTTGAGCGGCAGTTTTTATCCCTCCTTTTTCTGATAAAATTAATTTTTTATTTTTTAATAAATTGTTAATCACCTGAGTTAATTCCACTAAACTAGACTCTTCAATACCATGAAAATCTACAATTCTTAAAATAATTTCAGCACGTTTTTTATCACTAAGAAACGAAAGAACTTCAGCTGATTGATTTTTATTTAGACATATGAGTATTGTAGTAATAATTTGAGGATGCTCTTTATCTAATAAAAAAGCCACTTGTTTTGCTTTCATATAATTAAGAGCTTTAATGCAAATCCTAGCATTTCGAATTTCTAAAGCCTCTTTTAAAAGAGACGTGCCTTTTTTTTCTCCTAATGCTTTAGTTAGCATCTTAATAAGATATTTATCACTATTATTACAGTTAAATGCATTGTTTTTTATTGCAAGGTTATAACACTGTAGTAATATTTCATTTAATTTTTGAGCAGAAACTCGTTTAATATTTACCATAGCGGTAATTAGTTCTTGCACTTCAAAAGGAGTTAAATGTTTTAATATTTCCCCTGCTTGATCAGAACCTATTGCCATTAATAACAACGCACTTTTTTCAGTACCATTTACAATCATATTTTATCACTCATCCATTGACGAATAATCAACGCTATAGTACGTGGATTCTGATTAGATATATTACAAATTTTATGAATTAATTTATCTGTATTAGTATTATTTTGAAGATCTACTTGAAAAGTATTTTTTTCTATAATATTACGTGTATCTATACTTTTTTTTTCTTGTACAGGTATTGTATTTTGAAACGTATTATTTTTTGAAAAAGGACATATGTACTTTTTTAATAAAAGAAAAAGAAGTGCAAAAGAACAAAACCATGGTGCAAAATTATATAAAAAATTTGATTTTCTAAAAGTATTTATATGATTTATATGAACTGGTATTTTTTGATCATATTTAGCAAATGATGCATTAACAAGATGAACACTATCTCCTCGAGCTTTCGAATATCCTATTGCTTCTCGTATTAAATGTTCAATATTTTTTATTTTTTGTGTGCTTAAAGGGACAAATTTTCCATTTTTATCTTTAGAAAAGTTCACTATAACTGCTGCTGATAACCTTTTAATTTCTCCTATGTTCATTTTTGTATGTGATACACTATGATTTAATTCATAATTTACTGTGTTATCACGATTAATTTTACTATCAACAGGAATATAATTATTTTTTAAATTTTTACTATTTTTAATATTATTATTAAAATAAACATGATTATTAGAGTTAGATAAAGGAATAGGCGTCTCTTCTTGAATATTGCTCTTTTCTATTTCGTTGTGAATAATTATTTGATGCGATCTTATTGATTGATTTTTATGATCACTATTTGGTGAATATTTTTCCTGTGTTTTTTCTTGTGCATTAAAATCTATCTGAGCAGTAACTTGAGCGTAAATATTCCCAATTCCCACTAATGGTTCTAAAATATTTTTTATTCTATTTCTATAGCGAGTTTCAATCTCTTCAGTATATTTAAATTGTGAATCATTCACCTGATCATATTCCACAGAAGTTTGATTTAATAACTTACCTGATTGATCTACAATAGTAATATTTTCCACTGGAAGGTCAGATATACTACTTGAAATTAAATGCATTATAGCATTAATTTGACCTGTATTTAGATTTCTTCCTGGTTGTAATTCTAAAATAATTGAAGCTGATGATTTCTTTTTATCCTGTAAAAATAGTGATGATTTAGAAAATGCTATATGTATTCTGGCATTTTTTACAGAATTAATTTTTTTTATAGTTCGAGCTAATTCTCCTTCTAAAGCACGATGATAATTTATTTGTTCATTGTATTGACTAATTCCAAATTTTTCTTTATCTAATAATTCAAATCCAATACTCCCGCCTCTAGGCAAATTATTTTCTGCTAAACGCAATCGAATTTCATATACTTTATCTTTTGGAACTAATATTGGACCATCAGAATCAGTGAATTGATAAGGAATTTTCATTTCGTTTAATTCGTTAATAATAGATCCACGATCTTCATTAGATAAGTGATTATACAAAACTTGATACTCAGGAGATTTAATCCATACTGAAATAGAAACAGCAGTAATAGCTGCAGCTGTTAATAAAATAATTAAAAAACGAGAATTTTTTAAAAAACCAGATAAAAAATTATTAAATTTTTTTTTCTCTTTTAAAACGGACTCTTCTATAGTACTGAAATTCATGAAATCTTCCTATCTAATATAATTATTTCTAACTATAATTTAGTGAAAACTACAACATACACCAATAGTATGAAATAAAAAAATTTCCTGTTAAATTAATTTTAATTCAATGCTTATTAAGAATATATATATAAAAAATATTATTTAATTTTAATATTATATATTTATCTTTTATGAAGATATTATTTTTATCTTGATAAAGATATGATAGTATTTGAAAAATTTAAACATATAAAAATTATTTTTTTTTATAGAGGAAGATTATGTTTATTGAAAATATCAATCATCAAAATATTAATACAAAATTTAATTTGTTAGACGCACAAAAAAAAGACAGTGAAAATTTTATAGACTATATAAAAATAGCACTAGGAGAAATAAGCAAAAATCAAAATCATGCAAAAATTGATTCTGAAAAATTCATATTAAATCAATCAGGAATTTCTCTAAACGATGTAATGATCAATTTAGAAAAATCTTCTATTTCTATGCAATTAGCAGTACAAATAAGAAATAAAATTGTATCAGCTTATCAAGAAATTATGAGTCAACAAATATAATTTATAAAAGTTACTGTGCTGAATAAAAAAAAATTTAGCACAGCGTTAAAAAATATTTTTTATAAAATTTTCAATCTAAAAGAATAAATTTCGTGGAGCTAAGCGGAATCGAACCGCTGACATCTTGCATGCCATGCAAGCGCTCTACCAAATGAGCTATAGCCCCAAAATATTACAATATAAAAACACATGAATCCTGTCAATTTATTTTTTATAAATAATTTTTTAAATGTATTTTTTGTAAAAACTTAAACATAATCTTACTAAAAATCATATGTGTCAAATTTTTTATAAATAATTTTTATATGTCTCAGATAAAGATATTGAAAAATACTATTTTTATAAATTTTTAATATAATTAACAACGTTATTGATTCTTAATAAAGCTTTTTCTTTTCCAATTAAAAGTATGACAGTACTTATACTAGGCGAACAGATATCTCCTGTCATAGAGATACGTAATATCATACTAATTTCTTTTTTTGTAACTTTGATTAATTCAGATACGTCATTGATTATTTTAGATATATTTTTGTTGTCCCAAATAGATAATTTTTCAATTTTCTTATAACATGTTTGTAAAATAAAACAATTTTTTCTTGTAAAATATTTTTCTATGACTGTATGATTAAAAAAATTAATTTCTTCGTAAAAATATCGACAAGATTCTGTTATTTCTTTTAAAGTATGATGACGACTTCTAAATAATTTAACTAACAATTCTAAATCAGGACCCTTTTCTACATTAATATTTTTCTTTTCCATGTAATTCTTAAGGCAGTCAGAAACATAATCTAATGGTGAATTATTAATATAATATTTATTCATCCATAAAAGTTTTTTAAAATTTACTGTACTAGAAGATTTAGTAATAGATTTTAAATTAAATAATTCTTTCATTTCTGAGAGGTTAAATATCTCTTTGTCGCCATAAGACCAACCTAATCGTATGATATAATTTAATAATGCTTCTGGCAAAAATCCATTTTCATAGTATTCAATTATATTTATAGCATTTTTTCTTTTAGAAATTTTATTACCTTTCTCATCTAAAATCATTGATAAATGTGCATACACAGGTATTTTTACTTTTAAAGAATTCAAAATATTGATTTGACGGGGTGTATTACTAATGTGATCCTCTCCACGAATAACATGAGTAATTTTCATATCCATATCGTCGACGACGACACAAAAGTTATAAGTAGGCATACCGTTAGAACGTTGAATAACAAGATCATCTAATTCAGCATTATCAAAAACAATTTCTCCTCGAATTTTATCTTGAAATTTTACTTTTCCAAAAAGTGGATTTTTAAACCTTATTACATGATTTTGATTTGATATATTCTTGATATTTAAATTTCTACATGTACCAGGATAGCGTGGTTTATTACCTTTTTCAATTTGTTTCTTTCGTATTTCTTCTAATTCTTGACAAGAGCACACGCAAATATATGCATCTTCTTTTTCTAACATAACATTAATAACTTCTTTATATCTATCTAATCGTTTAGTTTGAAAATAAGGACCTTCATCCCAATTGAGACCCAACCATTTTAATCCATTAAAAATAGAATCTATAGAAATTAATTCAGAACGTACTAGATCCGTATCTTCTATACGCAATACGAACTTTCCATTATGATGTCTTGCAAACAACCAAGAATACAAAGCAGTACGAATGCTTCCAATATGTAAGTTTCCAGTGGGACTAGGTGCAAAACGAGTTTTTACTTTCATGTATTCCTCAGAAAATAGATTATAATTTAATCATTATGATTAAATTTACACCAAACAAATATTATTTTTTAAAAAAAGATTGACTCTATCACATCTATCTTTACAATATAAATAGGTGTAGAAAAGGGTGATTAGCTCAGTTGGTAGAGCTCCTCCTTTACACGGAGGAAGTCGGCGGTTCGAGTCCGTCATCACCCATAAAACATCATTGAAAAACTCTTTAAAAGGGTCGTTAGCTCAGTTGGTAGAGCAGTTGACTTTTAATCAATTGGTCGCAGGTTCAAATCCTGCACGACCCAAAAAATATACTACTACTCTTTAATACGAATTAAAGAATTTAACTCCTCTTGATTAATAATTTTGACGTCTAGATCTTTTGCTCTAAAAAATTTTGAACCGAAATTATTGCCATAAATTAAAAAATCTGTTTTTCTAGAAATATTATTTGAAATTTTTGCACCTAAACTTAATAAAATTGTTTTTAACTCTATTCTTGAAAACGATTTAAAAACCCCTGTTAAAACAATTTTTTTATTAAAAAAATAAGTTTTTTCTGAATTTATTTTGTGGATTTCTTGATCATTCAAAAAAATTCCGGCTTGTTTTATTAATTTAACCACCATTTCACGATTTGAAATTGTAGAAAAATAATTAAATATATTATTTGAGATAATTTTTCCTACTCCTGAAATACAATTTAGTTCTAAAATATTAGAATTCATCAATTTATCTAATTTTATAAAATAATTTGCTATTTTTCCCGCAACCACCTCTCCTACACCAGGTATACCTAAAGCATAAATAAAACATTTCAGAGTAGTTTTTTTACATTTTTTAATACTATTAATAATTTTTATACTTTTCCGTTTTCCAACATTTTTCAATTGAATTAAATCAATATCTTTAAGGTAAAAAAAATCTATTGGATTCTTAACTAATCCCTTTTCTACTAATTCATTGATAATTTTCGGTCCTAAACCGACTACATATAAAGATTTTTTTGAAAAAAAATGATATAATGCTTGTTTTTTTTGCGCATCACATGTTAATCCAGAATGACAGCGAATTAATTTTTCCTCAATATTTTCTAATAATTCTGTATTGCATACCGGACAAAAACTAGGAAAAATAATTTTTTTTGCATTGTCACAACGTCTTATCTCAATAACATTTAATAATCTTGGTATAACATCACCGGAACGACAAATAGTAATAGTATCATTAAAATGTAGGTTTAATCTTTCTATTTCATTTTTATTGTGTAATGATGCCTTACTAATCATAACTCCAGATATATAGACAGGATTAAAATAAGCTACAGGTGTAATCACGCCCGTTCTACCAACTTGAAATTTCACATCATTTAATGTTGTAATCCTTTCTTTAGGAGAAAATTTAAATGCTATAGCCCATCTCGGTGATTTTGTGGTAGATCCTATTTTTTTTTGCAATTCTAAAGAATTAACTTTAATAACAATACCATCTATATCAAAATCAAGAAAATTTCTTTTTTGTGCAATTTTTTTATAAAACTGGATAATCTCTATGTCACTTGAACAAATAACAATTTCTTTATTAACTGGTATCCCCCAAGATAAACATTTCATTAATCGTTGATAATGAGTTGTTAGCTCTTTGTTAGTTTTTACAAAAAAATCACATCCGTGACATGAAAATATTAATTTTCTTTCAGCTGTAATATTTGGATCAATATGACGCAATGAGCCCGCTGCTGCATTTCGAGGGTTAGAGAAATATTTATTTTGATTTAATTTATATTTTTTATTTAATTTTATAAAATTCGATTTCAACATAAATACTTCACCTCGAATTTCTAATCTTTTAGGTATGTCAATTCCTTTTAATTTTAAAGGGATGGAATCAATCATTCGAGCATTAGATGTAATATTCTCTCCTTCAAAACCATCACCGCGAGTTGCAGCTCGCACAAAGATGCCTTCTTCATAAATTATACTAATAGCTACTCCATCTAATTTTAATTCACAACAAAAGGATAATGGCTCATTATTATGGATGGATTTTTTAATTCTTTTTTTAAAGTTTAAATATCCATTAACATCAAAGGTATTTTCTAATGATAACATAGGGGAAAAATGTTTAATTTTTTTAAATTTCTGCAATATGTGCGATCCTACTTTTTGAGTAGGTGAGTCTGAAGGAATAAGTTCTTTATTTTTTAGTTCTAATTCATACAATTGACGAAATAAGTAATCATATTCTGCATCAGAAATAATTGATTGATTTAATGTATGATAAAAATATTCATACTTTAAAAGAATTTTCCTTAATTTTTCGATTTTATCTTTAGTAGATGTCATGAATTTATTATATATAATTATCGTATAAAATAGACAAGTTTTAAAATTTTTTTTAAATTTTATAAATTAATAATATTGATAGTTTAAGATATTTTTTATTATATAATTTTTATTTGCAATTAAAAACAATATTTTAAAATAAGTTCCACTAGAAAAGATAATAAAAAATATTTAACTATAACACTGGAATAATATTCAATTTAATATGATGTAATTATTATGTCACAGGAAAAAATTTAAAAATAAGGAAAAAAATGAGTAAAATATATCAAGATAATTCTTTAACTATTGGTAATACACCTCTAGTTCGTTTAAATAGAATTGGAAATGGAAATATTTTAGTAAAAATAGAATCTAGAAATCCAAGTTTTAGTGTTAAATGTAGAATTGGTGCTAATATGATATGGCACGCCGAAAAAAATAATAATATAAATAAAAATGTAAAACTAATCGAGGCGACTAGTGGTAATACAGGAATAGCATTAGCTTATGTTGCAGCTTCTAGAAATTATCGATTAACTCTAACTATGCCTGAAACCATGTCTATTGAGCGGAAAAAAATATTAAAATCTTTAGGTGCAGAATTGATTTTAACCGATGGAAGATATGGCATGAAGGGAGCTATTTCTAAGGCAAATGATATTATATCTCGCAATCCAAGTAAATATTTTTTATTAAAACAATTTGAGAATCCAGCTAATCCTGAAATTCATCAAATTACTACTGGACCAGAAATATGGAACGATACTAATGGCAATTTAGATATTTTAATTTCTGCTGTAGGAACGGGTGGCACAATTACTGGTATCACAAGATATATCAAAAAAATAAAAAGAAAAAAAAATTTAATCAGTATAGCTGTTGAACCTTCTGAATCACCTGTAATCACACAATTTTTAGCAGGAAAAGCAATCGAGCCTGGACCACATAAAATTCAAGGAATTGGGCCTGGTTTTATACCCAAAAACTTAGATTTAACAATAATCGATCAAGTTATTACTGTTTCTAGTGAAGAAGCAATATTAACGGCTAAAGAATTAATGAAAAAAGAAGGTATACTAGCAGGAATCTCTTCTGGTGCTGCGTTATATGCAGCAATAAAAATCCAACAGCAAAAAAAATTTTCAGACAAAAAAATAGTTGTTATTTTACCTTCTTCAGGAGAACGTTATTTAAGTACAGAATTATTTTCTGAACTATAAAAAAACTATTAAAAATAGAATTTATTTAATATAAAAACTCTAAAAAACCTTGTTTTTATTAGATAATTTGTATTTTAATAGTTACAATAAAAATTTTTTTTAAAATTATTACAATATTAGATTAATCAACTCTTACTAAGGAAAAAAAATGTTTCAAAACCAAGTTAAAATTACTGCTCCACATGGTTTGCATACTCGACCTGCTGCTCAGTTTGTAAAAGAAGCAAAAAAATTTACTTCTGAAATTTCTATTATTTATAACGGAAAATCAGTAAATGCAAAAAGTTTATTTAAAATTCAAACACTAGGCCTTATTCAAGGAAGTCTTATTACATTATCAGCTGAAGGAGAAGATGAAAAAAAGGCAATTGAACATTTATCTCTAATAATGACAGAATTAGAATAAATTGTTCTTAAGTATTAATGTTAAATTTCTCTACAAAATACGTAGGAGCTGAATAAAAAAACTTCTAATTATTTTATGAAAAATGATTCGCCTGACACGTCATATTTCCATCTCTGAATAGATAAACTTTATTATTAAAGGTAATGTTATGATTTCAGGCATTTTAGCATCACCGGGTATAGCTTTTGGAACAGCTCTTTTATTAAAAGAAGATGAAATTGTTATTAACCGGAAAATAATTAATATTAAAAATATTACAAAAGAAATAGAAAGATTTTTTGAAGGAAGAAGAAAATCAATTCAACAACTCACAGAAATAAAAACTAAGACAAAAGAAAAGTTTGGAGAAAAAAAAGAAAGTATTTTTGAAGGACATATTATGCTTCTTGAAGATGAAGAGCTAGAACAAGAAGTTATTTCTTTAATAAAAGAAAAAAATATGTCGGCTGCAGCAGCAACTGAATTAATTATTGAAGGACAAGCAAAAGCTCTGGAAAAATTGAAAGATGAATATTTAAAAAATAGAGCAATCGATGTAAGAGATATTGGCAATCGTTTATTAAAAAATATACTTAATTTAAACATTATTGATTTAAATAATATCAATAATGAAGTAATTTTAATTGCAAAAGACTTAACTCCTTCTGAAACTGCTCAAATTAATCTAAAATATATTTTAGGATTTATTACTGATTTAGGAAGTAGAACATCACATACATCTATTATGGCAAGATCATTAGAAATTCCTGCAATAGTAGGAACCGGGAACATTACAAAGATAGTAAAAAATAATGATTTTATCATTTTAGATTCTATAAATAATCAAATTCTCATAAATCCATCTCATAAATTAATTAATCAAACAGAAGTAATAAAAAAGAAATATCTCACAAAAAAAAATCAGTTAATAAATTTAAAGAATTTACAAGCTATTACTACTGACGGACATGCTATTAAAATTGGTTCTAATATTGGAAATGTTGAAGACATTAAATCAGCAAAAAAAAATGGCGCTGAATGTATTGGTCTATATCGAACTGAATTTTTATTTATGGGCAGAAACTGTTTACCTGATGAAAACGAACAATTCCAAGCATATAAAACCATTGCAGAATTAATGAAAAATAAATCTGTTATTATTAGAACAATGGATATTGGAGGGGATAAAGATCTTCCTTATATGAATTTACCAAAAGAAGAAAACCCGTTTCTTGGATGGCGTGCTATACGTATTTCAATGGATCGAAAAGAAATATTACATACACAATTAAATGCTATTCTTAGAGCGTCTGCTTTTGGAAAAATATATATCCTCTTCCCTATGATAATATCCGTAGAAGAAATTAGAATTTTAAAATCAGAGGTTCGAAAACTTCAAATACAATTAAAAAATAATAACATACCATTTGATAAGAATATTAAAATTGGAATTATGATAGAAACTCCAGCGTCAGCTATAATAGCCGAATATTTAATTAAAGAAGTAGATTTTTTTAGCATTGGAACAAATGATTTAACACAATATACTTTAGCTGTTGATAGAGGTAACGATTTGATTTCACATCTTTATAATCCTATGAATCCATCTGTTTTAAAACTAATTCAACAAGTTATAAACGTCTCGCATACACATGGAAAATGGACTGGTATGTGTGGAGAACTTGCAGGCGATGAACGAGCTACTATTCTATTATTAGGGATGGGATTGGATGAATTTAGTATGAGTTCAATAAGCATCCCTAAAATTAAAGAGATCATTCGCAAAACATCTTTTTCTAGTGCTAAAAAATTAGCTCAAAAAGCATTGACACTACCTACTAACAGAGAAATACTTAATTTAGTAGAAAATTTTGTTAATCATTAAGAGGCAGAATATATTATAAAAATAACGTAAGAGTTATTAGGAGAAAAAAATGAGTTTCTTTTCTGATTTTTTTAACAGTAAAAAAACAGAAATTTTTGCACCTTTATCAGGAGATATAATAAATATAGAAGATGTTCCAGATCCTGTTTTTTCTAAAAAAATTGTAGGAGACGGAATAGCTATTAAACCTTCAAGTAATCGGATACTCGCACCAGTAAATGGAACGATTGGAAAAATATTTGAAACTATGCATGCTTTTTCAATCATTTCAGAAGATAATGTTGAATTATTTATACATTTTGGTATTGATACCGTAAAATTAAAAGGAGAAGGTTTTAAAAAAAAAGCAAAAGATAATCAAAAAGTAAAAATAGGAGATGAAATTATTATACTAGACTTAGAATTTATAAAAGAAAAAGCAGAGTCTATTTTAACTCCTGTTGTAATATCAAACATAGAGAATTTTAAAAAAATAAAAAAATCATCAGGAACTATTGCTGCTGGACAGACAGTTATTATAACTTTGTATCATTGATTTTTAATACAAAAACGGTGCTATTATTTAGTACCGTTTTAATTTATATATACTAAAATAAAATTATTTTATAACAGGAAAATATATGCTTGATCTACATCAAGTTATTGTTTCTATTATTATCGGAGTAATAGAAGGGATAACAGAATTTCTTCCTATATCTTCTACAGGACATATGATTATCGCTTCTCATTGGTTAAAAATAGATAACGAAAATACCAAAATATTAGAAATATTTATTGAATTCGGCTCTGCATTATCGATATTGTATTTTTTTCATAAAAAAATTTTAAGAATATTAAAATTTAACATAAATGTTAAAAAAACAAATACAAAAAATCTTCATATTCTCCTTGCTATTTTACCTACAATATTTTTTGGACTTCTATTTTATAAAAAAATAAAACTACTATTTAATACATATAATGTTATGTATGCATTAATATTAGGTGGAATTTTTTTATTAATATCTGAAATATTTAAACCTAAAAAATATAAAACGTGTAGTATTAATGATATTAGTTTGCTTCAATCCGCAATAATTGGGTTTTTTCAAATTTTTTGTTTGTATCCTGGTTTTTCAAGATCTGGAGCCACTATAGGAACTGCAATATTATTAGGAATTAAACGATCAGTTGCAATAGAATTTTCTTTTATAATATCTATTCCATTAATAATGGGAGCATCATTTTATGATTTTATAAATAATATGCATAATTTTAAAATATTAGATCTTCCAATATTTTTTATTGGATTCATGATCTCTTTTATAGTATCTATATTGTGTATCAAAAAATTATTAAAAATAATCAATAGAACGTCACTAATATTCTTCGGAATATATCGCTTTATCATATCTGGATTGATTTATTTTATTAATTGATTAAAATATTAATTAAAGATTGATTTCATAGATAGAAACGATGTTTAATATTTTTTATACGCCAAAATTCTAATTTTTTAATTCTTAGACGCGTTATTTCTTGTTTTATTTCATATCCCTTAAAACCTTTTTTTAAAATTAATTTAATAGAAACATTTTTTACAACAGAAAAACATTTTTCTAAAAAACAACCAGACTTTATACAAAAAAATTCAGATTTAAAGTTTCTTAAAAAATTAAAATTACTTAAAAATGCTAATTTTTTTACACGATCAGGTTTTCTCCAAGCATCAACTTTTGAAAATAGATTTATAATATTTTTAGATGATTGATAATGAATCGTATTTAAAAAAAAATAAAAACCAGTATTTAATACTGCTATGTCTCGAATATAAGATGGGATCTTAAAGCGTTTACATACACTATGAATAATAGAAGCCGCATATGAGTCAAAAAATATTTTTGAATAATTTCTATCTATTTGATTAACTGATAAAAATTGACATAAATAAGAAAAACGAACATCGATATCTTTATTCAAAAGTGATATTTCAGCCAAACCCATTAATATAATATTCTTATTACAGAATTTTTTGAAAAAAGAACGGTTTAAAAAATTTTTTTTTTCATATAAAAAATACATTTCAGGGAAAAAAAAATGCAATGCATTGCATTCATACAAAACTTGAAAATATACATGAGGGTTAAGGGTTTTCAAAGCTTTTTCAGTTTCATTCCATATTCTGTTTGACGTTAAATATGACAATTCCTGTTTTTTAACTATAATGCACATTAATAACATAGTTTCTTCTGCAATTTTAAATCCTAAATGTACTAAAGTTGCAGCAAATCTTGCTACACGTAATACACGCAATGGATCTTCTATAAAAGATTCTGATACATGTCTTATTAAACCACATTCTATATCTTTTTTACCTTGAAACGGGTCAATATAATTACCGTACTCATCTTGAGCAATAGCATTGATTGTTAAATCTCGTCTTATTAAATCTTCTTCTAAAGTAACATCTGAATTACAATCAGTATCAAATCCAGTATATCCTTTTCCAGATTTTCTTTCTTTCCTTGCCAAAGCGTACTCTTCATGTGTTTCTGGATGTAAGAAAACTGGAAAATCTTTTCCGACTTGCTGAAAATTTCTTTCTAGCAGTATTTTTTCTGTACCACCAACTACTACCCAATCTTTATCTTTAACGGGTAAATTAAGTAAGGAGTCACGCACAGCTCCTCCTACTAAATATATTTTCATAATAATTTTCTCATACTAAAAACAAAATTCTATTCTATAATAGAAAAATAGAATTTTTTATATAATTATTTATTATTTTTCCACAATTCAATAATATAATAATATTTATATATTAAATAAAAAATATCTATTAAACTTTCAAATGTTTATATTTATAAAAAAATTGAATTTTTAATTTTCATTATATTCTTTAAAATATACAGAGATAACACTATGAAGAAAAAATTAATAAATTTCAATAACTCACTAGTTTTAGTTGTCGGAGATCTAATACTAGATTGTTATTGGTATAGCAAAAATCACTATATGCTATCTGAACAATTAACACCAATTGTACCAATTAATAAAATCAAAGAACAACCTGGAGGTGCTGCAAATGTAGCTAAAAATATTGCAGAGATTGGGGGGTATACTAAAATTGTTGGTTTTATTGGAATGGATAATGAAGGATTAATATTAAAAAAACTTATGGATCATATTCGAATTGATTCTGATTTAATCTCTATAAAAAACAATAAAACTATTACTAAGATTAGAATCTTATCAGAGAAAAAACAATTAATTCGAGTGGATTTTCAAGAAAAATATATTTCTAATAAAAACAATCTATTACATCAAAAAATTATTGATTCAATATCGTCTTTTAAAATTTTAGTACTTTCAGATTATGCAAAAGGCACTTTGGCAAATATACAAAATATTATTGATCTTGCAAAAAAAATGTCTATCCCTATACTTATAGATCCTAAAGGAATAGATTTTAAAAAATATTCGGGAGCTAGTTTATTAACACCAAATCTTTTTGAATTTGAAAAGATAGTTGGCAAATGTTATAGAGAAAATGAAATACTACAAAGAGGGATAAAATTATTATCTGAACTACAGTTATCAGCTTTATTAGTTACTCGTTCTAAGAATGGAATGACTCTATTTCAAAAAGAAAAAAAACCAATACATTTTCCTGCCGCATCTAAAATAGCTTCAGATGTAACTGGTGCAGGAGATACAGTGATCGCTATAATTGCAGCATCTTTAGCAACTGGATATTCTTTAGAAGAAGCTTGTTTTTATGCCAATATTGGAGCCAGTATTGTTATACAGAAAATTGGAACTGAAACATTGAATATTAATGAGTTAAATTCTGTTTTAAACCATCAATAAAAGTACTGTTATTTAATTTTTGTATTTTTATTTGGTCTATTTTTTCAAGTAAGCTTTTAAAAAAAAATCGAAGTAAAATTTTATATCAATATGTTGTTTAGAATGCTAATAGATAAAAAATTGAAAAAATATTATTCAATATAATAATTTCTACATTGCTCTTAAATTTAATTCAATATATAATATATTAACTATACAAACATAAAATTTAACTAATTTTTCTATAAATAAAACTTTTTTTAAATAATTTAACTCTATTAAGATTTTTATAATGAATCAAACACTATTATCTAAATTTGGAAAACCTATAGAAAGAATTAAAAATGCAATACTTGCTTTGAAGTCCGGACAAGGTGTTATTATATTAGATGATGAAGAACGTGAAAACGAAGGAGATCTTGTTTTTGCATGTGAAAATATGACAGTAGAACAAATGGCTCTAAGTATTCGGTACGGTAGTGGAATAGTATGTCTTTGTATAACCGAATCTAAACGGAAACAACTTAATTTACCTATGATGGTTAAGAAAAATACTAGCGCATATCGCACCGGATTTACAGTCACAATAGAAGCTTCTAAAGGTATATCTACTGGCGTATCAGCTAAAGATAGACTCACTACTATAAAAACCGCTATTGCTGATGACGCTAAACCAAGTGATTTAAATAGACCAGGTCATGTATTTCCTCTGCGAGCTCATAAAGGCGGAGTTTTATCAAGACCAGGACACACAGAAGCTGCTATAGAAATTGTTTCTCTAGCAGGTTTCAAACCAGCCGGGGTTATTTGTGAATTAACAAATAAAGATGGTACCATGGCTCGTACCCCTGAAATAATAAAATTTTCTGAAAATAAAAAAATGCAAGTATTAACCATACAAGACTTAATTTTTTATATTAAAAACATAAATCATCTATAGACCATTTTGGTTTAACCAATATTTCTAATTGAGAATTCCGCGCTTCTTTTTGACGCAATGAACCAAGATAGGCAATCATCGCAGCATTATCTGTACAAAATTCTAAACTTGAATAAAAAACTGTTCCATTAAAATTTTTTTTAACCATGATCTCGGATTTTTTACGTAATTTTTGATTTGCACTAACACCACCAGCTATAACTAAACGTTTCCATTTTTGTTTTTTTAATGCTTTTTTAGTTTTAATTAATAATATATCAATTACTGCATCTTCAAAAGCTTTTGCAATATTAGCTTTTTCTTGCATACTTTTACTGGATTTCTTAATCGTTTGAGCTGCAAAAGTTTTCAAACCTGAAAAGCTAAAATTTAAATCAGAATGATGTATCATCGGTCTGGGAAAATAAAAATAATCTTTTATTCCCTTAGAAGCTAATTTAGATAATTCTAAACCACCTGGATATTTTAATCCTAATAATTTTGCTGTCTTATCAAATGCTTCACCTGCTGCATCATCTAAACAATTTCCAAGTATTTCATACTCACCAAATTTATGTGCACCTATAATTTGTGTATGTTTTCCCGATACCAATAATCCAATAAATGGAAATTGAATTGTTTTATAGTCTAACATCGGTGATAATAAATGCGCTTCCATATGATGCACAGGTAGAACTGGTATATTTAATGATAACCCTAATGAACAAGCAAATGTAGCTCCAACTAATAATGAACCAATTAAACCAGGTCCTGCAGTATAAGCAATCATATCAACATATTTATAAATATTTTTTTTCTTAAATATTTTATTTAATAAAACAATCATTGCTTCCATATGTTCTCGAGATGCTAATTCTGGAATAATACCTCCATATATATTGTTTAACTTTCTTTGATTATATATCTCATTAATTAACAAACCTTTGTTAGTATCATAAATAGCTATTCCTGTATCATCACAAGAAGTCTCAATACCTAATATTCTCATAAATTTAAACCTCTATATATTATAAATTTTTACAATAAGAAAAAATATATTTGACATAAATTTTAAAATGAACATTCATTTTAAATGAACTAATCTAAATATTTAATTAAAACTGCATTAAAACATAAAAAAATGATACTTTACAATATCACACTAATTGATATAGGATCTATTATCCTAAAAATTTCGATAATTTTTTATCACATAAATTAAATAATTAAGGTAAATTTTGAATGCCAATAATAAAAGTACGCGAAAATGAACCATTTGATGTAGCACTCCGCCGTTTTAAACGGTCTTGTGAAAAAGCTGGCATTTTAGCTGAAATTCGTCGAAGAGAATTTTATGAAAAACCTACAACCGAACGCAAACGAGCTAAAGCTTCGGCTGTCAAACGTCTTGCAAAAAAACTTACAAGAGAAAATGCAAGACGTATTCGTATGTACTAAATATGTTTTAAAACATAAAATAAATAAAAAAAGCCGTTCTTGTTCAAGAACGGAAACGAATTCTATAATTATAAAATTATATGTCTGGAAAAATACCTAAATACTTTATTACTGAACTACTGTCTCGAACTAATATCATAGAATTAATTAATACACGTCTAGAATTAAAAAAATATGGTAAAAATTATCAAACAAATTGTCCTTTTCATCATGATAAAACTCCATCTTTTACCGTCAGTAATGAAAAACAATTTTATTATTGTTTCGGATGTAATGCACATGGAAACGCAATTGATTTTTTAATACAGTATGAACATTTAAGTTTTATAGAAAGCATCGAAGAACTAGCGTTAATACATGGTGTTAAAATACCATTTGAAAATACAGTACAAAATTCTATTTATGTTAAAAAACAAAAGTTATATTTATTAATGGAAAAAATATGTAAATTATACAAAAAAAATATTAATGTTACTCATTTAGCTAATAAATATCTAGCTAGAAGAGGTATCAACCAAAATATGATTGATTTTTTTTTAATTGGATTTTCTAGTTTAAAATGGAACGAATTTTATAAAAAAATAAATATAAGTAAAGAATTTGAACAAGAATTATTAATAAACAATATTATTGCTACTGACAAAAACGGATATATATATGATCGATTTCAAGGACGTATAATATTTCCTATACAAGATAATCATGGCAGAATCATAGGTTTTGGGGGCCGCTCATTAAATGATATGTCACCAAAATATCTTAACTCACCTGAAACAGATATTTTTTATAAAAGAAAACAAATATATGGATTATATCAAGTTATAAAAAAATGTTCAAAACCTGTATATTTATTGGTTGTTGAGGGGTATATTGATGTTATAACATTAACACAATATAATATCGATTATGCTGTTTCTATATTAGGAACTTCAACAACAACTGAACACATTCAACTTCTCTTTAAAAATACTGATATCATTATATGTTGCTATGATGGTGATGATGCAGGAAAAAATGCAGCTTGGAAAACTTTAAAAAAAGCCTTGCCGTATATATCAGACAAAAAAACATTAAAATTTATTTTATTACCTAACCAGGAAGATCCTGATACAATTATTAGAAAAGAAGGTAGAGAAAAATTTCAAAAACGAATTGATAACGCAATTACCATGTCAAAATTTTTTTTTAAAAATATACTAAAAAATATCAATTTATCATCTGATGATGACAAATTTCATTTAAGCGTACATGCTTTACCTTTAATAAATACGATTTCTAGTGACACTATAAGAATTTATTTGCGTCAAATATTAGCTAGAATGATAGGAATTTTAGATGATAATCAATTTGAAAAATTTTTATATGAAAAAGAAACTAAAAATACTCAAAAAACATATTTCCAAATAAAACGTACTCCCATGCGTACTTTAATAGGATTATTAGTACAAAATCCTAGTTTAGCAAAACTAGTGCCTGTGACAATGAAATTTAAAAATTTACAAATAAAAGGATTATCTATTTTTTTAGAAATATTACAGACATGTCGTGATAATCCTAATATTCATACGGGTCAATTATTAGAACTATACAGAAATACTACAATAATTAATGTTTTAAAAATTTTAGCACGATGGGATCACATGATAATTCAAAAAGAAACTCAAAACATGTTTTTAGATTTATTAATGAATATACATGATAAAATCCTTGAAAAAAGACGAGAATATCTTATTGCAAAAGAGAGAAAAAAAGGATTGCAAATGAATGAAAAAAAAGAGATTTGGTCTATTAATAAAAAGTTATCGAAAAGATAAAATTATACTTATTAAAAAATATAATAAAAATTAAATATACTAAAAGTTTAATGAATTAAAAAACTCTTTAATTTATTTAAATATTAAAAATAATTTTATTATTATTCATCATTGACAAAAAAGTCAATTAATATTCATTCAATTAATAGAATTCCGGATACCACATTATGGATCAAAACCCACAGTCGCAACTTAAGCTACTTGTCACACATGGTAAGGAGCAAGGGTATTTAACCTATTCTGAAGTGAATGATCATCTACCAGAAGACATTATTGATTCTGAACAAATCGATGATATTATTCAGATGATTAATGACATGGGCATTCCAGTAGTTGAAGAAGCACCTGATGCTGACGATCTAATATTAAATGAAATCAATACAGATACAGATGAAGATGCAGTTGAAGCAGCAACTCAGGTACTATCTAGTGTAGAATCTGAATTAGGACGAACTACTGATCCTGTACGCATGTATATGAGAGAAATGGGTACTGTTGAATTACTCACACGAGAAGGAGAAATTGATATTGCTAAACGTATTGAAGAAGGCATTAATCAGGTTCAATGCTCAGTATCAGAGTATCCAGAAGCCATTACATATCTTCTTGAACAATATGATCGTGTTAAAACTGGACAAATACGATTATCAGATATAATAACAGGTTTTGTAGATCCCAATGCAGAAGAAATTTTCCCCCCTACAGCTATTCATATAGGTTCTGAACTTCTTGATGAACAACAAAATAATGAAGAAGACGAAGAAAACAATCAAGAAGATCATGAAGATGATCATAGTATTGATCCAGAATTAGCTAATGAAAAATTTTCTGAATTACGTATACAATATAATAATACAAATAATACAATTAAAAATAAAAATCGAACACATAAAGATTCATTATTAGAAATTTACAATCTTTCAGAAGTTTTTAAACAATTTCGACTAGTTCCAAAACAATTTGATCATTTAGTTAATAATATGAGACATATGATGGAAAGAGTACGAAAACAAGAAAGAATTATTATAAAATTATGTGTTGAAATATGTAAAATGCCAAAAAAAAATTTTATTAAAATTTTTCCAATAAAAAAAATTAACTATCTTTGGTTTATAAGAGAACAAAATACAAATCAACCATGGTCTGAAAACTTAAAAAAAGTTAAAGAAGATGTGTTTATTAGTGTGAAAAAATTAATTAAAATAGAAGAAGAAACTGGCTTAACAATTGAACAAGTAAAAGATATTAATAAAAGAATGTCTATTGGAGAAGCAAAAGCTAGACGAGCGAAAAAAGAAATGGTCGAAGCTAATTTACGATTAGTTATTTCTATCGCAAAAAAATATACGAATAGAGGACTACAGTTTTTAGACTTAATTCAAGAAGGAAATATTGGTTTAATGAAAGCTGTAGATAAATTTGAATACCGTCGTGGTTATAAGTTTTCAACTTATGCTACTTGGTGGATTCGACAAGCTATTACTCGATCTATTGCTGATCAAGCTCGTACAATTCGTATTCCAGTACATATGATTGAAACTATTAATAAACTCAATCGTATTTCTAGACAAATGTTACAAGAAATAGGTCGAGAACCGACTCCAGAAGAACTTTCTGAAAAAATGCTTATTCCTGAAGATAAAATTAGAAAAGTATTGAAAATAGCCAAAGAACCGATCTCAATGGAAACACCTATTGGAGATGATGATGATTCACATTTAGGTGATTTTATTGAAGATACTACTTTGGAATTACCATTAGACTCTGCTACCTCTGAAAGTTTACGTTCTGCAACACATGATGTTCTATCAGGTTTAACAGCTCGTGAAGCAAAAGTACTCCGTATGCGCTTTGGAATAGATATGAATACTGATCACACTTTAGAAGAAGTTGGAAAACAATTTGATGTTACTCGAGAGAGAATTCGTCAAATAGAAGCAAAAGCACTTAGAAAACTACGTCATCCCAGCAGATCAGAAGTTTTGCGCAGTTTTTTAGACGATTAAAAATAGAAGAATTAAATATAAAATAAAGCTTCTGTACTGGTATTAGTCTAACCACTATATTTTTTTCGAACAAAACAGAAGTTTTTATTTTATATAAGAAATAAATTAAATACCATCTCCGTGTTGAAATATATTTATATATTTTAAACTATTTTTTTTCTTCTGAGAATAATACTTTTTACTAGATACTTGACTAACAATTTTCGCTGGTACTCCTACAACTGTTACATCTGAAGGAACATTTTTTAAAACTATTGATCCCGCACCTATTTTCGCGCCTGAACCTACTTCAATATTTCCTAAAATTTTGGCACCCGCCCCTATAACAACGCCTTTTCTAATAGTAGGATGTCTATTTTGGCTAAAGTTTTTACCAGTTCCTCCTAAAGTAACCGAATGAAGAATTGATACATCATTTTCTATAGTCACACCTTCTCCGATTACAATGCCAGTTGCATGATCAAGCATTACACCAGATCCAATAAACGCTGCTGGATGAATATCTACAGAAAATTCAGAAGAGATTCTACTTTGCAGATACAGAGATAATGATTTTTTCCCTGTATTCCAGAGATAATGACTTATTCTATAAGCTTCTAGTGCATGGAAACCTTTTAAATAAAGTAAAGGTGTTAAATAATCATTTACTGCTGGATCTCGTTTTAGTACAGCCTTAATATCTTGCACTATAAAATTTAAAATAGAACGATCATTCAGATATACATCATCAAATATACCTTGTATTTTCTTTTCAGAAATCATAGATGTAGATAATTTATTTGATAATATATAACTTAAAGAACTTGTAAAACTTTGGTGTTGTAAAATACTACTTTGGTAAAAATCTGATAAAATTGGTTCTTTTTTTAATAAAAAAGAAACATCGTAGAGTATTTTATTCCATATTCTTGATATTTTCAAAATACACATAATTTTCTCCTACAAAATATTTATAGTATTTTTATACTAAAAAATTATATTATTATCTTATAAAAATGAGTATATTCGTAATTTATATTTTTATATTTTTTTTATTTAATATGATCATGATAGAGAGCATCAAAATTAATAGGAGCGAGATTCATCTGTGGAAAACTGCCACAAGATACTAGATTAGATATACATGTACGCGCATAGGGAAATAGAATATTTGGACAGTAAGAATATAAACAATGTTTTAATCTTTTCTCATTAATGTTTGCAATAAAAAAAATACCAGCTTGATCTATATCACATAAAAAAACTAAGTCTTCTTTAATTTTAACTGTTACTTTAACCATTAAAACAACTTCAAAAATATTTTCTTTTATTTTTTTAGTAGTAGTATTTAAATTTAATTTAATGGTAGGAATCCAATTAACATGAAAAATATTTGGTGTATTCGGAGCTTCAAAGGAAACATCTTTTATATAAATACGTTGGATTTCAAAAGATTCTTGTTTTTTTTTTTCTTCTAACATAACGGATCCAAAAAAAAATAATAAAAAGATATAAGTTGATATTGTTTATAAAATTAATTTATAAAGAAGATATTTTAATAAAAAGATCATTTTATACTTTTTAAAATCATTTATCGTTAACAATAAGTGGAAGATTGTCTGTCTTCCAATAATATAGACCATTTTTTAAAATATAAACACGATTAAATCCATATTCAAAAAACTTTTTAATACATGCATTAACTTTATATGTGTCACTTAATACAAGAATAATAGGAAACATTTTATATATTTCTATCTCTTTAATTTTTCCTAAAAAAATATTTTTTAACGGAACATTAATAGAATTAAGAATATGACCCTCTTTGAATGATTCTAAAGAACGAGTATCAACAACAATAGCTTTATCTTGATTAATTAATTTAATTGCTTGAAAATTATTAATCATTTTAGATTTCGACAAAAGAGTTCTAGTTATAAAAAAAACGGCTGCAATAAAACAAAAAATCCATATACTAATTAGTAAAATGTGTTTACTCAAGAAAAATATTACATCCTGCATATATCCACTCTCCTATACTTGATAAGGTTATTAACTCAGCATTTAAATAATTTTTAAATGCTAGTTAACAAGTATCCTACTTTAAAAAATATTCAATCTTTTTTTTGCTTTTATAATTTCTTCATATACTTGAGATGGTGCAACACCACCTTTAGACATTCTTTTTTCAAGACAGGATTCTAAAGTAATATTTTTATATATATCATTTTTTATGAGATTACTATACATTTGAAAAACAGATAGTTTCAGTTCGTTTAAAGATTTTTTCTCGCTAATAGCTCTAAGAACTAATTGACCCGATATATTATGTGCTTCACGAAAAGCAATTCCTTTTTTTACCAAATAATCCGCGATTTCTGTTGCATTAGAATATCCTTCTTCTGCAGCTTTACGACATGATTCATTTTTTATTTGCATGTTCTTCAATACTAAAATAGCCATACATAAACAATCATTCCATGTTTTTATTGAATCAAATAAACCTTCTTTATCTTCTTGCATATCTTTATTATAAGATAAAGGAAGGGATTTTAATATAACTAAAATAGAAATCAATGAACCATGAACACGACCACATTTGGCTCGAATAAGTTCTAGTGCATCTGGATTTTTTTTCTGAGGCATTAATGATGAACCCGATGTAATTGTATCAGATAATTCAATAAAATCAGCTTCACCAGAATTAAAAAAAATTATATCTTCAGAAAAACGTGATAGATGCATCATACTAATTGATGCAGAGGACAATAATTCAACGACATAATCTCGATCAGAAACAGTATCAAGCGCATTGTTAGTTGCAGAGTCAAATCCCATAGATAAAGCTAATTCTTCACGATTGATTTTCCATGCGGTTCCAGAAAGAGCAGCAGAACCTAGAGGACTAACGTTTAATCGTTTCAGGACGTCTTTTAAACGACTGAAATCTCGTCTGAACATTTCAACATAAGCTAAACACCAATAGGAAAAAGTAATCGGTTGAGCTCGTTGTAGATGAGTATATCCTGGCATGATGATATTATGATTAGACTCAGCACTTAAAATAAATGTTTTTTGCAGTTCAATAATATTTTCTAATAAAAGATGAATTTTCTTTCTACACCATAATTTTAAATCAGTAGTAATTTGATCATTTCTACTCCGACCAGTATGTAATTTTTTACCTAATATACCAATTTTTTGAATAAGCTTTTCTTCTATCCAGCTATGAATATCTTCGCACTTGCTTTTAAGGATTTTTTGATTATTCTCTTTAATTTCTTTAAGTAGTTCAAAAAGTGCAGACTCTATTGTAATCTGTTCTTTTTCAGTAATAATCTTGCTTTTCATTAAAATTTTAGACCAAGCAACTGAAGAAATTACATCTTCTTCTGCTAAAATATAATCAAAAGATAAAGATCTATTAAATTCTTTAAATAATTTATTAGATTCATTAATGAATCGTCCACCCCAAAGTCCCATATATTATCTCTATAAAAAACTGAAAAAATTAAATGTAAAATTCTGTAAATATATTTGTGACTTTTTTAAAACTACTTCAACATATTTTGTGCTCGTATCTTTGAAGAAAGAGAAAAAAGACGAATAAAACCATCTGCATCAGATTGCTTATACACTTTATCCTCACCAAAAGTGGCATATTCTTCAGAATATAAGGAATTAGGAGATTTTTTCTGAACAGCTGTGACAGAGCCTTTATATAATTTTAATATTACTTCTCCAGTTATTTCCAAAGACAATGAATCAGCAGCGGCTTGTAAAGATTTACGTATTGGAGAAAACCAACGTCCGTCATAAACAATAGATGACATTTCTAAACCTATTTTTTCCCTCCATCGAAAACTTTCACGATCTAAAACTAACTGTTCGATGGCTTTTATAGCTGTCATAATAATAGTACCTCCAGGTGTTTCATAACATCCCCTAGATTTCATTCCAATTAATCTATTTTCAATAATATCAATTCTACCAATTCCATGTTTAGCACCTAAACTATTTAATTCTTCTACACATTTTAACGGATTTAATTTTTGATTGTTAACGGATACTACGCAGCCTTCTTTTAATTGCAATGAAACATATTCCGGTTTTTCTGGAGCATCCTCAGGATTAACCGTCCAGCTCCAACAATCTTCATTAGATTGATTCCAAGGATTTTCTAGCAAACCTCCTTCAGTTGAAATATGCCAGGAATTTTCATCTTTACTATATATTTTTTCTAATGTTGCTGTTGTAGAGATGTTTTTTTTATCTAAATATTTTAATAATGATTCTCGTGAATTAAGATTCCATTCCCGCCACGGTGCAATTACATTTAAATTCGGAGCTAAAGCGGCATAAGCCATTTCAAAACGTACTTGGTCATTTCCTTTCCCAGTAGCACCATGACATAGTGAATTTGCTCCAATATTCAATGCGAGTTCTACTTGTTTCTTTGCAATAATAGGTCTGGCCATTGCTGTTCCTAACAAATAACTGCCTTCATATAAAGCTCCAGTTTTTAGTACAGGATAGACATAATTTTCTATAAATTCTTCTTTTAAATCAAAAACATGACAACTAGATGCGCCAGATTCTAAAGATTTTTTTTCAATTCCATTTAAATCTTTTTTTGATTGTCCTATGTCTGCTACAAAAGCAACAACTTCAAAATTATAATTTTCTTTAAGCCATGGAATAATTGCAGAAGTATCTAAACCGCCAGAATAAGCTAAAACAACTTTATTATTTTTTTTTCTTATCATTTTTTAAACCTACTATATTTATAGTAATATCATACATAAACTCGAGTGCCAATATTCACACCATTAAATAATAATTTTAATTTTTCTGTATTTTGCCAACTTGCTATATCTACAGGACGACGTAAAACTCGAGCAGCTTCTAAAGCAGCACGTACTTTAACAATCATACCATTAGTAATAATTCCTTGCATAATCAATTTTTCAGCTTGAATGCTATCAATTTCTGTGATTCTTTGTCCCTTGCCGTCTAATATCGAACTTATATCAGATAATAAAATTAAATTAGCTTGTAAAGTGGTTGCTAAAGCTGTTGCTGCTAAATCAGCATTTACATTCATTAATAAACCATCTTTAGTAATTCCTATAGAACTAATAATTGGAATAGTACCTTCTTTAAAGAGTTTTTTTAAAAATAATGGTGATCCCGGTATCGCTTTACCTACATGACCTAAATTTTCATCTAATCTTTCTACATCAACACTTCCTCCATCTGCTAAACATAATCCAATAGCATTAATATTATATTTTAATGCCCACGCAAGTAAAGTTTTGTTAGCAGTTCCAGCTAAAGCTCCTGTAATAATATTGATATGTTCAGACGGAGTAATACGTAAGCCATTTTTCTTTTTAACTGGTAAAGACAGTTTATTCATTAAATTGTCAATTAAACGACCTCCCCCATGAATCACTGACACATGACGCTTATAAAATTTCTGATAATCAACTAAAGCTTCAAATAAACGCTTCATAGCATCGTCACTTTCTAAAAGTACTCCGCCTAATTTAATAACTAAAGGATTCATTATCAACGCCTGATTATTAATTAAATAATTGATTCCGTTTCAGAAAAACCAAAACGAACATTAAAACATTGTACTGCTTGAGCAGCAGCACCCTTTAACAAATTATCTTCTGCTGCCACAATTACTATATAGTCGTCCTTAATTACAAATCCAATATCACAAAATGGTTGTTTTTCAACTGATTTAATACTAGGTAAATATTTTTTATATATACGAATTAACGGTTTATTTTTATAGAATTTATTGAAAATATTGTGTATATCAATTGATTTAACATTAGGTTTTAATTTGCATGTAATAGTTGCAATTATACCTCGAGAAAAAGGGCCTAAATGTGGGATAAAAATTACTGGAACACCTAATTTTTCTATAATTTCAGGCGTATGACGATGAGTGAAAATATTATATGGTTGTAAACTTACTTCGCAAAAACTATTATTTAAAGAAGCTTTTCTACCGGCACCACTAACACCACTAATAGCGTTAATAATTGGTATATTTTTATCGCAAAGAACATTTTCTTTTATAAGAGGTTTGAGCGCTAATTGAATGCAAGTTGCATAACACCCAGGTAATGCAATCAGATTTGCTTTTTTAATTTTTTCTTGTTCCCATTCTGCTAATCCATAAACTGAATTTTTTAAAAGTTCTTCATATTCATGAACAAAGCCATAATAATCCAAATACACTTTTTTATTGTTCATTCTGTAAGAAGCAGACAAATCAAAAACAATACAATTAGACGATAAAAAAAAAGGAACAAGAGAATGACTAACACGATGATCTGTAGCTAAAAAAACAGCATCAATATTTTTTTTAATTAAAGTACAATTACGTATTGTATCAAATCTGAGATCCACAATATTTTTAAATTGTTGATGAACATCCGAAAACAATTTATCTATATTTAAACTATTTTTTGATAC
Organism: Buchnera aphidicola str. APS (Acyrthosiphon pisum); assembly: GCF_000009605.1. NCBI lineage: Bacteria > Pseudomonadati > Pseudomonadota > Gammaproteobacteria > Enterobacterales > Erwiniaceae > Buchnera > Buchnera aphidicola. Next base: position 52,460 of record NC_002528.1, on the reverse strand, counting down.
AAATATTTTTTTTATATTAGCAAACCTATGACGGTGCATATAGTTAACCAATTCTGCGCCAGCATATCCACTAGCACCAACAATTACTACATTTAACATAAAATTAATAAACCTTAAAAAAATTACTCTTTTATAGATAAAATAATGTATTAAATTTTATAAAAAATATATTTTATATTATTAAAATATTGATCAATTATCTATTTATGAATAAAATATTTTACATTACAATAATAATATAAATTTTTAAAATTCTAGTATGATAAGAAAAATACCTTCTTTTATTGAAGTTTATAAGTCACTAATTCAAATTCCTACAATTAGCAGTAATAACAAACTACTTGATCAAAGTAATAAAAATTTCATTGATCTACTGTCTAACTACTTTTCTGATTTAAATTTTTCAGTAAAAAATTATCAAATTCCACATACTGATAAGTATAACATGTTAGCTTGTGTTGGTTCAGGAAATGGCGGTCTTTTATTGTCTGGACATTCAGATACGGTAGATTTTGATGAAAAAAAATGGACAAAAGATCCTTTCAAATTAACTGAAACTAACAATAAATTTTATGGATTAGGAGCCGTAGATATGAAAGGGTTTTTTGCTCTTATATTAGAAGTAATATCTTCTATAAATATAAAAAAAATAAATAAACCAATTTATATTCTTGCTACTGCTAACGAAGAAACAGATATGTCTGGAGCTAGAAATTTTATACAATCGACTATTATTAAACCAGATTGCATAATAATTGGAGAACCAACATCTTTAAAGCTAATCAATGCACATAAAGGTCACATGTCTTATTCAATTAAAGTCATTGGAGATACGGGACACTCTAGTAATCCTGATCATGGTGTGAATAGTATTGAAATTATGCATGATGTTATTCGTTCTTTATTGATTTTGAAAAAGTATTTTAAAGAAGAATACCAGCATCCAAACTTTTCTATTCCATATCCAACCATGAATTTATCTTCTATACACGGAGGTAGTGCAATTAATCGAATTTGTCCTTTATGTATATTAAATTTTGAAATAAGACCCATACCTGGACTCACTTTAACACAAATTGAAATTGTAATTAAAGAAAAATTAGAAACAATCATGAAAAAATGGTCTCATCGTATCTTTATTAAAAAACTTTTTTCTTCTGTTCCTGCTTATGAATGTCCGCATAATAGCGGAACTATTAAAATAGTCGAAAAATTATGTCAACTCAATAGTGCAGCAGTAAATTACTGTACAGAAGCACCTTTTCTTCAAAGAATTGCACCTACTTTAATATTAGGACCAGGTTCTATTGAACAAGCACATCAGCCAGATGAATATTTAGAACATTATTTTATTCAACCCACAAAAAACATTATTACTAAATTAATAAATAAATTTTGTTATTAAATTAAAGATTTTTATAGACCTAAGATATGACAAATAGAATAAGTAATATCAGACTGATTTAAAGTGTAAAAATGAAAATTTTTTACTCCTTCACAAGATAATTTTTTTACCATATCTATAGCTATACTAGAACCAATTATTTTCTGTGTGAATATATCATCATCTAAACCATTAAACATATCAAGCATCCATTTTGGAATTTTAACATTAGTCATACTTGAAAAACGTTTTAATTTCTGAAAATTACATACCGGTAAAATACCTGGTATAATATCAATATTTATTTTATTTTTAATACAATTATCTCGAAAACGCAAATAACTTTCAATATTAAAAAAGAACTGAGTAATTGCTCTGCTCGCACCTGCATCAACTTTTTTCTTTAAATTCAGTATATCTGATTTAACGTTTTTTGATTCAGGATGTAATTCAGGATAAGCGGCTACGGAAATGTCAAAGTCAGCTATTTTTTTTAATAAAAGAACTAAATCTACTGCATACATAGTATGCCTATAATCTTTTTCTAATGTATCTCCTCTAAGTGCTACAATACTTTTAATTCCGCTATTCCAATAATTGTATGCTATTTCTTTTAATTTATGAGGTGTGGAATCAATACAAGTTAAATGAGCCGCTGTAATAATACCTGTTTTTTTATATATCTTCTGTACAGTATCATATGTTTTTTCACGTTCACCAGTATTTGCGCCATAAGTTACAGAAAAAAATTTTGGTTTTAATAAGGAAAGACGGTTAACTGTAGACCATAAATTTTCTTCTAAAAAAGAATTTTTCGGCGGAAAAAATTCAAAAGAACACTGTATATTATTGCGAATGTTTTCTAATTTTTGATTCATTATATCTTGATGATACTGAGAATAATTTTTCATTATAAAATTCCATTAAAATGAATTTATCTAAAATTTTTCAAAAAAATCACTATATACTAATGAATATGTATTGATTATTATAAAAAAACTAATAAAATTATTAATCGATTTTCTATGCATAAAAAAAAATATTTTTCTAGTCAATCACTAAAAGATTTAAACACATTTGCAATAGATGTAACAGCAAAAAAAATAATTTTTGTAAAAACGATTCAATCACTAATTGATATATCTAAAATTTGCCAATTATCTAATATTCCTTATATAATTTTAGGAGAGGGAAGTAATGTATTATTTTTGGAAAATTATGTAGGAGTCGTAATTATTAATCGTATTAAAGGAATAAAAATAGTAGAAAAAAAAAATTTTTGGTTATTGCATGTTTTTTCAGGAGAAAAATGGCATAATTTAGTAAAATTAACATTGAATTTAGGTATTTTAGGATTAGAAAATTTAGCATTAATTCCGGGTTGTATAGGATCCGCAGCTATTCAAAACATTGGCGCATACGGATTAGAATTTAAAGATGTATGTCAATACGTTGATATATTGTCTTTAAAAGACAATACAATTAAAAGAATTTATAAAAATTCTTGTAAATTTTCCTATCGTAATAGTATTTTTAAAGATCAATACAAAAATGAACATGCTGTTATTAGAGTCGGGATAAAGCTGTCAAAGAAATGGCGTCCAATTCTTTTTTCTTCATTAGAAAATTATATTACACCAATAAATATAACTGCATACAAGATTTTCAATATAATATGTAAAATACGTAAAAAAAAATTACCTGATCCAAAAAAAATCGGCAATGCAGGCAGTTTTTTTAAAAACCCCCTAATTAAAAAGAAAAAAGCACAAAAACTAATAAATTTATATAAAGTACCAAATTATCCACAAAAAAACGGTTTAGTGAAAATTTCTGCTGCTTGGTTAATTGAAAATTATAAATTTAAACATCTTCAAATTGGCGATGCAGCTATTCATAAAAAACAAAAACTTATATTAATTAATAAAAAAAATGCCACTGCTCAAGAAATTATAAAATTAGCTAAAATAATACACAAATGTATTTTAAAAAAATTTAATATATTATTAGAACCAGAAGTAGATCTTATCGGAGCATCCGGAAAAATAAAAGCATCGAAAATTTTTAAATTAAACAGTAAGTTGAAAGTTATATAAATACAGATCAAAAAAATATAATACTTTCTATTAATATTATTTTTAAATAAAAAAACTTGCATACAAATGAAAAATTATATAATATAATTCATTTAAAATTGTTATTTTAAAAAATAACTAAAATATTATAAAAAATAGCCGGCTTAGCTCAGCAGGCAGAGCAACTGACTTGTAATCAGTAGGTCACCAGTTCAATTCCGGTAGCCGGCATAAAATTATTTTTAAGGTGGGGTTCCCGAGCGGCCAAAGGGAGCAGACTGTAAATCTGCCGTCATAGACTTCGAAGGTTCGAATCCTTCTCCCACCACCAACTATAAAAACTATAAAAATATGCGGACATCGTATAATGGCTATTACCTCAGCCTTCCAAGCTGATGACGCGGGTTCAATTCCCGCTGTCCGCTAAAAAAATGAAAACTGCTGATATGGCTCAGTAGGTAGAGCACACCCTTGGTAAGGGTGAGGTCCCCAGTTCAATCCTGGGTATCAGCATAATAACTAAAATTTATTTAATATCATCTAAAATAATTTAATTTTTTAAATAAATATTTTTCAAATCATTTATCATAACTCTCACCTAATACTTTTTATTTTAAAATATTCTATATATTAAAACTTCTACACTTACTTCATAAAAAAATTAATCTATTTTAAAAAAAAATAGTTTATTTTAATAGTTTATAATTTTCACAATAACGAAAATTTTTTTCATTTGAAAATATAATTTTTAAAAATAAAAAAAAGAATGAAATTTTTTATGTATTAACATATTTTTTCTATATTATTTTATAATTTTAGGAGAAATTATGAATAAACATCACTACAATCGAAATAAGCATAAAATTCCAGAAAAAGTAAAATGGATATCTATATCTATATTTTTTATTCTATCTTTTTTTATTAATATGTGTTTTTACGAGACACAATTATTTATACGTATATTTATTATATCCTGTTTAATGCTCTGTGCAATAGGTACTATGATATACACGAAAAAGGGAAAAGATATATTATTATATATAGTAATGTCCAAAAAAGAGATGCAAAAAATAATATGGCCTAAATATAAAGAAACTTTATATACTACATTCATTGTGATTTCTGTAACAATCTTTATATCCTTTATTTTATGGAGTATAGATAGTGTAATCTTTCGTTTAATAGCATTTATTATTAGTTTAAGGTTCTAACAATGCATGAGAGTCAAAAAAAGAGATGGTATGTATTACAAGCTTTTTCTGGATTCGAAAGTCGTGTAGCACAATCAATACGGGAACATGTGAAATTAAATCAAATGGAAGATTTATTCGGAGAAGTAATGGTCCCTTCTCAAGAGGTTGTTGAAATACGAGGTGGACAACGCAGAAAAAGCGAATATAAATTTTTTCCTGGATATGTTTTGATACAAATGAAAATGACAGATTCAACCTGGCATTTAATTAGAAATGTCCCAAAAGTTTTAGGTTTTATTGGGGGGAAATCAGATAAACCTTCACCGATTAGTGACAAAGAAGTAGAAATTATCATTAATAGACTACGTAAAATTGGTAATAAACCAAGACCAAAAACCTTATTCGAACCAGGAGAAATGATCCGCGTCAATGATGGTCCTTTTGCTGATTTTAATGGTGTTGTAGAAGAAGTTGATTATGAAAAAAGTAGACTGAAAGTTTCTGTTTCTATTTTTGGAAGATCTACTCCGGTCGAACTAGATTTTAGACAAGTTGAAAAAAATTAACATATCTTGTAAATTTTAATAAAAATTTTATATAAAATGAGAAAATAATGGCAAAAAAAATACAATCATATATCAAGCTACAAGTTTCAGCTGGTGCAGCTAATCCTAGTCCACCAATTGGTCCAGCTTTAGGCCAAAAAGGTGTGAATATCATGGAGTTTTGTAAACTATTTAATAAAAAAACAGAAAATATAGAAAAAGGACTTCCCATACCAGTAATAATTACAGTTTATTCTGATCGTTCATTTACATTTATTACAAAAACTCCTCCTGCTTCTGTATTATTAAAAAAACTATCTGGAATTAAAAAAGGTTCTAGTAAAAATAAATCAGAAAAAATAGGAAAAATAAATCGCTCACAAATCAAAGAGATAGCAATTATTAAAAATAATGACATGACTGGTTCTAATATTGAAAACATGATGCGATCTATAGAAGGTACTGCTAAATCTATGGGTCTAATTATTGAGGGATAATAATGAATAAAAAAACTAAACGTATGAAAAAAATAAAAGAACATATTAATTTTGCAAAATTACACCATATTGACGAGACAATAGACTTATTAAAAAAATCATCGACAGTAAAATTTAATGAAAGCATTGATATAGCAATTAATTTAGGTATAAATTCTAAAAAATCCGATCAGAATATTCGAAGCTCAACAGTATTACCAAATGGTATCGGCCGTTCTATTCGAGTAGCCGTATTTACACAAGGTGATAATATTGCAATAGCTAAAGATGCAGGTGCAGAATTAATAGGGATGGAGGATTTATCGGAAAAAATTAAAAAAGAAGGTGTTGATTTTGATGTTGTTATTGCGACCCCTGATGCAATGAAAATAGTAACACAACTAGGACAAATACTAGGTCCTCGCAACTTAATGCCTAATACTAAATTAGGAACAATAACAACAAATATTGCTGAAGCCATTAAAAATGCAAAAACAGGACAAGTACGTTATCGAAATGATAAAAACGGGATTATTCATGCTACAATTGGTCGAATTAATTTTCATAAAAATGAGATAAAAGAAAATTTAAATGTGTTTTTAGAATCTATTAAAAAAGCAAAACCGCCGCAATCCAAAGGGATATATATAAAAAAAATAGTTTTATCAACAACTATGGGTGTAGGATTAATGGTTGATCAGTCTACTTTATCGCTGTAAGAAAATGATTTCCACTTTACGCTATAAGAAAAATTATTTATAATAATAACCTTTTTTTAACTAGTATTCAAAGTTTTTTTAATTAAAAATATTTAAAAACAATCTAATTTTAGTACTGAAAATTTATTATTCAATGTTTTTACTATAGTCATAGAATAAAATTCTATCAAAGTATATTTTGAAAAAACGAATTATCATGCTTACTGTCTTTCTTTAAAATTAATTCAAATTATTTTTCTCTAGATCAATAAGGAAAATCTGATAAATGGCATTAAGTATTCATGACAAGAAAATAATTGTTTCAAAAATTAATAAAATATCTAACACAGCATTATCAGCTGTTACTGCAGATTTACAGGGTGTGTGTGTAAATAAAATAAACGAGTTAAGAAAATCTGGACGTGAAGTAGGAGTGAAAATGAGCATTGTTCAAAACACTCTGTTGTCTTTAGCAATTAAAAATACTGTTTTTGAGTGTTTAAAAAAAAAATTAAAAGGCTCTACCTTTATCGCTTATTCTATGATACATCCAGGTAGTGGTGCTAGATTATTTAAAGAATTTTCAAAAAAAAACACACAATTTAAAATTACAGGAGCAGCTTTTGAAGGAAAATTACTCTCTATTTTAGAAATTAATCAACTTGCAGATATGCCTACTTATAAAGAAGCAATAATCAAACTTCTGTTAACATGGAAGATGTTGATTGCCGGAAAACTAATTTATACATTATCTGCTATAAAACAGAAAAAAGAAACCTCTTAAAGGTTATTATTTTTGATGTATTAATAACATCTAAAATAATTCTAATGGTTATTAGGAATTATTGTTATGTCTATTACTAAAGAACAAATCTTAGAAGCTATATCAGAAATGTCTGTTATGAATGTTGTAGATCTTATTACAGCAATGGAAGAGAAATTTGGTGTCTCTGCTAGCATGTCTATTAATAGCAACAACCATAATGAAAAAGATTTACGCGAAGAAAAAACAGAATTTGATATTTTTTTAAAAGTTATTGGGCCAAATAAAGTGTCAGTAATTAAAACTGTACGTAGTGCAACCGGTCTAGGACTAAAAGAAGCCAAAGATTTAGTAGAATCTGCCCCAACAGTTTTAAAAGAAAATATCAGCAAAGAAGACGCAGAATCACTTAAAAAAACATTGGAAGATGTTGGTGCCGAAATCGAAATTAAATAAAAATATTAAATTTTATAATTTAATTAATTTTCAAATACGGCTGGTGATGTTGCTTCACCAGCCCTGTTGATCAAAATAAAATTCAAATCATTTTTTAAAAAACATTTAAAAAAAATACAAAATGTAATTAAAATTCTTACGGAAATATTAAAACTGTCTCCCCTTCAGACAAAAAGATAAATTAATTTTCAACTTATCTGTCAACGAGCTTAGGAACCCCATGGTTTACTCTTATACCGAAAAAAAACGTATTCGTAAAGATTTTGGCAAACGTCCTAAAGTGTTAGATATACCATATCTTCTTTCGATTCAATTAAATTCTTTTAAAAAATTTATTCAACCAGATTTATCAGGTCAACACGGATTAGAAGCAGCATTTCGTTCTGTATTTCCTATTCGCGGTTATAATGGAAACTCTGAATTACAATATGTTAGTTACCGTTTAGGAGAAACAATATTTGATGTTAAAGAATGTCAAATAAGAGGTGCTACTTATTCGGCGGCACTGAGAGTAAAATTACGCCTTGTTATCTACGAACGTGACATATTAGAAGCTACTGTTAAAGACATTAAAGAACAAGAAGTATATATGGGTGAAATTCCATTAATGACTAACAATGGAACATTTATAATAAATGGAACAGAAAGAGTAGTTGTTTCTCAGTTACACCGTAGTCCTGGAGTCTTTTTTGATAGTGATAAAGGTAAAACACACTCCTCAGGAAAAGTTCTATATAATGCCCGGATTATTCCTTATCGCGGTTCTTGGTTAGATTTTGAATTTGATCCAAAAGATAATTTATTTGTTAGAATTGATAGACGTAGAAAGCTACCAGTAAGCATTATTTTGCGGGCTCTTAATTATAATACAGAAGAAATATTAAACATATTTTTTGAGAAAAATATTTTTAAAATAGAAAATAACAAAATTGTATTAGAATTAGTTCCCGAAAGACTCCGAGGTGAAACTGCATCATTTAATATTAAAAAAAATGGAATAATATATGTAGAAAAAGGTCGTCGTATTACTGCTAAACATATTCAAGAATTAAAAAATAATAAAATAAAATCTATCACAGTTCCTGTTGAATATATTCTTGGAAGAATTGTATCTAAAAATTATGTAGATAAAAAAACAGGCGAAACAATTATTTCTTCTAATACAGAATTATCTTTAGAGATATTAGAAAAATTAAAAAAATTAGGTTTCTACTCTATTGAAACATTGTTTACTAATGATTTAGATCATGGTCCATATATATCAGAAACGTTACGAATAGATTCATCTAATGATCGTATGAGTGCTTTAATAGAAATTTATCGAGTTATGAGGCCAGGAGAACCACCTACTAAAGAGGCAACAGAAAATTTATTCGAAAATTTATTTTTTTCTGAAGACAGATACGATCTTTCTACTGTAGGTAGAATGAAATTTAACAGATCCCTTTTACGTGAAGAAACTAAAGGTTCAAGTACGTTAAATAAAGAAGACATCATTGATGTTATAAAAAAAATTATCGATATCCGAAATGGAAAAGGAGAAGTAGATGATATTGATCATCTAGGAAATCGACGTGTTAGATCAGTAGGTGAAATGGCGGAAAACCAATTTAGAATCGGTTTAGTAAGAGTGGAAAGAGCAGTTAAAGAAAGATTGTCTATCGGCGATTTAGATGCGCTTATGCCACAAGATATGATTAATGCTAAACCAATATCAGCTGCGGTTAAAGAATTTTTTGGTTCTAGTCAATTATCACAATTTATGGATCAAAATAATCCTTTATCAGAAATTACGCATAAAAGAAGAATTTCAGCATTAGGTTTAGGTGGTTTAACCAGAGAAAGAGCAGGTTTTGAAGTTCGAGATGTACATCCAACACATTATGGACGAGTATGTCCTATCGAAACACCAGAAGGTCCGAATATTGGATTAATTAATTCTTTATCTGTGTACGCTCAAACAAATTCTCATGGATTTTTAGAAACACCTTATCGAAAAGTTTGTAACGGTTTAGTTAGTGAGGAAATTCATTATCTATCAGCTATAGAAGAAGGCAATTATATTATTGCACAAGCTAATACTAATATCGATAAAACTGGTTTTTTTACTGACGATTTAGTAACTTGCCGACATAAAGGCGAATCTAGTTTATTCAACCGTAATCAAGTAAATTATATGGATGTATCTACTCAACAAATTGTATCTGTTGGAGCGTCTTTAATTCCTTTTCCTGAACATGATGATGCTAATAGAGCACTGATGGGTGCTAATATGCAACGTCAAGCAGTACCTACCCTTAAAACAGATAAACCTTTGATAGGGACCGGAATGGAACGAGCAGTAGCAGTAGATTCTGGTGTTACAGCAGTAGCTAAAAGAAGTGGTGTTGTTCAATATGTAGATGCTTCACGTATAGTAATAAAAGTAGATGAAAAAGAAATGTATTCAAGAGAAGCTGGAATAGATATTTATAATCTTACTAAATATACTCGATCTAATCAAAATACTTGTATTAATCAACAGCCCTGCGTTAATTTAGGCGAAAAAATTAAAAAAGGTGATGTTCTAGCAGACGGTCCATCTACAGATTTAGGAGAACTTGCATTAGGACAAAATATGCGTGTAGCATTTATGCCATGGAATGGATACAATTTTGAAGATTCAATATTAGTCTCAGAAAGGGTTGTTCAAGAAGATCGCTTCACCACAATTCATATTCAGGAGTTATCTTGTATATCAAGAGATACTAAATTAGGAGCAGAAGAAATTAGTTCAGATATACCAAATGTAGGAGAAGCTGCATTATCTAAATTAGACGAATCAGGAATTGTTTATATTGGAGCAGAAGTAACTGGCGGCGACATACTAGTTGGCAAAGTAACTCCAAAAGGGGAAACACAATTAACTCCAGAAGAAAAATTATTACGTGCTATTTTTGGTGAAAAAGCATCAGATGTAAAAGATTCTTCATTACGAGTACCGAATGGAGTATCAGGTACCGTGATAGATGTACAAATATTTACAAGAGATGGTGTAAAAAAAGATAAAAGAGCTTTAGAAATTGAAGACATGCAACTGAAGAAAATCAAACAAGATCTTACTGAAGAATTCAAAATATTTGAATCTAGTTTATTTACTCATATTAAAAAAACTTTTATATCGCTTGATATTGAAACAAAACAGCTTGATACACTACCTTTTGAAAAATGGTTTTCTGTAGACATTAAACAAAAAGACAAAAAAAAAGAAATAGAAAAACTTGCTAAACAACATCATGAATTAAAAGAAGAATTTAATAAAAAAATAGAAATAAAACGTCAAAAAATTACACAAGGCGATGATCTTGCTCCTGGTGTTTTAAAAATAGTTAAAGTGTATTTAGCAGTTAAACGTCAGATTCAACCTGGCGATAAAATGGCAGGAAGACATGGAAATAAAGGAGTAATTTCTAAAATTAATCCTGTTGAAGATATGCCTTATGACGAAAATGGTATACCAGTTGATATTGTTTTAAATCCATTAGGTGTACCCTCTCGTATGAATATCGGTCAGATACTAGAAACACATTTAGGTATGGCGGCAAAAGGTATTGGTGATAAAATCAATCATATGCTTAAAACACAAGAAAAAATATCTAATTTACGAAAATTTATACAAAAAGCTTTTGACTTAGGAGATAACCTGAGACAAAAAGTAAATTTAGATACATTTTCCAATGAAGAAATATTACGTTTAGCAAAGAATTTAAAAAATGGCATCCCTATTTCTACACCGGTATTTGATGGTGCACAAGAAAATGAAATAAAACAAATGTTGAAATTTGCAGGTTTACCTACTTCAGGTCAAATTATACTTTTTGATGGAAGAACAGGCGAAAAATTTGAAAGACCTGTTACTGTTGGTTATATGTATATGTTAAAATTAAATCACTTAGTAGACGATAAAATGCATGCTCGTTCTACTGGATCTTATAGTTTAGTGACTCAACAACCATTAGGTGGAAAAGCTCAGTTTGGTGGACAGCGTTTCGGTGAAATGGAAGTTTGGGCATTAGAGGCGTACGGAGCGTCTTATACGTTACAAGAAATGTTAACCGTGAAATCTGATGACGTTAATGGAAGAACTAAAATGTATAAAAATATTGTAGATGGAAATCATCAAATGGAACCTGGAATGCCAGAATCTTTTAATGTACTTTTAAAAGAAATTCGGTCATTAGGGATTAATATTGAACTAGAAAGCGAATAACAAAATTAGCAATATTATAAAAATATTTATGTATTATTTATTTACCTTAAAAGTTTTACTCCAACGAGAGCTAACGTGTGAAAGATTTACTAAAATTTCTAAAATCCCAAACTAAAAATGAAGATTTTGATGCTATTAAAATCTCGTTAGCTTCACCTGATATGATCAGATCATGGTCATTTGGGGAAGTCAAAAAACCTGAAACTATTAATTATCGTACATTTAAACCTGAACGAGATGGATTATTTTGTGCTCGCATTTTTGGTCCAGTAAAAGATTACGAATGTTTGTGTGGTAAATATAAAAGATTAAAACATAGAGGAGTAATTTGTGAAAAATGTGGTGTTGAAGTAACACAAAGCAAAGTTAGACGTGAACGAATGGGTCATATAGAACTTTCTTCACCTACAGCTCATATTTGGTTCTTAAAATCTTTGCCATCAAGAATAGGTTTATTATTAGATATGCCTTTAAGAGATATTGAAAGAGTACTATATTTTGAATCTTATGTTGTCATAGAAACAGGCATGACTAATCTTGAAAAACGTCAAATTTTAACCGAAGAACAATATCTAGATTCATTGGAAGAATTTGGAGATGAATTTCATGCTACAATGGGAGCGGAAGCGATTCAATTTTTATTGAAAGATATTAATTTAGTACAAGAATGTAATGTATTGAGAATAGAACTAAATGAAACAAATTCTGAAACAAAAAGAAAAAAATTAACAAAAAGAATTAAACTATTAGAATCTTTTATTCAATCGCATAATAAACCTGAATGGATGATTCTTAACGTATTACCAGTATTACCACCTGATCTAAGACCATTAGTACCATTAGATGGAGGTAGATTTGCAACATCAGATTTAAATGATTTGTATCGTCGAGTGATCAATAGAAATAATCGTCTTAAACGTTTATTAGATTTAGCAGCTCCAGATATAATTGTACGCAATGAAAAAAGAATGTTACAAGAAGCAGTAGATGCTTTATTAGATAATGGTCGAAGAGGTAGAGCAATTACAGGATCAAACAAAAGACCTCTTAAATCATTAGCTGATATGATTAAAGGAAAACAGGGAAGATTTCGACAAAATCTTCTTGGGAAACGTGTAGATTATTCTGGTCGTTCAGTAATTACTGTAGGTCCTTATCTTCATTTGCATCAATGTGGTCTACCTAAAAAAATGGCATTAGAACTTTTTAAACCGTTCATATATGGCAAATTAGAAGTGCGTGGTTTAGCCACTACTATTAAAGCAGCAAAAAAAATGGTGGAAAGAGAAGAAGCAATAGTGTGGGATATTTTAGACGAAGTAATCCGCGAACACCCAGTTCTTTTAAATCGTGCACCTACTTTACATCGATTAGGTATTCAAGCATTTGAGCCAGTCCTTATAGAAGGAAAAGCTATTCAACTTCATCCATTAGTATGTGCAGCTTACAATGCTGATTTTGATGGAGACCAAATGGCTGTCCATGTCCCATTAACTCTAGAATCACAGTTAGAAGCTAGAGCTTTAATGATGTCAACTAATAACATTTTATCACCTGCAAATGGTGAACCAATTATTGTACCTTCTCAAGATGTTGTTTTAGGGTTGTATTATATGACTCGCGAAAAAATCAATGGAAAAGGTGAAGGTATGTTATTAAATGGTTCTAATGAAGCAGAAAAAGTATACCGTTTAGGTATTGCTGAACTACATTCACTAGTAAAAGTTCGAATAATAGAATATAAAAAAAATGAAGATAAAAGTTTTACTGCAATAAAAAAAATAATTCCTACTACTATAGGTCGAGCAATTTTGTGGATGATTATCCCAAAAGGACTACCTTTTAGTATTGTTAATCAAACTTTAGGTAAAAAAGATATTTCTAAAATGCTTAATACTTGTTATCGTATTTTAGGACTGAAATCTACTGTTTTTTTTGCTGATCAAATTATGTACACCGGATTCGCTTATGCAGCAAGATCTGGAGCTTCGGTAGGTATTGATGATATGGTAATACCAGAAAAAAAGGCAAATATCATCAATGAGGCTGAAATTGAAGTTGCTGAAATACAAGAACAATTCCAATCTGGATTAGTGACTGCGGGTGAAAGATATAATAAAGTTATTGATATTTGGGCGGCAGCTAATGAACGAGTAGCAAAAGCGATGATGCAAAACTTATCTACAGAATCTGTTATCAACAAAAAAGGTTACAAACAAAAGCAAATATCTTTTAATAGTATATTTATGATGGCTGATTCAGGGGCACGTGGTTCTGCCGCACAAATTCGTCAATTAGCTGGTATGAGAGGATTGATGGCCAAACCTGATGGTTCTATTATTGAAACACCAATTACAGCTAATTTTAGAGAAGGTTTGAATGTATTACAATATTTTATTTCTACACATGGAGCTCGTAAAGGATTAGCTGATACAGCACTAAAAACTGCAAACTCTGGATACTTAACACGTCGTTTAGTAGATGTAGCTCAAGATTTAGTTGTAACACAAGATGATTGTCGAACACATGAAGGAATTTTAATGACTCCATTAATTGAAGGAGGAGATGTAAAAGAACCACTACGTGAACGTGTTTTAGGTCGTGTTACTGCAGAAAATATTATTATTCCAAATACTAAAAATATATTAATCAAAAGAAATACACTTCTAAATGAAAAATGGTGTGATCTTTTAGAGCATAATTCTATAGATAATGTCAAAGTACGATCAGTAGTAAATTGTGATACTGATTTTGGTGTATGCGCTTACTGCTATGGTCGAGATTTAGCACGAGGTAATTTAGTCAATAAAGGAGAAGCAATTGGGGTAATTGCTGCACAATCTATAGGAGAGCCAGGCACACAGCTAACTATGAGAACCTTCCATATTGGTGGTGCAGCATCCAGAGCTGCAGCAGAATCTAGTATTCAAGTAAAAAATCAAGGTATTATAAATCTTAATAATGCAAAATTTGTAATTAATTCTGCTGGTAAAACAGTAATTACTTCAAGAAATGTAGAACTAAATATTATCGATAATTTTGGAAGAACAAAAGAAAGCTATAAAGTTCCTTATGGAGCTATTATGGCTAAAGGGGACGGTGAAAAAGTACATTCAGGGGAAACTGTTGCAAAATGGGATCCACATACCATGCCAGTTATTACTGAAGTTAATGGGTTAGTACGTTTTGTAGATATGATTGATGGTCAAAGTATTACAAGACAAGCAGATGAACTAACAGGTTTGTCTTCTATAGTAATATTAGATACAGCAGAAAGAATGTCTAGTGGTAAAGATTTAAGACCAGCATTAAAAATTATCGATTGTAATGGAAATGATGTTCTTATTTCAGGAACAGATATGCCGGCTCAATATTTCTTACCTGGAAAAGCAATCGTTCAACTTGATGACGGAGTACAAATCAGTTCAGGCGATACATTAGCGAGAGTCCCACAAGAATCTGGAGGTACTAAAGACATAACAGGTGGATTACCAAGAGTAGCAGATTTATTTGAAGCTAGACGCCCAAAAGAATTAGCAATTTTAGCGGAAATTAGTGGCATTATATCTTTTGGAAAAGAAACTAAAGGTAAAAGAAGATTAGTAATTACACCAGTAGATGGTAGTGATTCTTATGAAGAAATGATTCCAAAATGGAGACAATTAAATGTATTTGAAGGAGAACGAGTAGATCGAGGAGATGTCATATCTGATGGGCCGGAATCACCACATGATATCTTAAGATTAAGAGGTGTTCAAGCTGTAACTAGATATATAGTGAATGAAGTACAAGAAGTATATCGTTTACAAGGTGTAAAAATTAACGACAAACATATTGAAGTAATTATACGACAAATGCTTCGAAAAGCTACTGTAGTTAAATCAAGAGATTCAGATTTTCTGGAAGGTGAACAAGTTGAATTTTCTCATATAAAAATATCAAATCGCATGTTAGATAAAAAAAAGAAAATGCCAGCTACTTTTTCAAGAGATTTATTAGGAATTACTAAAGCATCACTTGCGACAGAATCTTTTATATCTGCAGCTTCTTTCCAAGAAACAACAAGAGTATTAACAGAATCTGCAGTTGCAGGAAAAAGAGATGAATTAAGAGGATTAAAAGAAAATGTAATTGTTGGACGTTTAATTCCTGCAGGAACAGGATATGCATATCACAAAGAACGTTTGAATCGTCGTCAAAAAAAACATAACAATCCAACAGTTAGCAGTTCTCAAATTAGTGCTGAAGAAGCTTCTGCTAGTCTTTCAGAATTATTAAATTCTGCTCTTATAGAAAAATAAATCATCTTAATATTTTGTATATATAAATTATGGCTGCTCTTAAAAGCAGCCACAGTAAAAACATGATAATTTTATATTATAATATAAATATATAACACTATTTTATAAAATAAAATAATAATTATTTAAAAAAATACTATTTAAAAACAGTGATTATATTTTTTAAAATTCGTACTATTTTAAAAAAATTCATTGTATTTCGAAGGTTTAATAAAGGAGTGAATTTAAAATGATATATTTGAAATATATATAATAAATAATTTATTTTAAAAATAAAAAATCTTATATATATTTTATATAAAAACGCTTCAAATTCATAAAACATATCAGATAATTTTAATAAAAATATATCACTATTTAATTTGAATAAAATTGAAATCATGTAGAAATCAATACTGTTATTTTTTAAAAAAAATAACAATTTATTAAAAATAAAACTGCGATTTTCATACCGTATTTTTTTGATGATTTTTAGATATATTATATATTTAAATTTTATTCAATTGTAAATTTGAAATCTGATTCTTTTTTTATATTATTTTTTCAAAAATAACATGTTTAATTAATATAGAATTTATAATATGAAAAAATATATTTTTTCTTTTTATATCAAATAAGTATAAAAAAATTTATCATCAAAAAATATAATTTTCAAAATAAATTTTTTCAATTTATATTTACAAAATATCTAAATAAATTATTAATTTTTACATATAAATAAAAAAGGGATAATAATGAATAAAACTCAATTAATTAATGTCATTTCTAAAAAATCTAATTTATCTAAAATACAAGCAAAATTGACTTTAGAAACAACATTATCAACTATCATTGATTCTTTGAAAAAAGGTGAATCTGTACAAATAGTTGGTTTTGGTACTTTCAAAGTTAATTTAAGATCGTCCCGTACAGGACGAAATCCTCAAACAGGAAAAGAAATACAGATACCTGCTACAAAAGTTCCTAGTTTTACATCTGGTAAAACATTAAAAAATGCAATCAAACAATTATAACTTATGAAGTATTTAAAGAAGGGGCGTAGTGCCCCTTACTAAATTAGTATTATATATTTAAAATAGTCTAAATATAAAAAATATCTTTATATTATATAACAAAATATTTTAATTTTTTTTTAAAAATAAGAAAATATATTATGCCATCAAATAATCTTATAAAAAATGCGTTAATTAGCGTTTCAGACAAAAAAAATATTGTAGAAGTAGCAGAAAAATTAATAATTAATAAAATTAATTTATTTTCAACAGGAGGAACGGCTCAAATTTTAAAAAAAAACAATATACCTGTTACAGAAATATCAGATTATACAAAATTTCCTGAAATCATGGATGGACGAGTAAAAACATTACATCCAAAAATTATGGGTGGTATTTTAGGACAAAAACAAAAAGATCAGGAGATTATGAAATTATATAATATTTGTCCAATTGATATAGTTATCGTAAACTTTTATCCATTTGAAAAAATCAAAAACATAAAAAAAAATGATATAGATAATGTTGTCAATAATATTGATATAGGCGGACCGACACTCGTACGTGCTTCTGCAAAAAATTATAAGAACGTTATAGTTATAGTAGATCTTGATGATTTTCAATCTACTATTGATTCTATTAACAATAACACAATGAATATGGAAAAAAGATTTAATTTAGCATCTAAAGCATTTGAATATACATCATACTATGAACAAATTATTTCTCAGTATTTCATTGAACAAAATAGCTTGTATAAAAAAACTAATAATAGTTTATTCCCGAATGAAATAAATTTTTCTTTTATTAAAAAACAAGATTTAAGATATGGAGAAAACTATCATCAAAAATCGTCTTTTTATATAGAAAAAAACATGTGTGATTCCGGAACAATTAGTACAGCATGTCAAATTCAAGGAAAAACTTTATCATATAATAATATATCAGATTCTGATATAGCATTAGAGTGTGTAAAACAATTCACTAAACCAGCATGTGTTATTGTAAAACATGGAAATCCTTGTAGCGTTGCCGTTAGTCATAATATTTTAGAATCATATTTATCTGCATACAATTCTGATCCTATTTCAGCATTTGGAGGTATAATTTCTTTTAACTGTAAATTAGATGAAAAAACAGCACAAACAATTATTAATCAACAATTTGTTGAAGTTATTATTATTCCCGAAATCAGTAAAAAAGCAGTTAAAATATTACAAAAAAAACAAAATATAAGAGTACTAGTTACTGGAAAATTACAAAATAATACAGTTGGATTGGATTTAAAAAAGATCACTAATGGTCTACTTGTACAAGAATACGATTCTCATAATATAGATTATAACTCATGGAGTTTTGTTACAAAACGTAGTCCAACAAAAAAAGAACTCAAAGACTCTATCTTTTGTTGGCAAGTTGCTAAATTTGTAAAATCAAATGCAATTGTATATGGTTCTGATGAAATTACTATCGGAATTGGTGCGGGTCAAATGAGCAGGATTTATTCAACTAAATTAGCTAATATAAAAGTTAAAGATCAGGGTAAAAATATTATTGGTGCCACTATGGCTTCTGATGCTTTTTTTCCTTTTAGAGATGGTATCGATGAAGCTGCTTCTGTCGGTATTAGCTCTATAATTCAACCGGGAGGTTCTATACGAGATGAAGAAATCATTCGAGCTGCAGATGAACATAATATAACGATGATTTTTACTAAAAAAAGGCATTTTAAACATTAGTCTTTGACTATTGAAATATATAAAAATTTATAAGTATTAAATCATCATTTTAGATTTTTTAAAATATTCTAAAAGATGATTTAATATTAAATTATATTATAATCATTAAAAAAGAAATCAATTTAATCACATTCACTATCTTTCATTTTTTCTCTAAGTATTTTCGTTGCTTCAACCATATTTTTTAAAGATAATATTGTTTCGTTCCAATTTCTCGTTTTTAAACCGCAATCTGGATTAACCCATATACGTTTTAATGGAATATATTTCATTGCTTTATTTAAAAGAGAAATTATAGATTGTACGCTTGGTATATTAGAAGAATGAATATCGTATGCTCCTGGACCTACTTCATTAGGATATTTAAATTTTTTAAATGATTCTAATAATTCCATATCTGAACGAGCTGCTTCAATTGTAATCACATCAGCATCTAATAATGCAATAGAATCCATGATATCATTAAATTCACAATAGCACATATGTGTATGAATTTGTGTAGTATTTTTAACACCTGAAGCACTTAAACGAAATACATCAACCGCCCAAGATAAATATTCATGCCAAGAACTTTTTCGTAGAGGCAACCCTTCTCGTAATGCTGGCTCATCAATTTGGATTATTTCTATTTTTTCTTTTTCTAAATCTAGAACTTCATCATATAATGCTAAAGCAATTTGTGTTGCAATTTTTTTTAATGAAACGTCTTCTCTAGGAAAAGACCAAAGTAAAATTGTAACCGGTCCTGTTAACATCCCTTTAACTGGTTTTTTAGTTAAAGATTGAGCATATTTAGACCATTCTATAGTCATGGGTTTAGGACGACTAATATCTCCAATAATAATAGGAGGTTTTACACAACGTGAACCATAACTCTGTACCCATCCATTATCTGTAAATGCAAATCCATCTAAATGTTCACCAAAATATTCTACCATATCATTTCTTTCAGCTTCACCATGTACTAAAACATCAATATCTAATTCTTCTTGTATTTTTATAACTTTTTTAATATTTTTTTTAATGATTTTTGTGTATTCTTCTTCAGTCACTAACCCTAATTTAAAATCTCTTCGTAATTTTCTTATACTGATAGTTTGAGGAAAAGATCCAATAGTAGTTGTTGGTAAAATAGGAAAATTAAACTTTTTATTTTGTTCTATAGAGCGAGTTTTATAGGGACTTAAACGTTGATGTTTATCAATTAAAACATTTGATAAGCGATTTTCTACTTCGATTTTATTTACTCTTTTAGAAACACTGCGCTCATAAATAGGTAAACTCCATTCTTTAATAGAATCAATGTCATTATCATTTAAAGCACTTGATAATAATCTTAATTCTTCACATTTTTGTACAGCAAAAGAAAACCATCTTTTTACTTCTTTATCCAAGTGTTTTTCTGCTACTAAATCAATCGGTGTATGTAATAAAGAACAAGATGAACCGATTAATATTTTTCTATGATGATTTGAAATCGATTTGATAGATTTAAACCATTTTAAAAGATCGGAACGCCAAATGTTTCGACCATTAATAACACCTAAAGACAGCATCCATTCTGATGGTATTTTAGAACTAAAATTTTTTAAATTATATTTTCCATGCACTAGATCGATATGAATACCTTGAACAGGTAAATCACGAATAAATTCTATATTATGCTCAATACTGTCAAAATATGTTGTAAGCAATAATTTTGTTATACCGGATAATTCTTTATAAGCATAATGATAAGCGTCTTTCCATTTTTTTGGTAATTCTAAAACCAAAACAGGTTCATCAATTTGAACAAAATCAATACTACGGTTAGATAATTCTTTTAAAACATGCTTATATATTAGAATTATATCTTTTAAAATATCAAGACGATCAAAATATTCTCCTTTTACTTTTCCCAACCAAAGATATGTAATCGGTCCTAAAAGTATAGGTTTAACCTTGTGCCCTAATAATAAAGCTTCATCTACTTCATCTAAAATTTGTTTCCAAGAGTACTTTAAAACTTTGTTTTTATAAAACTCAGGTACAATATAATGATAGTTAGTATTAAACCATTTAGTCATTTCTGAAGCTGAAATATCCGGAGGACAACCTCGAGCAATACGGAATAGACAATCTAAATCAATAGAGTCAACTGTATTATTATGTCTTTCTGGGATATTTCCTAACATCATACTCGTGGTTAATACATGATCATACCAAGCAAAATCTCCAACTGGAATATAATCAATTCCAGATTCTTTCTGTTTTTGCCAATTTTTTTTCCTTAATTCAGAACCAACTAATAATAAATCTTTAATCATCAGTTCCCCGGACCAATATTGTTCTTGAGCTTTTTTTAATTCTCGGTTTAATCCTATTCTTGGAAATCCTAAAGTATGATTTAAAATTGTCATTTTAAATGTCCTATTTTTTTAAATTATATTTTTGATCATGAAAATAATTTATAAATACTTACATAAAATACATATTTGTAATTCTTACAATTAAAGAAAATGAGCAAGCATTAATAGTTAGTTCTCGATATGAAGGAATGTTATAATTGGAATAAAATATCTATAAATATAATAAGCCTTAAAAAAATAACAGTGTATTGAAAACAGATGCTATTTAATTATATCAAATACAATCAGTAATATCATATCAATTTAACTAATTAGAAAAAACAGGATTTAAATTATTTCTCAGAAAAAGTAATTCCATAATTTTTACAATACAAGGTAAAATGTTATTTCAACTATCTAAAATATATTAAATAATATATAGACTTTCATTATATATAATCATTTAATTATTCATTAAATATACAGATATATTCAATAGTTTAAATTACTATTATAAATCTTCAAAAATCCTTTTAAAATAAAAATATATTTTTATTTGGGTATCATGTTTAATCTTCGAAGGTTTCTAAGACAAGAAAAAATTGATATTAAACTAATTTCTGAAGTATGCACTCTCAAATAATTGATTATATATACTAGTTTTTAATTTTGAAGTACGCTTAGTTGTATTTTTTAACTACTCTTTTTTTTAAAAAACAACACTCGATCAACGGACCTGATATATGCAATATTGACAAAATCTATTTTTTGATAAAACAGACTAGATATATTAAATTATCTTTTTCTAAGATATAATCTTACATCTATGTTTAAAATCATATATAATACATTTTTTCTTTTAAATACAAACAAGTCTCAGAAAAAATTAGAATTGTACATGACCTTTTTTGAATATTAAATAATTAAAAAAATCAAGGTTTATAATCGAAAGAAAAACTAATAAGAAAAAGGACATAGCAATAATTATATAGCCATCTACAGAAATCAAAAAAAACTTCTTGTATAAGAAATTTTTATAACTTTATAACATCTCTTTATTATTTTCTATAAAAATTTTATTCAAGCATCTTGCTACACCATCATTATCATTGCTTTCAATGATTTCAAGATGCGGCAGTGCTATTTTTAAATGTGGATCAGAATTTTTCATAATATATGCTTTACCCGCAACTTTTAACATATCCTGATCATTCATTCCATCGCCAAAAGCAATACAATTTTTCAAAGACACTCCTAGTAAATTAGCTATTAATTTTAATCCATAACCTTTTAAGTGGTCCCTGATACAATTTCAAGACAACCTGGAATTGAAAAATTAACATGAACTTTATTACCATAAAAATTAATAATTTTTCTTTTGAGAATATGTAATTTTTGAAAATTTCTACTTGTAAAAAAAATTTTACTGATATTTTTAAAATTTAAATCATCTGGATAAAAATATTTATATTGCAATGATGAAAGTAGAGAACAAAAATTATTTTCTACTTTATTATTATTTATATACCATTGATCATTTTGATATACCTGAGTAATAATTTCTTTGTCTGAATATTTTATTCTACATAGTTTTGATGCAATATTTTCATCTAAATTATCACTAAATATTAGATTATTATCTAAATTGTAAATTTTAGAACCATTAGAAGAAATTATAAAAATATTTATTTTTAAACTATCCTTAATCTTCATAATATCTATATAATGACGACCTGAAGCAAAGACAAAATAAAATTTTTTTTGTATTAATATCTGTATAATCTCTTTAGTATATTTTGTTATTTTATTTTCTGAAGTAAGCAAAGTGCCATCTAAATCCACTGCAATAATTCGATACATAAAAAACCTTAAAAACATAATATATTTTATTACGAATACTATATTATATATCTTAATTTGCATGTAAAAAGTATTTATTAAAAATTTTATATTCTCGAATCAACAAATTACGATATAAAAAAAATAATGTACAATCAATTAAAACTATTCAGTAAAAAATATATAAAAAAAGGGTTTTTATGTTAACACAAGAAATCATTATCGTAATACTTGCAGCTGGTAAAGGAACTAGAATGAAATCTAATCATCCTAAAGTACTACATTTTTTAGGAGGAAAAACAATTTTAGAACATGTAATAGAAACTGCTCAATCTATAAAACCTAAAAAAATTATATTGGTTTACAGTGATCAAAAAAAACCTGTACTATCTAATATTTATAACATCCCAATTCAATGGATAATACAAAAAAAACCACAAGGAACAGGTCATGCTATACTGCTAGCAATAAAAAAAATTTCAGATAATACAGAAATACTAGTTCTATATGGAGATGTCCCATTTATTTCTCCAGTATCAATAAAAAAATTACAAAAATCTAAAAAACAATCAAAAATTAGTTTATTAACTGCAAAAGTAAAAAATCCTAATGGATATGGCCGTATTTTACGAAAAAAAGGAAAAGTTATTAGTATAATAGAAGATCAAGATGCTTCCAATGAACAAAAAAATATTAAAGAAATATATTCAGGTATTTTTATAGCTCAAAGTAAAGATTTAACACGATGGCTAAAAAAAATTGATAAAAAAAATGAAAAACAAGAGTTTTATGCAACAGATATTATCGCTTTAGCTCATCTTGAAGGTAGTTTTATTAAAACAATAGAACCATTAAATTATGAAGAGATATTAGGGATTAATAATAAGTTGCAATTATCTAATTTAGAGAAAATTTTTCAAAAAAAACAAATTAATAAACTTCTTATCAATGGAGTTACAATAAAAGATCCATCTCATTTTATTTTTAGAGGAACATTACAACATGGTCAAAACGTTGAAATAGACACAGGTGTGATTTTAGAAAATAATGTTATTTTAGGTGACGATGTTAAAATCGGTCCTGGATGTATTATTAGAAATAGTAGTATTGATAGTAATACTAACATTCAAGCATATACAATTATAGAAAATTCTAAAATAGGAAAAGGCTGTATTATAGGTCCATTTGCTCATTTGCGATCAAATACTTTATTAGATAGAAATGTTCATATAGGAAATTTTGTTGAAACAAAAGATACTTTTATTAAAAATGAATCTAAGGTAAAACACTTAAGTTATCTTGGTAATTCTGAAATTGGTTCTAAAGTAAACATTGGAGCAGGTAGTATTACATGTAATTATGATGGAGCAAATAAATTCAAAACTATTATTGGTGATAATGTTTTAGTAGGTTCTAATACACAACTGATCGCTCCTATAAAAATCGCAAAAAATACTACTATTGCAGCAGGTACTACTGTAACAAAAGACGTCAATACACCATGTTTAGTTTATAACACTAAAGAACAAAAATACAAAAAAAACTGGATGCGTTCAAAAAAAATCATTAAAAAAAATTAACATAGCTTATTAAATCAATATATTTATATTAAAATGAAATTTTTTAATAAAAAAATGAAAGGTATCAATATGTGTGGTATTGTTGCTGCAGTAACACAACGTAATATTGCCAATTTTCTTATCGATGGTATTAAAAAACTAGAATACCGAGGATATGATTCTTCAGGATTGGCTGTAATAGATAATAAAAACAATATTGTTAGAATTCGTTGTGTTGGAAAGGTCAACGAACTTATAAAAAAAACAAATAAAAAAAAAATACTTGGTAGTATTGGAGTTGCTCATACTCGATGGGCTACTCACGGGAAAGTCTCAAAAGAGAATACTCATCCACATATTTCTTCTAATATTATTGTTGTACATAATGGAATTATTGAAAACAATTCCACACTGCGTGGATTTTTAAAAAAACAAGGATATATATTTTCTTCAGATACTGATACAGAAGTAATTGCACATTTATTACATTGGGAACAAAACAAAAAAAAAGATTCCCTCATAAAAGTTATACAAAATAGTATAAAAAAATTAGATGGTAATTATAGTATGGTAGTAATAGATCAAAATAATCCTTCCAAATTAATAGCAGCACGTTCTGGAAGTCCATTAATTATAGGATTAGGAACAGAAGAAAATTTTATAGCTTCTGATCAAATTGCATTATTGCATGTAACAAAACGTTTTATATACTTAGAAGAAGGCGATATTGCCATTGTCGCAAGAAAAGAAATTAACATCTTTAATAAAAATAATTCTATAATTCAACGAGAAGAAGTAGTATCTAATATAGAATACAAATCAGCAAAGAAGGGAAAGTACCGTTATTATATGGAAAAAGAAATACATGAACAACCTAAATCAATTCGTAATACTTTAAAAAATCGTCTAACAAATAGTAATAAAGTACATTTTTCTGAATTAGGATCAAAAGAAAATAATATATTTTATAATACAGAACATATACAAATAGTTGCATGTGGTACTTCTTATAATGCTGCTATGGTTTCTCGATACTGGTTTGAAGAACTTGCAAATATTCCTTGTGATGTAGAAATTGCATCTGAATTTTCTTCAAGAAAACTAGTTGTAAGAAAAAAGAGTTTATTAATTACTTTGTCACAATCAGGAGAAACTGCTGATACGTTATCTGCATTGAGGTATTCTAAAAAACTTGGATATTTAGGAAATCTAACTATATGCAATATGAAAAGTTCATCTTTAGTAAGAGAATCTGATTTTTATATACTAACTAAAGCGGGATTAGAAATAGGAGTGGCTTCTACAAAATCTTTTACGACTCAATTGACTGTTTTACTTTTATTAGTTGCTAAAATAATAAATTCAAAAAAAGAAAACAATAATACCTCAAAAAGAATTGTACAAACATTAAGTATTTTACCTGTTAGAATTGAAGAAATTTTAAAAAAAAAACAATTAATACAAGATATGGCTAATACATTAGCTAATAAAAAAAACATGCTCTTTCTTGGAAGAGGTAATCAGTATCCAATTGCAATGGAAGGTGCTTTGAAATTAAAAGAAATTTCTTATATTCATGCCGAAGCTTATCCATCTGGAGAACTCAAACACGGTCCTCTAGCATTAATCGATAAAAATATACCAGTTATTATGATTGCTCCTGAAAATTCTCTATTAGAGAAAAATAAAAAAAATATTAAAGAAATATGTTCTAGAGGAGGAATAGTTTATGTTTTTTCTAATCAAGAATTTGATTATGAAGAAAATATAAATACTATAAAGCTTCCGTATGTAGAAGAATTAATAGCACCTATTTTTTATACAATTCCCCTACAATTATTTGCTTATTATGTTGCATTAAAAAAAGGAAGGGATATTGATCAACCGAGACACTTAGCTAAATCGGTAACAGTAGAATAAAATTTATTAATCTATAAAAAATTTTCATTAATCTAAAAAAAAAGAGTATGAGTTTTTTGAATGAATTAAACTTAGTCTCATACTCTATATAAATAATTTTTAATAAAAAATTTTTTTTGTATTAAAAATGTCATTTTTAATTAAGCTTCTATGGCTAATTTTAATTTTTTCATTGCATTTTTTTCTAATTGTCGTACGCGTTCTGCAGAAATTCCATAATTATTTGCGATATTCTGCAAGGTATTTTTTTTATTTTTATCTAACCAACGCGCATGAATAATATGACGACTACGTTCATCTAATCTTAATAACGCGCTACTTAATTTATTCGCAGCATGTTCTTCCCAATTATCTTGTTCTACTCCATTGGCAAAATTAGAAGTTTTATCTTGTAAATATTGTATAGAGCTATTTGTTTTACTATCACAATGCTCTTCAGGTGACGGATTAAAAGCAACATCTTGAGCGGACATTCGAGATTCCATTTCTCTTACATCTCTACTGCTAACGCCTAACTCTCTAGCTACTATTTGAATTTCTTCTTCATTAAACCATCCTAATCTTTTTTTTGTTTTTCTTAAATTAAAAAATAGTTTTCTTTGAGATTTAGTAGTAGCAACTTTCACGATACGCCAATTACGTAAAACATACTCATGTATTTCAGATTTAATCCAGTGAACTGCAAAAGACACAAGACGTACGCCTATTTCTGGATTAAATCTACGTACTGCTTTCATTAATCCTATATTGCCTTCTTGTATGAGATCAGATTGCAGTAAACCGTATCCTGAATAGTTACGTGAAATATGAATTACAAAACGGAGGTGAGATAAAATTAAAGTTTTTGCCGCATCTAAATCGCCATTATAACGCAATCGTTTGGTTAATTTTTTTTCTTCTTCAATTGACAGCATCGGCCATAAATTAGCTATTCTGATATAAGCATCTAAATTACCTGGTGGTGTTACAGATAAAATCTGTACTTTATTAATCATTTTAATTCCCGCATCAACGAATCATATATACTGAATTATAAACATGTGGGATATACCTATAGTACTTTAATTAAAAATATAAATCAAAGATTTATACAAAAAATAATTAAACTATATTTTATAAAAAATAGAACATTTTTATTTTTAAAATAATATCCTTTTCTATGTAAATATAGACTCAATAAATTCTTGACTATTAAAATGACCTAAATCTTGCATTTTTTCACCAATCCCAATATAACGAATAGGAATTTGAAATTGATCAGCCAAAGAAAAAACAACTCCTCCTTTTGCCGTTCCATCTAACTTTGTAATTATAATTCCAGTTAAATTTAATGCTTTATGGAATATTTCTGTTTGTTGTATTGTATTTTGTCCATTACATGAATCAATAATTAACAGTTTTTCATGTGGTGCAGATATATCTATTTTTTTAATTACTCTAACTATTTTTTTTAACTCTTCTATTAAATGCAATTTATTATGCAATCTACCCGCTGTATCAATAATTAAAACATCTATTTTTTTTGATTTAGCTGATTTTACAGCATCAAATATTACTGCTGCAGGATCTGAACCAGAACGTTGTGCTATTACAGGTATATTGTTTAATTTTCCTAATGTTTGAAGTTGTTCTATACCTGCAGCTCTAAATGTATCTGCAGCAGCTAACATGATAGATTTCCCTTCTAGTTTATATTTTTCTGCAAGTTTAGCAACTGTTGTAGTTTTTCCTGTACCATTGACTCCTACAACTAAAATCACAAAAGGACTATGACTAGATATTTCTAAAGGTATTTCAACTTTTTTTAAAATATTAAACATTTTTCTTTTTAATAAAAAATACAATTTTTCAGAATTTTTTAAATCTTCACGATTGACATCTTTAATTAAATTACTAATAATTCGATTAGTGGTATTAATTCCAATATCAGCTAACAACATTTTTTCTTCTAATTCTTCAAAAAGAACTTCATCGATTTTTTTTGATAAAAAAATTTGATAAATTTTATCACCAAGATTCTTTTTTGTTGTTTTTAAACTTTTTTTCAAACGCAAAAAAAAATTATTTTTTGTGTTTTGTGCCTTCTCTATATCTTTACCATGATCATTAAGTGTATCTATTTCATCTTTTTTAGGATTATCTTGTTTAATTAAAAGATCTTTCTTGGTATATAAGTCTTCATGATTAATATCATGATTTTTATCTGTATTATTTTGTCTAATATCTATTGTTTTCTTTTTTTTTATTTTAGAACTTAACCAAGAAAAAAAACCATTTTTTTTACTATCTTTCATGTTATTTTGCCTTTTACTTTATAAGTCAAAACTATTTTTCTCAAAATATCTAATATTAAAAAATAAAATATTTTTAAGTCGTTGTTAATATTTAGATAAATTATATCACTAACATAAATAATTTAATAAAATGAACAATTCTTTTTTTAGAAAAAATAGTAAAATTTACATTATTTCTGGAAATCTTAAGGGAAGAAAGATATCTTTTAAAAACATTCCAAACTTACGTCCTACTACTAATCAAATAAGAGAAACACTATTTGAATGGTTATCTAAATACATTAAAAACTCTCGATGTCTTGATTGTTTTGCAGGTAGTGGTGTATTAGGGATAGAAGCTATATCTCGTTATGCAGCCTTTTCAACTTTATTAGAAATAGAAAAAAAAACATTTCTTACTCTTAAAAAAAATATAAAAGAGTTAAACATATACAATGTAGAAATTATACGTACTAATACGCTGCATTGGTTAAAAAAAACTAGAAACAAACCATATGATATAATTTTTATTGATCCTCCTTATCATCAAGGATTAGTTAAAAAAACTATTAATTTACTAGAAAATAAAAAATGGATTAAAAAAAATTCTTTTATTTATATAGAACAAGAAAAAAAACAATCCATAATTGTACCAAAAAATTGGACTCTATATAAAAAAAAAATTACAAATCAAATACAATGCTATCTATATATTTGCAGTACATAAGATCAATCAATAAGAATAATAATATTTTGTTTTAAAAAGTCCGATAATATACAATATACGTAAACATTTTAAAAAATTAAATACAGTGAAATACTTATGAAGATTTTAATTTCCGATAATATATCTCTTGAATTATTTTGTAAAAATCCCATAAAAATTTTAGAAAAATCAAACAAAGGAATTATAGGAGTATTAAAAAATAAATCCCCTATTTTTTATGTAATTACACCTTATATATTAAAAAAAATATTTGATCTTGAATGTAATCTGTTAGATCTAGATAAAACAAAACAACAAATCTCAAAAAAATTTTCTATGCATCCACAATGGACTCCAGATAAAGATTTCATTCGTCAAGCTGCATTATGGGGGATTACGTTGACTGAAGAAATATTAGAATCTGAACTGGCATCTTTTATTTCTTATTGGCAAGCAGAAGGTTGTTTTTTTCATCATATACAATGGCAGCAAAAATTAGCTCGAAGTCTACAAAAAAGCAGATCAATTAGTTACATGTCACAAAAAAAACGAGACATTACATATATTCCAACACCCGATCAAACTGTACCAAATGGATTTAGAGGTAAATAATGACATTTTATACTGAATTTTTTAAACGTCTTCAACGTCTTATGCCTAAAAATATTAAACCTAAATTTGATAATGATGAAGACTTATTAGCTTGGAATCAAGAACAAGGAAGATTGTCATCTGAATCTATAATACGTGAAAATAAAGCAATGAAAATGCAACGTGTACTAGGCAGATCAGGTATTCGAGAATTATATATGAACTGTTCATTTGACAATTATAAAATCGAACATGATGGTCAAAGAAAAGTACTAAAAGCATCGAAACGCTATGCAGAAGAATTTAATGAAAATATTGCTAGTTTTATTTTTTCAGGTAAACCCGGAACAGGAAAAAATCATTTGGCATCTGCTATAGGAAATTACTTAATTTTACATGGAAAGAGCATTTTACTTGTAACAGTAGCTGATTTAATGTCTAATATGAAAGGAACGTTTAGTGGGACTAGTAATATCACTGAAGAAAATTTATTACATGATCTAAGCAGCGTCGATTTGTTAATGATTGATGAAATTGGTATGCAAACTGAATCTCGTTACGAAAAAGTAATTATTAATCAAATAGTTGATAGAAGATCATCTTCAAAACGTTCTACTGGAATGTTGTCTAATTTAGATCATAAAGGAATGAAAAGTTTATTAGGTGAAAGAGTCATTGATAGAATGCGTTTAGGAAATAGTTTATGGTTAACTTTTGAATGGGATAGTTACAGACAATATGTTAAGGGAAATGAATACTAATATATAAAAAAATTTTTCTATTTTATTCGCGATACATATTCACCCGATCTTGTATCTACTTTAATTAATGAACCAACTTGAATAAACAACGGGACTCTTACAATAGCACCTGTACTTAATGTAGCTAATTTAGTACTACTAGTATTAATAGTATCGCCTTTTAGAGTTGCTTGAACATGTATGACTTTTAGATTGACAAAATTATTAGGTGTAATTGAGATAGGTTGATTATTCCATAAAGTTACAATACATGTATCTTGTTCTAATAACCATTTTTTATGTACTCCAATAATTTTTTCATCTACTGATAACTCCTCAAAAGTATTATTATTTATAAAATACCAAAAACGACCGTCATTATATAAATAAGAAAGTGTATATTCTATAATATCAGCGATTTCTAAAGAATCTGTAGATTTAAATGTTTTCTCTATAAGTTGTTTTGTTAATAATTTTCTCAATTTTACACGAACAAAAGATTGACCTTTTCCAGGTTTTACAAATTCACTAGATTCTATCAAACACGGCTCGTTTTCGAAAATAATTTTACGACCTGAACGAAAATTATTACTATGATATATTCTCATACAACCTCTATTTATATGAAAAGATTTCTGATTATATAACATTATTAATTTATGTTGCTAAGTAAAATATATTCTAACATAAAAATATAATACACAAATAAAGTAAAGTATAGTCTTCTATATAAGAAAATAATATTTTAAATGCTAAATATAATTTTTAAAAAAATCATTATATAAGCATATAAAATACCTACAATTACATTTTGAATCCAAGTTTTATAAAAAAATATAAAAAATTTAAAATAGATGATCGTTATAGCACCTCTATATATAAATCTTTAATATGTATTTAGCTCCTTCTAAAATTATCACCTTAAATGATGTTTAGTATCAAAAAAATAAAATACTATTTGATGAGTTATTTTTATAAATTAAAAAAGGTACTATTGTTTTATTGATTGTAATTTTACTATTAAAGTATTTAATAATACTGATTCAAAAAAATTTAGAGATTTTTTTTTACATAAAAATATTTTTATATATTCAATATTAGAAAATAGTGCTGATTATTTTTAAACGTTATTAGAACAAGATTCTAATCATTTATTTCAAAAGTAAAATAATTTCTATATTCAAAGAACATAAAAAATTTCCTCAGAATAGTGATTCTGAGGAAAGGTATTTTTAAAATTGTTTCAAAAAATTGTAATAAAATAAACTTTTTATTACATCATTCCACCCATGCCACCCATTCCTCCTGCTGGAGAAGAACTAGAATCAGAAGATTTATCTTCTTTAGGCAAGTCAGTTACCATACATTCTGTTGTGATCATTAGACCAGCGACAGAAGCAGCATACTGTAAAGCAGA
Organism: Buchnera aphidicola str. APS (Acyrthosiphon pisum); assembly: GCF_000009605.1. Classification (NCBI taxonomy): domain Bacteria; kingdom Pseudomonadati; phylum Pseudomonadota; class Gammaproteobacteria; order Enterobacterales; family Erwiniaceae; genus Buchnera; species Buchnera aphidicola. The sequence goes on along the minus strand of NC_002528.1, from coordinate 20,217 downwards.
ACGTGTAACTTTAGTTGGATCTAATATACCAAAATCTATCATGTCACCATATTCATCAGTAGCTGCATTGTAACCATAGTTACCTTTTCCGTCTTTTACATTGTTTGTAACTACAGAAGGTTCTTCACCAGAATTAGAAACAATTTGACGTAATGGAGCTTCCATTGCACGCAAAGCAACTCGAATACCTACGTTCTGATCTTCATTTTGACCACGTAAATCAGCTATTTTCCCTGCTACACGCACTAATGCAACACCACCTCCAGCAACTACACCTTCTTCTACAGCTGCACGAGTAGCATGTAATGCATCTTCAACACGAGCTTTTTTTTCTTTCATTTCTACTTCTGTAGCCGCACCTACTTTTAGTACTGCAACACCGCCTGATAGTTTAGCTAAGCGTTCATTTAATTTTTCTTTATCATAATCAGAAGTAGCTTCTTGAATTTCTTGTCGGATTTGACTAATACGACTTTGAATGGAGTGTTTTTCTCCTACACCACCAATAATAGTTGTAGTGTCTTTGCTAATAACAACACGTTTTGCTTGTCCTAAATCTTCTAAAGTAGATTTTTCTAATTCCATAGCTAATTCTTCAGAGATAACAGAACCACCAGTAAGAATTGAAATATCTTGTAACATTGCTTTACGACGATCACCAAATCCAGGTGCTTTTACTGCTGCGACTTTTACAATTCCTCTCATTGAATTAACTACTAAAGTTGCTAAAGCTTCACCCTCTAAATCTTCAGAAATAATTAATAGTGGTTTTCCTGATTTTGCAACAGATTCTAATATTGGTAACATTTCACGAACATTAGATATTTTTTTATCAGCCATTAAAATATATGGGTTTTCTAATTCAACAATACCTGTTTCTGGTTTATTGATAAAATATGGAGATAGATAACCACGATCAAATTGCATCCCTTTGACAACTTCAAGTTCATCCTGTAAACCTGTACCTTCTTCTACTGTAATAACTCCGTCATTACCAACTTTTTCCATTGCTTCTGCAATTAAAGAACCAACTTTTTCATCTGCATTTGCAGAAATAGTACCAACTTGTGTAATTGCTTTAGAATCAGAACATGGTACAGATAAATGTTTTAATTCTTCTACAGCACTGATAACAGCTTTATCAATTCCACGTTTCAGATCCATTGGATTCATACCAGCTGCTACTGCTTTTAAACCTTCATTTACTATAGATTGTGCTAATAATGTTGCTGTTGTGGTACCATCACCTGCTGCATCGTTTGCTTTTGATGCAACTTCTTTTACCATTTGAGCTCCCATGTTTTCGAATTTATCTTCTAATTCAATTTCACGGGCTACGGATACACCATCTTTAGTAATACTAGGTGCTCCAAAAGATTTATCTAGAACTACATTTCTACCTTTTGGTCCTAAAGTCACTTTTACTGCATCTGCTAATACATTAACTCCACGAAGCATTTTAATGCGGGCTTCATTTCCAAATTTTACATCTTTAGCGGCCATTTGACATCCCCTTAAATCAATTTTTCAATGGATATAGCATGTGGTTTACTATTCAACAATTGCTAAAATGTCGCTTTCAGTTAGAATTAATAATTCTTCGTTATCAATTTTTTCTGTTTTTGCACCATAACCTTCATTAAAAATAACAACATCACCAACTTTTACATCTAATGGTTTAATGTCTCCATTATCTAAAACACGACCTTTTCCAACAGCTGTCACTGTTCCTCGAGTCGATTTCCCTGCAGCAGATCCTGTTAATACAATACCACCTGCAGATTTTGATTCGACTTCTTGACGCTTAACAAGCACACGATCATGCAATGGACGAATTTTCATATGATAATGCTCCTGTAAATAATCTTTCTAGATTATTTTAAAAAATTATTTTTTATTAATTTAATATTTTTCTCTTATTTTAAATATAGGGATATTTATTAAAACTTTCAAGGGTAAAAATTATTTTTTTATTTTTTTATTTAAGAAAGTTTATATTTTAAAATATTTTAAAAAAGTAATTTTTTTTAAAAAAACAATAAAATATAAATATAAAAAATTTTTACAATAAAAAACATTGACAACATTTTACATTTGATGATTTAATATAAAAAAAGCCCGGATAGCTCAGTTGGTAGAGCAGGGGACTGAAAATCCCCGTGTCGGTGGTTCAATTCCGCCTCCGGGCAAATTTTGTTCTTTTAAAATTTATTTTCCAATACAAAAACTTGAGAAAATATGATTTAATAAGTCTTCAGAAGTACACTGACCTATTATCTCGCCTAAAAACTTACTTATAATACTTAAAGATTCTGCTAGTAATTCAATATTCTCAGACTCTCTCCATGTATTTTCGGCAGTTAAAAACTCATCGTACGCTAAATCAAGTTGTTTGATATGACGACGACGAGCAATGAAAACACTTTCATTATTTATATTTTTTTCAATTTTTATTATATGTTCACGTAAAATATTAACACCCTCACCTGTACGTGCTGATATACTAATAAATGCCGTTCCATCTATTTCTTTAATACCAAATTCATCTTTTATTAAATCGTTTTTATTTAAAACAAATGTTACTTGAGTTTTATTGTTTAAAATATTTTTCATAAAATCATCACATATTTTTTTTTGTTTTGATTTACTAAGTGTCTTATCAATTACAAAAAGAACATGATCAGATTTTCTAATCATTTCCCAAGCACGCATGATACCAATACGTTCAACTTTATCATCTGTATCACGCAGACCTGCTGTATCAATTAATTCACATCTAACACCATTAATACTGATATCTTCATATAGAAGATCTCGTGTAGTACCAGGTATATCAGTTACTATAGCTCTATCAGAATATGATAAAATATTTAATAAGCTAGACTTCCCGGAATTAGGAAGTCCAGCAATTACGATTTTTTTCCCTTCTCTTAAGAGACTTCCTTTTAAAACTGTAGCCTTTAATTTCAAAAATTTATCATGTAGTTCTCGAAATTTTATATTAATTATATCCTGCATATTAATATTAATTTCTTCTTCTGAAAAGTCTATATTTGATTCTATATTAATACGAAATTCAATAATCAAATTCATCAGTTCTTTAATAAAAAAAGAAAATTTTCCTTGTAATGAATTTAATGAAGCACGAGCGGATAATTCTGTTTCTGAATTAATTAAATCATCTATAGATTCCGCTTGAATTAAATCCATTTTTCCATTTAAAAAAGCACGTTCAGAAAATTCCCCTGGTTTAGCCATTCTAATATTATTAATAGACAAAATCCTTCTTATTAGTAAATCCATTATTAATGGACTACCATGGCCTTGTAATTCTAGTACATCTTCACCTGTTAAAGAATGAGGAGCAGGAAACCATAAAGATATTCCTTTATCTAATATTTCATTATTTTCATCTAAAAAGTTTGAATAAGTCGCAAATCTAGCTAGTGGAATTTTACCTAAAATTTTTATAGCAACTATCTTTGTCTGAAAACCAGATATTCTCAATATTCCAACAGCACTTTTTCCTGGACAGGTAACTTGGGCGACAATAGTTTCATTACGCATCATAAATTATTTTCTTTATATATATCAAAAATCAAACAATTTTATCTATTTTTTTCTAAGTTAGATAAGATAAACTTTTGTTGTATAATAGTGACTAAATTACTAATTATATAGTACAAAACTAATCCTGAAGGAAACCATAAAAAAAACGCAGTAAAAATCACCGGCATAAAATTCATAATCTTTTTTTGAAGTGGATCAGAAATATGATTAGTAGAAGATATCTTTTGAATAAAAAACATTGTTAAACCCATTATCACAGGCAGGACATAGTAAGGATCTTGACTCGATAAATCATGAATCCACAATAAAAAAGGAGCATGACGTAATTCAACAGATCCTATAAGCATATAATAAAGAGATAGAAAAATTGGCATTTGAATAAAAATAGGTAAAAATCCACCTAAGGGGTTTATTTTTTCTTTTTTATATAACAAAATCATTTCCTGACTAATACGTTGTTTATCTTTTGAAAATTTTTCTTTTATTTCCTGTATTTTAGGTTGTAACGCACGCATTTTTGCCATGGAAATATACTGCGCTTTTGTTAAAGGATAAGTTAACCCTCTCATAATAAAAGTAATTAAAATAATAGAAAAACCCCAATTTCCTATAATACTATATAAAATAGTTAGTAATTTAAATAATGGTTGAGATAAAAACCAAAGCCAACCGTAATCAACTGTTAAATCTAAATTTGGCGCAACTAATTTCATTTCTTTCTGTATTTTCGGACCAATCCATAACTTTGATTTTATAATCGATCTAGAATTAGGTGGAATATTAATTATAGGAGACTTATATCCAATTACCGCTGTGTCATGATCTAAACTAGATGTATATATTGTATTTTTACCTAAATTATCAGGAATCCAAGCAACAGCAAAATATTGTTGTAGCATTGCTATCCATCCACTTTCAGTCATAATATGCAAGTTTTTATTATTAGCGATCATATCAAATTTATATTTTTCATATTTATTATCATCACTTGAATAAGCTGCACCACGAAAAGTTTGAAGAGCAAAATTTCCACTATAAACATTACGTTTTTTAGGTAAATTGATTGTTTGTTTTATTTGTCCAAATATATTCATATTCAAACTTTCTTTGCTTGGATTATAGACGTCATACTCTATTTGAACATCATATCTATTTGGTTTAAGAATAAAAGTTTTTTTATAAATTACACCATTTTTACTTAACCATTTGATAGGAACACGCAATTCTTTTTCGTTAGGTCCTAATACAAAAAAATTTTTATTAGCAGAATATAATGGTCTACTATCATTTATTGAACTATCAGGTCCATCTTTTCCAATTAATCCGCTTTGTGCCTGATAAATAAAATCCGATCCAGTTTCAAGTAATTTAAAAGGTCTAGATGAATATAATGTATCCTTGTATGCGAGTAAAGATGCCTCTTCTACATCACCACCATACATATTAACAACTAAACTAATTACATCATTTTTGATAAAAATTTTCTTTTTATTTTTTTTTACATCAATAAAATGAAAAATTGGATCTATTTTTTCATTTGTTTTTTTATTTAAAAACATTTGACTTTGCCATGCCTGCCAAAGTAGAAAAGAAACAAATAAAAAAGCAAAAATAAAAAAATTACGTTGTACTTCCATAATTAATATTCACTTTTATCTCTAATATTCACAGTTAAATAACTATATTTAAAGGGTACTACTTCAATTGACATAAAATTATTTTAATCATATTTAAAATAGATAATGTATTTATAATATATAGAATAAAAAATATTATTATCTATAATAATTAGACCACAAACTATTTAGCATATCTATTATTCTTGTATTATTTAAAAAGAGAATATTTTTTTTTGCTATCACTACAAAGTCCATTGAAAGTAATTTGTATTGTAATAAACGAAAAGTCTCTCGCACTAATCGTTTAATCAAATTTCGATTATGAGCATGCTTAATGTTTTTTCGAGGTATGCTAAGACCTAATCTAGGATGTCCTAATAAATTAAAACGTCCTAAAATACTTATTTCTAAAGTATTTTTTTTTTTTACAGATCCATTGAAAACATCTTGAAAACTTGTAGAGTCAGATAATCGTAATTGTTTTTTAAAAAAATAATTCAACAAAATATTAACCTACTATTTGCTAGAAACAGTTAAACGTGTTCTTAACTTAGCACGTCTTCGTGATAAAATATAACGACCATTTTTTGTTGCCATACGAATTCTAAATCCATGTGAACGATTACGTTTTAATATTGATGGTTGAAAAGTTCGTTTCATTTTAATATTTACCTTACTATTTTTTGTTGAATATAATTTATAAAATTCACGTTTAATAAGATTAATTATTCTAAATGCTATAGTCAATTAACTTTATTTAAATCATTGATTATAAAAAATATTATAAAAATTTTTATCAATTAAAATACATTCGATATCAACTGATCTAAAAAAATATTTTTAATTTTGTATTCTGGTATGATAATTATGTTTTTTTATAAAAATGACAGTACATTTAAAAATCACTTCTTGAGATAAAAAATATCTTAACAATATATTATATCCTTTTCGTTATACTCGCCAATCTTAGATTGTATAACTTTTAATATAAAAAACATAATTTCATATAAAAAAAATTATATAAAATTATATATATCAAAGTAAACGTATGAAAAACAATAACTTTTCAAAGTTTATTTTTTTATTGATTGTGTTCGCTTGGAGTCTACCGTGTCACTTTGTCTTTGGAAACAGTGTCTTGACCGGTTGCAGGATGAGCTACCGAATACAGAGTTTAGTATGTGGATACGCTCTCTGAAGGCCAAACTAAACAATAACATTCTAGAAATATATGCGCCAAATAAATTTGTTTTGGAATGGGTGAAAGACAAATACTTAAATCATTTAAAAAAAATACTGCAAGATTATTGCGGTACTAATTCTCCATTAATAAAATTTGAAATTTATCAAATTTATAAAGAAAACAAATTAAAAAAAAACATTGAAAATAATAATAATAATAAAAATGAAAAGCTAATCTGGTCCAATATTCCAAAATTCAAAAATTTGTCTTATCGATCTAATATTAATAAAAGATATAATTTTCAAAACTTTGTAGAAGGAAAATCTAATCAGCTTGCACGTTCAGCAGCATTTCAAGCCGCAAGAAATCCTGGAAATTCTTATAATCCATTATTCTTATATGGTGCAACAGGATTAGGAAAAACTCACTTACTTCATGCTATAGGAAATGAAATTTTATCATATAAGTATGATATTAAAATCATTTTTATGAATTCTGAATGTTTTGTACAAGACATGGTAAAAGCATTAAAAAATAATGCTATTGAAAAATTTAAATTGTATTATCGTTCTGTTGATGCACTATTAATCGATGATATTCAATTTTTTGCACATAAAGAACGTTCACAAGAAGAATTTTTTCATACATTTAATACTTTAATAGAAGGAAATCAACAAATCATATTAACTTCTGACCGTTATCCTAAAGAAATAAACGGAGTTGAAGATCGTCTAAAATCAAGATTTAGCTGGGGTCTCACAATTGCTATCGATCCTCCAGAAATTGAAACTAGAGTTGCTATTCTTATAAAAAAAGCTGATCAAAATAACGTCATATTATCTAATGAAGTGGCTTTTTTTATTGCTAAACATTTACGATCTAATGTACGCGAATTAGAAGGTGCTTTAAATCGAGTTATTCTTAATTCTCGTTTTACCCATCGTGCTATTACTGTAGATTTTGCTCGTGAAGCACTTCAAGATATACTTGCTGTACAAGAAAAAATTATCACTATTGATAATATCCAAAAAACAGTAGCAAAATACTATAAAATTAAAGTTTCTGATCTATTATCAAAAAAACGTTCACGTTCAATAGCTCGTCCAAGACAAATGGCAATGGCTATGGCGAAAAAATTAACTAATCATAGTTTGCCTGAAATAGGAGAAGCTTTTAGTGGCAGAGATCATACAACAGTACTGCATGCATGTTGTAAAATCGAACAATTGCGAAAAGAAAATCACGATATTAAAAAAGATTTTTTAAATTTAATTAGAACTCTATCAAAGTGATCATATGAAATTTATTATCAATAATAATATTTTAATTAAAAATTTACAAAAAATAAGTCGGTTGCTTGTAAAAAATACTTCTCTTCCTATTTTAGATAATGTATTAATAAATATAAAAAACGGAATGTTATCATTAACAGGGACGAATTTAGAAATAGAATTAGTTGCTATGATTCAACTATCAACAGAACACATATCAGGAACTGCAACGATTTCAGGCCGAAAACTTTTAGATATTTGCAGAAATTCATTAAATTCATCAAATATAGAGATGCAATTAAACAATAATAAAATGCATATTATTTCTGGAAATAGTCGTTATATATTAACCACCTTACCTTATGATAGTTTTCCAGTTCATCATGACTTTCATCATATTTCAGAATTTTTTATACCTTCAGATATTTTAAAAAAAATGATAGAAAAAATTCAATTTTCTATGGCTAAACAAGATGTACGATACTACCTTAATGGTATTTTATTAGAAAAAACAGATCGATCACTTTATGCAGTAGCCACAGATGGATATCGTCTAGGAATATCAAAATTTTTTTTAAAAGAAAATATAATTCCTTTTTCAATAGTTATTCCAAGAAAAGGCGTTATTGAACTATATAGATTATTAAATATTCCAAAACAACCAATAAAAGTTTTAGTTGGAAAAAATAATATTAGAGTACATATAGAAGATCTTATATTTACAACACAATTAATTGAAGGACAATATCCTGATTATAAGAGTGTTTTGCTTGAAAATAAAAACAATTTTATTACTTTAAATTCAAAACTATTAAAGCAATCATTGTTACGAGCTGCTATTTTATCCCATGAAAAATTTTGTGGAGTAGAAATTCATATCAGAAATGGTCAATTTAAAGTATTATCTGATAATCAAGAAGAAGAAATAGCAGAAGATAGATTTAATATAAATTATACTGGAAATACAGTAAAAATATCAATTAATGTGTACTACATAATAGAAATATTAAATTCTATTACTAGCGAAAATATTTTTTTATTTTTAAATAATGCTAATAATTCAATACAAATTGAAGCAGAAAATGATGCATCAATATTGTATGTTGTAATGTTATTAAAACGTTAAATATTTTCGAACCTGCATTATAGAATATAATAAATAATGTAAAATAATTTCAATATTATTTTTTTACATAAAAATAATATAATAATTTTAATAATTATTTTACTTAAAAAAATTATAGGGAAAGTTATGAAAAATATATACGACTCTTCTAATATTAAAATTTTAAGAGGATTAGATGCTGTTCGTAAAAGACCGGGTATGTATATTGGAGATACAGATGATGGTAGTGGATTGCATCATATGGTTTTTGAAATAGTAGATAACTCAATAGATGAAGCGCTGTCTGGTTATTGCAAAGAAATAATAGTAACCATTCATTCAGACAATTCAGTTTCAGTAAAAGACGATGGTAGAGGAATACCTACAGATATTCATCCTGAAGAAAACATTTCAGCGGCAGAAGTTATTCTGACAGTATTACATTCAGGCGGCAAATTTGATAATGCTTCATATCAAATATCAGGTGGATTGCACGGTGTAGGAATATCAGTCGTCAACGCTTTATCGGAAAAATTAGAACTAATAATAGACAAAAATAAGAAAAAATATCAACAAATATACAGACATGGAAAACCAGAAAATCCTCTTTCTATCATTGGAACAACTGACACAACTGGTACGTATATAAGATTTTGGCCTAGTTATAAAACTTTTACAAATAATATAAAATTTCAATATGAAATTTTATCTAAACGTTTGCGTGAACTCTCTTTTCTTAATTCAAACATTGCTATTTATCTCGAAGATAATAGAACTAGCATTAAAAATTGCTATCATTATAAAGGTGGCATTAAAGCATTTATTAAATTTTTAAATGCAAAAAAGACACCTATTCATACACATATATTTTATTTTCGATCTACAAAAGATCAAATAGAACTAGAAATTGCTATGCAGTGGAATAATTCTCATCAAGAGAATATATTATGTTTTACTAACAATATACCACAAAAAGATGGCGGAACACACTTAGCAGGATTTCGTTCCGGTATGACGAGAACATTAAATTTACATATAGAAAGAGAAGGCTATAATAAAAAGAACAAAACTACTATAATAGGTGAAGATGTACGTGAAGGATTAACAGCTATTATATCAATCAAAATACCTGATCCAAAATTTTCATCGCAAACCAAAGATAAATTAGTTTCTTCTGAAGCGAGGTCAGTAATAGAATCATTAATTAATGAAAACCTGATTGAATATCTTTTAGAAAATCCGTCTGACTCAAAATTTATTATTCAAAAAATCATCAATGCGGCTAAAGTTAGAGAAGCAGCGCGACGAGCAAGAGAAATCAACAAAAAAAAGAGTATATTAGATTTAGGTGCACTGCCTGGGAAATTATCTGATTGCCAAGAAAATGATCCTAAATTCTCAGAAATTTATTTAGTAGAAGGTGATTCGGCAGGTGGGTCTGCTAAACAAGGCAGAAACAGAAAAAATCAAGCAATTCTTCCTCTTAAAGGAAAAATATTGAATGTTGAAAAATCCAAGTTCGATAAAATGATTTTATCACAAGAAGTTGCCTCTCTTATCACTGCGTTAGGATGCGGGATTGGTAAAAATGAATATAATATAGATAAATTAAGATATCATTATATTATTATAATGACTGATGCTGATGTAGATGGTGCGCATATTCGTACACTTCTCTTAACTTTTTTTTATCGCCAACTACCTGAGTTAATTGAAAAAGGGTATGTTTATATTGCACAACCTCCATTATACAAATTAAAAAAAGGAAGAAAAGAAAAATATATTAAAAATGATGAAGAAATGAATACATATCAAATTAAAAATGCTTTAAAAGATCTTGTTTTAAAAAGTGAAGATAATCTTATTATTAATCAAAAACTTAAAAAATTTAAAAAAATTATGTCTGAATATCATTATATTCAAATAATTATGAAACAAAGCAAACACTATTTTCCAAAATTAGTATTTAATGAATTAATCTACCACAATCATTTACACAATTTAAAAGATATCGAAATAGTAAAAGAATGGATATACACATTGGCTGAAAATCTAAATAAAAAAGATAACAGTAATAATCACTATTCAATAGAAATTAAAGAAAATTTAGATAAAAATATATTCGAACCAACTATAAAAATATCTAGATATGCACATTATACAAAATATGATTTTAAAGAAGAATTTTTAAAAAGCAAAGAATATTTATTAATTACTAATTTAGGTGAAAGTTTTAAAAAATATTTTTCAGATAAAGTTTTGATAGAAAAATCTGGGTCTACTTATAAAATAGATAGTATAAAAAATACATGGAAATGGTTAATAAAACAATCTAAACGCGGCTTGTTTATACAACGATATAAAGGATTAGGTGAAATGAATCCAGAACAATTATGGAATACGACAATGAATCCTGAAACCAGAAACATGCTACAGGTAACTATCAAAGATGCAGTTTCTGCAAATAATTTATTTAATACTCTAATGGGAGAAGCGGTTGAACCTAGAAGACAATTTATAGAAAATAATGCTTTAAAAGCAGAAAATATTGACGTTTAAAAATATTTTTTATTCTTAGAATAAATTTTTTAGTACTTGCGGCAGGAAAAAACCAGCCGCGAAAGATTATTTTTCATTTAAATTTATCCATTACTTCAAGCACTCTTAATTTTGCAATTTCTTTAGAAATTTGCAATAAAATAGCATCTTTATTAATTTTTGTATTGTTACTTTTAATAGATTCTTCCGCATTTTTTTTTGTTTTTAAAATACGACTTCGATCTAAATCAATAGCATGAATAGCAACATCAGCTAAAATAGATACAACAGAAGGTTGCACTTCTAATATTCCTCCTGATATATAAATACATTCTTCTTTTTTATCTTTCTTATGAAAAATGTATACCATTCCCGGTTTAAGTATACTTAACAACTGAGCATGTCCTGGATAAATACCGAGTTCTCCTTCACTTCCAGAAACTCGAATTTTTTCTACAAATCCAGAAAATATAGTCTTTGTTAAACTAACTACATCTAAATAAAAATTCATAAATATATCCTGTACATCCAAAAAAATTATAATTTTTTTGCTTTTTCTATAACTTCTTCAATAGAACCTACCATATAAAATGCTTGTTCTGGTAAATCATCAAATTCGCCTTTGATAATACCTTTAAAAGCACGAATATTGTCTTTTAAAGAAACGTATTTTCCTGGAAAACCAGTAAAAACTTCTGCAACAAAAAATGGTTGAGATAAAAATCGCTGTATTTTACGTGCTCGAGATACTAATAATTTATCTTTTTCTGCTAATTCATCCATACCTAGAATGGCAATAATATCTTTTAATTCTTGATATCTTTGTAATATGGACTGCACTCCTAATGCGGTTTCATAATGCTCGTCACCTACAATATAAGGATCTAATTGACGACTGGTTGAATTTAAAGGATCAATAGCAGGATAAATTCCTAGAGACGCGATTTGCCGACTTAATGTAACTGTAGAATCTAAATGTGCAAATGTTGTTGCAGGTGAAGGATCTGTTAAATCATCAGCAGGTACATATACTGCTTGAACAGAAGTGATTGAACCATTTTTTGTTGAAGTAATTCTTTCTTGGAGTAAACCCATTTCTTCTGCTAAAGTAGGTTGATAACCTACTGCTGACGGCATCCGTCCAAGTAAAGCAGAAACCTCAGTACCTGCTAAGGTGTAACGATATATATTATCAATAAATAATAAAACATCTTTTCCTTCATCACGAAATTTTTCTGCAATAGTTAAACCTGTAAAAGCAACTCGTAATCTATTTCCTGGTGGTTCATTCATTTGTCCGTATACAAGAGAAACTTTATCTAAAACTTGAGAATCATTCATTTCATGATAAAAATCATTCCCTTCTCGAGTTCTTTCGCCTACTCCAGTAAAAACTGAATAACCAGAGTGTTCGACAGCAATATTACGAATTAATTCCATCATATTAACTGTTTTACCTACACCGGCTCCACCAAACAAACCAACTTTACCACCTTTTGAGAAAGGACAAATTAAATCAATAACTTTTATTCCTGTTTCTAATATTTCTCTACAACTAGCCTGGTCTCTGTAACTTGGAGGTGAACGATGAATTTCCCAATATTCAATTTTATCAGATTGATTATTTTTTAATGCCCCTTTATTATCTATTGTTTCACCTAATACATTGATTATACGACCCAGTGTTGCTTCTCCTACCGGAACTTTGATATAATGTCCAAGATCAGTAACAATTAAACCTCGTTTTAAACCATTAGATGAACCCATAGCAATCGTTCGTACGACACCTGAACCTAACTGTTGTTGCACTTCTAAAATCAGTTTATATTGCTTGTTTTTGACTTCTAAGGCATTATATATTTTAGGTACCGAATCTTGATTAAATTCTACATCGACGACAGCACCAATAATTTGGATGATTTTTCCAGTAGCCATTATTTTAAAACCTCTACTAATTTTTAATCAATTGAAACCGCTGATGCACCTGAAACAATTTCGTTTAATTCTTGAGTAATATTAGCCTGACGAACTTTATTGTAGACTAACTGTAATTCTTTAATCCGATTTCCACTATTATCCGTCGCTGTTTTCATTGCAATCATACGAGCAGCGTGTTCACTTGCTATATTTTCTAAAATGCTTTGATAGACTTGAGATTCTATATATCGATTAAACAAAGTGTCTAAAATCAGTTTAGATTCTGGTTCATACAAATAATCCCAATTATTATTGCTTGCATCTTGATCATTTTTTTTAGAAAAAGGTAATAATTGTGTAATTGTAGGATATTGCGACATTTTATTATGAAATTTGTTATAAGCAATAAAAATCTTATCAATTCGTTTACATTGATATTCTTGGAGTATAATTCCAACAGAATTAATTAATTCCTCTAATTTGGGATTTTCTCCTAAGTTAGTTGCTTTCGCAAGAATATTACTTCCACAAAGTTTGAATACAGATAAACTTTTTAAACCAAATAATATTAAATCACACGGAATATTTACTTTAGCAAAATTCTGGATTTTAAATAATACTTGTTTAAAAAGATTAGTATTTAAACCACCACATAATCCTCTATCAGTAGATATTATAATCATGCCAATACGGTTAGTTTTTCTTTCTTCCAAGTAACTATGTTTATATTCTAAATTTCCTTGTGTCACATGATCAATAACTTTTCTAATAATATCAGAATATGGTCGACCTGATCGCATTCTTTCTTCAGTTTTTCTCATTTTAGACACTGCCACCATTTCCATCGCTTTAGTGATTTTTTTAGTATTGGTAACACTCACGATTTTGTTTTTTATTTCTTTTGTGCTGGTCACTATTTTCTCTTTTTAACTTATTAGTTATTTTTTTAAAATTGATTTTTTTTAAACTCGGTAATTAATTTAATAAATTTATCTTTTATAACAATATTAAAATCGCCTGTTTTATTAATTTCTTCCATTAAATCAAAATAATAATTATGAGCATAAATTAATATTTCTTTTTCAAATTTAGTGATTTTATCTATAGAAATATCATCAAGAAAATTATTTTCTGCAACAAAAAGTATAAGAGCCTGTTCGGCTATAGAAATAGGTGAATATTGTTTTTGTTTTAATAATTCTGTAATTTTTTGACCATGATTTAATTGCTTTCTAGTGGTATCATCCAAATCAGATGAAAATTGTGAAAATGCAGCAAGTTCTTGATACTGTGCTAATGCCGTACGAATCCCAGACGAGAGTTTTTTAATAATCGTAGTTTGTGCGGCACTTCCTACACGAGAAACAGATATACCGGGATTTACAGCAGGTCGAATGCCCGAATTAAATAAATTTGATTCTAAAAAAATTTGACCATCGGTAATAGAAATAACATTAGTAGGAACAAAAGCAGAAACATCTCCAGATTGTGTTTCAATAATAGGCAAAGCTGTAATGGATCCTGTTTTTCCAGTAATTTTATTTTTGGTTATTTTCTGTACATACTCCATAGAGACTCGAGAGGCTCTTTCTAATAAACGAGAATGTAGATAAAATATATCTCCAGGAAATGCTTCTCTTCCTGGTGGTCTGCGCAATAATAAAGAAATTTGACGATAAGCTACTGCATGTTTTGAAAGATCATCATAAATAATTAAAGAATCTTCTCCTTTATTTCGAAAAAATTCTGCCATAGCACAACCAGAATATGGTGCTAAATATTGTAAGGATGCGGCTTCTGAAGCAGAAGCTACTACTATGATTGTATTAAATAAAGCGTTGTTTTCTTCTAATTTTTTAACAACATTAATAATTGTGGAAAGTTTCTGTCCAATAGCGACATAAATACATTTAATACCAGATTGTTTCTGATTAATAATTGTATCTATTGCTAGTGCAGTTTTTCCTGTTTGTCTATCACCAATAATTAATTCACGTTGACCTCGTCCGATAGGAATCATTGAATCGATAACTTTATAACCTGTTTGTATAGGCTGGTTGACTGATTTTCGGTCAATTACTCCAGGAGCATCAGCTTCTACTGGAAAAAAACCATCATTTTGTATGGAATCCTTTCCATCAATAGGAAAACCTAATGCATTTACTACTCGACCTAAAAAATTATCACCTACTGGCACTTCCAGTATTTTCCCTGTACACCGTACTTTAGCTCCTTCAGAAATATGAATATAGGGACCCATAACTACAGCACCAACTGTATCCCTTTCTATATTTAAAGCAATTGCATACTCGTTATTAGGCAATAAAATCATTTCACCTAACATTACGTTAGAAAGACCATTGATTTTTATAATACCATCACTTACAGAAATAATAGAGCCTTCATTGTATGATTGATTAAAAACTTCAAATTGCGCTATTCTTTCTTTAATTAATTTACTGATTTCTGTAGAATTTAATCTCATATATTTTTATTCTCTTAAAAATTTAAAGAATCAGATAATTGTTTAAGATGATTTTGAGCAGATAAATCAAAAATAGTATTATTCACCTTTACAATCATACCATTAAGTATATTAGGATCTACTTTATATATAATTTTAGTTTTTTTTAAGAAGAACCGTTCTAATACTTTTCGTATTTTGTTAATGAGATTTTCTTTTAAAGAAAATGCTGATTTCAATTGAACTATTATGATGTTTTTATAACATGCTTCTAATTTTACAAATCGTTCGAATATATTATTTAATATATTAAAACGTTGATTTTCAGATAATAATTTTATTAAATTTTTTGCGTTTTCATCAATTATATTAGTGCCAATTGTGATAAATATTAACGATAAATATTTAGGTGAAATAGAACCTGACAAAAAATTTTTAAATTTTTTATGCGAAGCAATAGTTTTAATAAAAATTAATATATTTTTCCATTTTTCAATTGTATTATTCTCAATGGCAATTTCAAAAATTGCTTGAGCATAAGGTCTAGCAATAGTATCTGCTACTGACATTAATTTTTCACCTGTGATAAAGAAGTAACTAATTCATCTAACAACTCTTGATTATCATCTTTAGAAATATTTTTTTTGATAATTTTTTCTGCCATAGAAATAGATAAATCTACTACTTCTTTATGTAAATTTTTACGTGCATGTGTAATAGCAATATTAATTTCTGATTGAGTATTCAGGATAATTTTTTTACTTTCTTCTAACGCCTGATTTCTTGCATCTTCTAAAATTGACACTTTTTGTTTATTTGCTGAATTTAAAATATTCGATGCTTTTTGTTTGGCATCAATAATATTTTGATGTATTTTTTTTTCGAGAATATATAATTCATCCCGAGCTTTTTTTGCATTAGTTAATGATTCTTTAATCTCTTTCTGTCTAGTTTCAATAGCTAAAATAATAGGAGGCCAAATATATTTCATACAAAACCAGACAAATAAAACAAATGAAATAGCTTGTCCAAGAATTGTCGCATTAAGATTCACGAGAATCCACCTTTTATATCAATATGAAAATTAATCTTTACGTTATCTAAAAAAACGTAAAGATTTTATGTAATAATCTAAAATAATATGTTTTTTATAAAAAATTATAGTAAAAAAATTATGAAATAGCAAAAAGCATATATAATCCTAAACCTACAGCAATCATTGGAATCGCATCAACTAATCCCATGACAACAAAAAACTGTGTTCTTAATAATGGAACTAAATCAGGTTGCCTAGCGGCTCCCTCTAAAAACTTACCGCCCAGAATTCCAATTCCGATTGCAGCTCCAATTGATGCTAATCCCACCATTATAGCTACTGCTATATAAAGCATGTCAACATTTAAATTTTCCATTAGAAACTCCAGTTTTTAAAAAAATCACAATAGATTTTAATCTTTATGAGATTGAGAGGCCATTGATAAATATACAATAGTTAATACCATAAAAATAAAAGCCTGTAGTGAAATTATTAAAATATGAAAAATAGCCCACGGTACGTTTAAAAAACATTGTGTCCACCATGGCAGCAAACCTGCAATTAAAATAAAAATCATTTCACCTGCGTACATGTTTCCAAATAATCGCAATCCCAAAGAAATGGGTTTCGAGACCAATGACACAAATTCTAATATAAAATTAAAAATAGAAAATACAGGATGGTTGAAAGGTTGTAAAATAAGTTCTTTTAAAAAGCCTACATATCCTTTAATTTTAACAGTATAAAATAAAATTAAAAAAAACACGCCAAGTGACATTGATAGTGTAATATTAATATCAGCAGAAGGTACAATTCGCATAGCAGGTAATTCAAACACTTTTTCAGAAATAAATGGAAAGAAATCAATCGGAACTAAATCCATTAGATTCATTAAAAAAACCCAAATAAATACTGTTAATGATAAAGGTGCAATAAGAGCATTTTTACCTTGATACATGCTTTTTACATTTAAATTTACAAATTCAAAAATTAACTCAATTGCAGTTTGTAATTTACCTGGTATACCTTGAGTAATTTTTTTTCCTACCATATAAAAAATACTTAAAAAAAAACTACCCAGTACAAGAGAAAAAAACATTGAATCAACATTTACAGTCCAATAATCAGAAGACAATGCACCTGGTTGAATAATTTTAAAAGAACGCAAATCTATCTGCAAGTGACTTAAATGATGACTAATATATTTTTGAGGATCAGATATCTTTTCTAAAATCATATGTTTCTCTCATATTTTTATAATTTTAAAAAAGATTATACAACAAAAAAAATACATTCAGCAAACAGTTACCATTTAGCAATAAAATCAAATTTAAACAATTATTATGTATTTTAAATACATTAAAATCAAATTTTAATTTTTAAAAATTATAAAAAATGATTTGAAAACTAAAAAATTAATCATTTTGTAATCTACAAAGTATGTTTATAAGATTCTTTTTTTAGATGAATTAATAAAATTGATATAGCAGCTGGTGTAATTCCAGAAATACGTGATGCTTGACCAATAGAAATGGGTTTGTAATCATTTAATTTTTTAACAACCTCAGAAGATAAACCTCTTATTTTGTTATAATCATAAATAGATGATAAGAAAGTATTTTCATTTTTTAAATGTCGCTCGATCTCTTCTGATTGTCGTTTAATATAACCTGCATATTTAATCTCATTTTCTATCTGTCCTATCGCTTCCAAATCAACAATTCCTGTTCTAAAAGATTCTAGAGATTGTAAGTCTTGATATCTAATTTGCGGTCGTTTTAATAATTCAGACATACTTATTTCTTTAATTAAATTAATATTATATAATTTTTTTAAAATATCAGCATCTGGTGATATAGGACTTATTTTATTTTTTTTTAAACGATTCATTTCTGTTTGAATATTCAATACTTTTTGATTATAACGAATCCATCTTGAATCATTTACTAAACCAAGTTTACGACCAATTTCAGTTAAACGTAAATCTGCATTATCTTCTCTTAAAGAAAGTCGATATTCGGCACGTGAAGTAAACATGCGGTATGGTTCCTCTGTGCCTTGAGTAGTTAAATCATCTATTAAAACACCCAAATATGCTTGATCACGTCTAGGAAACCATCCTTCAGTATTCTTTGAACTTAATGCTGCATTTAATCCTGCCAACAATCCTTGTGAAGCCGCTTCTTCATAACCAGTAGTTCCGTTAATTTGCCCGGCAAAAAATAACCCTTTAATTAATTTGCTTTCTAAAGTTAAATTTAAGTCTTTTGGATCAAAAAAATCATATTCAATGGCATATCCAGGTCTGATAATTTTGGATTTTTCTAAACCTTTTATAGACGCTACTATTTGTTCTTGAACTTCTATTGGAAGACTGGTCGAAATACCATTAGGATATACTTTAATACTAGATAATCCTTCAGGTTCTAAAAATACTTGATGTGATTTTCTATCTGGAAAACGTACAATTTTATCTTCAATAGAAGGACAGTATCGAGGTCCTAAACCTTTTAAAAAACCCGTATATATTGGACTTTTATCTAAATTTTTACGTATTATTTCATGTGTTTTTTCATTAGTATGTGTGAGGTAACATGGTATCTGTTTAGGATGATGTGAAACGTTTCCCATAAATGAAAAAACTGGAACAGGAGTATCGCTATTTTGAATTAATAAATTGTTAAAATTAACAGTGTTGATATCAATTCGAGGCGGCGTTCCTGTTTTTAATCTATTAACTCGCAAAGACAATTCTCTTAAACGAACAGATAAATCTATAGCAGACTTATCTCCTATTCTACCAGCAGAATAACTTTTTAACCCTATATGTATTTTACCTCCTAAAAAAGTGCCTGCTGCTAACACAACTGAACGAGAGTAGAAATTAATTTCATTTTGTGTTAACACACCAACAACAGAGTAATTTTTAAAAATTAAATCCTTAACTTCTGCTTCTAAAATTAACAAATTATTTTGCTTTTTTAATATTTTTTTTACTGTCTCATGATACAGGATTTTATCGGCTTGAGCTCTAGTAGATCTTACAGCAGGACCTTTGCTAGAATTCAGAATTCTAAACTGAATACCAGAGTAATCAATAGCTTTAGCCATCATACCACCTAATGCATCTATTTCTTTTACTAAATGACTTTTTCCTATCCCTCCAATAGCTGGATTACATGATAAAGCACCTAAATCTGAAATTTTTTGAGTGAGCAATAATGTTTTACAACCCATTCTTGATGAAGCCATAGCTGCTTCAGTACCAGCATGTCCTGCTCCAACAACGATTACATCAAAATTTCTTAAATTAAACATATAAAAACCTTTTAAAAATTTAAAAATATTCAAATAGTATTAATATTTTATTCAAGATAACACATGTTAATCTTAAAAACATAATATCTTAAAAAAAAGATCTTTTTCTTTTCTTTAAGGTTTAAATTCAAAAAAATAAAAAAAATAAAAAATAATAATTACTATTATTATTAGTAAAGAACAAATCTGTGGATAA